>JAZONE010000063.1:0-3671 GCA_045654325.1 Akkermansia sp.
CAAGGTGGTGAACTACCTTGCCAGCGGCGAGCTGCCCCTGCGCGTGACTCACAACGACACCAAGCTCAACAACGTGATGCTTGACGACGTGACCGGCGAAGGTATTTGCGTAATCGACCTCGATACCACCATGCCCGGTTCCTCCCTGTACGACTTCGGTGACATGATTCGTACCTCTACCTCTCCTGCTGCTGAGGACGAGAAGAACACCTCTCTCGTTACCATGCGCATGGAGTACTTTGAGGCTCTCGCCAAGGGTTACTGCGAGGCTGCTACCTTCCTCACTCCGCTTGAGAAGGAGCTGCTTCCGTTCTCCGGTAAGCTCCTCACCATGGAGTGCGGTATGCGCTTCCTGACTGACTACCTCGAGGGCGACACCTACTTCAAGATTAGGCGCCCCGAGCACAACCTCGACCGCACCCGCACCCAGATGGCTCTCGTGGAATCCATTGAGGCCCAGATGGACGAGATGATGAAGGTTGTGGCTAAGTACTGATAACCAGACGATACGAATCTTCAGCCCTGCCTGTGCCGATGATGCCGGGCAGGGCTTTTTTTCTTGGCACATGATAGATACCTTTCCACTTACCGGTGAGCCGCTGGAGGGAATCTGGAGCATTGAATACCGCAACCCGGAATACGATGGGCCGGAGACCCTCAAGGGGTACTACATTGGTCTGGGCGGGCGCGTGTTTGAAACTCGTGTGCTGAATTGCCCGGAGGGGCAGGCCCTGGTCTGTGTGGCCAGCCTGCCGGCTGATGCGGTGGAAGTGGCGATTCCTGATTTGTTGCAGGGGCAACCGCTGCTTGCTGTCCGCCTGGCGTATCCGGATGAAATGGAGGAGCTGGCGATAGTGCTGGATTTCGGGCAGGAGCTTTACCTGCAATTCTACCCGCTAAGCGCGGTGTATCCCGCCGCAGAAATGAGACTGGGGGAGTATGCCGGGGAGGACGCACTGGCGCTGGAGCTTGGCGGCCGCTTTCCGGAATCTGTGACGTTGCCGGCAGAAACGAAAAATTACTACCGCCGTAATACCAGGCTGCAGCAAGTGGGGATAGCACTGGTTGTCGCCAGCATGGTGGGCGGATTTTTCGCGGATAGGGTGTTGCCCTTGCTTGTGTTGGGGGCAGGAATTGCTGCATACTTCATCGGAACGCTCCTGAACTTGCGAAAGCTTGAGTGTCCCTGGTGTGGCATGCGACAGATGCGCAGCAACGGACAAACCGGGGACGGTATGTTCTGCGAAAACTGCCAGAACATATCCCGCCTGAGCGATTAGCTTCCGGCTTTTGAGCTGGTTGATGTGATTGATATACAGGTCGCCTTGCCTCGTAAAAATAAGGGATAAAGCCCCGCAAAGTGACTAAAAATTAGCGGAAGTCAAAATAAGCGCTTGCCAGAAGAGGAATTATGACTATAATACCCGCTCACTCAAAAACGAGCGTATGAGTAATAACTTAGCTGAAAGAGCTCTTCAATACCATGAGCAGCCGCGTCCCGGTAAGCTGGAAGTGCTGCCCTGTAAGTCCTGTTTCACCATCGATGACCTGACTCTGGCCTATTCTCCCGGCGTGGCCGTGCCCTGCATGGAGATTGCCAATGATACATCGGTGACAGGCCGTTACACCAACCGCGGTAACCTGGTGGGTGTTATCAGTAACGGTACCGCCGTGCTGGGCCTCGGCAACATCGGCGCCCATGCATCCAAGCCCGTGATGGAGGGTAAAGGCCTCCTCTTCAAGATTTACGCCGACGTAGACGTTTTCGATATCGAGCTTGATATCAAGAAGCCCGAAACGCTGATTGAAGTCATCAAGACCATGGAGCCCACCTTCGGTGCTATCAACCTGGAGGATATCAAGGCTCCTGAGTGCTTCGTGGTAGAGCAGCGCCTGCGCGAGGAAATGAACATCCCCGTGTTCCATGATGACCAGCACGGCACCGCCGTTATCTCCGGCGCCGCTCTGCTGAATGCCGCTCACCTTACCGGACGTCTGCTGCAGGATATGCGCTGCGTGGTCTGCGGTGCCGGTGCTGCCGGTATTGCCTGCGCCAAGTTCTACATGGCTCTCGGTATCCGTCGTGAAAATATCTTCATGTTCGACTCCAAGGGGCTCATCCACACCGGTCGTCTTGACCTGCACCCCACCAAGGCCATGTTCGCCCAGAGTGAGGACTGTACGCTGGAAGTCGCCCTGCAGGGTGCTGATATCTTCCTTGGTCTCTCCAAGAAGGGGCTCCTCAAGCCGGAGATGGTGAAGAGCATGGCTCCGAACCCCATCATCTTCGCCTGCGCCAACCCCGACCCCGAAATCACTTATGATGAAGCGAAGGCTGCCCGCCCGGACTGCATCATGGGCTCCGGCCGCAGTGACTGGCCGAACCAGGTGAACAACGTAAGTTGCTTCCCCTACATGTTCCGCGCAGCTCTCGACATGCAGGCTACCTGCATCAACGAGGCCATGAAGATTGCCGCCGCTCGCGCTCTGGCTGACCTGGCTCGCGAGGAAGTAACTGAGGAGGTAGTGGCTGCCAACGGCGGCGTGGCTCTTAAGTTCGGCCGCGACTACGTGATTCCCAAGCCCTTCGACCCCCGCATGATTGAGTACCTTGCTCCGGCCATTGCCGAGGCCGCCGTTATCTCCGGTGTGGCACGTCGTCCCATGCCCGATAAGGAGGCTTACAAGGCTGAGCTGAAGGCTCGCGTGCAGAAGGTGCACGAGCGCACTCACGCTCTGGTGGACAGCTACAAGGCTTAAGCCCCCAGCCGCAACGCCGACCATGAACGCTCGATTTGTCAGGGTGCCGGCGCTGCTGATTCTTTCCGTAGCCTTCTCTGCATGTGGTGATGCAGAGAAGGCTACGCCATCTACCCCCGAGGCGATGTACGCCCGGGCTCAGGAGCTGCTGAAGCCCAATGTTGAGGGGCAAAGCTCCGATTTTGCCGGTGCTATGCAGCTGCTTACCTCTGCTGCGGAGGGCGGGCTGTTACAGGCTCAGCTCGATTTAGGCGGCATTTACCTGGAGGGCGGCAAAGGGGTGACTGCCGACCCGGCCATCGCTCGCGAGTGGTTCACTCGTGCCGCCGGGCAGGGAAGCGCAGAGGCGGAGTTCTACCTCGGATATTTGCTCTACAACGGTCTGGGGTGTGTGGCGGATAAAGCTGCTGCCGCCGCTCACTGGCGCAAGGCTGCCTCTGCCGGCATCGGCGAGGCGCAGTACCGCCTGGCTCATCTGTTGTTGCAGGAGCCGTCTACACAAGCTGAGGGGCTGGAGCTGCTGTGCAAGGCTGCTGCAGCCGAGGCTCCTAAACTCGCCGCGCAGGCTGCCTGCGATCTGGGCAATATCTATGCTAAGGGGCAGGCGGGTGTCGCGGTGGATATGACACAGGCTGCCGAGTGGTATGCCCGAGCTGCCCGTGGTGGCAATGCCCGGGCTCAGTTGGTGTATGCCATCATGTTGATTTCCGGCGACCCTGTACCGCAGGACACGGAGCGAGGGCTCGCCATGTTGCGTTTGTCTGCCGGTCAGGATAACCCGCAGGCGATTGCATTGCTCATTAACCTCCTGCGCAATAGTGAGGACGCCGAGGCTCACGAGGAAGAAGCCGCCGCGTGGTCCAAACGCCTGGAAACGCTACGACGTAAGTAAGGTACGAAGGACGAGGCGC
>JAZONE010000064.1:0-10216 GCA_045654325.1 Akkermansia sp.
CTTGCGTGTGAATGGCTTTTGCTGTATACTGCGTGCGTTGAAAAGTCCTCGGTTATATAACCCGAAACGAACTAAAGATTATGATGAAGAAATTACTGATGATGTTGGGTGCTGCCTTTATCTGGTGCGGCCTGACAGTAGCTCCGCTGGCTGCGCAGGACACGGATGCAGCTTCTGCTACGGAAGAAACGGATTCCATGAATGAAGCGGAGGAGGAGCCGAGTGTTTCTATATCAGATATGCTCAAAGAGGTGGAATATGCCACCAAGGCAAAGCCCAAAAAGAAGGTATACGTGTACTTCTTTGTCCGTTCCCACTCCGGTTGCGGCCCCTGCCGAGCCATGGTGCCGTCCAGCATCAGTCTTTACAAGGAGATGAAGGGTAAGGGGGCAGAGATTATCATGCTCAATGGTGATGCCAATGCCGCCAAGGCTAAAGAATGGGCAGAGGAAGCAGAGATGAACTTCCCCGTCATCACTCCGGAAACCTGTAAACATGTGAATGTCCCGTCCGGTGGTTCCGGCGGTACTCCCAACGTGGTGGCCGTGACGGAGGACGGCGAAGTGCTCGACAACGCTTCCGGTTACAAGAAGTGCCCGGAGGTGATGGGTAACTGGAAGGACCTCGTCAAGCAGGCCAAGAAGTCTGCCCGCGAAAAGAAAGCCAAGGACAAAAAGAAGAAATCTAAGAAGAAGTCCAAGAAGAGCAAGAAGAAAGATGATGCTTCCGCTGAGGACGATGCCGCTCCGAGCGAGGCTGATTTCTGATAAGTCTTTTTTGGGGGAACTTCCGATGCTCGTAAATCGGAAGTTCCTTTTGTTGATGATGGCAGCAGCATTTTTTATAGATGAATCACATGCGTTACATTGCTCTCCTGATAGGGATATTACTGAGCTTATGTCTGAGCAATACCGTTTGCTCGGCAGATGAAGAGGTGCCGGAGAAGGATTTGCCGGCTTTTACGAAAAAACTGGCGGGACTTTCTTATATTTCGGATTCCAAGCCGGATAAGAAGGCACGCGTTTTCTTTGTATTGAATGTCATGAACACAATGGGGTGCTGGGATCTCTTTCCGGATGTGTCCGAAGCATGGCATCTCCTGCGCGGGATGGGTGCGGATGTTGTGATTGTGGGGCGTGATACAAAACCGGAGAGAATTAAGAAGTTTATGGAGGAAAATTGCGTGTTGCCTCCGGTTGTATCCCCGGACTGCCGCAATTCCATCCCCTTTACCTACGATGGCAAAAAGACGGTGTGCGAATTTCCTTATCTGGAGGTGTTTTCTGCGGACGGAACAAAACTGGGGCAGGATAAAGGATGCTGTTTGTCCAGCATTGAGAATTGGCGCAAATATGTGCAACCCACACAGGAGGAAGAACTGATTGGCAGGATTCGCGTGTTGTCGGAAGATATGTTTGGCCGCCGCCGGTTGGAACTCACCAAAAAATATACGGATGCCAATTATATCGGCTCTGCCCGTCCGCACAAGTCGGCGTTGGTGTTTTACCGAATGTTCATCAAAACGGCGCAATGCAATCCTTTTGTGACAAGTCAACCGGTGAGGGATATTTACAAGAAGATGAAAGGCCGCGGTGCGGAAATCATTCTGGTTAGTAATGGCGGCTCGGAAAATGACGTCCGGGAGCTCATCAAAAAGTACAAGATCCCCTATCCGGTAATCCATGTGCCGTCTGAAAAATCCGCTTCATTTCTTGATCCCCGACGGCTGGTGATGAAAGTTGATTTCGGCGAAAGTGATCAGCGAATGTCGAAGGAACTCGCCTTACCTATGGCGCAACTGGAACATTGGGAAAAGTTTGTCAAACAGCTCAGGGAAGACAGGAAACGGGTTAAGCAGTTGAACAAAAAGCTGAAAGAATACCGGAAGAAGCGTAACGCAGACAAATTGAAGTCAGATAAGGCTTGACACAAGGTCATAACTCACCTATACAAGAAACATGAACCTGAATAAAGAAGTACTCGAGGCCAAGGGCTTGAAAATGTACCCGGCTCCCAAGCCGGTAGGCTCCTATGTGCAGTGCATCCGCACCGGCAATTACCTGCATCTCTCCGGAGGTATCTCCGTGAACGGAGATACGGCTTATTACGGCAAGCTGGGCAAAGATGTGAGCATTGAGGACGGTCAGAAAGCCGCTGCTGCTGCCATTCTGAACCGTTTGGCCGTCATTGAGGGTGAGCTGGGCAGCTTTGCTCCGCTCAAGAAGATTGTGGCCGTGAACGGTTTTGTGAACTGCACACCGGATTTCACCGACCAGGCGAAGGTGCTCAACGGCGCTTCAGATTTGCTGGTGGAGCTGTTCGGCCCGGAGGCTGCTCATTCCCGCTCTGCCGTGGGTGTGGTGAGTCTGCCCCTCGGCGTGGCTGTGGAAATTAACATGATTGTGGAGATTGATCCCTCTCTCTGCTAATCATTCTTTCATGCTGTAAAAAAAGGAGAGCGTCATGGCAACCATCGTTCTGGGTGTTTGCGGCTCCATTGCCGCCTATAAGGCCGCGGGAGTAGCTTCCCGACTGGTGAAAGCGGGGCATACCGTGCATTGCGTGTGCACCCCGGCGGCATTGAAGTTCATAACACCGCTCACGCTCATGACGCTCTCCCGTAACCCCGTTATCTGCACCTTTGAGGATGAAACCGCTTCTTGGGTGCCGGTGCATATTGAGCTGGCGCAGAAGGCAGATGTGCTAGCCATTGTACCCGCTTCTGCCAATACCATGGCCTGCATGGCTCATGGCATGGCTCCCAACGCCCTCACCAGCCTCTATCTTGCCTACCGGGGGCCGGTTCTCATTTTCCCTGCTATGAACGGGGATATGTGGGATCACTCTGCCACGCAGGAGAATGCCCGCATCTTGGAAAAACGCGGTTGCCGTATTATCGGGCCGGAATCCTGCGGCATGCTTGCCTGCGGAGCAGAGGGCAAGGGGCGTCTGGTGGATGAGGACACTATCGTGAGAGAGATTCTCGCATCACTCCCCACTTCCCGTGAGGCGTGACAGCACCGCAGTGTGTTTTCATTGCGGGCGGGCTCTGCTTACTTTATCACCTGCTGTGTAACTTTGAAGTGCAGCTTGGCAACATCGCGCAGGCGTTCAGCTCCGTGTTGTTCTACAAATTGACGTGCCGCCTTGGTAACATGCGGAGCACACCCCAAGGGTAAGGGACACCGGGCGGCTTCTGCGGTCTGCTTCATCCATTGGACGAAACGGGCTCTGGCAAGAATGGAAGCTGCGGCTACGGCCACATCGCTTTCTGCTTTGGTGCGCTGCTCCAGCTGCACTGGGATGTGCCGCTGACCCAATGCTCGCTTCAGAACCCATTCGTTGGCAAACTGGTCTGACAGCGCTCTGGGGCAGGCGGGTACTTTTTCATGCAGCGCGGCAATCACGCGCGCATGCCCCCAGGCCAGCAGGCGGTTCAGATTTCCTATTTCTGCGTACAGCTCGTTGTAACGTGCCGGGCCGATGCAGACTACCTCCCAAGCCACGCCCGGTACCTTTTTGATTTTGTCGGCAATGGCGATTATGCGGGAATCGTCTGAAATCTGCTTGCTGTCACGGCAGCCCAGCTTCATGAGGGCCTGTGCCGTTTTTTCGTCGCTGTAGACCCCGGCAATGACCAGCGGCCCGAAATAATCACCCTTGCCGCTTTCATCCACGCCGAAATGGGGAGACGTATCTACGAGGGCAGGCAGGGTTTTGCCCATGGCCGGAGCTGCGCCGTCCGGGGTGAGCAGCAGGACGTATTCCAGAAACTCTTCCGTGCCTTTTCCCTGGATGAGCAAACGCCCTTTTTTGGGATAAAATGCCACGTTGACGTCCTGTTTTTCAAAACAGAAAGCGGCGTAGGCGCGCTCGGCTCGGCAGAAGCCTGCTGTGTTTTCCAGCTTCTTTTCCAGTGCTGCTGCCTCGCCCGCTGAAAGGGATATAGAACATTGATTGGCCATCTCCGCTTCATAAAATCCACTTTTCCGGCCATTTCGTCAACAAAAATCCCCGGAAAAGCCTGAAAAATCCCGTGGTTGACACAAAAAAAGCCATTTTGGCGATGATTTAGCGAGACAATTTGAAAAAAATGGGCTATAATCCGCCCGCCTTCTCAAGCATGCGAAAAAAGGCAGAAAAGTTATGGCTAATACGATTACTAAAAGAGAACTGGTGAACAAGGTCTGCGCTGAGCTCGACGGCGACTTCACGCAGAACGACGTCCTCGACATTGTTCAGAAGACCATTGAGCTGATTACCGAGGCTCTCGGCAACGGCGACCGTGTTGTCCTGCGCAATTTCGGTACTTTCACCGTGAAGGAAGTCAAGGCCAAGGTTGGCCGTAACCCCAAGGATCCCGCCAAGAACGTGCCGATTCCCCCGCGTTCCGTGGTGAAATTCAAGGTTGGCAAGAACCTCAAGGAGGCTGCCGCTAAGGTTTCTCATTAACCCAGGGAAGCTGTGCCAAACAGCTTCCCCGATGACAAGGACGTATCCGTGCCGTGCGGACGCGTCCTTGTTCGTTTTAAGAACTCTTCACAGATAACAGACAAAATGAAACTCCGTATAGCAGTGCAGTCCAAGGGCCGTCTGAACGAAGACACCATGGAACTGCTCAAGGAAGCCGGAATCAAGGTAAGCTCCTCCCGCCGCACGCTGCTTGTTGCTGCGCGCAAGTTCCCGATGGAGGTGCTGTTCCTGAGAGATGATGATATCCCCGAAACCGTGGCTGATGGCGTGGCCGATATCGGCGTGGTGGGCCTCAATGAGTTTGAGGAACGCGCTGCTGATGCCGAAATCGTGAAGCATCTGGGCTTTGGCGGTTGCCGCCTGTCCATTGCAGTGCCCAAGGATGTGGAATACACCGGCACGGAGTGGTTGCAGGGGCGCAAGATTGCTACCTCCTATCCCGGTATTCTGCGCCGTTATCTGGAGAGCAAAGGCGTGCAGGCAGATATCCACGTTATCACCGGTTCCGTGGAGATTGCCACGGGTATCGGTCTGGCAGATGCCATTTTTGACATCGTCAGCTCCGGTTCTACTCTGGTGAGCAACAACCTCAAGGAAGTGGAAGTGGCTCTGGAGAGTGATGCCGTGTTGATTGCAAACAAGAACCTCTGCGCCGAAAAGCGGGAGATTCTGGACAAGCTGCTTTTCCGCATAGATGCGGTCATGAGCGCTTCCGACAAGAAATACGTGCTGATGAATGCGCCGCGTGAGTGCGTGCAGGCCATTCTGGATGTACTGCCCGGTATCAAGAGCCCCACGGTCATGCCGCTGGCTCAGGAGGACTGGTGCAGCATCCACACGGTGCTGGATGAGTCTTGCTTCTGGGATATCATCGGTCGTCTGAAAGATGCCGGAGCTCAGGGTATCCTGGTGCTGCCCATTGAAAAAATGATTCTGTAACCTCTGACTTTAATTCACCCCCATGACCATCATTACGGAACCCTCTCGTGAGCAGTGGGCGGAGCTGGTGCGCCGTCCTGCGTTCGATGTTACCCAACTTTTTGATGTGGTGCGTCCCATCATGGACGCGGTCCATACCTGCGGCGATGCTGCACTCCGCGAGTTCGGCAGCCGTTTTGATGGCGTGGAGTTGGAAGAGTTCGCCGTTTCCCCCGCGGAGGTGGCAGAAGCCTGTGCTCTGGTGCCGCAGGAGCTGCGAGAGGCCATTCGCGCGGCGTATGCCAACATAGAGGATTTTCACAAGATTCAGCTGGATGAACCCTCCCGAAGCCGCGAGACTGCACCCGGCGTGTATTGTGAGCAGCATACGCTGCCCATTCAGCGGGTGGGGCTTTATGTGCCCGGCGGGCAAGCTCCGCTGTTCTCCACCGTGCTCATGCTGGCTATCCCCGCAGCGGTTGCCGGATGCGGGGAAGTGGTGCTCTGTACTCCCCCCGGAAAGGACGGCAGGGTGAACCCCGCTATTCTCTTTGCGGCAAATCTCTGCGGAGTGAAGCGCATCTTCAAGGTAGGCGGTGCTCAGGCTATTGCGGCCATGGCCTATGGCACGGCATCCATCCCGAAGGTGGACAAGATTTTCGGCCCGGGCAATGCCTATGTAACCGCCGCCAAGCAGCTGGCATCGCTGGCCGGGGTGGCTATAGATATGCCTGCCGGCCCCAGCGAGGTGGAAGTGCTGGCCGATACAAGCTGCGTGCCGGCCTTTGTGGCGGCAGACCTGCTGAGCCAGGCAGAACACGGCCCGGACAGCCAAGCCATGCTGGTGACCACCAGCTCTGCCGTGGCTGAAGCAGTGGCTGCGGAAGTGGAGCGGCAGCTTGCCGAGCTGCCCCGCCGGGAAATAGCTGCAAAATCCATTGCCAACAGCCGCATTATTGTGCTGGCGGACAAGCAGGATTGCATCGACTTTACCAATGCTTACGGACCGGAACACCTTATCATCGCCATGAAGGGTGTTTTGACCGCTTCCGTGCGGAATGCCGGCTCTGTCTTCGTGGGCAACTACAGCTGCGAAAGCGCGGGTGACTATGCCAGCGGTACCAACCACACGCTGCCGACCATGGGCTGTGTGCGTGCCTACAGCAGTCTCTGCATCGACAGCTTCCAGCGCAAGATGACCCTGCAGACCCTCTCTGCCGAGGGTGTCCGCAGCATTGGCCGCACCGTGGAGCTCATGGCCGGAGCTGAGCATCTGGATGCCCACGCCCGTGCCATGACCCTGCGCATGCAGGCCGTAGCCGGCTTGCCGCAGGAAGAACCGGGCACGGGAATCGCCCGCCTGGTGCGCCCGAATATCCTGAAGCTCAAACCATACAGCTCCGCCCGCGATGAATACGCCGGCAAGGCGGCCCACGTGTTCCTGGATGCAAACGAATGCCCTCACAACGCGCCGAACAACCGCTACCCCGACCCGCTGCAGTGGGAGCTGAAACAGAAGATTTCCGCATACAAGGGCGTGGCGCCGGAGCGCATATTCCTGGGCAACGGCAGCGATGAAGCCATTGATTTGATTTTCCGCACCTTCTGCACCCCTGGTGTGGATGAGGTGGCGGCCATTGCTCCGTCTTACGGCATGTACGAAGTCTGCGCTGATATCAATGATATCCGCTACAACGCCATCCCGCTGGAGGAGGATTACCAGTTCAACGCAGAGAATTTCCTGCAGTCCATCTACTCCCCCTGCACGAAGGTTATCTTCATCTGCAGCCCGAACAACCCCACCGGCAATCTGCTCCCGCTGGAGGAAATCCGCAAGGTGCTGGATATTTTCCCCGGTATCGTGGTGGTGGACGAGGCATACATTGATTTCGCGCCCGCCGGTTCTTCGGTGAGCGCCCTGCTGGAGGAGTACCCGCGTCTCATCGTCCTCAACACCTTCTCCAAGGCCTGGGCTTCTGCCGGTATCCGCCTTGGCATGGCTCTGGCTCACCCGGAGGTCATTGCCCTGTTCAACAAGGTCAAGTACCCCTACAACGTGAATATCCTTACCCAGCGCGCTGCCATGGAGCGCCTGGAGCACATGGATGAAATTCGTGCCTGGGTGGACGAAGCACTTGCCGAACGCGCCCGCATGATGCAGGCTGTGGCCGGACTCCCGCTCTGTGAGAAGGTGTACCCGAGCGATGCCAACTTCTTCCTCGCCAAAGTGAATGATGCCTGTGGTATTTATGATTCGCTGGTGGAGCAGGGCATCATCGTGCGCAACCGTCACCGTATCATGATGTGTCAGAACTGCCTGCGCATCACTATCGGTACCCCTGCGGAGAATGACGAACTGCTGGCAGCCCTCAAGAAATTCTGATTTATGAAGAAAAAGGCCCTTTTCATCGACCGCGACGGCACCATCATTCAGGAGCCGGCAGACGAGCAGATTGATGCTTTCGAGAAGCTGGTGTTCGTACCCGGCACCTTCCGCGCGCTCAGCACCATCCGCGAGCTTACCGATTACGAGTTCGTGATGGTGAGCAACCAGGACGGCCTGGGTACCGATTCCTTCCCGGAGGACACCTTCTGGCCGGTGCATAACTTCATTCTCGACACACTCAAGGGCGAAGGGGTCGAGTTTGACGATATCCTTATCGACCGCCATTTCCCTCATGACAATGCCCCTACCCGCAAGCCCGGCACCGGCATGCTCACCGCCTACATGGACGGCTCCTACGATCTGGAGAACTGCTATGTCATCGGCGACCGCGCCACAGATGTGCAGCTGGCTCAGAATCTGGGCTGCAAGGCGCTGCAGATTGGCACCGACGGCATGGACTGGAAGAAGATTACCGAGATTCTGGTGGCGGGCGAGCGCAGCGCCGAGGTGCAGCGCACCACCCGCGAGACGGATATCTACGTGAAGCTGGAGCTCGACCGCCCCGGCTACTGCGAGGTGAGCACGGGGCTGGGCTTTTTCGACCACATGCTGGCCCAGCTTGCCCACCACGGCGGCATGGGCGTGACCATCCGCGTGAAGGGCGACTTGTACGTGGACGAGCACCACACCATTGAGGACACCGGCCTGGCTCTGGGTGAATGCCTGCGTAAGGCCATCGGCAATAAGCTGGGGATTTCCCGCTATGGTTACTGCCTGCCCATGGATGACTGCCTGTGCAGCGCCGCGCTGGATTTCGGCGGCCGACCCTGGCTGCAGTGGGAGGCCGAATACAAGCGCGAGCGCATCGGCGATATGCCCACGGAGATGTTCTACCATTTCTTCAAGAGCCTGAGCGATGCCGCTCTCATGAACCTCAGCATCAAGGCCGAGGGGGATAACGAACATCACAAGATTGAAGGCACATTCAAGGCCCTGGCCCGTGCCATCCGCGTGGCGGTGCAGCGCGATGTGCGCCACCTGGTGCTGCCCTCCAGCAAAGGAACGCTTTAAGTTATGAAAGTAGCCGTTGTCAGATATAACGCCGGTAACATCCGCTCGGTCATCAATGCCCTTCATCGCATCGGTGTGGAGCTGGTGGTCACGGATGATGCCGCTGAACTCGCCG
This sequence comes from Akkermansia sp., assembly GCA_045654325.1. Classification (GTDB taxonomy): domain Bacteria; phylum Verrucomicrobiota; class Verrucomicrobiia; order Verrucomicrobiales; family Akkermansiaceae; genus Akkermansia. Next base: position 8,964 of record JAZONE010000064.1, read on the forward strand.
CAGCCGACCGCGTTATCTTCCCGGGGCAGGGAGAAGCGGCCAACACCATGGCCTACCTGCGCGAAAGCGGCCTGGGCGAGGTGATTCGCAACCTGAAGCAGCCCGTGCTGGGCATCTGCATCGGCCAGCAGCTGCTCTGTGCCCATTCCGAGGAGGGCGATACCCCGTGCCTTGGCGTGTTCGAAAGCCCGGTGGTGCGTTTCCCCGCCACCTGCGAGGAAGGCCGCGTGAAAATCCCCCAGATTGGCTGGAATACCATTGAGAATCTGCAGACTCCGCTGTTCGATGGCCTGAAGGAGGGCGATTTCGTCTACTTTGTGCACAGCTTCTATGTACCCGACTGCGTCGAAGCTATAGCCCGCACCACCTACGGCGGCGTGACCTACGCCTCCGCCTTGCGCCGTGGCAATTTCTACACCACCCAGTTCCACCCCGAGAAGAGCGGTGATGTGGGCCTGCGAATCCTTCACAATTTCATTCACCTCTGCCATGATTGAGCTCATTCCCGCAATCGATATCATCGGCGGCCAGTGTGTACGCCTCACCAAGGGCGACTACGCCGCCCGGAAGACTTATGACCCGCACCCCGAGGATGTGGCACGCCGCTTCTATGATATGGGCGTGCGCCGTCTGCATGTGGTGGACCTCGATGGCGCCAAGGCTGACCACATCGTGAATCTGGAGACGCTGAAGAAAATCACCGCTCTGGGCATGACCGTGGATTTCGGCGGCGGTATCAAGCAGGAGAGCGACCTGCAGGCTGCGTTTGACCATGGCGCCGCCATGGTGACCGTGGGCAGCCTGGCAGCTACCGACCCGCAGCGCCTGCTGAAGTGGGCAGAGAAATATGGCCCCGACCGCTTCATTGTGGGGGCCGATGCGCTGAATGGCCGCGTGATGATCAAGGGCTGGCGCGAGGATGGCGGCATGAGCCTGGATGAATTCGTGAGCTTCTACATGAGCCACGGCATCACCCGCGTCCTCTGCACGGATATCTCCCGCGACGGCACCCTCACCGGCCCGAATACGGCGCTGTACCAGGAAATCATGGCGAAGCATCCCGGCTGCCGCCTCATTGCCAGCGGTGGCGTGAGCTGCACCGAAGATATCCGCGCGCTTGATGCCGCCGGTATTCCCTCCGTCGTCTTCGGCAAGGCCTATTACGAAGGCCGCATCGACCTCCAGAAATTAATCACTAATCACTAATCATTAATCACTGTGTTAGCCAAACGCATTATCCCCTGTCTGGATGT
>JAZONE010000065.1:0-10348 GCA_045654325.1 Akkermansia sp.
TTTGCCAACAACTATAACGAGCTCTTAGTGCGCAAGCGAGTGCGTGAGAGTAAGCTGGATGCTTTCCCCGGCATGACTCCCAAGCGCAAAGAACTGCTGCTGGCGCGTTTTCACACCGTACCGAACCTCCGCGCCCGCTCCACTGCGGAAATTGCGGAGCTGCCCGGTATTTCCAAGGCTTGGGCGGAGCGTTTTGTCGCTTGGCTCTCCGAGAATTGAGCTCGCCTGCAAAAAAAAGCCGCTTCCCGGTGAGGATAGCGGCTATGAAAGGATGTAGAAATTGACTTACAGGCTGAAGGCATAGGAGCTAATGCCGTCCGTGATGATGTAATCGCCGTCATCCGTGTACTTGATGCAACGGGGCAAGAAGTTGAGTTTGTCCAATGCCCTAGCAATGCAGCGAGGCGCATTGAACAAGAACACACCGGAATTCGCGCAAAGGATGAAGGAGCCGTTCGTCATGGACGCAGCCCGAATGGTACCGTATTTCTCATTAGTCTGCTTGATCATGTCAGCGAATCCGTCACCCAAGTTGTGGTAAATGGTTTTCTCCGTAACGATGATGAACTCATTATTGTCGTTGAAGCAGGCAGACTGCACGGCTTCAGCGTTAGCGTGCAGCTCTTGGAGCTCCTTTACCATGCCGGAGGGTGCACCGGAAGTGGCGTAACCGTTCGTGCCGAAAATAGCGACATAGGCACCGTTTTCCGTGATGTGGATGTCGGTAATGCGCTGATCGAGCTTGTCGCTCTCCTCCATGGATTCCTTGAGGGCGGTAGGAATGTTGGAGATTGCCCAGTTATTGGCGCCGCTCACCATAACTCCTGCACCGTAGTCCGTGAGAGCTGCTACACGGCAGGCTCTGCGCTCCCTGATAATGCCCTTGATGTAGGAGTGGGGGGATGTGGAGCTTTCCGGTACATCATTGAAAGTACCGGTCCAGGGACAGGAGGCCTCAGCAAGGGTGCCGAGGGAGAGGGCTGTGATGAGGCTCAGGGAGAGCGCTTTGAATGTTCTATTGAGGTTCATGATGTGTTATTTGGTTGAGTGAAAATGTCGCGTAAAAAGTTTAAGGAACTGCTAATTAGTGGTTGATTTTGTTTATCCGTGGGCAGAGTAACATTTTTTTGAAATCTAAGCAACGTTTTTTTCGGGAAAAGTTTCCACCATTCGACTTTTGAGAAGTCTAAAAACAAATGGGACACCGGAAAGGCCCCAAAAAAGTCACCCAAGGTGCCCAAACTGCCCTAGCCAGGATGGGGGTGTGGGGGAAGGACGGCAATGAGTCCTTCCCCCGCTAGCCGTGATGAAACAGAAAAAGGGGCCTTTCCGGTGTCGCATTTGTTTTTACACTTCTCACATATGTGAATAAATCAGGGATTTTCTGACATTCTGCGTGACGAATGGTTAGAAATGTGGTAGAATCGCGCGCGCATCCAGCATACAGGCGATGACTACAACAGACTTTCTAGTAATCGGCAGCGGTGTGGCGGGACTGAGTTTTGCCCTGCGCGCCGCCGAATATGGCAAGGTGACCATTCTCTGCAAGAGCGATCCCCTGGTTTCGAGTTCGGCCAAGGCACAGGGCGGTATTGCCGCGGTGATTGACAAGGACGACACCTTTGAGGAACATGTAGCCGACACGCTGGATGCCGGTGCAGGCCTGTGCGATGAAGAGGCCGTGCGCATCATCGTGGTGGAAGCTCCCGCCGCCATTGAAGAACTGCTCAACTGGGGCGTAGACTTTGACACAGAGAAGGATGGCGAGTTCGACCTGGGGCGCGAAGGAGGCCACGGCAAGCGCCGTATCCTGCATTCCAAGGACACCACGGGGCTGGAAATCAGCACCAAGCTGCTGCGCTGCGTGCAGCAGCACCCGAACATCACCCTGCTCGACCACCGCATCGCCATCGACCTCATCACCACCGCCAAGCTCGGCTGCGTGACCGAGGATCGCGTACTGGGTGCCTATGTGCTCGACCCCGCCACCGGCGAGGTGGAAATCTTCCGCAGCGACCGCATCATGCTGGCCACCGGCGGCACCGGGCGCGTGTACATGTACACCACCAACCCCTCCACCGCCACGGGCGATGGCGTGGCCATGGCCTGGCGAGCCGGAGCAAATGTCTCCAACCTGGAGTTCGTGCAGTTCCACCCCACCACCTTCTACAACCCGAAGAGCAGCGACCGCGACGGTCTCACCTTCCTCATCTCTGAAGCTGTGCGCGGCGAGGGTGGCGTGCTCCGCGGGCCGGATGGCCAGGAGTTCATGCAGAAGTACGATGCCCGCAAGAGCCTGGCACCGCGAGACATCGTGGCCCGCGCCATCAACCACGAGATTCTGCGCACCGGCCACCCCTGCATGTACCTGGACATGACCCACAAGCCCAAGGGCTTCATGGCAGAGCGCTTCCCCTACATCTATGAGACCTGCAAGAGCTACGGCGTGGATGCCGAGGTAGACTACATACCCGTGGTGCCCAGCGCCCACTACCAGTGCGGCGGCGTGCAGACAGATACGGATGGCCAGACCTCGCTGCGTGGTCTCTTCTGCGCGGGTGAGACCGGATGCACGGGGCTTCATGGCGCCAACCGACTGGCCAGCAACTCGCTGCTGGAGTGCGTGGTCATCTCCAAGCGGGCGCTGAACCGCATGCTGCGCAGCCTGCCACTGGCCCACAAGATGGAGGAATACCCCATTCCCGAATGGAAGCATGGTGAGCGCGTGCCGCAGGATGACCTGGCCATTCTCTACCACTGCTGGGATGAAGTGCGCCGCACCATGATGGACTACGTGAGCATTGTGCGCACGAACCACCGCCTGCAGCGAGCCGCCACCCGCCTGCGCAACATCAACCGCGAAATCAACGAGTACTACTGGGGCTACCGCGTCACCCCGGAGATTCTCGACCTGCGCAACCTGGCGCTCACCGCCTCCCTCATCGTGGACTGCGCCATCCGCCGCCAGGAATCCCGAGGTCTGCACTTCACCCTGGATGCCCCGGACAAGCTGCCCGTGGCGCGCCCGAGCGTACTGCACAACTGGTAATGAAGCGGGTCCTCCTTTCACTGCTGTTTCTTACACTTCTGCCTGCTCCCCAGGCAGAAGCCAGACAGGAGCGCACCAGCATAGGCCCCGCCGCCATGAGCCGCAGCAAGGCAAAACCCGCCAAGCGGCGCATGACCACCGACAAACTGCGCGAAACCGCCATCAAGGCCGGGCCCATGCGCCCCACCTTTGACCAGAGCCACCGCCGCAACTTTCCCGACCCGAAAAAGGGCATCCAGAGCACCTCACCCGGCGCCTATCCCTGGCATTTCGATATCACTGCCACCTATTTCTACATAGGCGAGCGAGCCACGAAAAACAACCCCGTGCCCAACACCGCCAGCAGCTGGGACAGCGCCTGGGATGACAACTACGGAGGATTCGATGACCCGAATCCTGCCAACCGCGACCCCCGCACCTATGCCCCGCTGGGCTTCACCCCGCAACTCAACCCATTCTACGTGGCCCTGCCCTACAACGACATCGACAAAGGCGGCCCCAAGCCCGAGGCGGAGAAAGTCATTCCCTGGTACCGGCGCTACAAGGACGGCAAGTACGAATCTGTGTGCCGCGGCACCTGGGTACAGATTTATTACAACGGCCGCTACTGCTTTGCCCAGTGGGAAGACTGCGGGCCCTTCTGCACGGACGACTGGAAATACGTCTTCCTCGGCGCACGTCCGAAAAACAAGGCCAACAAGTGCGCAGGCATCGATATTTCACCCGCGGTGCGCGATTATCTGGGTATCAAGGGCGGAACCGCCACCGTGCACTGGCGCTTTGTAGATTTCTACCGCGTGCCGGGTGGTCCCTGGGCGCGCTACGGCAAGGACAACCCCTTCATCAACCCCGAGTTGAAGCGCGCTATCTTCAAATACCAGAAGCGCCACAACATCATCACCACCGACCGCCGCAACCCCTGAAGCACCCTATTCCCGCGTATGTTCAAGAACCTGATTTTCGACTGGTCCGGCACCCTCTGCGATGACCTCGCCCTCACCCTCGAAGCCACAAACTTCGTGCTGGCTCAGTACAACCGCCCCGCTCTCACCCGCGAGCAGTTCCGCGACGAGTTTCAGCTTCCATACCCGGAATACTACGCCCGCAAGACACCCGAAGCCAGGCTCGTGGACCTCGAGAAATACTACCGCCAGGCCTTTGACCATGCGGTGACTCAGGTAACGGTGATACCACATGCCGCCGAGTTTCTGGCGTTCTGCCGCCAGCGCGGCATCCGCTGTTTCATCCTCACCAGCATGGACCCGCGCGCCTTCGATGAGCAGGCTCGCTTCCTGGGGCTGAAGGACTACTTCGAGCACATCCACTCCGGCGTGCGCAACAAGGAGGAATACATCTACAACCTCCTCCGCCAGCACGAGCTGAACCCCGCGGATACTGCCTTCATCGGCGATATGCAGCATGACATCAACGCCGCACACTGTGCCGGCATCATCGGCATTGGTGTACTCACCGGCTACAACAACGCTGCCCAGCTTTCCGTCTCCAACCCCGACCTCACCGTGCCTCATCTCGGAGCCCTGCAGAGCCTCATGGAACGCTGCGGTACACGCCCCGCTACCACCACCAGTGATACCATCCACATCAACGCCCTGGAGTTCACCTGCCACATCGGCGTGCCGGATGAAGAGCGCGCCACCCCGCAGCGTCTGGTGGCCAACGTGAGCATCACCCCGCCCGCAGCTTTTGCCAGCATGGGCAGCGACCTCACCCGCACCATCGATTACGACGCGCTGGCCCGCCACCTGGTGGCGCTGGCTCAGGCGCAGCCCTGGGTACTGCTCGAAACCCTGTGCCACCAACTGGCCACTGCCTGCGTGCAGGATTTCGGCGCAGCAGCCGCCACTATAGAGCTGCACAAGTTCATTCTGCCCGATACGGGCTCCGTTTCCGTACGTTGCAGCGTATGACACGCTGACCCTGCATAGAGCCTCGCTCTTTTTCCGTACTATTAATCGGAGTATTGTGGCGGATATGTCACCATTTGCCGCTTGCAAATGGAGGCCTCTTCGTGATATGATACGCACGTAGAATCATTTTCACTTTTCAAGCATGTTATTATGAAATATTATCGTTCACTAGCCATCATGCTGGCATTGGGGGGCATAGCCACGGCGCAGATGCCGGGCAAGATGACCACCTACGTGCAGGCTGAGAAAGCCACGGCCGGGCGCGACCAGATTGTGCGCAAGAGCATAGGGCGGACAGAAGCCATACGCCACGTGACGGTACGCACGGCGGTGGAAGGACGCCTGACCAAGGTTCATTTCCAGGAAGGCGCCATCGTCCAGGAGGGAGACCTGCTTCTGGAGATTGATCCGCTGCGCTACCAGGCTGCCGTGAAGCAGGCAGAAGCCGCTGTAGCACAGCTGGAGGCTCAGCTGGTCTACGCCAACAGCCGCTACAAGCGTCTGGCCACACTGGCTGCCCAGCAGGCCGCATCGGTAGAAGACACGGAAACAGCCAAAGCTGCGGTAGAAGAGCTCAAGGCCCGCAAAAGCGGCGCTGAAGCAGAATTGGCACACGCCCGCAAAGACCTGGAGGACTGCACCGTCCGCGCCGAAATCAGCGGCCGCATTGGACGCCTGCCCAAGGGCGAGGGCAACTACATCACCCGCGGCGAGGCTATCACCACCATCACCCAGATGGATCCCATCTACGTACGTTTCCCACTGAGTCAGAACGATGTGAACGGCATCTTCTACGGGCCGAAGGGAATCAGCAGCGTGACCGATGTGCAGCTCATCACCGCCAACGGTCGCAACTACCCCACCAAGGGTAATATACGCGTGGTAGATAACCAGCTCACCAACAGCACCGACTCCTACACCCTGTGGGCAGAGTTTGCCAACCCGGACAAACAGCTCACCCACAATGGCATCGGCGCGTTGAGCATCTCGCTCAACAACACGCGCGAGGTAACCATGATTCCCCTCACCGCCGTGCACTATGACTCCGACGGCGCTTTCGTCTACACCATCGATAACGCCGGCACCGTGGCCCGCCGCAATGTGGTACCCGGCGCCGTGCAGGGGCGCCTGCAATCCATCTACGAAGGCATCTCCCCCGGTGAAACCGTCATCGTCGACGGCTCACACAAAACCCGCCCCGGCGGCGTGGTACGCCCGATTTTTACCGACGCCACGGTAGATGAGCCCGGCTCCGCTGCGGGTGGTGAACTCGCCCCGGTGGAAGTAGACGCCGTAGCCGCCAGAGAAATGATCGACCCGACCATACTGAAGGTAGAGAGCGCGCGACTGGAAGCCGTGAACACAGTAGAGTTGCACCCGCTGGTACAGGGAGTGCTGCAGGAACGGGTTTTCACCGAAGGTGACCGCGTGGAAAAGGGAGATGAGTTGTTCCGCATCGACCCCACGCGCTACCAGGCCCTCGTTGCAGCCTGCGAAGCCGCGCTGCAACAGCTGGACATCAAGATTGCCGATGCCCAGGCCAAATACGACCGCCAGCTCAAACTGCAGGAAATGAATGCCAGCAGCAAGGACGAACTGGAAAACGCACGCGCCACCCTCAACGAACAGAAAGCAGCCCGCGCCGCCGCCGAAGCCAGACTCGCGGTGGCCAAGGATGACCTGAACCGCTGCATTGTGCGTGCCCCGCTCAGTGGCCGCATAGGCCGTGTACTCATCTCGAAGGGCAACTATGTGACCGACATCAAGTCCACCCTGGCCCGCGTGGTGCAGCTCAGCCCCATTTACGCCCGCTTCCCGATGAGCGAGAAGGACATCCTCTCGAACTACGGCAGCAGCGCTGCGCTGGAGGAACAGGCCGAGCTCACCCTGGTGACTGCCACGGGCGAGGAATTACCCGAAAAGGGCCGCATTGCCTTCTGCGACAACGAGATTCAGCCCGGAACAGGCACCCAGAATGTATGGGCGGTGTTCGAGAATGCCGACCGCTCGCTGGCTCCCGGCGGCGTGGTGGGCATACGCGTGAAACGCAAGGCCGACCACCCGGTTCTGGGCATACCGGCACAGGCAGTGCTCACTGATTCCAAGGGTAAATACGTGTACGTGGTGAAACACAACCGCGCTGTGGAGCGCCGCATCATCTGCGGCAGCACCGCCGAGGACGGCCGCATCTCAGTCTTCTCCGGGCTGCTCCCGGGCGAGCAGGTCATCACCTCCCACCTGGCAGACATGGAAGAAAACGTCCCCGTGCAGGTCAAATAACCCACTAACCCTCATTTCTGAATATGTTTTCCGCATTTTTCATTCATCGACCCAAGTTTGCCTTCGTCATCTCCATTCTCATGATGCTGGGCGGCCTGCTCTGCCTGAGCAAGATGCCGGTTTCCGAGTACCCGGAGGTTTCTCCGCCCACCATCTCGGTGCGCATGACCTACGCCGGCGCCAGTGCTGAGGAAGTGGCCCAGGTGGTGGCCGCCCCGGTGGAAGAACAGCTCATCGGCATGGATGACCTGGAATACTTCAGCTCCAACTGCGGCAACGACGGTTCCTACAGCCTGACCCTCATCTTCCGCTCCGGTACAAATGATGACATGGCCATGGTGAACGTGTCCAACGCCATCAAGCGAGTGGAATCCAAGCTGCCCAGCGAAATCAAGCAGACCGGCTACAACGTGAACAAGCGCAGCGGCGATATGCTCTGCTTCATCAACTTCATGTGCGACGAGAACAAGATGAGCATTCTCGAGCTCTCGAACTGGCTGCGCATGAACGTGAAGGACAAAATCTGCCAGGTGGATGGTGTCTCCAGTGCCGATATCATCCCCAGCCGCAACTACTCCATGCGCGTGTGGATGAACACCACCCGCATGAGCGCCCTGAACATCACCCCCTCTGATGTGAGCGAAGCCATCCGCGCCCAGAACATCCAGGCCGCGGCCGGTTCCGTGGGTTCGGAGGATATCCAGTCCTATGCCACCTTCAAGGTAACGGCCACGGGCCGACTCAAGACTGCAGAGGAGTTCGGCAACATCGTCGTGAAACGCGGGCAGAACGGCCACGTGACCAAGCTCCGCGACATCGCCACCGTAGAGCTGGGCGCCGAGCGAAACACCGGCTACAGCCGCCTGAACGGCATGGACAACGTGGGCATGATTATCCACCAGAACAATGACGCCAACGCCCTGGCAACCGTGGCCAAGGTGCAGGATGCCATGAAGGAGATTGCCAGAAACTTCCCGGACGGCATGGAGTGGCGCATGGGCTATGACCCCACTCAGGCCATTGATGCCACCATGGATGAAATCATCCTCACGCTGGTCATAGCGCTGGCTCTGGTGGTGCTGGTGACCTACCTTTTCCTGCAGGACTGGCGCGCCACCCTCATTCCCTCCATTGCCATTCCCGTGTCCCTGCTGGGTGCGTTCATGATTATGTATCCGTTGGGCTACTCCATCAACGTGCTCACCATGTTCGGCCTTATTCTGGTCATTGGTTCGCTGGTGGACGACGCCATCGTGGTCGTGGAAAACGTGATGCGCATCATCCAGGAGGAAAAGCTCTCCCCCAAGGAAGCCACCCTCAAGAGCATGAAGCAGATTACCGGCGCCATCATTGCCACCACGCTGGTGACCCTGGCGGTGTACGTACCCATCGCCTTCTACGGCGGCATGGTGGGTGTGATTTACACCCAGTTCTCCGTGACCATGTGCGTGGCGCTCTGCATCTCCACCATCAACGCTCTCACCCTCTCACCCGCGCTCTGCGCCATCATCCTGCGCCCGGCGGGAGCTAAGCCGAACAAGCTGGCCGGCTTTATTTTCTGGCCCTTCAACTGGCTGCTTGAAACCAGCCGCCGCATCTATATGTGGGGTGCCGGCATCCTGGTGCGCAACGTATGGCTCACCGTGCTGCTGCTCCTGCTGGTCATCGGCGGTAACTATGTTTACTTTGCCGGGGCTCCCGCTGCCTGGCAGAAAATGGTGAGCACGGAAGGCAAGGCTCCCACGGCCAACAGCCTGAACCCTCTGAATCTGATTGCCCCCCCTGCCCTGAACAATTCCTTCATTCCCACGGAAGACAAGGGCAGTCTCTTTGTGATGGTGACCATGGAAGGCACCGCCACCGCCAAGCAGCGTACCGATAAGGTGATGCGCCAGATTGAGAAGCGGGTCATCGGCATGCCCGGCGTGGATATGGTGACCGCGCAGAGTGGCTACAGCTTTGTGAGCGGTTCCGGTGAGAACAGCGGCATGATGATTGTGCTGCTCACGCACTGGAGCGAACGCACCTCCCCCGACATGCACGCCAGCAAGATTGCAGAACGAATCAACGCTGCCTGTGCAGATATTCCGCAGGCCAGCATCATGGCCATGACCCCGCCCGCCATCCGCGGCCTGGGTATTGCAGGTGGTGTATCGGCTGTGCTTCAGGTCTCCGGCGATGCCACCCCGCAGGATCTCGGCATGGCGGTGAAAGACCTTCAGGAGCGTCTCATGGCCCGCCAGGACCTGGTCTCCCGCACCCGCAGTGAATACGATGCCGAGACCCCGCAGATTCACCTCGAAATCAACCGAGAGAAGGCTCAGTCGCTCAACATTCCGGTGGATACCATCTTCCGCACCCTGCAGAGCGTCATGTCCTCGTCCTACGTGAACGATTTCACGCTCAACGGCTTCAACTTCAAGGTGCAGATTCAGGGCGGCACCGCCGACCGCCGCACGGCAGATGATATTCTGAACCAGATGGTGCGCAACGAGCGCGGCGAAATGGTGCCGCTCTCTGCCGTCTGTTCGCTCTCCTACCGCATGGGGCCCAGCCGCTACAACCGATTCAACCAGTACATGAGCGCAGATATCTCCGTGACTCCCGCCATGGGTGTTGGCTCCGGCCAGATTATGCAGCTCATCGAGAAAACCATTGCCGATATGAACCAGGAGGAAAAGGCCAAGGGCCGCAACCTGCTGTGGGAAGTCAGCTGGAAGGACCTTTCCTACCAGGAGCGCCAGAACGATGGCAAGATTGGCCCGCTGATTGCCATGGCCATGATTTTCGCCTACCTCTTCCTGGTGGCCCAGTACGAAAGCTGGACCACGCCGGTGCCGGTGATGCTCTCTGTAAGCGTGGCCACTATGGGTGCGCTCATGGGTGCCCAGCTGTTCGGCCTGAGCATGTCCATCTATGTGCAGCTGGGTCTGCTCATGCTCATTGGTCTCTCGGCCAAGAATGCCATTCTTATGGTGGAGTTCAGCAAGGATAATCACGAGGAGGGTGTGCCGGTGAAACAGGCTGCTCTGAACGGCGCAGGCATGCGTTACCGCGCAGTGCTCATGACGGCTGTTTCCTTCCTTTTCGG
>JAZONE010000066.1:0-14896 GCA_045654325.1 Akkermansia sp.
CACTACTACACCCTCACCGCCTCAGCAAAGGTAAATAATCCCCGCATCTTCATCACCTTCAACAACGAAGAACACGACCGCAACACCTACGGCAAGTTCTTCATCACGAAGGACTGAAGTTCCTTTACTTCTTAAAGTTCGAACCGCGCACCGGGGACCCTCCCGATGCGCGGTTCTTTGTTGTTGCAATTACGTTATTGGCTTATGAAAAGAATCACTTACCCAAGGCTGCAGCCCAGGTCTCGGCCTTGAAGCCGGGAATCACCTTGCCGTCCTCCGTCACCAGAATCGGGCGCTTCACCAGCAGACCATCCGTGGCAAGCAGCGCCAGCTGCTCGTCATCGCTCATGCTCTTGAGCTTCTCAGAAAGGTTCATCTCGCGGTACTTCGCCCCGCAGGTGTTGAAAAACTTCTTCAGCGGCAGCCCGCTGGCCTGCCACCACGAGCGCAGCTCCTCTGCCGTAGGCTGCTGCTCCGCAATGTGGCGGTCCGCAAACTCCACTCCCTGCCCCGCAAGCCAGGTCTTGGCCTTCTTACATGTCGTGCACTTCGGATATTCGATGAATGTCGTGTTCATGGCGCTACTTTAGAATAATTCTAACGCTATTGCAAGCAAAAAAGTAGGAATTGACAAAAATTTTCTTCTTCCGGGAGGAATTGGGGTGCAAAACGGGCATTCCGCCTCCGCCAGCGCGACCTACGGCCATGTTTCAGATTTACAGGTCTACGCAACAAATTATACATTGGCATCATCAGCCCATCCTCGACAAATCGGGTATTGGCGGGGTGCATATCTATCGGAGCACGGGACTTTCCTGTCACGGCGTAGGCGAAGCCGAAGACGGAAGTCCCGAAAACGTAAGCATTGGGGGGACTAAAGTCCCCCGCTCCGAATAAAATCTGCAAATACATCATTGCCAGATGAAGGCGGCTATGATAGTCTGACAATCGATAGCATGAGTGACCATTCAGAAAGCCCGTGGACCTCCGAACAGATGGAAGAATCCCTCTGGAGTTTTCTGTATTGTCATTGGGGCGGGCATGTCATCTTTTTCAGTGGAACCTTACTGGCAGCTTATCTGACCGGCAACCATCTCTTCACCGCATGCGCCATCCTGCCATTCACCGTGCATGGCCTGCTTCTGGCGCTGGTAGATATCATCCAGAGCTGCCGACATTACCGCGAGGAGCGCCGATTTATCCCCCTGTATGTGGCGCAGTACGGCCTGTACCTGTTCTTCTCCGGAGTCCTCATTGCCGGCTGGCTGGCAAGTTACACCACGGGGCAGCACCTGTACACGGCCATGGGTATGCTCAACTATGCCATAAGCCCGTTATTCTTCCGGCTATACGACATTGTAAGGAAGAAAGGCCGGAAATAATGCCTCGCAGAAGCTGGAACGAGACAAATTTTTATAAAAAAGCAGCAAAAACCGTGATATTTTTCTTGCCAGACAGAAAAACGCGTGTATAATCTCTGCACCATGACCCGCAAAGGTGGTATCAACAAGACACGTAAGGCCGTGGCCAAGCGTTTCAAGGTGACCGGCACGGGCAAGGTTCTGCGTCGCAAGCAGGGTAAGCGTCACATTCTCCAGAAGAAGTCCAGCAAGCGCAAGCGCGCTCTTGGACGTCCCGCTCTGGTGGACGCCACCCAGGTTTGGGCAGTGAAGCAGAACATGCCCTTCGCTTAAGCCGAGGAACATGGCTACCAGCCAAGCACCGCCCGCATATCGGGCGGCCTTCGTGCAGCCTTCCCCGCGACACACTGTCGGGGATCGAACAGGCGAGACTGCAAGGAGGTGAGGAAGAACAGTCTGTTCAACGCATATAGATAAAAAAGAACTATGGCACGTGCTACAAATGGGCCGGCATCCCGCGCCCGCCGCAAGCGCATCCTGCTTCGCGCCAAGGGCTTCCGCGGTTTCCGCAGCAAGCTCTTCCGCTACGCTAAGGATGCTGTTTACAAAGCATGGCAGTATGAGTACCGCGACCGTAAGAAGCGTAAGGGTCAGTTCCGTCGCCTCTGGACCGCTCGTATCTCCGCCGCTGTGCGTCCCCTCGGTCTGACCTACTCCCGTTTCATGGAAGGTCTCAAGGCCGCCAACATCGATCTGGACCGCAAGTCCCTGTCCGAGCTGGCTATCGCCAACCCGGAGGCTTTCAAGGCTGTTTTCGAGCAGGCCAAGAAGGCAATCGAGGCCAAGGAGGGTGCTGCTCTCAAGGCGTAAACAACCTTACGGCAACCAAAACACTAATTCCCTTAACCCCGGCTGGTTCGGTACTCCCGACCAGCCGGGTTATTTTATTAACGGGGTGTAAATAATCATTTAGTGGGTGCGTGAAGCCATACTTTCCATTATCGAAGCTCCCCACTAAACGCTCATTTACAGACTCCGGCCGGAACAACACGACTCTGAATGTGTCACGCACCCGCATATACCATTGACTTGGCGGGCATGCTCCTGTAAAATACGCGCGACGATGAACACGGCCTTTGTACCAGAAGATTATTTTGCCCGCTACGGAGTGGCGGAAATTTTCGGCAACGGCGACAGCTTCGAGGTAGACCTGGGCTGTGGCGACGGCGGATTCCTGCTGGCGATGGCCGAGCACTACCCCGAGACCCGCTTTCTGGGGGTGGAGCGCCTGCTGGGTCGCATCCGCAAGGTATGCAACGAGAGCGCCCGCCGCGGGCTGAGCAATGTGCGCGGGCTGCGCGTGGAGAGCCGCTACTTCCTGGAATGGATGGTGGCTCCCGGCAGCATCAGCCGCCTGCACTATCTCTTCCCCGATCCCTGGCCGAAGGAGAAGCACCACAAGAACCGTCTGGTACAGGATTCATTCATCCCCGTGCTGCACCGCGCTCTTGCGCCGGGCGGCGAGGTATTGTTCAAGACCGACCACGAGGAGTATTTCCAGTGGGTATGCGAGAAAATGGATGCCAGCCCCCTCTTCCGCCGCGAGGAGTGGAACGCCCCCTTCTACCCGAAAACCGATTTCCAGAAACAATGGGAGGCGATGGGCAAGCCCATCTTTGCCGCCCGCTACGTGAAGAACGATGTCCTTTGATTTACACAAGGTAGACCCCAGTGGGGCGCGTCTGGGCACGCTGCATCTCCCGCATGGCGATGTACCCACCCCCATTTTCATGCCCGTGGGCACCCAGGGCACGGTAAAGACCCTGCACCCGGAGGATCTGGAGGCGCTGGGCGCGCAGATTGTGCTGGGCAATACCTACCACCTCTGCCTGCGTCCCGGCGACGAAGCCATCCGCAACCTGGGCGGTCTGCATACCTTCACGGGCTGGAACCGCCCCATGCTCACCGACTCCGGCGGCTTCCAGGTGTGGAGTCTGGCGCGTCTGCGCAAGATTACCGAGGAGGGCGTACGCTTCTGCAACCACGTGGATGGCGCGTACATGATGCTCACCCCGGAACGCAGCATGGAGATTCAGGCTAATCTGGGCAGCGATATCGCCATGCTCTTCGATGAATGCCCGCCCTACCCCTGCGACCGCAAGTATGCGGAAAAATCGCTGGGGCTCACCCTGCGCTGGGCAAAGCGCTGCAAAGCCTGGGTGGACGAGCACCAGCCCATGAGTGGCAACGGCCTGCAGCAGCACTTCGGCATTGTGCAGGGCTCTGTCTATGCCGACCTGCGCCGCGCCTGCGCCGAGGAACTCGCCGCCATGGATTTCGACGGCTACGCCATCGGTGGTGTGTCCGTGGGCGAACCGGAGGAGGAAATGCTGCGCGCCATTGAGAACAGCACCCCCTACCTGCCGCAGAACAAAGCCCGCTACGCCATGGGACTGGGTACCCCCACCCAGCTGCTGGAAATGATTGAGCGAGGGGTGGATATGTTCGACTGCGTGATGCCCACGCGACTGGCCCGCCACGGCATTGCCATGACCCCGGACGGCCCCATCCACATCAAGAACCAGCGGTGGAAGGATGACCCCCGCCCGCTCGACCCGGAGGGGCATCCGCACGTGACCCGCTTCTCCCGCGCGGCCCTGCGTCACTTCTTCCGCGCCGGCGAGATGCTCGCGCTGCGCGTGCTCTCGTTCCAGAATCTTCACTTTTACCTGCGGCTCATGGCGCAAGCGAGAAGCGCCATTGCAGCCGGTGAATTCGCTGCGTTCAAGCGCAGCTTCATCTCGCGTTACCAAGCAAACGACATACAATGAACGCTATCTACATTGCCCAGGCTGCTGCCGGTCAGCAGAGCGACCCCATCAACATGCTGATTACCTTCGGTCTTATCGGTATCATCTTCTACTTCCTGCTCATCCGCCCCCAGCGCAAGCAGCAGAAGGAGCTCAAGGAGCGCCAGGACAGCCTGAAGCCCGGCGACAAGGTGGTTTCTGCCGGTGGTATCTACGGTGTCATCACCAAGGTGGAGCAGGACGCCGTGCGCATGGAAATCGCCCCCAGCGTGACCATCAAGATTGCCAAGACCAGCATCGTTTCCAGCACTCCCAAGGAGGCTCCCGCCACCACCGAGGAGAAGAAGTAAAGAACCCTCTTTAAAATCCTCCGATTAACGCAAAATGAGCCTCGGCCGCATTTTGCGTTAATCTTTTTCCGCTATGCGCGCTTTCTACACCATCGACCAGCTGGATGAACTCCCCGCCGACGCGAAGGTCGGAGTCATCGGCAATCCGATTGCCCACTCCAAATCCCCGCAGATGCAGCAACCCGCTCTGGATGCCGCCGGCACCGGTCTGCGCTATGTGCGCCTGCTGGCCGGCACTGAGCCGGGGGAGTTCGAAGCGCTGCTGGATGCTCTGGCCGGGCGTGGTTTTGTGGGGTTAAATGTCACCGTACCCTTCAAGCGCCGCGCGCATGATGCGGCCAGCACACTGGACCCGCTGGCCCGGCTGAGCGGCGCGGTCAATACCCTGGTGCGCCGCGCAGACGGCTGGCATGGCTACAACACCGACGGCCCCGGCTTCTCCCGCGCTATTGAGGAAGCCTGCGGCCGCCCGCTGCGGGAGCTCCGCGTGCTTATCATGGGAGCCTGCGGTGGCGCAGGCAGTGCCCTGGCCTGCCAATGCGCACTGGAAGGCTGCCCTGCCCTCACCATGGTGAACCGCCCTCGCCCCGAACTCGCGGGTCTGGCAGAAATGCTGGCGGACCACACCTCAGCCCCCATTGCCATCCTCCATTTTGACTCACCGGAACTGCCTGCAGCCCTGGCCGCTGCAGATCTGGTCGTGAATGCCACCAGCCTGGGGCTGCACGAGGGCGACCCCATGCCCATTTCCCCGGATTGGCTGAGCCCTGGGCAGATGGTATACGACATCGTGACCCACGATACCGCCCTGCGCCGCGCCGCAGCAGCCCGCGGGTGCACTGCTGCCACCGGGCTCGGTATGCTCCTCTGGCAGGGTGCCATCGCCTTCGAACACTGGTTCGGCCGCACCCCGGATGTAGCCGCCATGCGCCAGGGGCTGACCTGAATAAAAGCAACTCTGCGCAATAAATTGGACTTTAGCGATGAACTTCATCGGAGCACGGGACTTCAGTCCCGATTAACCTCTCCGTGATTTACGGGACTGAAGTCCCGTACTCCGAAAACAACAATCTCGCTTAATTATGCCAACGCGTAATATCCCCGCCAAAACCAGCGCTCGATTCGTGGCGGCAATAGGCGTATGTCACTGAAATCCCACCATGTTAGAGAAGAATATACTTGACGCGCCAAGCTTCGCGTGTTATTTTCAGCATGCTGCAAATCGCAGCGAGGAACTTTCATTTTACAACAAACCATAATTCCCGACAGATGATGAACAAGAATTTCTTCACCGCTCTGGCTATTGCTCCTGCATTCTGCATGAGCGTCTATGCCGATGCCACCACCGATGCCACCGCCGCCCTGACCGGCGCTGTGAGCGAGCTTACCCCCGTAGTAACCAACGCCAAGGACAAGGAACTGGTAACGCTCATCGACGAGCTGCACACCGTGCTTACCAACGTGACCCCGAACATCCTGAGCAAGCTTGAGCCCCTGACCGATGCTGAGCGCATGCAGGTTATCGGCGCTATCTCTGCCTCTCAGGAACTGGCCAACCTCATGGTTGCTGCTGAAAGCCTGAACGAAAGCAAGGCAGCCGCCACCATCATGCCCGTAATGATGAGCGAAAGCCCCACCGCCGCTGCCAACCTGCTTCCCTACGCCAGCAAGCTGAAGCTCATTGACATCGTGGCCAATCTGACCAAGATTGCCGTTGGCCTGGGTGCTGACACCATGGCCGCCGCCATGGCCGAGGCTGCCAATGCCTGCGAATAAAGCCCCGAGGTTTATCCTTTAATCAACGCCCTGCGTCGCGTGCGCAGGGCGTTTCTACTTGTGGGAGTATGCGCACCTTCATTTACCTTTTCCTTCTCGCGCTGCTGCCGGCAACCGCTCAATCCGCCGCTGAGGTGAGCAACTGGCCGGTACAGCAGAAAATTGACTTCCTGCTCCGTATCACAGACAAGGAGAAGGCCGAAGCCGCTGCCAGGCTGATTCAGTATCCGCAATTTTTCCGGAATACAGACGACAATATCAACTTCGAGGCAGAAATCGAGCACCTGCAGATGCAGCACTTTCATGGCTCACCAGCTCTGGCGCTGGCTCTCAGGCACGATGCACCCGGGGCCGCCTTGCTCCCCGACCCCGTCACCCCGGAAATACAGGCAGAGCTGGAGGAACGCATCCGCCGCAGCCTGGAGCTGATTCCCGCACCGCTCCGGGCCAAAGTAAGCGGAGGTCCCGGCCTGAGCCGGGAGACGGCCTGGATTCACCACGGGTACATCAACTTTCAATGGCAGTACCAGAGCGCAGCCGAATACTTTTTCCCGGAATCTCTCATTGGCGGTCAGAATGCCCTGCAGACAGGCTGGGAGGAGCAGCAGCATGAAGGCCGGCGCTACCAGATTACCACCGTAGCACTCATGCACCGGGGCAGAAAACATGAAGTGAAGGTGTGGATAGATACCACCAACAGCCCCGACGAACGCGAAGCTGAAGCCCAGCGAGTCAACCTGAGCCAAGAGAATCTGGCAAAGGCCCTCAGCCTGCGCAACCAACGGCGGCTGAACATTCTGCGCAGCGTAACCGACCGGGCCACGGCCGACGCTGCAGCCGACTACCTGCAGGACTTGAGCAGTGCTGCCCACGACCTGGGCTTTGATTACACAAATCAGGGCGCTCCGCCTGATACGGAAGAAAGCATTGATGCGATCAAGGATGAGCTCTGCGCGCAGCACTACTACGGCTCTGAGCTGCTGGCCGGGCATCTGGGCAGCCCGCACGATGCCTACGAAGCGGAACCCCTCACGCCGGAAATCGGGCAGTTGCTCCACGACCTCTTTCGGGAGAAACTGGCGAATTCCGCCTACGACGAACACAGGGATATAAGCGGGGGCCCCGGCTTCACTCCGGAAACAGCCTGGCGGGTGCCCGCATCCATCAGCATCGCCCGCATCCGTAATTATAACCTTACAGATGATGCACACGAATCCATGATTGACCAGCTGGTATTTCCGGATAATCGCTTTGAATTTCCGGATAATCGCTTTGAAATCATCGACAGCCGTGATTCCTACACCATGAATGGCAAATATTACGAGTGCTGGGAGGTCCGGGCACTGCTCGATGGCAAGGTGTACCAATACCCCGTCTGGTTTGATTATTCCGATGGGCGCGATCTTTCCCTGAATAATCCGGCCCCGAGTTCCGGAGGTCAGAGAAGCGAAACGGAGGTTCTGCACTACGTACGGACGCTGGCAGAAGTACTGCCCGGCATCACCGACCGAGCATCAGCCATGGCCGCCGCTCGTGTTCTGAAAGCTCAGCAGGGAGAGTTATACTACTCGCACGGTCGCCTGCTCCGTGCCGACTTTGTGCAGGAGCAAATCGACACCCTGCCCATCCGCAGCCAGCTCAAACGCATCCGCAACGCCGATTTCTTCGGCTCGGTTGACCTGGCCGCCATTCTGGCAGAACGCATAGGCCCCAGCGGTCACCCCTGTCTGATTCAGGAGGAAGAGTAAGGAAAGCCCCCGCACAGCCGTTTTATTTCACAATCAACGGGAGGCGTCATCATGAAAATCAAAATCCAGCCCCCGGGAAAGGGGCTGGACGTAATCTGAAAGCGGCAGACGATATGCTCAGACTCAGGCCGGGTCTACCCAGCGGCCGTGGTCTTTGATAAGCTGCACAAGGTGCTGCACTGCTTCCTCCTGCGGAATATTCATGACCACCGGGTTGTGGCCCACGTAGAGGTTAATCTTGTTCGGAGCGCCACCCACATAGCCGAAATCAGCGTCGCTCATTTCGCCGGGGCCATTCACAATGCAGCCCATGATGGCGATTTTCACGCCCTTCAGGTGGCCCGTGGCCTCGCGGATACGGGCGGCGGCTTCCTGAATGTTGTAGTGCGTGCGACCGCAAGACGGACAGGAAACATACTCGGTCTTGCTCAGGCGCACACCAGCAGCCTGCAGGATATTGAAGCCCAGTCGGGCAGCTTTATCGGGGTCTGCCTCGCGGCGCACCAGCACAGCATTGCCGATACCGTCGCACAGCAACGCGCCGGCATTCACACCACCGGCCATGGGGGCGGAAAGCGTGTCCTGACCATTGAGCAGCGTATCCTTCAGCAGAATACTGTGGCGGCTCGGAATCACCGCAGCCAGCAGACGGAAAGCCTGCACCACCGGCATATCGATACCATCCTTCACCGTCACTAGCGTGGCGGGAGCATCTGCCAGCGCAGCGGTGGCTGCGGCATCACGCGGGTCAAGCTCCACAGCAGCGCAGTCCTCAGCGGAGATTTCAGGCATGAAATCCTTCATCACCGCGGGATCGAGCGCCTTGCAGGCGGCTTCCGGCAGCACCACGCGCACGGGTTCATTCCACCCCAGCGTCACACCACCGCGGGTAATCACCTCGGCCTTGCGCTTGTTGAACTCGAAGGGATTAAAGGCATCCGGTGCATCCACCGCCAGCGGAGCAGCAGCTGCCACCACACCGGGCTGATAGGGAGCAGCCAGCTCAAAACCGGGGGCAATCTCATACACCGGGTCTTCGGTGAGCGAGACACGCAGCGTATCGCCGATGCCGTCTGCCAGCAGAGACCCCACACCGGTAGCGCTCTTGATGCGGGCATCCTCACCCTCACCGGCCTCGGTCACGCCCAGGTGGATGGGGTAGTTCCAGTCCAGCCCCTCCTCCGCCAGGCGCTTCACCAGCAGGCGGTAGGCCTGAATCATGACCTTCACGTTGGAGGACTTCATGGAGAACACCAGCTGGTGGTAATCCAGCTCACGGGCAATGCGGGCGAACTCCAGCGCGCTCTCCACCATGCCGTCGGGGGTGTCGCCATAGCGGTTCAGAATGCGGTCGGAAAGGGAGCCGTGGTTGGCCCCCAGACGCATGGCGCGGCCGTGTTCCTTGCAGAAAAGCACCAGCGGCGTGAACGACTTGCGAATCTTTTCAATTTCCTCTTCGTACTCGTAGTCGGTGTAGTCGCGCTCCACAAACTTCTTCTTATCCACGAAGTTACCGGGATTCACGCGGATTTTCTCCACCCACTTGGCAGCCTCCATAGCGGCATCGGGTTTGAAGTGGATATCAGCCACCAGCGGCACGTTGCACCCGGCGGCGCGCAGCTCGCGGGCAATATTCTCCAGATTCGCGGCATACACCTTGGTCTGCGCCGTCAGACGGATGATTTCGCACCCGGCCTCAGCCAGCGCTAACGACTCACGCACGCAGCCGGCGGTGTCCAGCGTGTCGCTGGTCAGCATGGACTGGATACGGATAGGATTGGTACCACCAATCCCCACATTTCCCACCATCACCTCGCGGGTCAGGCGGCGCGTATACTGGTACAGACTCGGGCAATGCAAGGTGCTCATGCCCTAACTTTACTCCAGCTGCTCTGTTTTTTCAAGTCCGAAGCAACCATCCCGGCGTTTATATGCCATTTTTCCTCATTTGCATGAACGCCACCACGCCTACTCATCTACCGAACAGCCCACCTATGAACCTGCCTGCGGTATTCATCGCCTGACCAACAGCCTCACCTACCCCCTGCACCACGGGAGCTGCTGCATTCACCGCATGACCAACAGCCGCACCTACACCCTGTGCCACCGGAGCTGCTGCGTTCACCGCCTGACCAACAGCCTCACCTATCCCCTGCACCACCGGAACGGCAGCATTTACCGCCTGAGCAACCATTTGACCAACCATTTCTCCCGGATTGAGCTGAGGCGGAACAGGCTGATTCACAACTATCTCCATGGGAGCATCCAACATAGCAATCCACTCTGCGGCTGTCTGGCAACGGTGTTCCGGCTCCTGAGACAGATTCTTCATCACCGATTCCACCAGAGCCTTGTCCTCGCTTGCAATGGAAGAATATGCCACGCCTCGGAAATCTGTGATGGGACGCCCCGTCAACATCTCATACCAGGTTGCAGCCAAGGCATAAAAATCAGTCCACGGGCCTATTTTCCCCTTTCCGGCATACAGCTGTTCGGGGGCGGCATAATGCTCCGTATACGGGCCCGGCATCGTCATCCCTTCCTTATTATCGCGGTCCAGAGCAGCCCCGAAATCCACCAGAACAGGCATATCGTGCTTGTTGAACATGATATTTTCAGGCTTGATATCCCGATGCGTTATATTATTTGCGTGCACCTCAGCCAGAGCTCCCAACAGCATACGCAGCCATTCGCGAGCCTTCAGGTGCGGGACTCCGCCGGTCTGCTTCATGGTCGCCATTTTCTCCCTCAAGGTTCCACCCGGCAACCACGGCATAACAATAAACAGACTTTCTGTCGAAGGTTCGATAAAATATTCCCGGATGTCCACCACGCCAGGATGCTCCAGCTTCTCCAGCACGGTGAACTCTTTGCTCATATCCTCGATGGCCTTCGAGTATTGCTCCTGATTTGAAGCGATTACCCGTCTCCCATCTGCGCCACGGGAACAGACACCATGAAGAAAGCACTCCTTGAGCGCCACCTTCCGCACAGGAAATTCCCGGGCCTGCGCCTGATAGGTAATCCCGAATGCACCCTGTCCCATCGTCTCCAGTATTTCATACGATGAGCCATTCAAGCCTTCTACAATAGTGTTTTGTTTCAGATCATTCATACTCTGGCTGTGTTGTCATTGCTGCGTCCCGATAGGTCACTTGGAAGACAACGTCCGTACAATCCATATTCTACGCTTTCCACAATTCTCTGTTTTCCTCCCAGAACCGGGGATTCTCCTTCCTTATGCTCTCAGAGATGCCTTGCAATGTATCCTCTGCAAGCTGTTGCTGAGTCTTTTTAGCTGAGGCAAAATGGTAAACACCATATCCAATTGCAGCAAGACCTGCTGCCCCCGCAATAACAGGTCCCACTACTGGTCCACCCGTGAAGAATGCAACTACAGCCGCTATCAAGCCCTGGCCCCAACCGAAAGCAACACCAATGCCGCCAATAACGGCACCTACCCCCGCAGCGCCAGCCACAATGGCCGTGGCATCCTTTGCAATCCTCATCTTCTCCCGGATGCTCGGAGCAATGGTAAACTCGGCCAATCGTAACATCAGGTCGATTTTCCAGGGAAGCTTCCCATCTTCATTCTTAGGATAGCGATCCCGCAGAATTGCAATTAAATCGTACACATCATTTATCGTCGGAATTGATGCCACCAGCACGTACGAATCCTTCAGCAGCTCCAACCATTCAGCCGCAGTCTGACAACGCTGCGACGCATCTGCAGCCAGGTTCTTCATAACAGACTCGGCAAACGCCTTATCCTCTGACTCTATAGGGGCATACGGCACACCACGATAACAAGTAATGGGACGCCCCGTCAGCATCTCGTACCAGGTTGCAGCCAGACCGAAAAAATCTGTCCAGGCGCCAATTCTCCCCACAGACTCGTCCATCTGCTCAGGCGCCGCATAACCTCCGGTATACGGTCCCACCACCGTCATTCCTTCCTTATTGTCTCGGTCCAGAGCAGCCCCGAAATCCACCAGAACAGGCATATCCTGCTTGTTGAACATAATATTCGCTGGTTTGATATCCCTATGGGTTATACTATTTGCATGCACCTCAGCCAGCGCTCCCAGCAGCACCCTGAGCCATTCACACGCCGTCTTGTGCGGCACCCCTCCGGATGCAGCCATGGATTCCATCTTTGCTTTCAGCGTTCCGCCGGATAGCCACGGCATGACAATAAACAGGCTTTCAGTTGATGCCTCGACAAAATATTCCCGTATGTCCACCACGCCAGGATGCTCCAACTTCTCCAGCGCCCTGAACTCCTTGCTCATATCGGCTATTGCCTTCGTGTATCGCGCCTGGTCTGTTGCAACTACCCGTCTTCCATCAGCATCGCGCCGGCAGATATCCTTGAGAAAACATTCCTTCAAGGCTACTTTTCGCACCGGAAACTCCTGAGCCTGTGCAAGATAGGTAATCCCAAACGATCCCTGGCCGACAGTCTCCAATATTTCGTACGATGAGCCATTAATGCTCTCGACCCTCGTCCCTGGCTGCAGTGCATCCATACTCAGTCAAAAATATACTTTCAGCTCGTGAAGGACGTCAGTGATGCGGAGGCGAACAATCTGCAGAAAGTTCAGTGCCACAAGCGCACAACCATGAGCAGAAGCACATCGGACTTTATCTCCTTGGGATTATCAGCCATCACCTGTACGGTCATGGGAGAAACAACCACAACCTCGCCAACCTCCGATTTCGTTTCAGCAGGAGCACTGTTTAATTTTTCCGAAACTATCTCCTTTATAACACGCAGAGCCTGCGCCACCTGCGCATCCGGAATCGACATCGGATCTGCCCCCCACTGCTGCAAATCCGCTCTGGGGGTACAGAGCTCAGCACTCAGTCTATTGATAACTTCAGCATAATCTGCTCTTTCCGATGAAAAAAAACGCTTCAAGATTGCTGATACTACCTTCCTGTCCTTCATAAGCGCAAGTCTACCACATTCCTCTTCCGGCATCAAGTTCAAACACGGGTACTCACTTCAGAAGACTCTGCAAATAGGAGTCCAATGACATACCGGCTTTCTCTGCCTCCATGTAAAAACGGCCTATAGCCTCATAGTTAAGCCGCTCCTTCAGCTGCTGTACGAATGCAGACCGGTCATCCTCTGCCTGCCTCTTCGTATCAGATGACTGCCCGGCTTCCACCAGGCCCGCCACTTCACGCATAATACGTCTGATTTCCTCCACCCGGTTCTCCGGTATCAACTTCTGAGCCTTCAGTGACATCCAGTTATTGATACTGCTGATATTGATACCCATCAGCTTCGCCAGCATCCCATACGGCGAGGTGGATTCGCACTCCAGATTACGAGCCTTGCAGAGCTGCAGTATCTCCCCCTTGCGCGAACGAACCCACTGCTTCACTTCCTCCTTGAAATCCTGCTGATTATTCTCCTCAAAGAAATCATACTCCGAATATCGATTTTCTTCCATATCTGCCCTATTCTAGCACCGGCCAGACAAAATTGCAAGGGCGAACCCCCTCCACGAGCTTCGCACCTCCTCTATTTTTACATATTTTATAAGTTTTAGCATCGGTTGTAAGCTTTTTTGTAATCTTTTTGTGCTTTTTGTAATTTTTTTTGCATTTTTGTGTTGACATTTATCCAAGGCAGTGGTAAATTGGGCTCAGCCGCCCGGAACAAGAGGTAGTTCACGGTGAACAACCTCAAGTTCCGAGCCAACAACAAAGAAAACAAACCATGAAGACCATCTTCATTAATACCCTGAAGGACCTGGAAGACTCCAGGTGGGCCAAGGCCGTACGCAACTCCGAGGTGATGAACAACCTCATACCGATGGCGAAGGATTGGCTCAACAAGCACGCCAACCATAGCGAACTGACCCAGCGAGTAAAGAAGGCCGTAAGCATTCTGTCCAGCGACCGCCGCAACGAACTGCTTACCCCTCGCAACCTTATCATTCTTGCAGCCGGCATCCTCTACGTTATCACCCCCTTTGATGCCATCCCCGATTTCATACCTTTTGTAGGCTATGCAGATGATCTTGGTCTGATTGCCCTTGTGCTGAATCACATCCTTGCAACAGTCGACAGCATTCTTCCCAAGTCGGAATCTGCCGCTGAGGAAACAGTGAAGGCAGATAAATAAAGGCAATTAACCCGATAATCCATAGAAACATCAGACATGAACATCCATAATCCCCTGATTCTGGGCGACCCCTGTCCCGACCTGTCCCCTGTGCAAGTGGTAAAACTGGTCATCACCACGATCGCCATCCTCTTTTGAACCTCAATTCTCCACCGAATAATACATCCATAACCTCCACAGAAACGAAAGCATACAAAACATGAATATTTTTACTGAACAGGAACAGATTAAGCAAATTACAAAAATCAGTGTTGAACACGCCACTTCCATCATCCAGAATATATCCCCCATTGATATCCTGCAAGGCCTGTACTTCGTTGTAAGTGAAGTAACCGATGAAAGCAGCGCCAGCATCTAACCTACAGTTCCACCCTGAAACCAAATCAACGTTAACCTCAAAATAATAGAAAGATAAGAAAAATCATGAATACCTATAAAATTCAGAATATGATGGAGAGCTTCCTGGATGCGCAGATCAGCGAAACTCTGAAGAACAAGCCGCAGAACCGCCAGTTCCTGGAATTCCACGATCTGCAACGCCTTGGCACAAACATCGAAGGCATGTGGATTGAACACTGTGGTGAGACACCGGCTGAAATCAAATCCGCCATCCTCATGTCTCAGGCTGTTCTCGCCAACGACTTCGGCACCAAGGTAACCATCATCAAGCACATGCTTTCCAGCGCGGGTCTCGTTACCGGTCTGGGGCTCA
>JAZONE010000067.1:0-10441 GCA_045654325.1 Akkermansia sp.
TTGCATACGAGGGGTTCCGCCCGCCAACGCTACGCGTGTCGGGCTCTACCCCTCGCTATTGATATGCCGCCCTACGGGCTCAAATTCCCGCTCGCTGTTGGCTCGCCAAAGTCCAATTTGTTGAGAGCCGCTGACTTATTAGAATCCCCATTTGTCCTTTGTGCATTCCTGCAAACTCAGTTTTTTTCTAACAGAATAAGAGAATGCCTGCGAATTATGCCAATGTGTCCTTCATTTCTGTTTCCAATTCCGGATGACCTGGAGGTGAGCCGGGGTGAGTTCATCATCGCTGAAAATGCCGATACCGTGCACTCCGGTGGCGTGGAGTCGCTCCAGATGCGCAGGCAGGGCGGCGGGTGATAAATCCGGCAGGTGCACTCCGGGTGCCATGGGAATGCGCCCCTCTGTTTCCTTGATGGCCTGCCGGGTGATGTCGGCGGCCCATTCAGCAGGCTCGTTGTAGAAGGAATGGTAGGCCATGGGCAGCACGAGGTCGGCGTGGAACCATCGCCAGTCCTGCCGCACCATGCGCGAAGCAAGCGCCGGGCTGGGGAACACGGCACAGGCCGCGATGAGCCCGTGGCGGCGTATTTCATCTGCCAGTTCGTTATACAGGCGGTACACACTGAGTGTCTGGTAATACTCGTACTGATTCGTGTTCAGACTGGCGAATCCGGCCTTGCAGCGGCTGCAGTAGCAGTAATCAAATTCCGGGGCAATTTCGGTCATATCGAGCCCGTATTTTTCCCAGAGACCGCGGGGCAGCTGCACATCGGGCATGCGCATATAATCGAGCTGAATGCCGCTCAGCCCCGGTATGGCAGCCAGGGTACGCACCTCTTTCAAGAGATGTTCCTTTACCTCCGGATGGCTCGGGCAGAGGAACTGGTAATATTCTACAAAGGGGCGGTCCTCCGGTTTGTGGCAGGATTTGCCGAGTTTGTTCACGGCATACCAGTCCGGGTGCTTCAGTGCTTCTGCATCTCCGGGGCGGTTCAGTCCCCATAGCCAGGCAAAGACACGTAATCCTTCCTTGCGGGCAAGCGGAGTGAGCTCGGCGATGCGTTCCGGAGAGCCATCGATGATGACACTGCCGATGCCCGCCTGCGTGTAGCTGCGGAAGCGGCTGCTCCATTCGGCGGCGCTGCGTTCGTTGTTGCCATGCACCCAGAGGTATAGTTCCGGCGAGCTCTTAGTGGCCCCGGAGCAGGCGAAGCGTCCCTCGCTGTCCAGCCGCATGCGTTTGCCGGTGTGCGGGCAGGTGGTGGTGAGTACGAAGAAATCCTGCGTCGGGAATGTTATCTGCACCCCCTCCGGTAGGGGCAGGTCAGAGGAGAAACTGCCGCTTTTTCCTCGCTGTTCCAGCTGGACATTCAGTGCGCGGAAAAGTGCAAGCCTGGCGTGTTCTTCCGGTGCAGGAGGTGCAGCTACCCAGGTTTGACCGGGCTGCCGGGTGAAGATGACGCGCCCCCAGTGCTCCGGCAGGTGAATATTCACCTTGCCTGTGGATGCCCACACATGGTTGCTCTCCGGTCGGGGGAGCTTTTCATAGCCGTTTTCCGTTGCTTTCACCTGCCAGTTCACGCGGGAGAAATTGAAGCGCATCACGGTGCCCGGGGCGGGCGCCGTGGCGGTGCGCGGGTGGTTGGCATGGCCGGTGATGCTGCTCCAGGGAATAGCCAGTTCCACGCTCCAGCCTTCATCGGTGTCGTTCGAATCGTTCAGCGTGCCGCGCAGGTTCACCGCGTGTTTCAGACCTTTGATTTCCCAGTCGTGCAGGATATTCGGGTCGCCGAAACGGTAGGGGCGGGTGATGAATAAATCCCAGGTGGTATTGAGCTCGTTGATTTCCAGCTCGATGTAGTTGAGCCCATCGCCATCCGGATCGATGAATACCTCGAAATCCGGGTCGCGGTAGATGACGGAATCGTGCTCGGTCAAGGTGGCCCACAGGTGCTTCTCATCCATATCGGCCAAGATATAGAGGTAATCATCATCCCAGAGCATCTTGATGCGGCACTCGTGTGGGATGGCAGCACCCTCGATATCTCGCAGGGGCGAAAGCTCGCGGGCTGTCTGCCACTGCCATTCGTTCCCGATTCCGTCGATGGTCGGGGGCGTGTCGGTATATCCGCAGACGTAGGTCGGCGGCGTATCCTGCGCGAAAACAGGGAGAAGCGTTGCAAGAGAGACGAGTAGCGAGCGCATGGCTGAATCAGCGGGTGAGACCTTCTATGATGTTCTTCACATTGAAGCGGAAAAGCTCCGCGTATGTCGGTGTGGCGGGGTTGATGCCATCCATAGCCAGCGGTCGCGTGGTGGCACCTACCTGCTGAGCGATGGTCTGCAGCACTTTCGGAGATTCATTTACGCCGTAGAACAGGCAGGGTACGTGGTTCTTCCGCAGCTGTGCCAGCACTCTGGCCAGACTGGCCGTGTCGCCCTCGCTTTCCTGGGCAATGCCGTGAATGGCAATGGTGCTGAAATCAAAATCCCTGCAGAAGTGACTCATGGCCGCATGCGAACAGACGAGTACCCGCTGCTCGCGGGGAATGGCCGCAAACGCCAGCCGGGCTTCGCGAACCAGCGCATCCATCTGGGTGGCATATGCCCGCTGGCCCTTGGCAAAAACCGCTTTCTGCGCAGGTGCTGCCTTCTCCAGCGCGGCGCGCAGACTGCGCGAGGCTCGCTTCATGGCTGCGGGGCTGTTCCACCAGTGCGGATCTGCAATCTGCGTGCCCGGCAGATAGACCTCCGGCATCGCGGTGCCAAGCTCGATAACTGCAGTGCTCTCCGGCAGAGAATCCCGCAGGTCCTCCAGATACGGTTCCACACCCTTGCCGCAGGCCAGCACCATCTGCGCCCCCGCGGCTGCTGCCAGATCCGCAGCCGTCGGTTCAAAGGCGTGCAGCTCACCATTCTCCGGGAACAAATTCACTACTTCCACCGCGTCGCCGCCTACCTGCTGTGCCATATCGCTCAGCATCGGGTGCAGGCTTGCCACCCGCACCGCCCCCTGCGCTCCCAGCGCGCAGAGCACGGTCATCATCATACCACAAAGTATCTTCTTCATGGCGTGCATTTTAGTTTTAGTCGCCATGCTTGTCAATCTGGCATCAGGACATAATTCCTGTAATGCAGCTATGATATAAAGGGAGTAAAATGCATTTTTTTACAAAAAAGTGGCGGATTGACCCACCAGGAGCAGTTATATATAATGAAGACAGGATACTATACGGATGCAGTTTTTCTTTTCCAGGCACAGCAGGCAGCTCCGCGAGCAATGCGCGGAGTGGTTTCTGATGTGTCGCCACCGTCTGATGGCCTATGCCTTGCAACAGGTGGACAGCATGACTGATGCCGAGCATCTTCTGTCGGAAGTAATGGGCAAGGTGATTGCAGCTATCGTCAGGCGGGATTTGCCGCAGGAAGAATGGCTTCCCTATACTTATACAGCCATCAGGAATGCCGCCATTACGCAGAAAAGGAAAAACGCCCGCCGTCTTGAAGCTGAGCTGAAATATGGAGTCGATGAGAGCCTCGGTGTTGACCGCCCGGATGGTGACTTGCATGAACACCTGCGGCATCAGCTCTCGCGCCTGCCTCAATCTGCCGCGCGCATTGTCCGCATGCGGATATGGGAAGAACACAGTTTTGTCGAAATAAGCCGGCAGCTTGATATGCCGGAATCCACCGTGAGAGCTCATTACCAATCCGCTCTGTTGCAACTCAGAAAATATATCTCCGAAGACCAGGTATGAACAAGACCCCATACAGCACCGAAGATCTTGAAAAACTGTTGCGTGAACTGGCTGCTCACGACAGGCAATGCGCCCCCATGAGCGATGCGTTTACGGAAAAAATGCTGCGTCTGATAGATGAAGAGACGGAACGCAGCATGACCCGCAGGCTCTATATGAGACTGGCGCAGGTGGCGGCCTGTGTTGTCGTGGCTGTAGTGCTCATGTACACGGCTGAGAAGGCACCGGAATCGGCGGTGTGCAAGTCCTTTGTGCCCGAAGCCATTCCTCACCAGATTGCTCTGAACGAGCTGGACGCCTTGAAAAACAGCATGCAGCCGGTTCCAGCTTCCCGCCATCCCGAGGGTGATTCCTCCTCAGCATTCTCCGGTCATTTCCAGATTACGGTATGTGTCGATACGTTATGAACCTTTCTCCATGAATCAGCTTTTTTCCATCATCTGCCTGCTTTGCGTCCTCGTGTGCGGGAGTAGCCCCGCCGCAGCGGCTCCGCCAGAGTCTGCGCTCTGCCGCTGGGAGATAGTATCAGAAATCTATCTCGGTGTGCAGACGTGTGAGCTTACCCCGGAGGAGCGGCAGACCCTGGGTAGCAGCGGTGTACCCAGACGGCAGGGCCTGAAGGTGACAGGCCTTGCTCCGGGAGGTCCTGCAGACCGGGCGGGAATGCAAGTGGGTGATTATATTCTCAAGTATAATGGCGCTTCCATTAAAAGCCCGGCGGATTTACTGCTGGCGATGCGAAACACCAGGCCGGGGGAATACGGGCACTTCGATATCTGGCGGGCGGGGGCAAGAATGCCGCTTACCGTTGTTTCCGGGGCTTTGCAGCAGCCGCGTGTCGTTGGCTATATCACATTCAGACAAGGTGAATTACACCAGGGCGATGCGTTGCAACAGAAGCAGAGAGAACTGGCTGCTTTGCTGAGCGCCAAGGTGCCTGACCTGGTGACTGTTCGTGCAGTGGTGCGTGAAATTCACCGCATCATCCCCTCTGAGCAAAGAACCGGCAGTCTGCGCTTATATTACAGGGTACCTGCCGGGCAATTCTCCATCACCGCCTATCCGGACAGAATAAGCGTGGCGGTGTACCTTGCCGATTCTACGGAAACATACCACATCAGGAAAGAGGGCGATTCTCTTCCGTCGCACCTGCAGGACATTCTCAGCATGGCAGCCGATAAATGAATGCAATTTCTCAAAAAAAATCTGCGAGTTCCGCGTGAAGATGTGTTAATATAAGCAAGGAGACAAGTAATGAAAGAGAAAACCCGATACAGAAAAAGCCTGATTGCTCTGCTGGTGCTGCTGCTTTTCTGCGCTGCATATCTGGCGCATGATGTCGCAGGAGGGGAAACTCCGGCTATATCTTTTCTCCTTCCTTCCGGAGCCATTTGTATCTTCTGCATCTATTTCGTGTTGAAAAAGATGGGAGTGCCGTTCCGCATGTGTTGCGCCATTTCCGCCTGCCTGTTTGCGGCCTGCATCATCGGGATTCGTCTTACTGCAAAGGAATCACCTGCTACCGAATCATGGTGGGTGCCTGTCACGCACCTTGATTTTATGTGCAAGGATGCAGGTCACGGAAACATTCAGCTCTGCAGCATAACATGCAAAGAAAGCTGCCGGGAGGTATATGCTGGTGTTTTCAAGATGCCTGATGGCAAAGTGATGGTGTACTTCTGCCGGGAAAAGCCGGATGCCCCCGCCGAGCGGCTGACATCCTGCGAGCTGAATAGCGGGCGCAGTGTTTTCCGGGTGGTGGTACGCCCTGACCGGGAGCTTGCTTCCCTGCGTAGTGTCAATGTCGGGGATGGCTCTCGTGCCAGATTTACCAATTCCCCTGACCAACTGCTCACGCCTGTATTTGTTCACCCCACCATCAGTCCTCAACATGCATTGCAGATTGCCTCCCGGGAATTACAGATGAGCCCGGACTCACTCGCCGTCTATGCCGGGGAATTCTGTTATTCGGTCGAACCCCGCATGCCGGAGGATTCCGTGGGAGGAGGGGAATCGGTTGATATCGACATGAACACGGGGAGTATATTGAAACGCTATTTTACAGAATGATTACCGCGGTTTTAATCCTTCATAATCCATGTCATGAAATCAATGATTAAGAGAAAATTGTGGACAACGCTTTTTCTGCTGGCTGCAGGAGCTGGCGTGGGCGCAAGTTGCTTCATGTTCGGCATGGCAGAATGCTACTTCCCACCGCAGGCAGGATGGAAGCAGAATCTGCTGTTTTATGCAAACTTATTCAGCGGCGTGAGTGTCTATTCCTGGCTGCCTGTTCTGCTTATCCAATGGTGCAGCAAGGAGTACCACGTAGCCTTGCGTATCCTCTACGGCTGGAGCTGCATAGCGCTCCTAAGCCAGCTGGGCTGGCTGTGCTGCAATGGCTGAAGCTATAACTTGTATCAAATAATATGACCACCATCCATGGAATCCTGACTACCGCCGCCCTGTGTCTTGCAGCCGGGCTCAGCACATCATGCCAGAGCGTCTCTGCCGAAATACCGGCAGAGCGGTATGTGCGGCAAATGCCGTACTCCCCCTTGCGGGATGCTGAGTTGGAAAAATCCAGCCGTAAGCTGGTGGAGGAATTGCAAATGCTTGCTCGCTCTTGTAAGTCCGTCCGGCTGGTAATAAGATGGAGCTTGTTCACCGGGACCCTATTGAATGGAACTCAAGTTCCTATGAGCGAGTCGGAAACTGCCGAATTGCTGAGCCTGATTGGCAGAATTCAGCCGGTAAAGCCGGACTTATGCGCCTGTGTTGACCCGGCATACGGGCTGGAGTTGCAATTTATCATGGCTGATGGCAGCATCAGAAAAACACCGTTCCCGAGTGTTACCAGGTTAAGCCGTGTCAGTTCAGACGGCTATGCTTTCATGTGCAGCATGGCCTTGCCGGATGCCGATGCTGAACGCCTGGGTAAGCTCGCCAAACATGAGTGGGTACACCAGAGAATAAATGAGACCCGGAAGCATCTGTAATCTTTATTGAAATAGAGTAACCAACTCAAGAAAGAAAAGAGAACATTAAAGCAAGGAGATTTGTTTATGAAGTCTGATTTGTTTTCGGAGCACGGGACTTCAGTCCCGTAAATCACGGAGAGTTCAATCGGGACTGAAGTCCCGTGCTCCGATGAAGTCCTTCTCCCAATTCCAATTTATGTATATTAGCCCCCACGATTGTGAAAACTGCACTCAGAATGCTCCGATTCGGGCAGTGCTGACCTGGGTCAGCCGGAAATGTGATGGAGCAGCAGTTCATCATCAGGACACGGAAAAGCAGGGGCGCTGACTCATTCTGAACTTTACAGGGCAGGTGAAACGTGTTACCGTGCAGCTTTCCCGGAATTTTTACAGCCATGAATAACCTTCTTTCCATTGAAGAACTGAGCGGTGACCAGATTTGTGAGTTGCTGGCCCTGGGGCATAAGCTTAAGGCCGAGCGTGGTTGCCACACCGAGCAGCCCTTGGCCGGGCAGACCTGGGCACTGATTTTCTCGAAGTCTTCCACCCGCACCCGCGTGTCGTTCGAGGTGGGTATCTCCGAACTGGGCGGACGCCCGATGTTCCTTTCCACGCGCGATATCCAGCTGGGACGCGGTGAGCCCATCAAGGACACCGCCCGTGTGCTGGGACGCATGATTCACGGTGCCATCATCCGCACTTACGACCAGCAGGATGTGGTGGATTTTGCCGACTATTCCAAGCTGCCGACCATCAACGCGCTGACGGACCTGGAGCATCCCTGCCAGATCCTGGCCGACCTGCTCACCATCGAGGAGCAGTACGGCGTAGGCTCCTGGAAGGGCATGAAGATTGCTTTCCTTGGCGACGTGGACAACAACATGGGCCGTTCCTGGATGTGGGCTGCCAAGCACCTGGGCTTCACCCTCATGCTGGCCGGTCCGGAGCAGGCGCTGCCCAAGGCCGAGACGCTGGCCGCGCTGGATTGCCCGAATATCATCTGCACCACGGATGCCGCCGAGGCGGTGCGCGATTGCATGGTCATCAACACCGACACGTGGATTTCCATGGGCCAGGAGGCAGAGAAGGGCACCAAGGAGAAAGCTTTCTTCCCGTATCAGGTGAACGACGAGCTGCTGAAGCTGGCGGCACCTGGTCACATCGTGCTGCACTGCCTGCCGGCTTACCGTGGCTACGAAATCACCGATGAGGTGCTGGAAGCAAATGCCCCGGTTATTTTCCGCGAGGCTGAGAACCGCCTGCACGCCCAGAAGGCTGTGCTTTACACGCTGGCAAAGAGCCGCTGCAAGTGATGGATTACAATACACGTATCGAGGAGCTGCTGGATGATATGTCCGTCTTTGAGGACTGGACAGAGAAGTACGAGTTCATCATCTCCCTGGGGCGCCGCCTGCCGGCCATGCCCGAGAAATACCGTAAGAACAGCAACCTGATCAAAGGCTGCCAGAGCCGCGTGTGGGTGGGTACGGAAATGGATGATGGTAAGCTCGTCATTCATGCCGATAGCGACTCACTTATCACCAAGGGCCTGATTGCTCTGTTCATCCGCCTGCTGTCCGGGCTGACCCCGGCGGAGATTCTGGCAGCTGACCTGGGCAAGCTCGATGGCTGCGGTCTCAAGGAGCACCTGGCTTCCACCCGTGCCAATGCCCTTACCTCCATGGCATCCACCATCCGCAAGGCGGCTGATGCCGCCGCCAAGACCTTCCTGCTGTGAGTGGTAAACTGCAGGACCTGCTGAAGCAGCGCATGTCCCGCCTGCCGGAGGGAACGGATGCTTTCCGTGTGTCCGATGGCAAGCCCTGGCCCGGCGTGTTTATCGATGCTCTGGCAGATCGTCTGCTGGTTTCACTGCGTGATGTAGAACTGCCCCCGGCGCTCAAGGATGAATTGCGCGCCACGGGGCGTCCGGTGTATGTGAAGCGTCTGGATAAGGATGTGAAGCAGCCGCCGGTGTTTCTCTGCGGGCCGGACGTGCCGCTGCGTTTCGTGATTCAGGAGAATGGTGTGCGCTATCTCATGGACATGGGGGCAGGGTACTCGCAGGGGATTTTCCTGGACCAGCGTGATAACCGCGCCGAGCTGAGGAGTATCTGCCGCCCCGGCATGAAGGTACTGAACACTTTTGCCTATACGGGCGCCTTTTCCGTTTGTGCGGCCCTGGCTGGAGCCCAGACCACCACACTCGACCTGGCTCAGCCCTGCCTGAGCTGGTGCCGGGAGAATATGGCGCTGAATGATATCGACCCCGATGACCACTACTTCTGCAAGGGCGATGCCTTGCACTGGCTCGACCGCTTTGCCCGTCAGGGGCGGCGCTTCGATGTTATTGTGCTGGACCCGCCCACCTTCTCGCGCGATGAGAAGGGCCACGTCTGGCGCGTGGAGCGGGATTATGACCACCTGGTGAACCTGGCGGCGGCTTGTCTGGAGCCGGGCGGGCGCATCCTTTGCTCCACGAATTGCCGCAAACTGACCATATCGGCATTCCGGCGCATGGTGGCGGCCGGAATTCCCGGTGCAAAGCTTATTTCGGTGCCTATGCCCTTCGATTTCGATGGCGAAGACTACCTCAAATGCATCTGGGCACAAAATTAAAGGCACCATTCCGGTGCCTTTTGTGCCACTCTATATAGTGTGTGCAGTTGTCCCTTTCTACACTATATAGGGTATGCTCTAAATGCGTGATTTTTGTCGTCCAAATCAAGTAAATCAAGGCTTTCCGTAGCTGATTTGGAATTCGGAGAGTAGAATGCTTCTAAAACCTCTGAATGTAGAGGAGTATACAATATGTTGTATATGCAAGCAAAATAACCTGCTATATTTTGTGTAATGAAAAGTGCGACCGCAAGCTCTTTTTTGCTTGCAAAGGGGTGTTGCAAATGGTAGAGTTTCGGCTGTGCACCCAGCAGCAAGCTGCTAGCCGGGATGCCCCGGTTTGAAACTCTCAAAACCTCTCACGGAACATGCCTGAAATCATCAAACGAAACGGAAAGCGCGAGCGCTTCGAGGCCTACAAAGTACAGCAGGCCATCGAGAAAGCGTTCCACGCCTCACAGGAGGAGTACAATCCTCTTGTATATGCGAATGTACTGGATAAGCTGAAGCACGAAGAATACCTGCCTGTGGAAATGGTGCAGGACCGCATCGAAAAGGAACTGATGCGAGCCGGTGCTTACGACACAGCTCGTAATTTCATTAAATACCGTTTCCTGCACAAGCTGCAGCGTGAGCAGATTGCCGGTCTGTACCAGGGCAACACCTGGGTGGATTGTAAGCAGACCATTGAGGAGTACATCGGCAACACCGACTGGCGCATTAAGGCCAACTCCAACACCACGTACTCCAACGCTGGTCTGGTAAACAACACCGCCGGTAAGGTCATCGCCAACTACTGGCTCGACCAGGTGTACACCCCCGAGGAAGGCGCTGCTCACCGTAACGGCGACTACCACATTCACGACCTGGACTGCCTGACAGGTTACTGCGCCGGCTGGAGCCTGCGTAACCTGCTCAACGAAGGTTTCAATGGCGTACGCAGCCGCGTGAACAGCCGCCCGCCCAAGCACTTCCGCGAAGCGCTCGGCCAGATGGCAAACTTCCTGGGTATTCTGCAGAGCGAATGGGCCGGTGCACAGGCTTTCAGCTCCTTTGACACCTACCTTTCCCCCTACCTGT
>JAZONE010000068.1:0-3013 GCA_045654325.1 Akkermansia sp.
CTTAGGCCGCGATATCGTCCACGCTCTGCGTGGATTTCGTTGCCGCTACTGCGGCGATATCGTTAGCCGTTTTACCGGGGGCTGTACGATTTCCCATGGATTGGGAGACAAAAATTCAAAGATTTACAGGAAACGAAATCCGGGCGAGGTACAGACCAGCCGTCGCAGTCTGACGACTGCTATGGCTTGGCAAGCGATATCCTCACTTCGTTCGGACTGGAAAAAGCTAGCTTAATCGCGGCGGCGAGGGCGGCGGCTGAACTTGTCGTAGAAGACGCGTTCGGAGCGTTCACCGCGGGGACGCGATTCGCCACGGTCTCGGGAATCGCGGCGGTCGCGGAAGTTGCCGCGGTCTTCGCGGTCGCGGCGGAAGCTGGTGTTGCCACGGCCGGCATAGGAGGCGCCGCGGCGTTCGCGCTCGCGGGGGCGGAACTCACGCTCATGCGGAGCATTGCCGGATTCGGGGCGGCCTTTATCCTCGCGCACGTTGACTTCGTAGCCACAGATTTCGCAGGTACCCAGGCGCTCGATGAGCTGGGGCGCAATCTCGGGGGTGACTTCGATGAGGGTGTGTTTGAGGAAGAGTTTGATATCGCCCACGGTGCCCTTGGGTGCGCCGCCTTCGTTGTAGAAGAGGCCGGCGATGTCCTTGGGACGCAGACCGAGGAGCTTGCCACCGTTCATGAAGAGGGTGACACTCTGCTGCAGGCTGCTCCAGTCGTTGCCCTTTTCCACGGCGGGGGCATCGGCATCTGCGCTGCGGTTGCTGCGGGAGAACTTGCTGGGGCGATCCTCGGGAATGGGTTGAATCTCCCGGCTGGTCTTGGCCACCAGCAGGTTGAACATGGCGGCCAGCAGCTGCTCCGCCGGCAGATCAATGTCCAGCAGCGCTTCGGGCAGCTCGGTGGCGGTGGCGGCATTTTCCAGAATCTCGTCCACCAGGGATTCGCGGCGCACTTCTTCCACCTGGGTGCCGGTCATGACCTTTTCGCGCTGCATACGCACGCCCACAAAGCGCTCCAGACGGGCGAGGAGCGAGAAATCGCGGCGGCCGATGAAAGAAACAGCCCTGCCCTTGCGCCCGGCGCGGGCGGTGCGGCCGATGCGGTGCACGTAGTCCTCGGGGTCGCGGGGAAGCTCGAAGTTCACCACGGTGTCCACATCGTCGATATCAAGACCGCGGGCTGCAATATCGGTAGCAACGAGCACGTTGAGGTTTCCCTTGCGGAAGGAATCCATGACGCGCTCGCGGAGGGTCTGGGGCATGTCGCCGTGCAGGCGGTCCACGGCATAGCCGCGAGCCAGCAGGCCGTCCACAATATCATCCACCACGCGCTTGGTATTGGCAAACACCAGACCGCGCTTCATGCGGCCCATTTCGATGAGGCGGCTGAGCACCTCGATACGGGAGGAGAACACCACCTCATACACCAGCTGCTCGCAGGTGGGCACGGTGAGCTGCGGGCGCTCGATGGAAATCTCCTGCGGATCCTGGGCTACAGATTCTACGAGGCCGCGAATGGCGGGAGACATGGTGGCGGAGAAGAGGAGGGTCTGGCGCTCGGTAGGCAGCATGGCCACAATGCGGTCAATATCCTCCTGGAAGCCCATGTCGAGCATTTCATCAGCCTCATCGAGGATGAGCATGTTGATGCTGTCTGCCTTGAGTTCGCCCTGCTCCATGAGATCGATAACGCGGCCGGGGGTCCCCACCACAAACTGCACACCGCGCTTCAGCGCCGCCAGCTGCGGGGCAAAGGAGGCACCACCGTAAATCGGCACGGCGGAAACGCCATCCAGGAAGAGGGCGAGTTTATCCACCTCACGGCAAATCTGCACGGCCAGCTCACGGGTAGGAGCCAGACAGAGCACCTGCACAGCACGCAGACCGGGGTCTATGCATTCCAGCGCGGGAATGGAGAAAGCAAGCGTCTTGCCGGAACCGGTGTGGGAAAGGCCCAGAATATCTGCCCCGCCCAGAGCCGGGGGAATGGCGCGTTCCTGAATGGGAGACGGGGTTTCAAAGCCGAGCACCTCGATGGCTTCCAGAATCTCCGGGCAGATACCAAGTTCAGAAAATGACATAGACGGCGCAGAGAATGCCTGAATACTCAGCTTTTGTAAAGCAAATTTTACACTGTGAACACACTAACTGAAAAAAGGAATTGCCATGCGATGGCAGGCAGGCTATACTGACCACGCATGAACGAGGAACGGGAAAACATCAACGATTTTAACAGCTGGGACAGCTTTGGCGCCACCCTCATGCTGGCCATGGTGCCGGCAGTCATGCACTTCGTATTCACCAAACCGGACAAGCCCGACGAGCCTCATGATATCGGCATCACCATCACCATAGCCGTGGTGGGCATTCTCATCAGCCTGGCGGTGCTGGCTGTATCGCTCGTCACCCGTTGGCGCATCATCGGCAGCATGGTCAATCTGGCCGGCAACATCCTTACCCCGGTGTATGTGGTCATTGCCATCTGTGCCTGGTGGCCCAGCGATGAGAAGAAAGATGCTGGGCAGCAGACAGAACAAGTTCAGCCCGCTGCACCACAGCCCCGGTAACAAAAGACCGACTTTCCCCGAAAAAAACCTTGGGCACTCCAAGGGTCTCCCAGGCGATTCCCACGTAGTCGCCGTCAGAGCCTCAAATTGGAAGTTGGCGAGCCAACGGCGAGCGGATCTTTGAGCCCGTAGGGCGGCATATCAATAGCGAGGGGTAGAGCCCGACACGCGTAGCGTTGGCGGGCGGAACCCCTCGTATGCAAAAAATAATCCGGAACCCGTGAAACGGGTGACAGCCTGCCACGGCGGCTTGTCTCGGCGTAGCTTTAGCGAAGACGGAAGGGCGTGAGCCCGGAGACGGGAAGCCGTGGAAAGGTTGAATGCCAAAGCCCTATGTCACCCATTTCACGGGTTTTATTTGTTTATTTATCAAACGAGGGGTTGCGAGGGGCACGCTTACGCGCGCCCCTCTTCACCCCTCGCTATTGATATGTCGCCCGCT
>JAZONE010000069.1:0-42956 GCA_045654325.1 Akkermansia sp.
CACTCCGCTACGCTCCGGGGTTCTGATATGTTCTTCGTTTTACCCAGGGTTCCGCTGCTGACGCAGCTCCACCCTGGGCTATTATTGTGTCGCCCTCTCCGAGGGCTCAAAATTCCTCGGGCTTTCAGCCCGACAAATTCCTATCGGTCTGCATTGTAATTTTCGGACTTATTATAGTTTTCTTGTGTGAATAAAAAGCAGGCCGCACTCCTGATTGGGGTGCGGCCAGGAAAATTGCCAGAGTTAGTGATGTGTGAAAATTATGCCTTCAGCTCGGGGCCCAGCTCAATGATGGAGTATTCGCCCGGGCTCAGGCGGTAGACAATCTGCAGCACGTTGCGGCGGGCATTGCGATACAGTACAAAGGGCTTGCCGGAGATTTCCAGCTCCATGATGGCGTCTTCCTTGTACATGGTGCGCAGGTCGTACCCTTCGCGGGATACGCGTACCGGCTTCGGGTCTTCCGGTGCATCGGCATCGTCGTAATCCAGCACGTCCTCCTCGTATACCTTTTCGTCCAGCTTGCGGATGCTCTTGGAGCGGTGCGGGCGGAAATGCTTCATGAGGCGGGTCTTGTGCTTGCGCATGCGGCGCATGATCTTGGTGATGGTCTCGTCGATGGCGGCGTACAGATCATCGCAAGAGGTAGATGCCTGGATAGTGATATGGTCGGCGCAGAAAAGTACGATTTCGGCCATCTGACGATCCTTCTGCACATCCACCACTACTCGTGCTTCCACAATCTTCGGGTAATCGATATGGATGGCTTCAATCTTCTTCGTAGCGAAATCACGGATGGCATCTGTCACATCAATATGACGGCCCGTAACAGTAATATTAGTATCACTCGGCATAGTTATTACCTCTTTCTATTGGTTTGGTTGGTTTTTCTGTGCAGAGCAGGCAACGCAACGATGCCTTTCTGCAATACTCATCATAACCTGCTTTGTGATTTTTGCAAGATAATTCTGCTGTGAATTTCAAAAATTCTGCAGAACCATGCGGAATTCCCGCTTCTCAGGCATTCAGTTGCCCGAGGTCGCAATCATCCGGAATTTCGACCAGTTTGATGCGACCGCTTGTGCCGTGAACGACTTCGATGGATGATTTAGTCACCTTGAGGAGCTTGGCAAGGAAGAGGACGATTTCCTTGTTGGCCTTTCCTTCGACAGGAGGGGCAGCAATTTTGATTTTGAGCACGCGGCCTACCTGGGGATAATCGTCCTCCCAGCCGAGGATTTCGTTTTTCTTGGCGCCGGGGGTGACTTTGAGGGCGAGTTTCATGACTGGTGGTCGAGAAGGGATGCGAGCGCGGGCAGGCGCTTCAGGGTTTTGCCGCAGGCAGCGGCATCGGCAGCTGTGGGCAGGTCGCGCTGTGTGTGCACGCCTTCGGTGAGCAGGAAGGGGAGCACCAGAACGTGCTCGGCGCTCATGCTGCGGAGCACCTCGCGGGCTTCGGGGGCCTGGTTGAAGTAGCTCAGGGCGATTTCCGTGCCGGGCAGCAGCTCACGCAGGCGGCGGCAGAATAGTGCAGGCTCGGGCGGAGGTTCAGGCAGGGTAGAATCGTGCGCTACCACGAGAACGCCGACATCACTGCGGGTCTGAGGCTCAATTTCGCGTGCGGCGGCTTCTGCGAGCCAAGGCGAGGCGCCCAGCACGGGCTGGAAATAGAGCTGTGGCTGCTTTGCTGCGTGGCGGTATGCCTGCTGCAGGCCTTCCACCAGTTTTCTGCCGCTGCTGGTTCCGCTGAGCATGAACATGGGATACACCAGCACAGGCGCACCCGCCGGGGGTAGGTCAGCTGTCTGCAGGTTACCCAGGTGGCAGCGGTAGACTCGTGCCTGTGCCATGCGGATACCGGGAGGATTCAGCCCGGCAC
The DNA here is from genome assembly GCA_045654325.1 of Akkermansia sp. Lineage (GTDB taxonomy): Bacteria > Verrucomicrobiota > Verrucomicrobiia > Verrucomicrobiales > Akkermansiaceae > Akkermansia. The sequence goes on from JAZONE010000069.1 coordinate 1,880, forward strand.
CTTTTTCATTGTAACTGACAATAAGGTAATAACGCTTCCATTTCCAATGGTAGCAGTACACCAGAAAAATGGCGCCGATGACGGTCAGCTGGGCGATGGCAAAGTGGAAATAAATAAGCCTGCGGAGGTGGGATTTCACCTCCGCAGGCAGGGAAGGATCATCCAGGCGTGCACCGCAATCCACGGAGCCCCACACAGCGGCGGCGAACAGGGCCGCACAGAGGAGAAGCAGAGCGTGGAAAAGGGTGCGGTTCACGCTGGTGACAGGCTGTTATTACACCCCGACTGCATCGTCTGCTTCCTGCAGCTCCTTGCGGAGGTCGCCGCGGTTGTCGAAGTAGAGCACCACGGGGGAAGCGATGTAGATGGAGGAGTAGGTGCCGATGAAGATACCCAGCAGCATGGTGATGGAGAAGTCCCACATGGCGGGGCCACCCAGAGCCAGCAGGGCGATGAGTGCCGCGATGGTGGAACCGGAGGTGAGCAGCGTACGGGACAGCGTGGTGTTGATGGCATCGTTCATGATGTCTACCAGCTTCTCGCCGGGTTCGGCCATGCGCAGGTGCTCTCGGATACGGTCGTAAATAACGATGGTATCGTTAATTGAGTAGCCTGCCACCGTGAGGAATGCACCGATGTGGATGATGCTCAGCTCAGTACCCATGGCCACCACCAGGATGATGATAGCCAGCACGTCGTGCAGGGTGGAGAAGAAGGCACCCATGGCGAAGGACCATTCGAAACGGATGGCCAGGTAGATGGTGATGCCGAGCATACCTGCAGCCAGTGCGATGAGAGCGGTCTTGAAGAAGGCGGAACCGAGGGCGGCACTCACTTCTTCAATGGAGGGAGCCTGCAGCTCCTTCACGCCCGGCACATTGGCGCGCAGTTCGGCGTCGATGCGCTCAGCTTCTTCCTTGCTGGCGCAGCGGATCTTGATGCTGGTGTCCGTGGCAGAGGTGAACTGCTGCGTGGTAGCCTTCTTGGAAAGCTTCATGTTCTCCACGTAGTTTTCCAGCTGCTTGTATTCCAGCTTGGAATCAGCGGGCACCACGTAGGTGGAGGTGGAACCACCCATGAAGTCCACGCCCAAGGCGCTTTCACCGCGCACGAACACAGAGTAGGCAAGACCCAGAATCAGCACAGCCGAGGAAGCAATCATGGCGTGCTTGCGGTACTTCATGAAGTCAAAGCGCTTGCCCTGGAACGGGGCGCGGGCGAAGGTGAATTCCTTGAGCAGACCCAGGTGCTCAGCCCAGAAGAAGAGCACGCGGGTTACTACCACAGCGCCGATAAGTGATGTAATGATACCTACGCTCGTTGTGATGGCAAAGCCTTTAATTGAACCACTTGCAATCCAGAAAAGGATAACGGCGGTGATAAGGGAGGTGATGTTGGAGTCCCAGATGGCGGAGAAGGCTTTCTCGTAGGCCTGGCGCAGGCATACCAGGAAGGGGCGGCCTGCTGCGCGCTCTTCGCGCATGCGTTCATAGATAAGCACGTTGGCGTCCACGGCCACACCCATGGTCAGCACGATACCGGCGATACCGGGCAGCGTGAGCACAAAGCCGAAGAGGCTCATGAGGCCCAGCAGGGCAATGGCGTTGAAGGTAAGACCTACCATAGCCACCATGCCGGCGGAGCGGTAGTACCAGTAGCAGAACAGGAAGATGCCGAGCAGACCCACCAGACCGGCGATGCCGCTCTGCTCCAGAGCGCTCTGACCCAGCTGGGCGGATACGTCTTTGCGGCCTTCCACCTTCAGGTCGCTGGAAAGCGGGTTGGCCAGAGCCTTGGAAATGTCTTCGGGCTCACCCTTGCCATTCAGACCGCTGATGTTGAACTCCTTGTGGAGAACGGCCTGCACCACGGGGGCGCACTTGATCTGGTTGTTGAGCACCACGGCCAGGCGGTCGCGGCCAATCTGCATGCTGCCGGTCAGGCGGCCCATGCGGTCAGCACCTGTGCGGTTGAGCACTACGTCCACATATCCCTTGCGCACATAGTCGGGGTGGGCCTGGGCCACTTCCTTACCGGTGATGTACATGTCCTTCTGCATAGCGGCATACGGCTTCTGCAGCACCATGTATTCCACGACCGGCTTTCCATGCTTGTTCACCTCGGGCTCGCCGGTTTCTTCGTTGATGTGCGGGTAGGAAAGAATCATGTAGTCGTTCAGACCGAACTTGCCCGGAATGCGGGGCAGCGCGGGCTTGCGAGCCTTCGTGTTACCGGCGGCCACCTGAGCCTCATATTCAGCAAGCTTTTCTTCGTAACCGGCAATGGCTTCCTGGGTGTCTAAATCATAGATGACTCGTTCGGAATCCGGGTAGACGGCGAGCAATTCAAGCTTGGCCATCTTGGTCAGGGTCTTGACCATGGCGTCCAGCTTCTCCTTGTTCTTCTCAGGGTCGCTGTCCTGCTGGGGAATCTGGATGAGAATCTTGTTGCCGGAGTGCAGAATCTGCACTTCGCTGGTACCGGTGGCGTTGAGACGCTCATTGAGGATATCGCAGGCCTGCTGCATATCTTCCGTGGTGGGCGGCTGCATTTCACCGTGGTCATTGAGCTTGGGCTGCACTTCGAGGGTGAGCTCCACGCCGCCGCGGATATCGATACCATAGTGCATGCCGTTCAGGAACAGCGAAAGCAGCGAGAACGAGCAGAGACCGATGATGAAGAACGAACCGGCGTTGCGCTTCACTTTGTCTTCCTCTGCGGCGAGATACCAGAAGAAGAGGACAATGAGCAGAATGCCCGTGATGAAGTAGAATGCCGGTGTGTGAATGATGCTCTGTAAGAACTGGAACATGATACGAATAGGTGAACCGCACCATTCTGCCAGTTTTTTGCAATACGTCAAGTCTGCAGGCCGTCATTTTATTACACTCGCGCGCGTAATGGGCGTAAAAACGCTTGCCAATGCCGCCGCCGGTGATAGAATAGATACATGTCGCTGCTGATATTGATTTACACGCTGTTGGGTACGCTGGCGCCGCTTGCCGGGGTGCCGCAGGTGGCGGAGCTGGTGGAGCCGGAACCCGGGGGGCAGGAACTCGTGCTCGAGGTGCAGAGCCAGCACCCCCTGGATTCTGCAGACCAACAGCGGATGGAAACGGCCTTGCAGCAGCGTTTTGCCATGATTGGTCTGTCTCAAACAGCCCTGCGCCGGGAAGGCGAGACTCATTATGTCGTGCAGATTCCCGGAGCCATGGCGCTGCAGCTGGCTGAGTTACCTGCTATGCAGAGTGAACTGGAGCAGTTGCTGAATGAGCGCATGACGCTGCAGCTGCTTTGTGTGCACCCGCACAGCGACCGTTTGCTGAGCCATTCGCGTGTGCGCGACGCTATCGATGACTACGAACGCGCGATGTCCCGCTATGAGAGCGGGGGGGCAGATGCGACGGCGGCTCCGGAGCTGCCGCCTTTGCCGGAGATTCTGCAGCTCCCGGATTATATGCTGGCAGAGCAGCCGGTGATGTCGTCGGATGATGCTTCCGGGCACTACGAATACCTGGTGCTGCAGCGGCCGGAAATTGCGGCAGAGGCCGAGTGCCTTGTGGATGAAAGCGTGGTGGAATCGGTGCGCGTGCGACCTTCGGGCGTGGATATCACCTTTACCCCGGAGGGTGCGGAAAGTCTTTTCGAGTTGACGCGAAATATGCGTATGGGGCAGGATCGACTGGCAATTGTGCTGGGCGGCACGGTAATCAGCGCACCCGTGGTGCATGCACCGCTGCGCAGGTCGGTGCATGTGAGTGGTTTGAGCGCCGGTGAGCTGGAGCTGCTGGCATCGGGGTTCTGTATACCGCTCCCGGCATCGGTGCGCATTGTGGAGCTGCGCACTCCGCGCAGATGATTCCACGCGGAATACGAATCCGCAGCCGGAAAGATGATTGCCCTGTCTCGCCCGCCGCTGTATAACAGGCGGCATGGGATTTACAACTGCCGTCACTCTGTTGAGCACCGCCGCCATTGTTGCCGGAAAGGCGGTCGAAGCTTCTGCCCAGCGCAAGCAGGAGCGCGAATACAATGCCGCTGCCGAAGAACGCCGCCGCCTGGCCGAATCCCAGGCCGCCGTCATCACCCGCACCGCGCTGGAGAATCGCCGCCGCGAGCAGCGTAATGCGCAGGCGCAGCTCGCTACCGCTGCGGTTGATGCCGCCGCTTCCAACCTGCTGTCCGGCGGCACGTCCACCGTGCGCGAGCTCGACCTCGCCACCCGCCTGGAAGATGATATCAATAACTCTACCAGCGCCGCCCTTCATGAGGCCAATACCATCCGCAGCCAGGGAGCCTACGATGCCCATGATTTGCAGATGCACGCCCGCCAGGCCCGCCTGCGCAGTCAGGGCGCCTGGCTGGGTGCTTCTGCCGGCTTGTTCCACGGCCTCAGCTCCGTAGTCGGAGACGAAGGGCAGAATCAAACCACGCGATGAATCTTCCGATGTCGATTATTTTATGACTCCGGCCGCACGGTAATCCATGTGCGAGTACCGGCGGGATTCAGAATCCGGGCTATGAATTGGTTCATGCTTTCGGGGGTGACAGCGCGGAATAAATCGGGCACCTGGTCATCGTAGTCAGCGCCCAGGTTGAGGAGGGTGTTCACCGCCATGCCGCTGCAGCGCTTGCCGCAGCTCTGCAGCGCCTGAACCCGCGAGGTGAGGGCGGTGGAGCGTGCGCGTTCCAGAGCATCGGCGGGCATGCCTTCAGATGCCAGGCGGTTGAGGGTTTCTTCGAGCACGGCGCGGGCTTCATCTGCCTGCTCCGGTGCAGTACCCAGATAGAAATACAGGCAGCCTGCATCCACCCCCAGCAGTGAGGTAGCGGCGGCGTAGTAGGCCAGGCCGCGTTTCTCGCGGATTTCGTCGAAGAGCGGGCCAGCCATGTCGCGGCACCATTCCTCAAAGAGCAGCTGCGTGGGTGCGGTATCTGAAAGTGCGTGGGAGGCGGGTACCGCCAGCGCAATGACAGCTTGCTCCTTGTCCAGTATTTCTACGGCATCCGCCGGCATCTGAGCAGGGGTGGCAGTGCGCTCGGCAGGACATCCGGCGGGCATGTTGCCGAAGAACCGGGCTGCGGTTTCACGCACTGCGGCGGGGTCTATATCGCCCGCGACGGCCAGCACGGCATTCTGCGCGCAGACCAGGCGGGCATGCTGCGCCACCAGATTCTCGCGGGTGAGTGCCGATACGCTTTCCACTGTGCCGTCGCGGTGGTTGCCGTAGGAAACAGAGCCGAAGCAGAGTTTGCGCAGTCGCCGGAAGGCGAGGGCTGCGGGGTCTTCTTCGGCGTCCATGATATCAGCCACCATGGCATTTTTCTCTGTCTCGATGACCGCTGCGGGCAGGGTAGGGTGCAGAGCGGCATCGGCCAGTAGTTCGAGCAGGGCGGGGGTATCTTCCGCCAGACCGCGGATGGAGAGGTTGAAGGTGTTGTTGCCGGCGGCGCTGGAAATGCTGCCGCCCAGGTTTTCCACCTCGCTGGCCAGTTGCTCTGCGCTTCGGGTGGTGGTGCCTTTGAGCATGCATTCGGTGAGCAGGGAATTGATGCCGGCGGTTGCGGCGGTTTCGGTCTGGCTGCCTGCTCCGAACACAATTTCCGCATACACCATGGGTACGCGCTTATCCACGCGGGTGACCACGCGGAGCCCGTTAGGCAGGGTGTGGATTTCCGGCGCATGGTTATCAGATGCCGCCGCAGTTCCTTCCTCTGCGGCATTGCTGCCGGTGGGGTCCACGCTCACCTCTACCAGTCGGTCGGGGGTGAAGTACAGGGCGGCAGCGCGGGATAAATCTTCGTTGGTCACGCGGGAGAGGGCGGCATCCCACTCCTCCATGCTGTCCGGGTTACGGCTCAGGTGCCACGACATGCCCAGTACATTGGCCACGCCCTGTACGGTGGAAAGCCCACGCAGCCGCCCGGTGAGCATCTGGCGGCGGGTGCGGCGGCGGGCTTCGTCGAACTCCGCCTGCGGCAGCTCACTCATGAACTTCAGCACCTCATCCCGAAGAGCGTCGCGCTTGTCGCGGTCTACGTCGAACTCCAGCACAAGCGCGCCTTCACCCAGGCGGTCGGGTACGGGCATGATGGAAATATCGTGTGCCAGCCCCAGCTCATCGTGGAAATGCTTGTAGAGCCAGGCGGAGCGGCCATCGCCCAGGATGGAGCCCAGCATGGAAAGCGCGGCGGAATCCGGGTGGTTGGAAGCAGGGGTGCGCCAGGCCAGCATGAGGGTGCTGGTAGGCTGGGCAAACTCGCAGCGGTGGGTGCGCGGTCCCCACTGGCGGGGTTCCGGAGTGAGCTGGACCGGGGCTGCGGGGCGAGTATCGGCGGTGCCGAATTCCTCATCCACAGCGGCGAAAAGTTCTGCGGTATCCACGTCTCCCGCCACGCACAGGAACATGTTGCCCGGCACGTAGCGGTTGCGGTGGTAGGCTGTCATGTCTTCATAGCTCAGCGAATCGAACGCGCTGCGGGTACCGATGACCGGATTGCGGCGCGGAGCCACCTTGAACAGCGTGCGGATGAGCGCGTGGTAGGCGGTGTCCTGCGGGTCGTCGTTGTACATGCCCATCTCGCGGCGGATGACATCGCGCTCGCGCTCCCACTCATCGCGGGGGAAAGCGGGGTGCAGGGTGAGCTGGCTGAGCAGGTGCAGGAACTCGCGCCAGTGTGCGGCGGGGCCGTCGATGTAGAACACGGTGCGGTCGGTGCTGGTGTAGGCATTCCACATGCCGCCCAGCTCGGGCACGCGCTCGTTGAGCTGGCGGGCGTTGAACTCATCTGTGCCTTTGAATACCATGTGCTCCAGCAGGTGCGAGAGCCCTGCACCCAGGTGCTCGCCTTCGTGAATGGAGCCGGTTTCAATCCAGACCTGGAGCGAAACCAGAGGGAAGGCGCTCTGCGGAGCTACCACCGTGGTAAAACCATTGGAACAAACGTGAACCTCGTGCTGCATGGGGGAAGTATCGCACACCGCATCGCTTCGCGCAAGCCATTTCGGGCTTGCATCTGCCTGAATCGGGGATATAATGAGGTCATGTGGCGGAGATTGTTCTGTGTGCTGGCTTTTCTGGCTTCGCTGTACTGCCTGAGCGGCGCGGCTCAGTGCGGCTGGCTCACTGCTGCTGACCCGGCTCAGGTGGAGCTGCACCGCCTGTGGTTCTATGTATGGCTGGTGGCTGCGCTGCTGTGCTATGCGGGATTCGGGGTGTTGTTTCGCCCGCGGAGTGTACTGCATTTTGCGCTCTGCAGCCTGGCTGTGCCGGCTGCGATTATTTCTTCCATGGCAGTACATCACCAGGGATGGTGCACCGCCTGGCCGGCAATGCTGGTGGTGTCGGTTGTCTACCTGTTCTGGCGGGTGGCAGTGGTGGTTAATAGAAAGTGAGAATAATGCAGATTTTTCCGACTATTCACTATTAATTATTCACTATTCACTCCGGCTGTGTTAGAATCCCCCTGTTCCCGCCATGTTTGACCTCGTTCTCAATTCATTCTTCGCTTCGATTCCGGTGTTCATTTTCTTTGGAATCGGTTTCTGGCTGCGGTACAAGAAGGCCATTGCCCCGGAACACGATAGTGTGATTCTGCAGCTGGCCATGGATGTGGGCTACCCCTGCCTGATTTTCCACAGCATCATGAAATACATGGTGGTGGAGGCGAATCCCGTGATGAGTACCTTCGGCTTCTCGCTGCAGGGTATACTCTGCGGTTTCCTGGAGCTGCTGGTCGGTGTGCTGGCAGCCTATGCCGTGGCCTGGGTGCTGCGCCTGAAGATTGGCACGGGGCTGCGTACCTTCACGCTTACGGCAGGCGTGCAGAACTATGTGTTCTTCGTGGTGCCCATCATCCAGATGCTCTTCTCCGCCCCCGGCGACCCCACGCTGGGCGTGCTCTTCATTCACAACATGGGCTGCGAAATCTTCATCTGGAGCCTGGGAGTCATCCTTATGTGCGGCGGGGTGAAGGATCTGCGCATCGGCATGCTGCTGCGCGGACCCTTGCTGGCTGTGATTATCTCACTCATCATTGCCTGGGTGGGGCTGGGCGAGTACGTGGCGCTGCCGCCTATCATGAAGGCTGCGGAGATGATTGGCGCGGTGTCCACCCCTATCTGCCTGATTATCTTCGGCTGCTCTCTCTATGACCTGACCCGGAACTTTGTGTGGCAGCCGCGCATGCTGGCTGCAGGTGTCATCACGCGTCTCATGATTGCGCCGGCACTCATTCTGCTGCTGGCCTGGGTGCTGCCGGTGGATCCGCTGCTCAAGCGCATCATGGTGATTCAGAGCGCTATTCCCAGCGCGGTGATTCCCGTGATTCTGGCGAAGCGCTTCGGCGGCCGCCCGGATGTGGGTGCCCAGGTGCTGCTGGCTACCACGCTGTGCTCCTTTGTGACCCTGCCGTTCTGGCTGGCCATGGGCAGCAAGTACGTGGTGCCCCTGTTGAGCACGGCTCCGTAAATGTAAAAGAAAACGCCGCATCTGCGGCGTTTTTTTCGTTAGCGGAGCATCAATCTGTCCCTGTCCAGCCCTGTAAGCATTTCCAGTCGGGAAATGAGGTGGCGGATGACGCCGATGAGTGTGACCAGCAGGGGAACACCGATGACCAGGTAGCCCCACCAGGTCATGCGCCCCACGGCGTAGTTATACTCCAGCGCCTGCTGGGCGGCGGGCTGATCCAGCACGGGCAGCAGAAAGCAGAGTGAAAGAATGAAATTGCCCGCGGCTGAGACCACCAGCGAGAGTCCGAGGAACAGGCTGGAGCGCCAGAGCAGGGAGTCGTAGTCAGCCTGCCGGTTGTTTTCGGCTACCTGCTTTTCGATGGTGCGGATATCGAAGAGGGAATCAGAGTAGAGCAGCACGCGCAGCAGGGAATCCTGACGCCTGGCCGTGACCATGACCGCCCCGCAGAGCAGCAGGGGAATGGCGGCCTCCTTGGCGGCATACCACCACGGTGTGTCGGGGCGTATGGCTTCGCTGCCACCGGTGTTGGCATAGATGGTGACCACGCCGGTGAGAATAGTGCCCAGCAGGCCGAAAAGGGTGAGCGGCTCCACCTTGCGGCTCTGCACAAAGGTCCACACGCCGAAGCCCAGAGGCAGCGCCAGTGCCAGACACATGGCGGGCGTGGTGCCCAGTTGCCAGATTTCCGGTCCCTGCATCGAGCAGTGGTCCAGCACCATCACCGGAGCCAGCACGCTCAGCAGGACATTCAGCAGGCTTTGCGTTCCCTTGTCCATTTACTTCATGGAGGCAATGGCTGCTGCCATATCGGGAGCCTTGAAGGTGGAGGAACCGGCCACGAGGCAATCAGCCCCGGCTTCAGCGCAGAGCGGCGCCTGGGTGGCACCGATGCCGCCGTCCATCTGGATGATGAAATTGAGTCCCTGTTCCTTACGGGCGGTATCCAGCACGCGCACCTTAACGAGCACTTCGCCCATGAAGCTCTGGCCGCCGAAGCCGGGTACCACGCTCATGACCAGCACCATATCCAGCTCGCCGATGTAGGGCAGCACCTTTTCCACGGGTGTGGCGGGGTTCACCGCCAGACCGGCATGAATGCCGGCAGCACGGATGGCGGCCAGCGTGGCATGCAGGTCTACAGCGCCTTCGCGCTCCACATGGATGGTAATCATGTTCATGCCTGCCTTCACGAAGCGGGGCAGGTAGTGGTCCGGGGCGTCAATCATGAGGTGCGCATCCAGATAGGCCTCTGCCGGTACGGCGGAGCGGATGGCGGCGCAGATATCCGGGCCGAAGGAAATGTTGTCCACAAAGGAACCATCCATCACATCCAGATGCAGCCAGTCGGCGCCGGCTTCAAGGGCGCGATTGGCTTCTTCACCGATGCGGCGGAAATCACAGGCGAGCATGGAGGGGGCAATCAGCATGGCCTTATATTAGAGCCTTGCAGCTGATAAGGCAAGGAAAAACCGCCTGAGATTGCTCTCAGGCGGTCTGGTTATCAGAAAATAATCAGCAGGTGTCAGCTGGCGGGGTATTCCTTAGGCTCCAGCGTGCCGCGCTGAATGAGCTTCATGACCTCCTCGCCGGGCTGCTCCACATTCTTCGGCTCCACGGGCAGAGCCTTGGAGCTGAACACGGGGAAATCTGCCTCGGGGGCAATATCGCCACCGGAAGCCATGGAGAAGTAGCCACGTGCGGGGTTGAAGCGGCAGTTAATCTCCATGTTCGGGTTACCGTCCTTGGTGAAGCGGTACTCTTTGGCCATGTTCCACTCCTTGCCGTCCCAGCGGAAAGCAGGGCCGAAGGTGGCGCGGCGCTCATACTTCTTGGATTCCACGTCGCGCTTGAAGTCTTCCACGAAACCGCAGCCGCCGCCCAGACCACGGCTCAGCGCCTGAATGCGCCAGCAGCTCATGAGCATCCACTTGTTTTCGGCGGGGTCAAAGATGTAACCGGCAATCTGGCGGAAATCCGGGCCGTCCTCGTGTTCCACCACCAGGGTCTTGATGACCTGACCTTCTTTCCAGTCGAAGGGGCGCATGGAGTTGCCGCCCGTGCCTTCACCACCGAAACGGCGGTGGGTCACCTTGTCGCCCTTCTGGATGAGCTTGGCACGTTCCTCCTCGGGGGCGGCATGGGGGTTATCGCCGCTGTCCTTGGCATCCCAGATGGAGAAGATAGCCACGCGTACCGGGTTGCCGTTCTCGTCTTTGTGGCCGAGTTCCTGCACGCCGATATAGCCGCAGCCGAAGTTGTTGCAGGCAAAGTAGGTGCCGGGGGCGCTCTTTTCAATCACCGTTTCCTGGTAGGCAGCGGTGTGCTTGGGAATGGTGGGCCCGTAGTGAAGATGCACAGAAGTGCACTGGCGCTTGGCCATGTTTTCAGGCGCCCAGTAATCCGAATAGCGGTCGGCCTGGGCTTCCTGCGTGCAGCATGCAGCGAGTGCGACCAGACCCGTCATCAGGGTGTAGATGTGTTTCATCGCCTGCTATTATAGCTGTTTCCGTGGAATTTACAAGTCTAAAGAATCACGGATTAGCATTGACTCCCCGGGCGTTTCGCGGTAAACTCGCCGCCGTCATGACTTCTACAGCTGATTACAAGGTGGCCGATATTGCCCTGAAGGACTGGGGACGCAAGGAAATTACCGTGTCGGAATACGAGATGCCGGGCTTGATGGCCTGCCGCGAGAAATACGGCGAGCAGAAGCCGTTGGCCGGGGTGCGTATCACCGGTTCGCTGCACATGACGATTCAGACTGCGGTGCTCATTGAGACGCTGGTGGCTCTGGGAGCCGAGGTTCGCTGGGCCAGCTGCAACATTTTCTCCACGCAGGATCACGCCGCCGCCGCCATTGCGGCCACGGGCGTGCCGGTTTTTGCCTGGAAGGGCGAGACGCTTACCGAATACTGGGATTGCACCTGGGCTGCCCTGAGCCATCGCGATGGTCTGGGCCCGCAGCTGGTGGTGGACGACGGCGGCGACGTGACGCTGCTGCTGCACCGCGGCTATGAGATGGAAGAGGGCTCCGACTGGGTGAACACCCCCTCCGACAGCGAAGAGGAGGGCGTTATCAAGGCTCTGCTCAAGCGCATTGCTGCTGAGCAGCCCGGCGTGTTCCACCGCTGGATGCCCGAGTGGAAGGGTGTTTCCGAGGAAACGACCACGGGTGTGCACCGCCTCTACCAGATGGAGCGCGAAGGCCGTCTGCTGGTGCCTGCCATCAATGTGAATGATTCCGTGACCAAGAGCAAGTTTGATAACCTTTACGGCTGCCGCGAAAGCCTGACGGACGGCATCAAGCGCGCCACGGACGTGATGATTGCCGGCAAGGTAGCTGTCATCTGCGGCTATGGTGATGTGGGCAAGGGCTGCGCCCAGGCTCTGCGTGGGCTGGGTGCCCAGGTGATTGTGACCGAGGTGGACCCCATCTGCGCCCTGCAGGCTGCCATGGAAGGCTACCGCGTGCTGACGGTGGAGGACACCCTCGGCATGGCCGATATTTATGTGACCACCACGGGTAACTGCGATATCATCACCCTGGAGCACATGGAGAAAATCAAGGACCAGGCAATCGTCTGCAACATTGGCCATTTCGACAACGAGATTCAGGTGGCCCGCCTGCAGGCTTATCCCGGCATCGTCTGCACCAACATCAAGCCGCAGGTGGACAAGTACACCTTCCCGGATGGTCACAGCCTCTACCTGCTGGCCGAAGGTCGCCTGGTGAACCTGGGCTGCGCTACGGGGCATGCGTCCTTTGTGATGAGCAACAGCTTCACCAACCAGGTGCTGGCTCAGATTGCCCTGTGGCAGGATCGCGAAACCGCCAAGCCCTCCGTAACCGTGCTGCCCAAGAAGCTGGACGAAGAGGTGGCCCGACTGCACCTCGCCAAGCTCGGTGTGCGTCTCACCACCCTCACCCAGAAGCAGGCTGACTACATCGGCGTGCCGGTGGAGGGCCCGTACAAGGCAGAAGCATACAGATATTGACGATTGACTATTGACGATTGACAATTGGTATGGATGCGCGGGAATTGCGAGAACGGACGCTGGAGTTCGGGCTGCGTATAGTCCGTCTGTGTCAATATCTGCAGGGGCATCCTGTGGCCGAGGTGCTGGGCAAGCAGTTGCTGCGATGCGGTACCTCGGTCGGGGCTAATTACCGGGCTGCGAGTCTGGCCAAGAGTTCTGCGGATTTCGTCTCGAAAATCAAGATATGCGAGGAAGAAGCAGATGAATCCATCTATTGGCTGGAGCTGCTGATGCGTTCTGGTGAGGTGGATGCCGCCCGCCTGAAGCCCTTGCAGGATGAGGCTGCAGAATTGCGCAATATCATGTCCGCTAGTGCTATCACAGCTCGTAAGAAATTAAAACAAGAGAAACATAAATCCACCAATGGTCAATAGTCAATTGTCATTAGTCAATGCCCTTGATTGGTTGTATTCTACGCAGGCTTTCGGTATTAAGCTGGGGCTGGAGGGGGTGACTCGTCTGCTCTCGGCCTGCGGTGTGCTGTATCCCCGGGCGCAGGTCATTCACGTGGCCGGTACGAATGGCAAGGGAAGCACCTGCGCCTTCTGCGAGAGTGTGGCACGCGCCGCCGGGTACAAGACCGGCTTGTTTACGTCGCCGCATCTGGTGGAGTTCAGCGAGCGCATTCGCGTGAACGGGGTGAATATCCCGGATGCGGATGCCGCCCGCCTTATTGCCAAGGTGCGCGAGCTGGTGCAGAGCTGGGATCCGTGCCCCACTTTCTTTGAGCTGGTGCTGGCTGTGGCTATGCTCTGGTTTGCTGAGCAGGAGGTAGAGCTCATTGTGCTGGAAACCGGTATGGGTGGACGCCTGGATGCCACCAACGCCGTGCCCAAGGACGTGGCCGTGCTTGCTCCTATCGGCCTGGACCACACCCAGTATCTGGGCGAAACTCTTTACGAGGTAGCAGGCGAGAAAGCCGCTATTCTTTCCTGGCATCGCCCGGCGGTCTCCGCACCGCAGGAGCCGGAAGCCATGCGGGCTATTCATGAAGCGGCTCAGCGCATGGATACCTATTGCCGTGTGATTTCCTCCGAATGCGACCAGCCGTTGGGGCTGAAAGGCGAACACCAGAAGCGCAATGCTGCGCTGGCTCTGGCTGCCCTGCGTGCGCTGCCGCATTTCCTCTGCAGCGCAGATGAGGAAGCCCGTGGTCTGGCCGAAGTGCGCTGGCCGGGACGTTTCGAGGAAGTGCTGCCGGGTGTCATCATGGACGGCGCACACAATCCGCACGCCATGCAGGTGCTCACCCGTACTTGGCGCGAGACTTATGGCGATGCCAAAGCCCGCTGCATCTATGCCGGCTCGGCGGATAAGGCGCTGGACGAGGTGCTGGAGCTGCTCTCCCCCATCGTCGGTGAGTGGGTGCTGCCCCCGGTGCAGTCTCCCCGTATCCTTTCTCCCGCCGAAATGGCAGCCAAGGTGCAGGCGGTGTCGACTTCGCCCGTTTCTACGCCGCCCTCGCTGGCTGAGTGCCTGGCCGATATGCCCGCCGGCACCCTTATCTGCGGGTCTTTCTTCCTCCTCGGCGAGGCTAAGGCCATTCTTCGCAGTGCAGACTATCGCACTACGGTGCAGTAATTATTTGGCGAGTAGGTATGGTTCTATTCGGAGCGCGGGACTTTAGTCCCGCTTATGTTTTCGGGACTAAAGTCCCGTGCTCCGACAGATTTGCTGCCTCGAATCGCAATTGTCTTGCGAAATGAAAGGGGATGAACAGTGCCATAATAAAAGACGGGCATGGAAACCTCCATGCGCGTCTTTTTGTGATTTGTGTGTCCGAGACCTTAGATCTCGATGTACTTAGCCTTGGGGAAGTTGCAGAGCGGGCAACGGTCAGGCTCGGTGCCTTCGGCGAAGGTGTCGCCGCAGAGGGGGCACACGTAGTACTTGGCGGGCAGGTCGAGCTTTTCACCGGCTTCGAGCTGGGCAAGGGCCTTGCTGTACAGGTCAGCGTGCTCTTTCTCGGCCTCGTTGGCCCAGGTGAAGCTGCGCACGGCGTCGGTGTTGCCTTCTTCCTGAGCCTGGGCAATCATGGGAGGATACATCTCGGTGAACTCGTAGGTCTCGCCGGCGATGGCGGCCTTCAGGTTCTCGATGGTGTTGCCTACCTCGATGTGCATCTCCAGGTCGATGGGAGCCTCACCCATTTTCACGAGCACCTTGTTGTGGTTGGTGGCGTGAATGCGCTCGGCGCGGCTGGCGGCGGCGAAGAGCTTTTCGATGAGCGGATAGCCCTCCTGGGCGGCGCGAGTGGCATAGGCTGCATACTTGGCGCTGGCGGTGCTTTCACCGGTAATGGCGGTCTTGAGGTTGTCAATCGTTGTCATGGCCGTAGTATAATCTATTTTAGAATAATTACAAGAAAAATCTGCGAATTATTGAAAAATGGTTAATTTTTTAGAGAGTAGCAATGATGGCGTCACCCATGCCGCGGGTTCCTACGCGGATTTCACCTTCAGCGCCGGTGGCGAGGTCGCCGGTGCGGTAACCTGCGGCGATGACCTTGCGCACAGCGGCATCCACGGCATCGGCAGCGGCGGTTTCCTTGCAGGTGTAGCGCAGGAGCATGCCCATGGAGAGAATCTGAGCGATGGGGTTGGCAATACCCTTGCCGGCGATATCGGGGGCGGAGCCGCCGGAGGGTTCGTAGAGACCGAAGAAGGTGTTGGAGCCGTGGCTGAGAGAGGCGCTGGGCAGCATGCCGAGAGAGCCGCAGACAATGGCCATTTCATCGGTGAGGATATCGCCGAAGGTGTTTTCGGTCACCATCACGTCGAACTGCTTCGGGTTGCGGACGAGCTGCATGGCGGCGTTGTCCACATACATATGGGTGAGCTCCACGTCCGGGTATTCGGCGGCGATGGTGTTCATGACCTCGCGCCACATGACGGAGGAGGCCAGCACGTTGGCCTTATCCACGCTGCAGAGCTTCTTGTTGCGGCCGCGGGCGGCTTCGAAAGCCACGCGGGCGATGCGTTCCACCTCGCTCTTCTTGTAGATGAGGGTATCCAGACCGATGATTTCGCCATCGCGCTCGCCGTAGAACTTGGGTTCGCCGAAGTACATGCCGCCGGTGAGCTCGCGCACGCAGAGGATATCGAAACCACCGGGGATAAGGGAGTTCTTCACGGGCGATGCATCCACCAGCTCCGGCAGGCAGATGCCGGGACGCAGGTTGGCAAACAGGGAGAAATGCTTGCGCAGGGGAAGCAGGGCACCGCGTTCCGGACGTTCATCGGGCGGCAGGGTATCCCACTTGGGGCCACCTACAGAGCCGAAGAGAATGGCATCTGCCGCTTCGCATGCAGCCAGTGTTTCTGCAGGCAGGGCTTTGCCGCAGTTATCGATACCGGCGCCGCCCACGAAGCACTCGGTGCGCTCGGTGGAGAAGCCGAATTTCTGTTCCACGGCGTCGAGCACACGAAGAGCTTCGGCCATGACTTCCGGGCCGATACCATCGCCCGCCAGAACTGCAATCTTGTAGGTGTTCATGTTCGCGGGCATCATACACTGCCGTGGGCTGGGTGTCAATTTTGAATAGTGGCTGTACGGGTTCGGATTACGGGAATGGGAGCTTCAACCCGGGCTTTCATGATATCCGGCCTTGACCCGGTGGGGCGGACGGTGTAAAGTAGCGGCATGCTGAACAGAGATTTGCTTGAGCGCTGCAGTAACGCAGCAGGTGTTTCGGGATTCGAGGGTGATGTGCGCGAAATCATTGCCTCCGAACTGGGGGATATCTGCGATATTACCGAAACCGTGGCGGGTAACCTGGTGTGCCGCATGAAAGGCAGCGAGGGTGGTCCGGTGGTGGCGCTGCTGGCACATATGGACGAAATAGGTTTCATGGTGCAGGGGATTACCCCGTGCGGTGCTTTGCTTATAGTGCCGCTGGGCGGGTGGTGGAACCACACCCTGCCGAGTCAGCGCGTGCTGGTTCACACTCGCGATGGGCGTCGTATTCCCGGGCAGATTGGTACCAAGCCCCCGCACCTGCTGCCGGAGAGTCAGCGCCGACAGGTCATGGATAATGAGGCACTTTTCGTTGATATCGGCGCTTCGTGCGCAGATGAAGTGGCTGCCTGCGGAATCCGCATCGGCTGCGCGGTGACGCCCGATGTGCAGCTGCAGCAGCTGGAGGTGCCCCACCGCTGGATGGGTAAGGCTTTTGATAACCGTGCCGGGGTGTATTGCATGATTGAGGTGATGCGCCGTCTGGCGGGTGAGGAACTGGACTGCACGCTGGAAGCCATCGGTACGGTGCAGGAAGAGGTAGGCACCCGTGGCGCCCGCGCACTGGAGCAGACTCCGGATCTGGCTATTGTGCTGGAAGGCCCGCCTGCAGATGATACCTATGGCCAGAATGGCGTGTGCCGACAGGGTGTGCTGGGTAAGGGGGTGCAGGTGCGCCTGTATGACCCGACCAATATCACCCCGCCTGCGCTGGCTGATATGGTGCTGGAACTGGCGGAGCAGGGCGGTATAGCCTGCCAGCCTACGGTGCGCCGGACCGGTGGTACTGATGCTGCTGCCAGTTACCCGCACTGGTATGGTTGCCCCGCCATCGTGTTTGGTGTGCCCGTGCGTTATATTCACTCGCACAACGGAATTCTGGATGACCGCGACCTGGAGGCCTGCATTGAACTGACCTGCGCGTTGGTGCGCAACGTGAGCAAATGAGTACAGCGCGTGAGAGCTGGGTGGACTGTGCCCGCACCCTGGCCATGTTCTTCATCATCTGGCTGCATGCGGCAGCCGCTCCGACCTGGACAGGGAAAGTAGTGGGTGGTGGTATTGCCTTGTTTTTTCTGCTGGCCGGGTATTTCATGCCGTCTGCCGCAGTGCCTGTGTTGAAGCGTGCCGGGCGGCTGGCTCTGGCCTGGGCCTTGTGGTCGCTGCTCAGCGTGGCTTTTCTGCTTGTATTCAAGCCGAATACAGATATTACCTGGCAGCGCGTGGTGGGCTGGGGTGTGGCGGCGTATAACACGCCTTTGTGGTTTCTGAAGACACTGGTATCATACCAGCTTGTGGCAGCGGCGCTGCTGGCTGCGCGGCTTCTGCCGCGTTATGCATGGGTACTGGTGGTATTTCTGGCTTTGTGCAGTTACACCACGGCTCCTTCTCAGCATCTGACGGTGCGTTTTGATTATTTGTGGATTTTCCTGCTGGGTTTTGCCGCGAAGTCTGCCTCGGTGGAGGCGGTACGTGCATACGTGTGGAAGAACTGGTGGTTATTGCAGCTGGTGGTGCTGGGGGTGTTTCTGCAGCCGGAGTGCCTGGAGGAATATGCTGATTTTGCAGATGTATCGTGGCGTCACTGCAACCTGCCGCTGTGGAATCTGGCTTTTATGCTGCAGTTCCTGCTGGTTGCGGTAGGCCTGGCGGGAGTGTGGCCTCGAGCCGGTGAGCTTCTTTCCACCAGCGGACGGTGGATGCTGTTTATCTACGCGGGGCATTCGTATCTGCTTTCTCCGCTGTACCGGTGGGAGAACCCGCGGTGGGCGTGGAATGTGTGGGTGCCGCTGCTGGTACTGCCGCTCATGACACTGGCGGCCATGGGGCTTACCCGCCTGTTTCCCCGCGCCATGGCGCTGCTTCAGGCGCGTCGCTGGTCATGAATGCTATTGACCGCTGCCGGAAAACAGGTTATTATAGCCCCGCATGTACGCGCACCTCTATTCCTTGATTCAACAATGCGGCACCATAGGTGTCACGGCTCATTTCCGACCGGATGGCGATGCCATCGGTTCCACACTGGCGCTGGGGCTGGCCCTGCAGTCTATGGGCAAGAAGGTTTATATGTGGAATGAAGACGGCGTGCCTGCCCGATATGCCTTCCTGGAAGGGGCTGAGCAGATTCAGTTGCTGCCCGATGAGGTGCCGGCGGATTTAGAGATGCTTATCTGCGTGGATACCGGTGACTGGAAACGCCTGGGCGACCGTACGCAGCAGCTTTTTGCCGGCTTCCCGAATATTGTCAATATAGACCACCACGGCACCAATACCCGCTACGGGCATGTGCATATTATTGAGCCGGAGACCGCAGCCTGCGCTTATGTTTTGTTCAATATCCTGCAATCCTGGGGAGTGAAGCTGACGAAGGCCATGGCAGATGCCCTCTACGTGGGTATCAGTACCGATACCGGTTCGTTCCAGTACGGCAGCACGACCCCGGCGGTGATGCACGCAGCGGGTGAGTTGCTGGCAGCCGGAGTGGATGTGGCAGATGTGAACCGCCGCGTGTATCAGGAGGTGCCGTACACGGCGCTGCTGATGCAGCGCGAGGTGCTGAATAACATGGTGGTGGAGTGCGGCGGTATGTTGTCCCACTATTCCATGCCCGCCGGGCGCAAGGCGGAACTGGGCGTGGGGCTGGAGGATACCAAGGACCTGGTGGACGTGGTGCGGGTGCTTCAGGGGGTGAAGGTGGCCGTGATTTTTGAGGACCTGGATGATGGCCGGGTGCGTATGTCGCTGCGCAGTAAGGATCCTTCCATCAGTGTAGCCGCTATCGCTGCGCAATTCGGCGGCGGCGGCCATGCCATGGCTGCGGGTATCCGCATGCGTGGCCCGCTGGAGGAGTGCCGCGAACAGGTGCTGAACGCTATCAGAAAGGAGCTGAGCCATGAATGATGAAGCGCCGAGCGGAGTGCTGCTGGTGGATAAGGACCCCGGTTTCACTTCTCACAATGCCGTGGCTCTCTGCCGCAGGATTCTGCAGACCAAGAAAGTGGGGCACTGCGGCACGCTGGACCCCATGGCCACGGGCATGCTTATCGTGGTCATCGGCAAGGCTACAAAGATGCAGGATTTGCTGATGTGCGAGGACAAGGTGTACACCGCTACGATGAAACTGGGGGTGGAAACCAACAGCCAGGATGCCGATGGTGAGGTGGTGGCAGAAAAACCGACCACTGGCATTACGGAGGCTGATATCCGCGCGGCATTTGAATACTACCATGGTGAGTTTGACCAGGTACCGCCCATGTATTCGGCGGTAAAGATTAATGGCGTGCCCTGCTACAAACTGGCTCGCAAGGGCAAGGAAGTGGAACGCAAGGCCCGCCACGTGACTGTGCTGGATTTTGAGATTACACGCATTGATCTGGCGGCTGCCGAGGTGGATTTCCGTGTGCACTGCTCAAAGGGCTTCTACGTGCGCACCTACGCCCACGATATCGGGCAGCGGTTGGGCTGCGGCGCCCACCTGACAGCGCTGCGGCGTATCCGCAGTGGGCATTTTGATATTGCCGAGGCTGTGGATGTGCCCACGCTGAAAGCTGCGAGTCGTGAAGAACTGCTGGCGCGTCTGCTGCCGGTGGATAAGGTGCTGGCAGACAGAACGTGATGAAAGTGCTGCATTCCACGGAAGAACTGGCAACGGTGAACCAGGCGGTTCACTGGGCCATGGGCTTTTTCGATGGGGTGCACCGTGGGCACCGGCGGGTAATTGAATCGGCCGCTACGTCTGGTGCCCTGCGGGGTGTGCTCACTTTTACTCAGCATCCGCTGGCGCTGCTGGCACCGCAGAAGCAGCCACGGTTGATAACTCCCACCCCGGCTCAGAAACACGCCCTGCTGGAAGCACTGGGGGTGGATGTGCTACTGGAGCTGCCCTTTACCCGCGAGCTGGCGGCCATGGCACCGCAGGATTTTCTGGACATGCTGCGTGCGGCTTGTCCCATGGCGGGTATTTCCGTGGGGAGTAACTGGCATTTCGGCCGCGGTGGGGCAGGTGATGCCGCGTTTGTGGAGCAATATGCAGCGGAGCATGGTCTGCGGGCTTGTGTGCAGACTCTGGCTGAGCACGAGGGCGAGCGTATCTGCTCGAGCCGGATTCGTGAATTGCTGGAAGAAGGTAATCTGCCGCGCGTTGAGGCGATGCTGGGGCATGCATTCAGTATTGCCGGGGTGGTGGAATCCGGCCAGAAACTGGCCCGGAAACTGGGATTTCCTACGGCGAACATCCGGGTGCACGGCCAGGCTGTATTACCCCCGGCGGGGGTGTACGAAGTCGGTGTGGCGGTGGATGGAGCACCGAGGCGTGGTATAGCAAATCTGGGGCTTCGCCCCACTATTCGGGAAACAGAGAAAGTGATGCGCCTGGAGACTCACCTGCCGGGGTGGAGCGGAGATTTATACGGCCGTGAGCTGGTGGTGGAGCTGCACCGCTTTCTGCGGCCGGAGCGTCGCTTCGCTTCGGTGGAGGAACTGCGGGCGCAGATAGCGGCAGATATTCAGATGCTGTGATTTACAGCAAATTGCTCACCCAGCTTGTGTGAGGTGGCAATAGCACGGGTGATGTAGTTCAGCCCGTTCTCTACGGCTTGTTCCAGGGGCTGCCCCTTGGCCAGGAATGCCGCAATGGCGCTGGAAAGGGTGCAGCCGGTTCCGTGGGTTGAGATGCCCTCGGTGCGCGGGTGACTCCAGCGCAGGGTGGGCTTGCCGGGCTGTACCAGGATATCGGTGCAGGTGCTGCCGCCTACATGACCACCCTTGGCGAGTATGGCGCAGCCATAGCGGGCGCAGAGGGTATTGGCAGCTGTTTCCAGTTCATCCACGGTGGTGATGGTGGACACACCGGCGAGTTTGGCGAGTTCATCGCCATTCGGGGTGAGCAGGGTGGTGCGGGGAATGAGTACTTCCTCGTATACGGCAATGGCTTCCTGCAGAATAAGCGCCTCGCCCGCTGTGGCTATCATGACCGGATCCACCACGATGGGGCCTTCGAAATCTTTAAGCGCAG
Organism: Akkermansia sp.; assembly: GCA_045654325.1. GTDB lineage: Bacteria > Verrucomicrobiota > Verrucomicrobiia > Verrucomicrobiales > Akkermansiaceae > Akkermansia. Next base: position 23,141 of record JAZONE010000069.1, read on the forward strand.
CCACCGTGGCACGCACGATTTCCGGCGAGTAGAGCATGCCGGTCTTGATGGCTCGCACCGGGAAGCTGCGCAGGCAGATGTCTACCTGCGAGCTGACGAACTCCGGTTCCATAGCCACGATGCCTTCTACCAGTCCGGGTACCTCACTCACCACGCAGGTGACGGCAGTAAGGGGGTAACACCCCAGTGCAAATCCGGTCTTGAGGTCGGCTTGCAGGCCTGCTCCGGCGGAGCAGTCGGAACCGGCTATGCTGAGGTAGACTGGTGTTTCCATACGGTATTTCAGCGGAAGGAAGCTTCAAGTGCGGCAGCTGCCTGCAGCAGGCGGGTTTCGGCGAAATGCGGAGCCAGCAGCTGAATGCCCACCGGGTGGGCTCCCTCCGCCACCGGGGTGGGAATGGAGATGCCGGGCAGACCTGCCAGGTTGGCGGGGATGGTGTAGATATCTGCCAGGTAGGTCTGAAGCGGGGTCATGCTGTCATCAAACAGCTTCGGGGCACTGGTGGGTGCCACCGGCCCGAGAATGAGGTCTACCTGACCAAACGCTGCTGCAAAGTCTCCCGCTACCAGCGAACGCACTTTCTGTGCCTTGGCGTAGTACGCATCGTAGAACCCGCTGGAGAGTACATAGGTGCCCAGAATGATGCGACGCTTCACTTCGGGGCCGAAACCGGTTTCGCGGGTTTTGCTGTAGAGGTCATCCAGCCCGTTGGTGCCGGCCGCGCGGTAGCCGTAGCGGATGCCATCGAAGCGGGAAAGGTTGGAGGAGGCCTCGGCGCAGGCTATGATGTAGTAGGCGGCCACCACGGCTTCTGCGTGGGGCAGGGAGATTTCCACGATTTCTGCACCCAGGTCGGTGAGCTTCTGCACGGCCTGCTGCAGGGCGGAGGCCACGGCAGGGCTGTTGCCGCTGGAGAGGTATTCCTTGGGCAGGCCGATGCGCATGCCTTTGATATCCTTGCCGAGTCCGGCGGAGAAGTCCTCCGTTGCGGTAGTCGAGGACGTGGAGTCCTTGGCATCGTGGCCGCAGATGGCGTTCAGAATGGTGGCAGCATCTTCCACGTTCTGCGTAATGGGCCCGATCTGGTCGAGTGATGAGGCGAATGCTACCAGACCATAGCGCGAAACGCGCCCATAGGTGGGCTTGATGCCGACCACGCCGCAGTGCGAAGCAGGCTGGCGGATGGAGCCGCCGGTGTCAGAACCGAGTGCGGCAATGGCCATGCCTCCGGCCACGGCGGCGGCTGACCCGCTGGAGGAACCGCCGGGTACGTGACCGGGGGCTGCGGGGTTCTGAGTCTCACCGAAGGCAGAGTTCTGACCATAAGAGCCCATGGCGAACTCATCCATGTTCGTGCGGCCGAAGGGAATGGCACCTGCGGCGGAGAGTTTGCTCACGGCGGTGGCATCGTAGGGCGAGACAAAGGATTCCAGCATGCGGGAGGCGCAGCGGGTGGGCTGGCCAAGCATGGCTATGTTGTCTTTTACTGCAATGGGAATACCGCCGAGCGGCAGGCTGAGATCTGCCTTGGCTGCAGCAGCCAGAGCGGCATCCTTATCCCAGGAAAGATAGGCGTTAATTCCCGGGTTGCGCTGTTCCATGGTGCGCGCTACTTCCTCAACCAGTTCGGCGGGGCTGATAGCTCCGCTGGTGAGTTGCTTGCGCCAGTGTGAAATGGTTCCGATGAGCATGACTGGTGAAAAGGGTTAGTGTGCGGATTCTACTACTTTGGGTACGCGGAACTGTCCGTCCTCCTGGGCAGGCGCATTGGCCAGCGCGGCTTCATTGCTCAGGCTGTTTCCGGGGGTGTCTTCACGCAGGGCGTCAAATACCGGCAGCGGGTGGTACATGGGCTCTACTCCGGTGGTGTCCCAGCGGTCAAGTTGCTCCACATAGGCCAGTACCTGGTTTAAGTCTTCTGAAAAACGTGCGGTCTCCTCGGCGGTCAGGTCCAGTTTGGCCAGCCGGGCGATGTAGGCGACATCGATACGTGTGTTCGATTCCATGGCGGTTCGTGTTACGCGTGGGTGAGTAAATAGATGGTCAGTGTGTAGAGCCCCCAGATTGAGACGGCCAGTACAGCCAGTAGGATGATGTTGTCCAGGAGTACATTGCGCTGGCTGGGTACGGCTTTGATGACAGTTGCATGGCGTTTCCGTGCGCGGCGGCGTGCCAGCACGTCTTCCTGCGGCCCCAGCGTATTGGCCGGATACCGGCATTGGTGGTCATGGTAGGTGCTGGCCATGCTGGAACCAGTCTTGCGGCGGTTGCGCCGCATGTCTAATTCACGAAGGTGGTCGTACGATTGTTGATTGTATGGCATGTCTGAGAGAGCGGAAAACTGGATGTGATGGAAAATCTTAATTCTGGGTGACCAGCAGGTAGACACCCCATGTCAGCAGAAGAAGTATGAAAAGCGGTAAATGAAAAAAGAAGCCCTGGCTGAGCTGGGTTTTCAGAGTATCCCAGTCCAGTTGCGGACGGTTCTCTGCTCCCGGCTTGTGGCGGAATATCCGTGTGTGCCGGTATCTGGGCGCTCCGGCGTAGGCTTCTTCAAAGTCATTTGCTGCACGCTCGAGTTTCGGTATGGCTTCGTTCAGGCGTTCGTTGAACCCTTCTGTGCTCCAGGTCTGCGGCTGCATGGATGAAAGGATTTGCAGATGCCGCTTCAGGCATTCATTCACTTGCTCTATTTCGGCTTGCTCCCGATCCATGGATTCAAGTTCTTTCTCCAGCCGCCGTACGGCATTATGCAGCTTCATCCCTATTTCATTCAGGCTGTCGTTGAACAGGGCCTTCTTCTCGTTGCTCTCTTCCAGTTCACGCCGCTGGGCTTCCCACTGGGCGCGCTGCGCTTCATAAAACTCAGCCTGTTGCCTCGCCTGCTCCATCTGCTGCCTCATTTGAGCCGGTGCGTGCATCTCACCGTCTGCCATGCGAGGATTCAACTCCATCTGGCGATAGGTTGTGGGTTGTTTCATCATGGCGAATGGTATAATGGAATCTTTAGGGAAAGTTAAATGTTTTTGCCTGAAATGTCAAGCTAATATGTGGGATGCGGATACTAAAATCGGCAGAGACGACTGGCGACTCTGCCGAAATTAAAATACGGGCGACGGGAATCGAACCCGTGTCTCATGCTTGGGAAGCACGCGTCCTACCATTGAACGACGCCCGCATGCGGTGCGCGCAGATTCTAGCGTGAGGTTGGAACGGTGTCAAGTAAAAATAGAAAAAATTAAAAATTGAGATATTTTGCTTGTCAGGATATATGGAGTGTGGTATCCTGCCTGCAGTTACGCGGGTATAGCTTAATGGTAAAGCTCCAGCCTTCCAAGCTGATCATGCGGGTTCGATTCCCGCTACCCGCTTCTCTTTTTTAATCCTTTTTTTCGCGCGCGTATGAAGAAATTTCTCTCAATGATTCTGTTGGCCGGTATGCTGGCCGGGCCGCTTTATGGTGCAGGACAGGCAGACTGGGCTTCGATGGCCGATGCACCGGTTGATAAGCTCAGTATGGCTGTGTATAATGCAGTGAAGGAGAATCCTGATGAAGCTGCGGAAATTGTGAAAAAGATTGCGGAGAGCTCGACGGCATGGGATGTGTCTCGCGCGTATGCTGTGCTTCGTGCGGTTCTGCTGGCTTCGCCTTCATTGGAGAGCGGATTTACTCAGAGTGCAGCCGCATACCTCAGCTCTGGACAGATAGCAGGAACTGGTACAATTCAGGGATCTGAGCTGGTGAATGCTCTGGTGGCAGTCGATGCCGGTGTTGCGGCGGCTGTGATGCAGAGTGTTACCGGTGCTGTGGCAACGATGATTACGGGGCCTGTTACTAAGCATGATGGAGCAAATGAAGATGCTTCTATGCCTGTGGTTCCGATTTTTCCGGTAACTCCGACACCTTCTCCTACCTCCCCGAATAACTAAAGAGGCATAGAGATATTTAACAGATATGAAATCATATTTTTACAAGGTATTGCTGCTTGCTGGTATGGGTGTAGGCAGCGCTGGGGCTTTTTCTCTGTACGACATGGCTCCCACGGTAGGGTTGCCTCAATCTCACGCGATTAAGTACAACGCATACGTGAGAATGGGGTATGATTCCAATATGGATGCCTCGTTTACAGATGCTAAGTCTAGTGCATACGTAAGTGGTGGTGTTGGCGCTTCTTACGCAGACTTTGAGTCTGTAGATAAGATTTCCTACAGCTTCAATCTGGGTGCTACTCACTATTTGAAGGACTCTCAGAGCGGAGAGAAGACATTTGCTGATTGCGGTTTGTCGGCGACTCTGGTGCATGCCTTTACTGCCCGCAGCACATATTCAGCAACGCTGTCGGTTACCTATAGCCCGGAGCCGGATTATGCTAATGGTATTTCTGCTGCACGTCGTCAGGGCGATTGCCTGTATTGGTCGTTCAGCAATACGTATTCCCAGGCGATTGATGCCCGCTGGAGCTGGAACGTCAACGCAAGTTACAGCGGCAACCTCTATAGTGAGACGGATTACTCCTACGATGACCGCCAATATGTTTCTGCAGGTGCTGGTCTGAGTTATCGTGCGTCTGAGCTGTTGAGCTATAACGTCAATCTTTCGTATCGTTATGATCTCCGTGACTATGGTAACAACTCTGATAACGTGATAGCGACTGTGGGATTCTCCCGTGCGCTTGATCCGGTTTCCAGCTGCAGCGGTAGCATTGGTGGTCAGATTAAGATGGCCGGTGGTTCTACGTTTGTGTCACCGAACATCAGTCTCGGATATAACCGAACAGTTTCCGAAGGGTTCAGCACCAGAGCATACCTGACTCTGAGCAACGAAAACGTGGATACGTATCGCGGTGGTAGTGACTATCTGTCAGACCTGGCCTTACGAGTCGGTGTGGATTGCACCTACACGCTTTCTCCCGATGTATCTTTCGTGTTTGGTGTTTCAGTGCTGCGCAGCGAGTACAGCCGGGGTACTAATGGGATGGCTGATGAGAAGAATACAACTCTGAATCCTACTATTGGTATGAATTACCGTTTCTCTGAGAATCTGTCGGGCAATATCCGTTATTCGTACACTTTCTACGAATCAGACCGGGCGGCGGGTTCTGATGATTATGATCGCCACAATTTATCGGCAGGGTTGACATACTCATTCTAACCGGATGTAACAATTTTTCTCTAAAGAGGGGTCAGTGGTGACACTTTCCCCCCTTTACTTTAGTGTATATTGTATATGGAAAATAGCTTAAGTCGTCCTAATCAGACGGAAATGGTGCTGCATGCGCAGGATTACATGCAGGTGTTTCGTAGTCGATGGAAGGTGATACTGCTGGTGTTTCTGCTTGTCTTTGTGAGTAGTGCAGTAGTCACCAAGATGATGACGCCGAAGTATCGTAGCGGGATGTCATTTGAAATTAAGCAGCCCCGCGATTTGATTAATGTAGCTGTGGGCGGCGAGGGTAACCCCATTGCGGCCATGGCGGATACTGCGGCTTACATGCAGACGCAGTTCGAAATTCTGGTATCTCAGCAGAACTTGATAGCTGTAGCCAATAAACTGGATTTGCCGAATGAGTGGCAGGTAGACGAGACGACTGCAGCAGGCATGCTCATGGGCATGGTTTATGTGAATCCCCGCAAGAACACCAACCTGGTGGATATCTCGGTGACGTCTAATGATCCACGGGTGTCGCAGCAGGTGTGTCAGGCTGTAGTGGATTGCTATAAGGAGCTTCGTGAAGAGAAGGAGAACGCCGTCATTAATGAGGCTATCAATAAGCGCTATGAGGTGCTGCGTTCTCGCCAGGATGAACTTGAGAGTAAAGCTGATGCCGTTCGTCAGTATATTCGCGCCGGAAAGTATATTCAGGGTATGTGGAGTAATGGCGGTGGAGCTGTTCCTGTGTCTACAGGAGCTGAGGAACAGACTTTGCAACAGCTTAATAATTCGAAGCTTTCTTTGGAGACCGAGATTGCACAGATGACTGTGCATATTGGAAAACTACAGGATCTGAAGGATGCAGAGCTGCTCAGTTATGTGACCCGCACAGGTTTGCTTACGGCAGAATCCTATTGTTCAGCCAAGGTGCGTGAACTGAATAATCGCTACACGGAGGAAGAGAACAGCCGCGCGCAGATGCTGTTGAGCGGTTATGGCCAGCGCCACCCGAATGTGCTGCGCTTAGACGAACAGCATAAGACAACGCAGGCTCAGCTGTATGAAGAACTGGTCGGCATGCGAGATGCGATGGTAGACCAGCTTGATGTCAAGAAATCTGAGCTGCAGGATATTGAGCAGCGCTATCTGCAGGCTCGAGACCGCTTGCGTGATAAGACTCTCGAGGATCAGAAGGTGAAGAATGCACTGCAGGAGTATACTGCAGAAAAGAATCGCTACGATAAACTTGAGAATGATTATATTGCCGATAAAATGCGCCTGATGGCTCCGCGTACCAGTATCGAGGTGTACAGCCGTCCCCAGCTTCCCAGTGCCCCGAGTAGTCCTAATTATCGACTTAATTTGATTGTTGGTGCAGTTGTGGGGCTTATGGCCGGTGTTGTTGTGGCATTCATGAGCAATTACTTTGATACCTCAGTCAAGACGCTGGAAGACGCCGAACGCAGTCTGGGACTCCCGGTACTGGGTGTAATTCCTCAGGATGCTGGTTTGCTTATTCTGCAGGGCGGTGACAGCCCGGACGCCGAGGCATATCGTATTTTGCGTACGAATATTGAACTGAAGCGAGATTTGTTCAAGGCAACCACCTTTACTGTGGTATCTGCGAATGCAGGTGAGGGTAAGACGACTACGTTGTGTAATCTTGCGTATGTGTTTGCGCAGGCCGGGTACAGTACCCTGATGATTGACGCCGACTTGCGTCGTCCTCGTCTGGCTCGATACTCTGAGCTTAAGAGCGATGTCGGCCTTTCAAACTATCTTTCCGGTAATGTTGAATTGAAGGATGTAGTATTCCAGACCGGGTGCGACAATCTCTACATGTTGCCCAGCGGGCCGGTGCCGGTGGATCCGAGCGGTCTGATTGGCTCTCACCGCATGCAGACCCTGCTTTCGGAGGTGTCTCGTCGTTTCGATATAGTCTTGATTGACTCTCCGCCTGTGCTGGGTGTAAGTGATGCTTCACTGCTGGTGAGCAAGGCAGATGCGACTCTTCTGGTGTTGCAGCCTCGCAAGATGCCGGTTAAGGCTCTGTTGCGTGCCAAATCTCTGGTGCAGAATGCCGGTGGCCAGCTGATGGGGCTGGTGATGAATAATGTGGATATCAGCGGTGATACACAGTATCAGTACTACACTACCTATTATTCGTACTACACCAAGGACGATAAGCGCAAGGAACCTGAAGCGCTGCGACGCAAAGAGAAGTCTGTAGCCAAGCAGCAGGTCTCTGAAACTTCTCATGAAGATTTGTATTAATTAATTATGAAAAACGGAATATTTCATTATTTGCTCGTTATTCTACTTGGGCTGATTGTGTTGCCGATTATGGCTCAGGATGCAGCGACTGAGCCTCGCGCTACCAAAGGCAGCTCTGTGCGGGTGCAGTTCAAGAACATTCCCAGCGAGGATGCCGGTAATGTGAATGGTGAGTACACGGTGAGCCGTGAGGATGGTACCATTTCGATGCCTTATCTGAGTGGACGAGTTCGAGTGTCGGGAATGACTGCCCGTCAGGTTGAGAATACCCTGCGTTCTCTGTATCTGGCTCAGCAGATTTATTCTGATCCTATCGTCATGGCCGAGGTCGGTCCTCGTAATGAAACGCCGATTGATACTCGTTATATTCAGGTGACTGGTTATGTGGGAGGTAAGAAGAACCTGCCATACCGCGAGGGCATGACTCTGATTCAGGCGCTTATCGAATGTGGCGATATTACGGAATGGGGTTCGCGTAAGATTCAGGTGACCCGTGGCAAGGTGACCCGCGTTTATGACTATTTCAGTGCTCGCGACCGGTCCATCAAGCTGATGCCGAATGACTCTATCTACGTGCCTCGCAGACCTGCGTTTGAGGGGCGTCCGGATAAGATTGGTCCCTAGTTCTTTTATAGAATCATGATAGGCTCCGGTGAATATGCCGGAGCCTGTTTTTCATGGTGTGTTATGAATAATCAGGGAAAGAGGCGTCTGCTGGTGCTTAGTGTCGGCTATGGACAGGGGCATCATTCCGCTGCTGCTGCTTTGGCCGAACATTATGCCGCGGCAGGCTGGCAGACCAGAGTCGCAGACGTGTGTCAGGAAGCAAGTCCGCGCGTATTCGGCCTGACTCAGGCTTTTTACAGCTTCTGCGTGCGGCGTGCGCCTTGGTTGTGGGGTGTGACTTATTCGCTGACCGATACCGCTGATTGGGCTTCTCTTATTCGCACTCCGTGGCTGAAGCCAGTACAGAGGCGTCTGGAGTTTCTGCTTGATGAATGGGAGCCGGATTTTGTCGTTTGTACTTATCCTTTGTTTGCCTATATGCTGGATGTGCAGCCACGTGAGATTCCATACGCAGTGGTGGTGACAGATGCTCAGGAAATCAGCAGGCCGTGGATGCGCAGCAATGCTGCTTTGGTAACGGTGCCTGACGAGGAGTCTGCCCGATTGGTGCGTGACAGGTACGCGCTGAGTGAGGATAGAGTGGTGCCCGCAGGGTTTCCTGTGCGCCGATCTTTTATTCAATCGGAAAACCGCTGTGCTCCGGATGCCTCATCTTTGCGCATTCTATATGGCGCATACCGCCGCCCTGGCGGGGTCGTAGCTGATGTGGCGGCCTTGTTGACAGAGTTTCCTCAGCTGGTGCTTACGGTGATAGCCGGTCAGCACTTGCGGTGCTTGAAGAAAGAGTTTGCTGAGGCCTGCCGCAGTGGTCGCCTTGTTCTGGTGAGCCATGCGGACAATATGCCGGCTCTGCTGGCTGAAAACCATTTTTATATAGGGAAAGCCGGAGCTGCCACGATGTTTGAATGCTATGCGTCCGGTGTACCCGCTATTGTTAATTTCACCTTGCCGGGGCAGGAGCAGGGGAATTTGCAACTCCTGCTTCAGGATGCCGCCGGCTGTCATGCAGAATCTACCCAGCATCTCGTTCAGGTGCTGAGAGGTTTGCTGGAGAATTCTGCTGCGGGGTGGCACCGGCTCTATGCTGCAATGATTCATGCCGACCGCGCACACGGTGCCTCGCGGATTGCTGCTGCCATAGAAAGGAAATTCGGTATATGAACACAGATTCCTGCTTGCTGATAGATAATTCGAATACGCGTACCAAGCTGATGTTGTGTTGCCCTGGCCGGGATGCAGAGTTGCGTATTGTGCCGACGCGTGATATCAGTCGCGATTCGCTGATGGCTGCGCTTGACGGCTGGGTATATGACCGGGTTTGTCTTTGCTCCGTAGTGCCCTGGGCTGCCCGGGTCATTTCAGAAACGCTTTCTGCAGTACCGCTGCTGCGGCTTTCTGCACGTGCTGCCAGAGAGGTTGATTTTTCGAGTTATCCCGGCATTGATACATTGGGAGAAGACCGGGTAGCCAATGTGCTCGCGGCTGTGCGCCGTGCATCACTGCCGCTTGTTGCGGTGGATCTGGGTACGGCCTCTACTTTTGATGTCGTGGTGGATTCTGGGCATGGGCCGGTGTTTGCCGGTGGTGTTATTGCTCCCGGGCTTGCGGCAGTGGCGGGTTGCCTTCAACCGAATACGGCGCAATTGCCTGCTGTCGCCTGGGATGCTCCCGGGCCGGTTATCGGGCGGAATACTCACGAAGCTCTGGCGGCTGCTTTGCGTGTGGGATATCCCGCCATGATAGATGCTGTGCTGTCTGGTATAGAGTCGGAGCTGGGGCGGTCTGTTCATGTGTTAATGACTGGCGGCGATGCTGCAGCTCTGGCACCTCACTTGCACCACGAGTCGGTGCTGGTGCCATCTCTCACGCTTGAGGGCATTGCGTTATTTGCCAAGGTGACTATCTGACACTCTTTTTTGAGTATACTTCATTTTTTTTATTGCAAGGTGCGCTCAGACACGCTAGAATAGTGGCACCTATAAAAACTGGCACAATCTTATGTCCGACAATATCGAATCCCAGGTAAAGGAAATCATCGCTGCTCAGCTCAGCGTTGATCCGGAAAAAGTGACCTCCGATGCTAAGTTCATCGAAGATCTTGGTGCAGACTCCCTTGACACCGTCGAGCTCGTGATGGCTTTCGAGGACAAGTTCTCCGTGGAAGTTCCCGATGAGGACGCCGAGAAGCTTAAGTCTGTGGCCGACGTGGTGGCTTACATCGAGTCCCATCAGGCCTGATTTGGCCCGGTTGCTTTTTTAGTAACGGGCGGTTCCTCCAGTCATGGTGGAGCCGCCCTTTGTTTTTTTTAGCGTTGTATACCTTGGTATGAATCGGAGTTCGGTCGATTACGCTATGCGACAGACCCGGGTGCTGTACGTGCCGGATAGACGGATTGATACCTTTGGTGATACCCGGTTCAATTTTCGCCTGATTACCGAGCCTATGGATGAGGTTGGGGTTTGCCGCATTCGCAGCGGATGGGTGGAGGCCTGCCGCCCGCGAATCTTGCGTCCTGCTGATTTGCGAGAGATTGAGACTGAAGGGTTCGGGGCGGATGCCGGCCGCTTTTTTGATTGGATGGAAGCCCAGGGAGCGCGTCTGCGAGCTCTGTTTGAATATGGATTCCGCTTTGTGAGGAGTGATGTGAGCGAAGAGCTGGTGCACGATGCCCCCGAGGAAGTGGCAGATCGTGTGGTGGCGGAGGCTCTGAGTTCCGGCGATTCATTGCGCGCTGTCATTTTCGGTGTGGATGATGCGTGGGAAGTGTCGCTTCTTTATTTTATGTTACAAATGATTCAGCAGTCATATGAGATTAATATTTTTGATTTCCGGCGTCGTGGCCTTCTGTAGTCTGTTGGAGCAGGTCAGTGGCGCTGATAATTTTTCGCTCTGGCCTCGGCGGCCTGATGAACTGGAGCAGGCTCGTCGCCTGATGCAGGAGCAGAAAGGCGGTGAAGCCGTATTGCTGCTGCAGCCTTTTGTTTCGGATGATGGAATAGCCGGACGCGAAGCCCGCCAGATTTGCGGGCGTGTGAATGTGCCCCGGTATCTTTCGCGTCTGCACCCGGGGGCTGAGGTGTATACTGTCCGCTCTGGTGATAATATGGCACGGATTGCAGCAAAACAGAAATGTCCGCAGGATGTCATCATGATGCTGAATGGTATTGTGGAGCCTTCCAGTTTACGAGTAGGTCAGAAACTCGTGGTTGTACCCATGCGGCTGCGTGTGGAAATCCGGCCGCTTCAGCGTGAAGTTTCTGTGTGGGATGGTAATCAACTCGTGGCGGATTATCCGATTCTCAGTATGGATGAAGTGCCTGAGGCGCGGCGTAAGAATGCCGTAACCAGGGTTTCTGCACGCGAAGGGTATATCAATGGTATGGCTGTGCTGCCACGTGCGCCGCAGTTTTCGGCATCGGAGCGTGTTCTTGTGTTGGAGAATGGCGTGACCCTGGCTGGCGGGCAGAATGGCCATGGCAACCAGATTCTGCGCCTCGATCAGAAAGATCTTAACGAGCTTGCCCTGATGCTGGACATCGGAAATGAGGTGAAGCTCATTTATTCTGCGCGTTGACAGAAAAAAAATCTGCAGCGTTCAGAAGAGTGCCTTTGTGGCGAAAAATATGCTTTTCAAGTGGGTGTTACTTTGATATAATGCGCGCCGAGTGCAGGTGTGAATAAAAAGTTACCGCACGTAATCACATAACATAAAGAAAAACCATGAATAACGAGTCCACATGCAAGTCCAAGTCTGAGGGTATAATGATGACCGGGGCCGAAGCCCTCGTACAGAGCCTAGTGCGAGAGGGTGTGGATGTGGTATTTGCTTATCCCGGTGGTGCCAGCATGCCGATTCATCAGGCGCTGAGCCATGAGCCGTCTATCCGTACCATTCTGCCCCGTCATGAGCAGGGTGGTGCCTTTGCTGCTGAAGGTTATGGCCGTGTCACCGGTAAGGTGGGTGTGTGCATGTCTACTTCCGGCCCCGGCGCAACCAATATGATTACCCCCATCGCTGACGCGATGCTCGATTCCGTGCCCATGGTGGCCATTACGGCGCAGGTGGGTAGTGGGCTGATTGGTACATCTGCTTTCCAGGAGACGGACGTGTTTGGTATGACGGCTCCCATCGTGAAGCACAGCTATCTTGTTACTCAGCTGGAAGATATCCCTCGCATTGTGCGCGAAGCTTTCCATGTGGCCCGCACCGGGCGCCCCGGTCCTGTGGTGATTGATATTCCCAAGAACTTCCAGGAGGGGAAGTTCGTGCCTGATTTTGATGCTCCCCTGGATTTGCCGGGATACAAGCCGGAAATCGCACTGAATACAGATGCCTTGGATGAGGTGCTGCCTATTCTTCTGGCAGCAAAGCGTCCTGCTATCTATGCCGGTGGTGGCGTGGTGATTTCGAATGCCGCTGAGCAGCTGCTCGAGTTTGCCGAGCGTACCCAGATTCCCGTGGCCACCACGCTTATGGGTATCGGTGCTATGCCGGAGGACCATCCGCTTTCTGTTCGTTGGCTTGGTATGCATGGTGCCGTGTATGCCAATAATACGGTGAATGAAGCCGATGTAGTGCTGGCAATCGGTGCCCGTTTTGATGACCGCGTGACCGGTGCTGTGCGTACTTTCTGTGAGCATGCCCGCATTATTCACATTGACTATGATGCCGCCGAGCTCAACAAGAATAAGAAAGTGGATTTCGCCATCCGTTCGGACGCAGGCCAGGCTCTGGCTTATATGAACGCTAAGCTTGAGTCCATGGGGATTACTCGTCGCGAGTACTCCGTTGGCAATCGCCCGGAATGGTTCGGTATCATCGAGGCCTGGAAGCAGCAGTATCCGCTTTGCTACGAGAAGAAAGAGACTGAAATCGCGCCTCAGCAGGCCATTGAAGAACTTTATAACCAGCTTAAGGATCAGGATGCTATCATCTGCACCGGCGTAGGCCAGCACCAGATGTTTGCCGCTCAGTTCTACAAGTTCCAGCAGCCTCGCCGTTTGTCCACTTCCGGTGGTCTCGGCTCCATGGGCTACGGCTTGCCCGCTGCCATGGGTGCCCACATGGCTTATCCTGATAAGCCTGTCGTGAATATTGATGGCGATGGCTCATTCCTGATGAATGTGCAGGAGCTGGGAACGATTCACGTGGAGAAGATGCCCATCAAGTGCATTATTCTTGATAACCAGCATCTGGGTATGGTGGTTCAGTGGGAGGACTTGAAGTATGATTCGAATCGTGCGCAGACTTTCCTCGCAGATCCTGCTGATGAGTATGACCGCACTCACCGCAACGAGAATATCCTGTACCCGAACTTCCCTGTGCTTTGCGCGGGCTTTGGTATCAAGTGCGAGCGAGTGGTGGATCCTGCGGACCTGGCCCCGGCTATTAAGCGTATGCTTGAATCCAAGGAAGCTTACGTGCTGGACGTTATGGTTCCTTATGATGTGCACGTGCTTCCCATGATTCCCGGTGGTATGGGATACCGCGACGTGCTTCTCGAACGTATTGCCGGCGATGGCAAGGGTCGCAAGGCGTCAGAACTCGGCAAGGAAATACCTTCGGCGCTGTAATTCAATCCTGAAATACAACACCTGTCGGAAAAAAACGACAGGTGTTTTTTTTACTCGGTATCCATATGCAGAATAACGTAGTCAAGAATGTGCTTGCGGCACTATTCCTTGTGGTGCTTTGTTTTGTTGTGGGGGTGCACGCTGCAGAAAGCGCAGTCACCTCTGTCGGCATTATTGCAGCCATGGTAGGTATAGTGTTTTTGCTGTGGATAGGGCCGAGATGTTGGGCTCTGATTTATCTGCTACCCCCCGTGATGTCGCTGCTGCCCCTTCCGGGTAAACTTGCAACGTTGCCCGTGGCGTTTGTGGTGTGTAGCGGCATCCTGGTGTATTGGCTGCTGATGTGGCTGATGGGGTATGTCAAGTTCAAGTGGCGTAGCCTGCTCGTCCTGGATTTGCTGGTCTGCGCCATTGCTATTTACATGGTTGTATCGTATTATCGCAATCCTGTGTCTGTAGGTGTCCTGGATGATGATGCGGAAACGGTCGGTGGTAAGGAATATATCTGGTGTATTGTGGCGACCATGTATTACCTGGCCGTCAGCGCGATTCCCGCCACGTATGAACAGCTCAGAAAGGTGATGGATTGGGCCGTGAAGCTTGTCGTTGGCTTTAGTGTGCTGGCTATTGTGCTTAGTCTTGCCGGAATCAGGGGTGGTGTTTCTATGTCACAGTTGGCGGACGCGGCAACGACTTCGCGTTTTACTATGTTCGCGCCTTTAGGGATGTACTGTATATATATTTTATACGGTCAGAATCCTTTGCTGAAAGTGCTTTTTTCCCCAACGTTGCTCGTGGGGCTGTTCCTCTCTTTCTGTGCGATTCTGATTTCCGGTTGGCGAGAGGTGCTCATGGCGAATGGTTTTATCATTGCCGCTTTAGCTTTCGTGAAGAGAGAGCTGTGGGCCTTGGTTCTGCTCGGGCTTCTGGCATATGGAGGGCTCTTGTTCCTGAGTACTGAAGGTATTGTAAAGCAGCTGCCGTATGGTATGCAGCGCTGCTTGTCTGTGGCTCCCGGCGTGGAAATCGAACGCGATATCAAGGAGGAGACGCGCCACTCCAGTGAATGGCGCGTCGAAATGTGGCGTTGGGCTATGGACCCGCGCACGGCTTATATCAAGGACTATACCTGGGGCGATGGGTTTGGTCAGTCTGTTGATTATATGCGTCGCGAAAGGCGAGCCCTGATGCGTGGAGAGACGCAATACGGTGATCAGGACTATTTTGCCAGAACTGGTACATGGCACAGCGGTTACATCACAACGATTCACCGACTTGGGTATGTAGGACTTGTTATTCTTTCGCTTACGTTCCTGTGCGGGATTGTTCTGATGTTCCGGACATGTTCGACTTTGCGCGGAACACCGCTTTATCTCCCCTGTTTGTTCTTTGCTATTCCCTTTGCCGGGCAGCCTGGACTTTTCTTCATATCTGCCGGTACTATCACGACGTTCTTTTCGACTTATACCTATCTGGCAGCCATCAAGCTCTTTTACTGTGTGGGGCGGGAGCAGGGGATTATTGCCCCCTTGTGGCACCGCAGACAATATGTGCCGCAGGTGATTCGTGAACACGGAGATGAATTGCAGTCTGCTTAAGAGACTTTGAAAAAGAGGAACACCGCAGAGATCGACCTCTCTGCGGTGTTTCTGTAATTAGCGTGTGCGGCTTCTTGTCGAAGCCCGACGCCACCGTTGGATTAGTGGCGGAGGGAAAGACGCACCAGCAGATCCTTGTACAGATCCGGGTTCGTGCGCTTGGCATAATCCAGAAGCTTACGACGGCGAGCCACCATCATGAGCAGACCGCGACGAGAAGCGTGGTCGTGCTTGTTGGCGATGAGGTGCTGCGTAAGGTGGGCAATGCGCTTGGTAAGCACTGCAACCTGGAAGCCGGTGGAGCCGGTGTCCTGTTCGTTCGTCTTGAAGTCGTTAACGTTGATATCGCTCATTTTTTTGTATCTTGTGTTAGTGGTTGATTTTTCGTGGCTGCGGCAAATCGACCTACAAGGTGAGGGGATAATAGCACTAATTCAGGCATTTGCAAGCCTAAAAGAGGAAAAAATCATCTAACAAGTAACCCTTGCCCTACTTTCTGCTTGATTCAGAGTCTGACTGTGGTAAGCTGATTGCGTTATGGAACTGATGCCTGGATTCGATTCTGCGCGCGCTATTTTCTGCACTATAGCATGGGCTGCCACCTTACTGGCTGCTCTTATGTTTGTAATCTCCTTCTTTACTGATTTTGACGGCGGCGGTGATGCTGATGCTCCTGGGGGTGATGGCACAGATACCGGTGTCTTCTCATTCAGGGCTGTAGTCGGCTTTTTCCTGGGCTTTGGCTGGGGCGGCTATATCTGCCAGCAGGCGGTGGGGAATGTGTGGTGGGCCTGCGGTGTGGGGCTGGGGGTTGGTGTGCTCATGTTCCTGCTGGTGGCCATGCTCATTCGCATGATTTATGGCCTGCGGTCTGATGGCAATATATCCCCGGAGAGCCTCGTGGGACTTTACGGAACGGTATATGTTACCATTCCTGCAGCTGGGGAACCCGGCGGCCAGGTTCAGGTAGCGCATCCGAACCAACTGATTACTATTGCAGCTGTCCAGTACGGCGCAACACCTCTTCCTGCCGGTACTCGTATTTCAGTAACGGCTTCTGCTGCAGGTCAGGTGACTGTGCAACCCGTTTCTCAATAAATAAAAACACCCGATACAACGAACTATGATTGAAAATGCAATCCAGATGGCCGCTTCCTCTGTGGGCGCCAGCAATATCGTAGCCATCATCATTCTGGTGGCATTCCTCCTGGGCACTGTTGTCTGGCTGTTCAGCCGCTACAAGATGTGCCCGTCAGATAAAATTCTCATCGTCTACGGTAACGTGGGCGCCGGGCGTTCGGCCAAGTGTATACATGGTGGCGCCACCTTCATCATGCCCATTGTGCAGAGCTATGCATTCATGGACCTGAATCCCATCAACATTGATGTGCCGTTGAAGGGTGCCCTTTCCAGCCAGAATATCCGTGTGGATGTTCCGTCCTCTTTCATTGTAGGTATCAGCACTCAGCCGGAAATCATGCAGAACGCGGCCAGCCGCCTGCTGGGGCGTACTCGCCAGGATATCCGAGATCTTGCTTCCGAAATCATTATGGGGCAGATGCGTGTGGTCATTGCCTCCCTCACCATTGAGGAAATCAATGCCGACCGCGAGAAACTCATCAAGGGAATCACCGGTGGTGTGGATGTGGAGCTGCACAAGGTGGGCCTGTACCTCATCAATGCTAATATCACGGATATCCGCGATGCTTCGGGCTACATTGCCGCTCTTGGTCAGGAGGCCGCCGCCCGTGCTATTAACGATGCTATGATTAAAGTGGCGGAAGAGACCCGCCGCGGTGAAATTGGTAAGGCTGAGGCTCTGCGTGAGCAGACGGTGCAGGTGGCTATGGCCAATGCCGCTGCGGTAGAGGGTAATAACGAGGCCCAGATGAAGGTGGCGGATTCCAACGCCCGCCTCAAGGTGCGCCAGGCGGAAGCTGCCCGTATTGCCCTGGTGGCCGAGAAGGAACAGGCCGCTCAGGCAGAAGCCGCCGGTTATATCGCCAATCGTGAGGCTGAAATGAAGCGCGCCGAACTCGAGCGTGCCACGCAGACGGCCAATGAAATTGTGCGCGCCGAAATTCAGAAGCGCAAGCAGGAAATTGCCGCAGAAGCCGTGGCATCTGTCATGGTGAAGGAACAGCAGGGTAAGGCAGATGCCCTGGTGATTGAGAAAGAAGCCGAAGGTCTTGCTGCCACTAAGCTGGCCAAGGGTGAAGCAGATGCTCTTCTTCTCAAGAAGAAGGCAGAGGGTGAAGGTCTTGAGCTGGTAGGCCGCGGTAATGCTGCTGCTATTCAGGCTGCACTGGAAGCTAAGGCAACCGGTTTCCGCCAGATTGTGGCCGCGGCCGGTGACGCCCGCGCTGCATCTGGTCTGTTGGTTACTGAACAGTTGCCCACTATTGTGGAGACTCAGGCCAGCGCCATCCGTAACCTTTCCTTCGATAAGGTGGTGGTCATGGGCGGTGGCGACAGCAAGAGTGGCTCTGTGGGTGGTTTTGTACAGAATCTGGTTACCGGTACCCTGCCGCTGCATGAGTTGGCTCAGAGTGTGGGTGTACAGCTGCCTGATTACCTGGGCAAGAGCACAGAAGCTCCCGCCGATGCTGCGCCCAAAGCATAAACAAGCGCATATCATTTATCCGGAAAGCCCCTGGTGCTCTGCTGCGCCAGGGGCTTTCTACATGCCGATTCTTCAGGGAAGGGGAATCAAGGTCTGGGAGCCCGGTGGCCCGGCATTGGCTGTACCCGCTGGGCATGCATGATGGAATCGGCCATGTTGCGGACGGTTTCCACCAGAATGTTGCACAGGTGACTGCCGGGGCGGTAGTCTGCCGGGGCAAAGAAGTCTACGCGGTGCTGGCTTGATTTGAGACCATAGCATTTGCGGAAGCTTCTGCGTGTCTCGTCGTCCGGGTTGTACACCGCTACGCTCAGCCCGCCTTGCTGACGCATCACGGTAAAGCAAGGTACATCGGTAGGACCATCGCCGATATAAATCATGTGTTCAAAGGGAATAGGGCGCAAATCGGCATCCATGTGGTCGTTTACGTCTTCGATGTAGTTAAGCATGCCCTTGTTGATGCGGAAGAGGTACTGGGTCTTGCTGGTGTGAGAGATAACCCGTTTGGGGAAACCGATGCAGCCGTTTTCATCACTGAACTCACAGGCGAAGACTTCGCGCAGGTAAGGGCGGATAATGGAGCCGTCCAGGATGCTCTTGATGCCGCTGGAGATGATGTAGAACTCAACGTGGATGCCGGCAAAGTGGTGCTCTTTGCTTAACGCCAGAGATTCGAATGTCTCAAAGAATTCAGGAATGCCCCTGAAGTAGGTCAGCTTCTGCCCCAGCTCGCGCAAGCGCTCGTTTGTTACTCCATCCAGCCGGAGTATATCCAGCATTTCTTTCAGGTAACTTAATTCTCCGTCCCAGCCTTCATCACGGCTACGTTCATTGCAGCGTTTCCAGAACTGCTCGGCGTTGATGCCGAACTCAGGAAAAATTGTATCTTCCTGCATGTTGTGCGGACTCAGGGTCTGGTCGAAATCAAAAATGAGCGCAATTGTATTCTGAGGGACTGCCATGTTTCTGTTATAGCGCCTGCACGCTGTGTCTGCAAGCAAAATCAACAAGAAAATACATTGACAAATCGCGGCTGATGGTATTGAATAGGGATATGCGCATTCGTCATGTCTTTTCTGCTCTGGCTGTTCTTCTGCTGGCCTCCTGCTCACAGGTTCAGAATACTCACATCGTAGGCATGGTTGATTTGCCGATTAAGTCCACTACACTACCGGAGGTCGGTTGGCAGGAGGCGCCGCTGCGTGCTAATGCTCAGTATGTGTTTTATGGTGCCAATTCTGACCGGGAATGTGCCGATCGCCTTGGCGATTATTATTTCCTGAGCTGGTATGATGCTGAACCTCAGAAACCGGTGAAGATTGAAATGCTTTACACCCAGGCTCTCACCGGTTCCGAGGTTCTTACACGTGTGGTGGAATACAAGGACCCCCGCGAGGAGGCTGCTTCCCGCAAGGAAAAGTTTCATTTTTCCGGCCCTGAGCGCGCCAAGCGCGGCGACGTGATGACCTGGAAGGTGAACCTCTATGTGGACGGTAAAGTGGTGGATTCTTTGCAGTCCTACCTGTGGGAGTAAGCGAATTCGCTTGACTTCCCGCCGCTTGTAGCGTATCCTTGCGCGCGCATGGCAACGGATATCAAATTCAAGCGCAATTTCTCCATCATTGCCCACATTGACCACGGTAAGTCCACTTTGGCAGACCGTCTGCTGGAAGAATGCAGCGCCATTGATCAGCGCCACCGTGCCGAGCAGATCCTCGACACCATGGAACTGGAGCAGGAGCGCGGCATCACCATCAAAGCCACTGCCGCCACCTTGAAATACACTGCCGACGATGGGGAAGTAAGTCGGAGGCCAAGCGGTCTTAAGGAAGACAATGTAAGAGCTCAACTCCTTGGCTCACAGAACGACATGGCTACGATGCGACTTGGAGCTGGAAAAGGAGCGCGGCACCACCATCAAAGCCACTGCCGCCACCTTGAAATACACTGCCGACGATGGGGAAGT
>JAZONE010000070.1:0-59541 GCA_045654325.1 Akkermansia sp.
ACGAGGTGGGAGGTACGAAGTGAAAGTTCCGCGAGCCTTGCGGCTCGCCATTTGTTATCAATAGAAAACACCTGCAGGCGCAGCCTGCCTGACTTTATACTTCGCACTTCCCACCTCGTACCTCGTACTTCTGCATATTCCTCTTTTTCGCTCAGATCGGCTCTATCTTATCCCATGAGGTCCCAATCGACTCCGTCAGGCTCAGGGGAAATGCCGTACAACAGAAGCAGGATGCCCGCGATAATGCACAGCAGGGAAAACCAGCGCTTCCCGGAGCCGATGCGCCAGGCCACGATGGCACCCACGGCAGGCCAGCAGAAGAGCATGACGGAGCCCGCCACCAGCTCCCACACATCCGTCCAGTCCCAGGCAAGGGAGCAGCTCCATATCTCCATAAAGGCTAAGACAGGTTTCCAGCCACAGCAGAGCAGGAGCAGCAGTAGGCCCTTTATCCATTGCGGTAGATTCAGCCCCTCATATATCAGGCAGGAGACGGCTGTAAACAGCAACACCACAAATGCCATCATCAGCCCCCCGCACAGCAGCTCCCATGGCGTCAGACTGTCGGAGCTGCCCGGCATCAGGGCAAATGAAAGACAAGCGCCGCAGAATACGGCGCTGAGCTGGTTATGGTACGCGGAGACTTG
This sequence comes from Akkermansia sp., assembly GCA_045654325.1. Lineage (GTDB taxonomy): Bacteria > Verrucomicrobiota > Verrucomicrobiia > Verrucomicrobiales > Akkermansiaceae > Akkermansia. Next base: position 648 of record JAZONE010000070.1, read on the forward strand.
CATCGGGCGTCAGCGTTATTGTGCGGGGTAAATGGTACGTGCTGAGAAGAGAGAAGGGGGACGAAAGTCCCCCTTCTCAATTGTAGCTTGAATAGAATCAGGCTGTAGTCACCTTGTGTGCCTTGTGAATGAGTTCGGCTTCGCGCTTCACTCGCACCTGCAGGTCAGCCAGGGCGTTCATGTAGTAGATGTACGCATCGTAGGGCGAGGGGTAGGGGGTGAACCCGTTGCTCTTTTCCATGTAGTGGAAGTGGTCTGCGCTCTGCAGTTTGCGCCACACGTGAATCATGTCGCGGTCCTCGCTGGCTTTTACCGGGGATTCGAGGGCATAAATCTTCTTGAGGGCTTCCTGCTGCATCACGTTGCCGTTCCAGTGTGTGGTGGTGCCGAAAGTGGAGCAGCTCACGGGGTTCGGGCAGTTCAGGGTGCCGGTGGAGGGGAATGCGCGCACTGCCTCGCCGGGGGTGTAGAACTTGTTGCCCGCAAAGAGAGCGGCGGTAATCATGGTGCGCCAGAACTCGAACACACCCGTGGTGTCGGGCTGGCGTTCGCCGATGGTTTCGTAGTCCATGGACAGGTTCACCACCTGACCCTGCTCAGCGCTCAGCCATTCGGCAAAGGTGTAGGGAGAGAGCGGGTACTCGCTCCAGCTGGGGTCGGTGCGGCGGTTGGCCAGGTCGTTGGAGAGGTGGCGGTGGCGCAGCAGGGTCTTGGTCTTGTCGATGAGCGGGGCGCACTGCACGTCATTCGTGTTGCGGTTGCTCATGGTGCGGCCACTGCCATCGGCCATGATACCCTCGAAGCCCATATCGTATGCCTGGGCAGCGATGGCGTTAGAGTAGAGCATGCCGGTGTTCCAGAGCACCGTGGGGCGCTGGCCGAAGAGCTCCTCGATGAGGTCGCAGTGCTCCTCCACCTGCTCAGCGAACTCACCGGTGGAGTAGAGCGAGGCGAGCGAGGCGTAGTAGGGCATGGCCAGAAACTCCACACAGCCGGTCTCAGCCAGCTCCTGGAAGGAGGTGATGAGGTCCGGGCGGTGGTACTTTGCCTGCTCCAGAATCACACCAGATATGGCAAGTGCGAACTTGAACTTGCCGTCGGAAAGCTCGATGAGCTGCTTCATCATGCGGTTGGCAGGCAGATAGCAGCGTTCGGCCACCGCACTCAGCACGCGGCCGTTGAGAAGGTCATCTTCATAGAAAGCGTGTTCGCCAATCTTGAAGAAATCATACGGAATCAGGCGGTTCGGCTGATGCGCATGAAAAGTGAGCGTTATGTTCATGGTATCTTGAAAAGGTTGTCTGTTTCTGATTTACCAGCCCAGCACGTGGTGGTAGACCTTGATCATCTTATCGGCAGCGGTTTCCCAGTTCGAGTTCTTGATGTCCTGGGCGCTCTGCTCAGCCACGCGCTTGTAGAGCTCCTCATCCGTCACCAGATCCACGATGTGTTTGGCCATCATGTTCACGTCCCAGAAGTCAGCCTTCAGCGCGCCCTTCATCACCTCTGCCACGCCACTCTGCTTCGAGATGACGGCAGGAATGTTGAACTGCGCAGCCTCCAGAGCGGAAAGGCCGAAGGGTTCGGAGACGGAGGGCATGCAGTACACGTCTGTCATGGACAGCAGCTCATTCACCTTCTGCTTGTTCAGGAAACCGGTGAAGTGGAACTTGTCGCCCACGCCGTGGAAGGCGCCGGTCTCGATGAGCTGGCGAAGCTTCTCGCCTGTGCCGGCCATCACGAAGCGCACATTGTCGGTCTGTTCCAGCACCTTGGCGGCAATGTCCAGGAAGAACTCCGGCCCCTTCTGGGCGGTGAGGCGGCCGAGGAAGAGTACCAGCTTCTCCGGGAACTTCTTCTTGCTGTGGAATACGTGCACGGGGTCGGCACCGTTGTGCACGGGGAAAATCTTGGCGGGGTCGATGCCGTAGTGCCCGGCAGCCACCGTGCCCGTGTACTTGGAAACGGGAATCACTGCATCAGCCTGCTCCATGCCGTATTTCTCGATGTCGTAAATCCAGCCGCGGGCGTCTGCTCCGGCGCGGTCGAACTGCGAGGCGTGCAGGTGCACCACCAGCGGCTTGCCCGTGGCTTTCTTCACTTCCACACCGGCCAGATAGGTCATCCAGTCGTGCGCGTGCACCACGTCGAAATCGTACTTGCGGGCCATCACCGCGCAAATCTTGGAGAACTCAATCACCTTGCGGGCCAGGTCGCCGGCATAGAGGTCTTCCTTGCTCGTGAAGAGCTCCAGGTCTGCCTTGTGAATGCGGGAGAAGAGCAGCTTGCCTTCCTTGGTGAAGGTGATATTGCCCGGCGTGCCTTCCACGCAGGCGTAGGGATCCAGATTCACAGGGGCTTTACCCACCACGGTGAAGCTCTCGTAGGTGTAACCTTCCTCCAGCGTTTCCATCTGCTCGTGCTTCAGGGTGTTCACCCCCATCAGCTCAAAGCCGTCGTACTTCGCTTCGGGCGATGCCTTGGGCACGATTACCTGCAGGTCAACCTTCTGAGAAAGCGCTCGAGATATGCCCATGCACGCCACACCCAGACCGCCATTTATCAGCGGAGGAAACTCCCAACCCAGCTTTAAAACCTTGATTCTCTTCATAGTCAGTTTAATTTATTTGTTTGAAAATTGCAGACGAAACATTGCTTCAGTCTCGCCGAGATTTAAGCATAATGCAAGCCGCTTGTCCAGACTAAAGTCTGTCAATCCTACTAACAAAATATATTTTTCGCTGAGAGCGAAAGCGAGACGTATCAGTTCTCGTTGTTGGCGCGGCGGATATCCTCCAGCGCAGCGATGAAATCATCGAGGATTTCAGCAGGCACCATGATGCGGTCACGGTTGGAGCTCACCTTTTCGGTGATGCGAACCACGCGGCCACGGGCGTTGCTCTTGAGGTCAATAAAGAAAGTCTTGCGGTCAGCAATGATTTTTTCGGTGCAAATGATATCGTCGTCCACTGTTTCTAACCCGGGGTGGTTATTCTAAACCCCTATGGACTCGTATTATATCACACATTACCAACCCGTCAACCATGAAATTGAAAAATCAGCGTAGCAGGGAGGGGGCTGGTTCAGTTTGCTGCCCCTCGCAATAAATTATGCGCTGGCATAATAAGTGAATCATCGACAAAGTGGAAGTTGGCGAGCCAACGGCGAGCGGAACTTTGAGCCCGGAGGGCGGCATATCAATAGCGAGGGGTAGAGCCCGACACGCGCAGCGTTGGCGGGCGGAACCCCTCGTATGCAAAAAAATAATCCGGAACCCGTGAAACGGGTGACAGCCTGCCACGGCGCAGGGCGTGAGCCCGGAGACGGGAAGCCGTGGAAAGGTTGAATGCCAAAGCCCTATGTCACCCGTTTCACGGGTTTTATTTGTTTATTTATCAAACAAGGGGTTGCGAGTGGCACGCTTACGCGCGCCCCTCTTCACCCCTCGCTATTGATATGTCGCCCGCAACGTGGGCTTTTAAGTTTGCTCGCTTCGCTCACCTCAACAAATCCCAGTTTATTGAGGTCCGCTGACTTATATAAATCTATCAGCAAAACCGCAGGGCGGTACCATCACATACATTGGAGCATGCGGAGCGCCTCGAGCAATTTATCTGCAGGCTTGATTTTCTGCAGGCGGGGGAAGCGTTTGTTGTCGAGGATGTAGTCGTTGTTTCGGGTGAGCATGAGCTTCTGCCCGCTGATTTCCACCTGAGAGATATTGCGGCGGGTGGCGAGGATGCGGATTTTGTGCACCGTGAGCAGGTGGCTCACCTCGCGGGGGAGGGGGCCGAAGCGGTCGCGCCACTGGCGGTCCAGGTCATCCACGTCATCGGTGGTGCAGGCTCGTGCCAGCTGGGTGTAGGCTTCCATGCGGGCCTTGGTGGATTCCATGTAGGATGCCGGCAGGTAGGCACCCAGGAGTTTATCGGCATCGGCCCGGGTGGCCATGCTGGCTTCGCTCAGGCAGATGAAATCCGCCTTGAAATTAGCCTCAGCCCGGATGGTGGGCACCTTGCCTTGCATGCGCTCGATGGACTGGCGGAGCAACTGACAGTACAGCTCAAAGCCGATGGCTGCAATATGACCGCTCTGCTGGGTGCCTAAAAGATTGCCGGCGCCACGGATTTCGAGGTCGCGCATGGCGATTTTGAATCCGCTGCCAAGCTCGGTATATTGCTTGATGGCGGAGACGCGTTTGCGGGCATCGCCGGTGCAGAGCGCCTGGCGTGGCAGCAGCAGGTAGGCATAGGCACGGTGGCCGCCGCGCCCCACACGCCCGCGCAGCTGGTACAAATCGGCCAGTCCGAAGCGGTCTGCGCGGTCGATGATGATAGTGTTGGCATTCGGAATATCGATACCGCTTTCGATGATGCTGGTGGCCAGCAGCACATCGGCCTTGCCATCCACGAAATCGCGCATGATGAGCTCTAGCTCGCCCTTATCCATCTGCCCGTGGCCTACCACAATACGGGCTTTGGGCACGAGCCGCTGCAGCTCGTCCTTCATTTTCTGGATGCTCTGCACGCGGTTGTGCAGGAAGAATACCTGCCCGTTGCGTGCCAGTTCGCGTTCGATGGCATCGGCAATGAGTTTCTCATTGTACGGGCACACGGCGGTCTGCACCGGCAGGCGGTTCAGCGGCGGGGTTTCGATGGTGCTCATATCACGCGCGCCCATGAGCGCCACATAGAGAGTGCGCGGAATGGGGGTGGCGGAGAGGGTGAGCATATCCACCATGCGGAACATGCGTTTGAACTGCTCCTTGTGGCGCACCCCGAAGCGCTGCTCCTCATCGATGACCGCCAGCCCCAGGTTCTTGTAGGTGACATCCTTGGAGATAACGCGGTGGGTGCCGATGACGATATCCACCGAGCCGTCGGCAATGCCGGCCACGATTTCCTTCACCTTTTTGGGAGGAGTGAAGCGGCTGAGCAGCTCGATGCGCACGGGATACTCGCTCATGCGGGTGCGGAAGGTGCGGTAGTGCTGCGCCGCCAGCACCGTGGTGGGAGCCAGAATGGCCGCCTGCCGCCCGCCGGTCACGCATTTGAACGCCGCACGGATGGCTACCTCCGTCTTGCCGAACCCGACGTCACCGCAGATAAGGCGGTCCATGGGGCGCCCGTTCTCCATATCTGCCTTGGTCTGGGATATGGCGCGCAACTGGTCCGGGGTCTCGCGGTAGGGGAAGCTGGATTCAAACTGCCACATCCACCCGGAATCCGCCGGGTGAGCATAGCCACTGTTGCTTTCGCGCTCGGCCTGCACCTCCAGCAGCTGGGCGGCGTAGTCCTGCACCGCCTTTTCCGCCGCCTGGCATGCGCGGCGCCAGCGGGCATCGCCCAGTTTGCTCAGTTCGGGAGTCCTGGCACCCAGCCCTATGTATTTAGACACCAGGTGGCTCTGCTGCAGCGGAATGCGGAGCAGTACACCGTCTGCGTATTTGATATGAATCTCTTCCTCGCCGCTCTGCGTATCGCGCACAATGCCCACGAACTTGCCAAGGCCGTGGGAGGCGTGGATGACGAAGTCACCCTCCTCAATTTCGCGGAGGGGAGCCTGGGCCCGCTCGCGGCGCATGCGGTCGGTGCGGTCGTCCTGCTTGCGGCTGCGCGGGGTGGAGTAGCGGCCGAAGATTTCAGCAGCGGAGAGCACAGCCAGCTTTGCCCCGGGAATAGAGAAGCCGAGGGGCAGGTCGCCATCGCGGCTCTGCACGCCGGACCAGGCATCGTCCTCGCCGCAGATTTCCTCGAAACGGCTTTTTTCGCCCTCGTGCGGGAAAAACATGACCACCCGCCATTTCTGCTCGCGCCACTTTCGCAGCTCCATACCGGCCAGCTGGCGACGGGCTTCCTGCATCACGAAATCGCCTGTTTCGAAACTGCCGAGGGGCGTACCGAAAATAGCGCTGTTGTCCCCGGCGTTCACGGTGTCGATATCCGGCAGCACCTCGTCGCGATCCGGGGGCAGCTCATACACCAGCACATGACCGGGCACACCACAGCCCGGCAGGCTCACCACCCAGTCGGCTCCGGTAATCCATTCGCCCAGCGGTCGGTCCGCGGGCGGTTCATCCAGCACCAGATCGGCGGATTCGAGTTTTTTGAAGGAAAGCTGGGAGTCGATATCAAAGGCGCGGATGCTTTCCACCTCATCACCGAAGAACTCCACACGCAGCGGCCAGGCAGACTGCAGGGGGAATACATCCAGAATACCGCCGCGCAGGCTCCACTCGCCGCGTCCTGTCACTTGGTCTACCCGCTCGAATTCATGGTCAGTCAGCGCGGTGCATACATCATCCAGCGGGTATTCACTGCCTACATTCAGCGTGAGGGAGAACCCGGCGCCTGCCGCGAAACTGGGAGCCGGTTGCTGCAGGGCGGCCGCCGTCACGATGACTGCCTGAGTTTCCTTTGCCGGGCCGGATATAGCGCGCAGTGCTTCCAGACGTTCTGCCGCCAGGTCGGGGTCGGAGATGCCGTTGTTGATATGGATTTCCTGCTCAGGCACGAAAACGGCCTGCGGCCCCTGCCAGAGCGGCCACTCTGCCGCCAGACGTTCCTGCACAGGCAGGGCATCGGCCACTATCCACACGCGGCGGGGCTGGTCAGAGGCTGCAGCCACCATGGCTGCCACAAATGAATAGGCGGCGGGGCTCACTCTTTCCAGCACCATGGGCTCATCCTTGGAACCTTCCCGGCGCAGCCTCTCAAGCTCCCCGGCAAAGGCAGGGGATTTGGCTGCAATTTCTGTAAGCGGCTTCGCCACGCGCCCTTATCGTAGCAGCTGGTGTGGCAGTTGTCAAATAAAAGCTTGCCAAGGTGTGCCGCGGGTGGTAGGATAGGCGCGCATCACTGCTCCGGTAGCTCAGTTGGATAGAGCACGAGCCTTCTAAGCTTGGGGTCCCGCGTTCGAGCCGCGGCCGGAGCGGTCAGTAAAAAGAAAAAGCCCTGCACATTCTGCTGTGCAGGGCTTTTTTGCTTTTACTGCTGTGCTCCGTGCCGACTGCAGCCCAGCCGCCCGTTTGAGCGGCGTAATTCATTAATCCAGAGTAGTGCCAACCCTGCGGTCAGTCCCATCAGTACCACGGCATTGGCGGCACACATAGCGGCTTTCAGACAGCGGCGGTGGGTTTTATCGGCCATCCAGCGCTCTACCTTTGCTTCTGCTTCTTTGATTTGTTCTTGGTCCATGCAGGTGTGACTCCGCAGCATACGCGGCAAATCAAAAACCTTTAGAGATTCCGGCGGCATCAACACGCAATCTTCTGCAAAATACGATATTCATGGCAGATGTGATTGAAAATTATGACATGCAGTTGTAAATGTAACACCGGAAAGAATGTTTCAATCCGTTGACTGCTAAATGAAAGAGTATATTCCTATGAAATGTAAATGATTTTTTTTTTTTTTTTTTTTTTTTTTTTGACAACTATTTCGTTTTTTGATAGAAGCTTCACTGATTTATTCATACTTTCTGGCACTGACGCCACAGATGACAATACCCGAGTGATGAACATATTTTCATTTCCGTGCCACCAGGGAACCACCCGCAACATGGGGTGGTTGCGCTATTTTGTTGCTGCCATAGGGGCAGGTCTCAGTGTAGCTCATGCCGACGTTCAACCGATGCTCAAGTATTGGTGGGTAATGCCGGAAGGTGGTGAGAAAGGCGAGGAATATGCCTCTGCGTACAATGATGCGGAAGTGGCAGCACTGCTGAAAGAATCCGCTTTGATAGAAGCACGGGTAGCACGCCAGGAAGCACTGCGCCAGGAGGCTCTGAAGCTGATGCGGGAACTGCGCAAGCAGGGAAAATCTGCCCTTGTGGCGTATGAAGAGGCCTGGACTCAGGTCTATTCCAATCGCTGGCTTGATGCTCATTGGCAGACGGGTAGCTGCAAACTGGAGGATATGCTGACCCGGCTTGCAAGTGACGATAAGAATCTGGAACTGACACCCGAGGAACAGCAGTGGGTGCTGGAGGCTTTGCTCGAGGCCGATGACCGGCTGGACAGTAAGCTGGGGCGTGATTTGCTGCGCAATCTGGTGTCGCATCTGCGCGCTCTCGGCTATGGAAAAAACGGAGCTGCTGGGTCGAAGCGTGACCTGCTGATGAACCAGTTTGCCGATGGCCTGGCTACGGGAATGGACAGTCGAGCCGCTTATCGCGAAGCCATGTTCAAGGTGAACCGCGACCGCATTATGTGCCACACGGATACCGGGTATCTGGCTCCGTGGGGTGTGCATGTGGGAGATGCTCCGCGCTACCGTCAGGCTCCGTTGATAGCTGCTACTACGCTCGGCTCCGGTTCGGGCTATGCTTCCGGTATACTGGAAGGTTTCCTCGCCAAGTCACCGGCCGATAGTGGCCTTGAAGATGATGACGAGAAGAAGAAAGATGAGGAGGAGGACGATGAGCTGCAAGCAGGTGGTGCATCGGCGGTTGCAGCTGCGCCCATGAGTGGCGGTGCTGCTTCCTCGCCCCGCTTCGCCATGCGTGCGCTTCCTCCGCCAGCAAGCGCGCCCACGCGCGCCGCACAGCTCGTCTGGACCGGCAGTGACAGTAATGAATGGACCGCTGCCGGTGATACCTCGGCAGACTCTCCCTGGGAGAATGGGGCTTCCTTTGCAAACGGCAGCCCGGTGCTTTTCGAAGACACGGATTCAAGCAGGGATGTTCTCATCACTGGCACAGTGGCCCCCGGCGTTATAACGGTGAATGCCAACACTGCCAGTGGCACCAGCGGTAGCGGGACGGCCGTGCTGAAATACGGCTATGCCTTTACCTCTGATCGACCTCAGAGTTCATCCTATGCTTTGACTTCCCATTCCCTCAGCTGCATTGCGGATTATGTTGATGAAGCAGGGAGGGTGACCCCGACCTCGATTCTGAACAATGGTTCTGCGCTGCTGATTCTCAATACAAGAAACACCTTCAGCGGCGGCGTTAAGCTCGCCGAGGGTGCCTCTCTCTACCTGGGCTGCGACTATGCCGCCGGCACCGGTACTATCACGATGAATAATAACACCACTCTGGTGGTGAATTATCACTCGTCTGATGAGGCTTTACGAATTCCTTCTGTGGAGAACCAGCTTGATGTCACCGGCACTGTGAAGATTACGCAAGGTACCGGCTCTTACGGGGAGAACAGAATGCCCACGGATTGGCGTACTCTCACCTTGTCCGGTGGTATTACCGGATCCGGTACGCTGAATCTCTCAGGTTATTCTTTCATGGTCAAGCCGGAAGATAACACCGCAGGTGACATTACCTTTAACTATGTATCGGCCATAGCTGTTAATGAGAGCCAGGCCGGCTCTGGTTATTTGGCGGAGAATCGCTTCGCTGGTACGGTTAAACTGAAAAATGAAATCTGCAATCAGCCCGAGAATACCTTGGAGTATCCCAAAGTGACCGCTCACGGTAGTAAGATCAAGCATGTCGGCGGCGCTATACAGCTGACGCTTTCGGACGATATTTTTTCAAAAGCCAACCTGGATCTTACCCGTGATATAAACGCAAATCGCACGATTGGTGATCAGCAAGGTCCTAAGGGCGGAACCGGCCCTGCCCAGACCTCTGATAATATTCTGCTCTTGAGTGAGGCTTCATCTATCAGTGTTGTATCCCTTGATGCCGAGTTCCTTGGTCAGGGGTTCGTGTACAACCTTCATAATAATGATATGATGATTACTTCTTATAGAAGTAACTATGAGCAGCAGTACGAACGCTGGCATGTCCGTATTGTGACGGATAGTAACACTACGCTGAAACTTGGAAGTGCTACCGACTCCGGTACTCATACCTATGATGGTTCGATGGGCTTTGCCCATTCCTATGTCCAGGCGGGTCAGGCCTATATTCATGCTCCTTCCGATCCAAAGAAAGGCACTCCTGTGATGGAGCCCACTATCCCCGGTGCAGGCTCACTGGGACTCGAGGCTCTCAGCCTGGAGAAGAGTGGCCCCTCGACCCAGTACATTCACTCTGCAAACCTGGACACTCTGTCGCTCCAAGGTGGGACGCTGGGTTTCAATTACCTGAATTTAAATGGGTATCTTAACCTTACCTCGGGTACCACCCTGATGCTGGGAGTGGGCGTGGCAAGGAATCCACAAAATACCGTTACAGGATGGACTATTATCGACGAGGGTGATTATCAGACAAACTCTGTGGTTACGATTCAACCCGGCAAAGAGCTCCTGGTAATGGCTGCGGATGACGGTGGTAAAACTGTTAATGTATCGGGCTCCATTACGATGAGTAGTGGTAGTGATATCATGTTCAATGTCCTTCGACCGGAACTCGGTATAACTCCGGAGACGGCTCTGATGCAAATTACGGGCAGCCTGACGTTCGGGGCAGATGTGCCTATCAATGTGAGTTTCTCGAGTGCGGATTTTGCCAGAAAGGTAAATAATCAGGAGCATGTTTATTATCTGGTATCCACAGGTTCTGGCATTAATTCCTCTGGTTTCCAGCGCCGATATGTCCCGGTAGGTCATGGCTACTACGGTTTGTTGGATATTAAGGATTCCAAATATCTTGTACTCAATGTCATTGGCGATCCCAGCCGCACCTGGTCTGGTAATATTACCAATGATCCGGCCAGCACGGGCGTATGGACTGCTTCCCCGGTAATTGATAAGAATGTAATTGATTATACCTGGAAGGAAAATCATAAATTTGTCCATGGTGTGGTAACCCTTTTTGGCAACCTGTATGTACCTACAGAATGGAAAGAGGGTAACTGGGATGCCAGTAGCCTGAAGACCTCCGTCGTGAGTGATGCCTCGCATCCCGGTATTAAGGTGCCGGTAACGATTGATGGCCTCCTCTATTCAGAGCAATACCAGAAGGTTGAGATTGTCGGCGATGTGGCTCCAGCTACCGTCTCCATTAACGCTGACTACCTTCAGAATGGTGTGTCTCTGAAGGATGGCACCGATTACTATTTCTACGGTAGTGGTTATATCCGAGATGCTCTGAATACTGAGATTCAGTTTGAAGGCTTTAAGGCAAATGCGCAGACCGGTCCTTGGAAGACGACTCTCATTAAGAGTGGCACGGGGACAGCAGTTATCGCAACGGCTAATACATTCTCTGGTGGTTCTCTGCTGGAGGGTGGTCGCTTGGTGATGCAGAATGCTGCTGCTCTGGGTGATAAGACTGGTCGCATTACGGTGCAGAATGGTGTCATCCTGCAGGGTGACTTTGCAGACGACCGGAGTGTGGGAACCTGGGGTGATGCGTACCTGGGAGAAGGAATGGCGACAACAACCATTCTGAATCCGGTATATGTCGGCATATATGTTGATGGAGATGGTGTTATTTCCACCAGTGCTGTAGATGCGCGTATTATGGGGGCCCATGATAAGAAACTGGTGCTTACATCGCTGAGTGGCGGTGCTGAAACAGTCGTGGCGCTGTACGGTAATTCTCTTACGCCTACCGAGAAGGATGGGAAGTTCACTTATTCTGTATTCAAGGTGCTCGACCCGAGCAACTTCTATGGTACCATCAAGATGGATGGTAACCTCCGCGGCGCTTCGGAGGGGGCTGCCGGTGGTAATGTGCAGCTGGAAATCATGACCACGACCAAATCGGACGATGGTGCAGACTGGTTGAATACCAAGGTGGACTTTTCGCTGGAAAATGGTACGAGTCGCACGGTTCTGGCGCTTGATGCCCTGAGCACTGCCTCTGCAGCGGACCAACAGACCGCTGAGGTGGACTCCCTGAATGGTGCCGGCAATGCTGGGGCTCGCATCAATTCTTCCGTGCTTAGCATGAGTCATGATAAGATCATCACCCTGAAACTGATGGGTATGAATGCCGGTAATTATGACGGTGTGTTAGGCTTCGGTGATTTCCAGAGAACGACGGATTACGGCAGCAATACAACGCATGGTGGAGCTTCTTCCCATGGTGACGTCGGTGAGGTGGAAGTTGGCGCCGTGGCTCATCATTTCGGCGGAAAGGGGAAGGCTGGAGAAATGAATGTGCTTAAGCTCGGCGGTGCCACGCAGTCTGTCAACAGCGCATGGCTGAATGAGCTGAATGTGGGTGAGACGGCTAATGACGGTAAGATTACCACCGGCGGCACGTTCGTGGTGGATGAGGGGCTTGTGGTGTCCTCTTTGAATACCGTTGATGGCTCGCATGTTGTTGTGGGGGATACATCCCGCGCTGGTACCCACGCCCTGACGGTGGGTGCCGGTGGTATTCTGGCGTTTGATAGCGGGTCTACGGATGCTTTTGCCGGCATTGGTGCCGGTATTCCCAGTCGATATGTATCAGAAGTTATAGGCGGCAACGAAATTGTGAAGCAGCTCCCCCCCGAATCCTTTGTGCAGCTGGTGGATGGTGCTACTATATCCGCCTATGGCGACTGGTGGACTAACCGGGTTCGCAGAGAATTGATTGATGGTAAATCTACCGATATCGAGGTGGGCATTGATATCGCCATCGGTGCCACGGTGACCTTCAACACCCATAACTACACGCCGGACGCCTACATCACGGCAAGCAACGACGTGTTCGGCAACTATAATGCCAGCTACGTTATCCAACTGTTGGGCGCGATGAAAGGCTCCAATGTGGATTTGATTTTCAATAACGAGCTTATCAGCGCCGCTGCACAGGCGGATGGTTCGGCCGTGAAGCGTGCCGATGGTCTGGGGTATACCGGAGCTACCGGAACTGAGATGGGCTATGTAGGCATTCGCGATATTCACCAGTTCACGGGTGATATCACCGTGACGGATAAGACAGTACTGCAGGTGCGCGATGCTTACGATGTAAGCGCGAACCAGGTCGCAGAACCGGAGCTCATGGCTGAGGTGGTGGATACGCTGTCTGTTCGGGTGGAAGGAACGGATGCTGCTATTCAGTTCACCGATGGCGCTACCATGCAGTACATGGAAGATGTATTCATGGCAGACGGTGGTCAGGTGCTGCTGGGTGGTGCTATGAAGACCACCTCCGGAGATGGTATCAAGGCGCTGGACATGACCGGGGTGGATGCCGCGGTGACTCACCGCACGGCAGACGAGGCTCATGTCAATAATCTCAAGCTGGCAAACAGTGGAACTTCCGTTTCCATGGGTGGCTTTGATGATATTCGCTCCAACGCGACGAATGCCCGCATCTCTACCCATGGAGCCACCACTCACCTGGCGCTTAACGATATGAACCTGCGCGGCAGCCTGGTGCAGCTGCACGATAACTGTTCACTGAACCTGGAGGATGCGGTTCTCGTGGACATGAACTCGGTAGTGCGTGGGGCAAAGGTGAATGAGGCGGCGCTGACCGTGTCACCTGTTGCTGAGCCTTCTCCTGCAGCCGATAATACCACGACTACGTCTCAGGCAACCCGCGTAGAGCTTACCTTCAGCGATAATCGCGGCGTATATGATGTGGGTAATTCCAAGGTGCTGGTTCTGCAGACCGAGCAGTTCCTGGGGGTGGATGTGACCGGCGGAGGCCTCACGCTGCAGCTGACTGCTGATTCCGCAGACTTCCAGATCTGGGCACATGCCCTCGGTGCTGAGTATGTAGCTATCCAGATTGGTGGCGGAGCCGGCCAGTTCCTCTATGAGGATGCGGCAAAAGCTGCCGGGGATGCGTTCGATGACCTGATTGACAATCAGTTTGTCTTGCTGGGAGCGGATAATCAGAAGCTGGATGGATTCTGGATAAGCAGCGTGACGGTGCAGCATGAAACCGGCGCGAATCATGTTTCCACGCACATGATTTACTTCCGTATTCCTGAGCCCACCACGACTACGCTCAGCCTCATGGCTCTGACCGCACTCTGCCTCCGCCGCAGAAGAAAGTAAGCAATAAATTGATATTTGTCGTTCCGACAAAAGTACGAAGTATGAGGTGGGAGGTACGAAGTGAAAGTTCCGCGAGCCTTGCGGCTCGCCATTTGTTATCAATAGAAAACACCTGCAGGCGCAGCCTGCCTGACTTTATACTTCGCACTTCCCACCTCGTACTTCGTACTTCTGCATATTCCCATTTGACTAGCAGAGTGAGTCAGCAAATCTGAAACAGACCCGTTTTTCTCTGGCATTCGGGGGCGGATTGTGGTAGATAAGCGTCATGAGAAGTACCTTGCTCAGTTTGCTCACCATGGTGGTGTGTTCCTCCTGCAGTGTTCTGACTCCCGAACCTGCAGAGCCTCAGAGTGCCACTGCTGCGCTGCTGCAGTCTCTTGAGAAGAAATGTGAGTTCGATATCAAGCGCACGCAGACTGATTTCCCGGCGGCTTTGCAGGGCGGTCCCGGGTTCACCAGCGATACCGCCTGGAAGATTCTGCTCAAGGATAAGGGGGCCGTTTCATTTGAATATCTTGTGCTGGGTCGTCTGAACCTGGGGGAGCATGTTCTGCAGGCTCTTGCTCCGAAGAATGGGCGTTACTATGATATGCATCTTATCAAGGTCGAGCATGAGGGCAAACTCTACTATGTGGAGCAATGGTTTGACATTACGCCCTATTTCAAAGCTATGTGATTTATGTTTCGCCTGGTCATAGCTATGGCACTGCTGGGGCTGCCCCTGGAGGCGGCTCCCATCATGTTCGGCGTGCCGCAGGTGGCGGAATCTGCCGCAGAGCAGGCGGCTAACCTTTCGCGTAATGCCCGGGCGCTTGAGCACCTGCAGAAGGCAGCCGGTCAATGTTCCTCCATGCGTCTTGTTCTGGCCGATTCTACCGGGGCGCGTGTGAGGCGCCCCGTGGAGCTGGGCCATCTGTCACCACAGGAGCTGGAGCAGATGCGCGGCCTTATTCTGCGCATGAAACCGGTGAAAACCGCCCCTGCCGGAGAGTTTGCCCTGCCGCATGTGGTGCGGCTGAAACTGCTGGGGCAGGGTGGTCAGGTATTGGCCGAGGTGGATTATATAGACGTGGCGCCTGATTCGATGGTGTGCCCGCAGGGGTATGCTGCCGGGTCTCGTTTTGTGCTGAAGGGAAGCGACGCCACCGCCTGGCATCTCCTGATGCGGGCGGAGCATGCCAGCGCCATAGCGCTTAATCCTGCTCCAAGCCGCATGAGTAGTCGCGGCCCCCGGCTTTCCAAGGCTCCTGAGCCACCCGAACCGGAGCCCGAGCCTGAATACGAGCCTTTCGAGCAGGAGTATTACCACAAAAACTGCACCGGGAAGCACAAGGGTCATAAGCATAAGAGCAAGAATCATTATTGTACGCATCCGCAGCATTGATCAGGTGTATTGCAATCTAATTTATCACCGGATGTCTACTTTTTACTGGTCTTATGGTCTGAAATATGGTAGAGGATAGACCATGAAATGCTTATTGTTCAGCATGATGGCCTTGCTTGCACTTGGAGCGCAGGGTGGAGTGGAGGCGATGAAGAATCTGCAGAAACCGGAAGCCGGGAAAGCTGCCCAGCTTTCATTCGGCGGAGAAGGAGGGCGCGAGTTCCTGCTGGATGGCGTGCCGTTCCAGATTCGCTCGGGAGAGATTCATCCGCAGCGTGTGCCACGCCAGCACTGGCGCCACCGCATTCGCGCAGCAAAGGCCATGGGGCTGAACACCATTGCTTTCTACACGTTCTGGAACACGCTGGAGCAGGCGGATGGCAGCTGGGATTTCAGCGGCCGCAATGATATAGCCGCGTTCATTGATATGTGCCAGGAGGAGGGCATGTGGGTGCTGTTCCGCCCCGGTCCCTACGTGTGCGGTGAGTGGGATCTGGGTGGTCTGCCCACCTATCTGCTGAAGGATGACGTGACCCCGCTGCGCTACACAGGCAACAAGCAGTTCATGGAGGCGCAGTCCCGGTATCTGGAAAAGATGGCAGAAATCGCCATTCCTCGTCTCAGCAAAAATGGTGGCCCCATCCTCATGGTGCAGCTGGAGAATGAATACGGCAGCTACAAGAGCGAGCACGATGAGCTTGCCTATATCGAATGGCTCAAGAATTTCTGGGAAAAGAAGGGGGCTGGCCCGTTCTACCTTTCCGAGGGCAGCGCTGACCACCACCTGCGCTTTGTGCCGAAGGGCGTGGCGGTAGGACTTGACCCCGCCGACAATGCCTGGCAGATGCGCACCGCGCTGCGAGTGGCTCCCGGTGTGCCGGTATTCAGCAGCGAGACCTACCCCGGCTGGCTTCGCCACTGGGGCGAGGGCAACTGGACCCCCACGCGCAATACGCTCAACTCGGTGCGCTGGTATATGAAGGACGGCGTGTCGTTCAATATCTTTGTGCTGCACGGTGGAACGAATTTCGGCCTGACTGCCGGCTCAAATACCAATCCCGATGGTTCCAAGTTCGAACCCGACCTCACCAGCTACGACTACGGTTCCCCCATCGGCGAGAATGGTAATCTCACGAAGGAGTATTTCGAATACCGGGATATCATCAAGGCCGCTCTGCCGGAAGGCGCTGATGTGCCGGAACCGGTGCAGCCGGTGGCCATGGAGATTCCTGCCTTTACGCCGCGTAAGGTATGCGGATTCCACGAGCTGAATGCTCCCCACCGCAAGGGAAAATCCGAGCATCCCGAGACACTGGAAGCCCTGGGGCAGAATCAGGGTATTGCCATTTACAATACTCAGTTGCCTGCAGGCCCCGCCGCTGTGCTGCACTGCACCCCGCATGACTTTGCTCTGGTTTATGTGGATGACCAGTTCATCGGCACCCTGGATCGCCGCCTGAACCAGCGCAGCATCAACCTGCCGGAGCGCAAGTCGGACGCGGTGCTCAAGATTGTGGTGGATACCTTCGGTCATGTGAATTTCTCCAAGTTCCTGGAGAAAGACCGCAAGGGCCTCATCGGCAAGGTGACGCTGAGTGATAAACCGTTGACCGGCTGGCGTGTATCCACCATGAATCTGGAGAAAAAGAGTCCCCGCCTTGCTGCCCGCGCCCGGGGAACAGAGAAGGGGGCTTATTACCTTGCTGAGGTGGAGCTGCAGAACCCCATCGATACTTTCCTGGACATGAAAGACTGGCAGAAGGGTTACGTGTGGGTGAATGGTCACCTGCTGGGACGCTACTGGAATGTCGGTCCGCAGGAGCGACTTTACTGCCCCGGGGAATTCCTGAAGAACGGGAAGAATACGGTTGAGATTCTGGACCTCTTCATGAGCACCGACACGCCTCCTGCTGTCTCCGGCAAGACAGAGCGCAATCTCGAAGTGCATAAGGAGACGAAGAGTCTCAATAATCAGTGGTAAGTATCGCCCCGGAGTATACCCGGTAGTTGTTTATGCCCCGGCAGGAGATTTCCTGCCGGGGCACATTTTACAATTACGAGAGTGCTCGGTCGCGTGTTGTTGCGATGTCCTGCGGTGAAAGGCGCAGAGGCAGTATCACTGCGGCAGGCTGCGGGCGCATTTCTCTTCGCGTATCTGCTGGAGCCCTGCCTGCACGAGGCGGAGGGTTACTGCCCAGGCAATGATGCCCAGCACCAGGAAACGCAGCAGACCGAACCCGGCCAGCCATTCGGTGTTCCAGACCAGATGCAGCACCACCGGAATGATGGCGATGCGCAGGAAACGGATATCGCTGAATACGGCCCAGTCGATGCTGGTGGCGGTATAGCTGCGATGCCCTTCGGCGATGCGGTGTTTAAGCACCAGCCAATACGCACCGGCAGTGATGGCGGTCCACACGATGTGACCGAAGGGGGTGATGAGGGCTCGCACCTGCATGACGGCATCCGGGTCGATGGCCATGGCGCTCTGGGCGATGGCCTGACCCTGAGCCGGGTTGATGGTGCTCATGACTTCTGCCGCGGTGGAGCTGGTGATGAGGCGCACCAGCTCAGTAAATGTGTAGCCCGAACTTTCAAATGCTGCAAATCCCGCGCCTACACCGGCGCCCAGGAGCAACCCGGTCAGAATACGGCCATTGCGGCGGCTTCCCGCAATGAGGATGACGGCCATGAGTTTGGCTGGTTCTTCGATAGGTCCGGCTACCCAGGGAATGATGGACGGGCTGAATTCCACCAGAATCAACGCAAAGATGAGAGCCATCAATCCGCCGTATGTCATGGCACGCACGACATCCAGGAACGGTACTTCGCGCCTCACGTTGAGCTCAAAGAAAAAGACAACGACGCAGAAGGGAATAGCAAAGTTTCCCACAAACATGAGCCCGGGTACCAGGTTCCCGTTCTCGAATGTTGAAGTCGCCCAGTCAAAGCCGAAATAGAGCAGCACGCAGGCCAGAAGTAAGCGTGCAAAAATCCACGGGGTGGGCCAGGCGCTGCTTACTGCATGCAGCGGTGGTGTGGTTGCGGGAGTGCCGCAGCAGAATACTTCCAGAACTTCATCGCGGCTGTGGCGGCGGAATACATCTGCAAAGAAATGCCCCAGGGAAAAGCCTCGTAACCCATTCAGCCCGGTTATGTCGTCAATAGTATTCGGCTGGGAGTCATGCAGCAGTTCGTCCAGGTGAAGGGGGCAGCCGCAAGTTGCGCTTCTTACCTGAGCTTCTGGCGAAATCAGATCCTGCTGCAACATTTCGCGCAGTTCCTTGAGACTATAGGGGCCTTCCTGTTCTCCATTGGGGAGTAAGAGGTAATAGCCAGCCTCGGGTTCTGAGCAACATGACATGACAGAATGGTACTCCCCCGTTCATAACGTGTCAAGTATTATGATTTTCCGGCAGAAAGTTTTTCGCCGGGGTGAATGCAAGTTCTGACCTGGCCGGTATGTCTCGCATGGTGCCGGTGTTGATATCGTACCCCTGGCGGGCGGCACGGGTGGTACGGGTGAAAGTTCCGAAATGGGCAATGTGCAGCTTTGCTTCGAGCTCCGTGGCCAGCCGGATGGAAGCGAGCACCGCCTCTACGGCAGCAGAGGCGGTGCTACGGGTTGCGCCCGGGCCCATATTGCGCTGGACCTGAGCTATGAGTTGCTTTTTATTCACTTGTTTTTAAGAGCATCGCGGATTTCGCGCAGGAGCAGGATATCCTCCGGTGTGGGGGGCGGCTCCGGTGCAGGGGCGGGTGCTGCGGGCTCTTCTTTTCTGGCGCGCAGCTTGCAGATGATGCGTACGGCCCAGAAGATGGTGAGCGCGATGATGAGGAAATCCAGCACCGTCTGGCAGAACAGCCCGTATTTGATGACCGGCGCGCCCTTTTCATCGCTGAGTGAGAAGGTGAGGTCAGCCAGGTTCTTGGTGCTGTTGCCGGAGAGCATGGAGATGGCCGGCATGATGATGTCATTCACCAGAGAGGTGACAATCTTGCCGAAGGCACCACCGATGATGACACCGATGGCCATGTCCACCACATTGCCTTTGAGGGCGAATTTCTTGAATTCATCCACCCAGGCGGGTTTAAGCTTCTTCATCATGGCGTTTACTCAGATTTTCTTGAATGCCTTGGTGCCCCACTCGGTGCAGGTCCAGGTGGTGCCGTCCTCGCTGGTGAAGATACACACACCACCGGTGGCTACCTTGATATCGTGCTCAGCGCAGAAGCCGGCGTAGTCGCCGGTAATGACCGGGGCAAAGCGGATGGTGCCGTTGGAAGAGACGCAGAGCATGATTTCGCCGTCCTTCACCTCGGAGGCCAGGCTCATCCAGTTGTCGCGAATCTGCTGCACATCCACCTTCCATCCATCGGGCACGGTGGCATCTGCATTCCACTTGTCAATGATGGCTTCACCCTTGGCGGCAATTTCCTCCGGCGTGAGGGTGGCGGGGTCAATCCCTTCAGCCTTGGCGGCTTCAGCACCGAGACGTGCCATGACTTGTTCCTCCGTCTTGTTTTCATCGGGGCCGTAGTCAACCTCGATGAAACGGTGGTCGGGCTCCACCGGGCAGGTGCAGCCGGCGGCCTCTGCTGCCAGGGCTGCGGTGCCCATGGTGCGCTTGAGCGGTGCGGCCAGAATGCGGGTGGGCACAAGTCCGAGCTTCTTAAGATACAGACCTACGCCTTTTCCGCGTTCCTCTTCAACGAGTTCAAGGTCGGTGTGACACCCTACGCGGGTGGGTGTTTCTCCTTTGGCAAAGGTATTACCGTGACGTGCGATAATGAGCGTTTTCATGGTGTAAAATTGTACTCTCTGTATAATACACGAGAGTGATTTCTGTGTCAAAGAAAATCGGCAGCATGTGCATGATGAGAACATTGAGCCCGCAAGGGCGACAGAATCATAGCCCAGCGTGGAGCCGCGTAGCGGCGGAACGCTGGGTTTGGAATAAAAAATAACCGGAACCCCGACCAACGTGGAGGGGTGGCAGGGAGGCCACCGCTTTCGCCTTGATTTGCCGGACTCACAATGGTATTATGCAAGCGTGTTGTAAATAATATGTCGCATAGCTTTTCCAATCTGAACGTGCATCTTATATTCCATACTAAGAGCGGCACCTGCATTATGGATGAATCCGATTTGGCACGCGTGTTTCGCTATATCGGTGGTTTGATACACTCGTTATCGGGATATGCCTATATCGTGGGAGGTCGACCGGATCACATACACATTCTTACCACATTACCTTTAACGAAATCAGTGTCAGATTTTGTGCGTGAAATAAAAGCGAACACCAGCCGCTGGATAAAAGGAATTGACACGAAATACCATCATTTTGCATGGCAGGAAGGATATGGCGTATTTTCTGTGAGTGAATCGAATAAGTCTTCAGTGATTAACTACATACTCAAGCAAGAGGAACATCATCGCCAGTACAGCGCACAGGAAGAGTTTAACATATTCCTGTGCAAACACGGACTTCAGAAAGACAATAGTCTGGAGAAATAACCATGTCGCGATACTAGAATTGCATGGGTAAATTGCTATCATCGGCCTCCCTGCCACCCACTCACTTCGCTCGGGGTTCCGGGTATAATTAACACCAAACCCAGCGTTCCGCCGCAAGGCGGCTCCACGCTGGGCTATTATTATGCCGCCCTGCCGGGCTCAAAAATCCGCGGTCGGGACGACCGCCTGTATTGACAACTATTCACTCCACAAACACCAATTTACCGTTGAATATTGGGGCGCATGTGCATGATGTGGCGGCTGAATGGAATCATTTCCTTGACGATTCAGCCGGGGAAGCCGCTATTTTCCAGATTTCGGAGTCTTCTGCGTAGGCGGGGCCTTTTTCCTGACTGTACAGGTGGGCTGGTGCAGGTTTATCTGCGTTTGTCCGGAATAGTTTCAGAGGCTCGTCATGATTCGGAGTCACCTCCTGAGTGAGCAGGTAGAACAGGGACATGCCGCCATAGTTCCCGATGATGATTTCTATGGGGTATGCCTTTCCTTCTGTGACCTTGATGGGTAATCCGCCTGTTATTCCAAGAAACTTCTGGTTACAGTACGGTGTGCTTTTGAGTTTTCTGACCGTGTAACCCTTTTTATCGGGATGCTTACCTGCGACTATTTCTTGTTGATAGGAGATTACGCTGTCGAACTTGCAGGCTTTGTCCTTCCGGCCATTACCCTTGTATTGGCTTGGTGTGAAGTATCCGGTTTCAAGTACCAGTTTATCATTGAAACGGACGACCAGCGCATCATCTGCCGCGCCGAAGAAGCGGAACGTCATCGTCTTTGGTGCTACCACTCTGCCGCGGAAAATTCCTATCCACTTACCACCTGTGCCGGTCCTTTTGGTGCGGGAGTCATCATCCGGCAGGAAATCGGATGCCGGGTTGTCTGTGGTTGCGGATTGTGCTGCGCGAAACTGCTGTTCCGGGTTGAAATTCGTGGGAGGCAGGTAGATATATGGCGTTGCAACTGTAAACCGGTGCCTGTAGTATTTTTTCAGGAGACTGCGCTTACCTTTGCCTAGTTCTCTGAGTGTGTAAACGAACTGCCCGAGTTCATCCGGGCTGTTGGTGGGCGCGTTTCCCCTGGGCCTGTCGACTTGCCCCCACCCCGGCAGCGTTCTGCCAATCGTGTTGTTCTCTGGTCTGTAAACTCCGGAGTAGGTGAAACAATTGCCTTTCGTATCTTGGCTGTAGTCGTAGAATCTGCCCGGAAGCATATCTGTCGCTGCTTCAGTGGGCGGGGTGTTGCCCGCCCACACGTGGCACATCCCTGTGGAAACCCATTCTGCGGAGCAGGGGAGAGCGCTGCACAGAAGTGCCGTTCCAATCAGAGTGGTGATTCCTGTTTTCATGCCAGATCTTCTTCAACCCGGAGGTTGTCCACGATATACTGGCGGCGGTCATCGGTGTTATCGCCCATGTAGAAGCGGAGAATCTCCTTGAGGTTGTGAGCGTTTTCGAGTGTGACTTCTTCCAGCCGGATATCTTCGCCGATGAAGTTCTTGAATTCTCCGGGGGAGATTTCGCCAAGTCCTTTGAATCGGGTGATTTCAGGATTGCGCCCCAGCTGCTTGATAGCGCGGTCGCGCTCTGCCTCGGAGTAGCAGTACATGGTCTTCTGCTTATTGCGCACGCGGAAGAGCGGGGTCTGAAGGATGAAGAGGTGCCCCTCGCGGATGAGATCCGGGAAGTACTGGATGAAGAAGGTGAGCAGCAGCAGGCGGATGTGCATGCCGTCCACATCGGCATCCGTGGCGATGACCACCTTATTGTATCGCAAATCTTCCATGCTGCGGTCGATATTGAGCGCCAGATGCAGGAAGTCGAGCTCTTCATTGCGTTTTTCCTCGAAGAGAGCAGCGCGGTTCATGCCGAAGCTGTTTGCCGGCTTACCGCGGAGGGAGAACACGGCCTGCGTCTCCGCATCGCGCGCGGTGGTGATGGAGCCGGAGGCTGAGTCGCCCTCGGTGATGAAAAGCATGGTTTCCTTAGCGCGCTTGTGCTTGGTGTCGTAGTGGACGCGGCAGTCGCGCAGCTTGCGGGTGTGAATCTTGGCTTTTTTGGCGCGTTCTTTGGCCACCTTGCCGGTCACGCCTGCCACTTCCTTGCGGGTTTTCTCGCTTTCCTTGATTTTTTCTTCCATCGCCTCGCCGATTTCGGGGTGGCGGTGGAGGTAGTTATCAAGTTCGCGGGCGAGGAAGTTGAGCACAAAGGTGCGGATCGTTTCCTTGCCGGGACCCATGGTGTTGCTGCCCAGCTTGGTCTTGGTCTGGGATTCGAACACGGGTTCGATGACCTTGATGCTGATGGCGGCCTGAATGCCGTTGCGGATATCGGAGCCTTCGTAGCTTTTCTTGAAATAGCCTTGCAGGGTTTTGACGATGGCTTCGCGGAAGGCTGCCTGGTGGGTGCCGCCCATGGTGGTGTGCTGACCGTTGACGAAGGAATAGTACTCCTCGCCGTATTCGTCACCGTGGGTGATGGCCACCTCGATATCCGGGCCGTCCAGATGAATAGGTGCGTAGAGCGGTTCTTCCTTCATTTCTTCCTTGAGCAGGTCAAGAAGACCGTTCTTTGACGATATATTGCGGCCGTTCAGGTTGATGGTGAGACCGGTGTTCAGGTAGCAGTAGTAGCGGCACATGCGCTCTACGAACTGCATGTTGTAGGCGGCATCTGCTGCGAAGATGCTGCGGTCTACCATGAAGGCTACGCGTGTGCCGTCCGGCTGGTCGGTGCTTTCGGTTACATCTGAGCCCGGTACCATTTCGCCGGCCTTGAATTGGATGCGGCGAGTCTGCCCCTCGCGATAGGCCTGAATCTCGAAGGTTTCGGAAAGCGCGTTTACAGCCTTGATACCTACGCCGTTGAGACCAACGGATTTCTTGAATGCCTCACCGTCGTATTTGCCGCCGGTGTTGATTTTTGCGGCGCATTCGTAGAGCTTGCCCAGGGGGATGCCGCGGCCGAAGTCTCGCACTTCGCAAAGACCTTCCTTATTGATGCTGACAAGGATTTTCTTGCCGATACCCATGACAAACTCGTCGATGGAGTTGTCCATCACTTCCTTGAGCAGCACATAAAGGCCGTCGTCAGCCATGCTGCCGTCGCCAAGCTTGCCAATGTACATACCCGGGCGCAGGCGGATGTGCTCGCGCCAGTCCAGCGTTTGAATATCGTCCTCTGTGTATTCGGCTTCCATGAATTGGCAATATATTACACGAATCTTAAACATTCCGCAAGCATGAAACGAGACTGTGACAGCATAATTTTCCTTGTCATGATGGGATGTATGGCGGCTTGAGAGCTTGCAGGAGCAGGGGGACGGCGCATAGAATGTGAAACGATGATACGTTTCACCTTATTCGGGGTGCCTGTGAGCATCCATCCCACGCTGTGGCTTACTCTGGCAATATTAGGCGGAGGGTTCATGGTATCCAGCCTGGTGGATGTGGTGAGCGTGCTGTTATTTATCATCGCCGCGTTCATGGTGCTGCTGGCTCATGAGATGGGCCACGCGCTTGTGGGTCGCTTACTGGGTGGTGGTGAGCCCGGGGTATACCTGGCCTGGCTGGGTGGCGACTGCACGAATGAGACGGCTCGCCTGACCCGGATGCAGGGAGTGGTCATGACGGCTGCCGGACCGTTCAGCTCGCTGGCTGTGGGGTTTCTGGCCTATGTCGGGCTGAGTCTCTACATCGGTAGTTTTTCGCAGGGCGCAACTTTTGCCGGCGAGTTTGCTCTGGGGTATATCACCGCAGATGTGGTGATGAATTATCCCCCGCTGGCCATGTTTTTCTTTTTTTACCTCATTGAGGTAAGCTGTTGGTGGACCCTGTTGAATCTGCTGCCTGTTTTCCCTCTGGATGGCGGGCAGATTATGCAGGGGCTCATGAAATCCCGCCAGCAGATGCATGCCATCAGTCTGGCGGTCGCAGTGGTGATTGCTATGGCTTGTGCTGTTCTGGGGCTGTGGCTGCTCATGGTGTTCATGGGGCTGCTCGCGTATCTCAACCTGAAATTCTATAAAGAACTCCAACACGGCGGAACTGATTTTCATTGACATTTCAACCATAATCCATACAATCCCCGACATGGCACAACAGAACGCTATTTCGCCCACTCGCGCAGAGGATTTCCCCGAGTGGTACCAGCAAGTCATCAAGGCGGCCGACCTCGCCGAAAATTCCGAGGTGCGTGGCTGCATGGTCATCAAACCCTGGGGCTATGCCATCTGGGAGCTCATTCAGCAGCAGCTCGATGGCGATTTCAAGCGCACCGGTCATACCAACGCATACTTCCCCATGCTCATTCCCGTTTCCTATCTGGAGAAAGAGGCTGAGCACGCAGAGGGCTTTGCGACTGAGTGTGCCGTGGTGACCCACCATCGTCTTGAAGCGGTGAAGGACCCTGAAACCGGCAAGACCCGCATGATTCCCAGCGGCGAGCTTACGGATAAGTATGTGATTCGCCCGACTTCCGAAACCGTGATTGGCGCTGCGTTCTCCCGCTGGCTGGAGTCCTACCGCGAGCTTCCCATCAAGGTGAATCAGTGGTGCAATGTGATGCGCTGGGAAATGCGCCCCCGTATTTTCCTGCGCACGGCTGAGTTCCTGTGGCAGGAAGGTCACACGGCTCACGAAACCCGTGAGGAGGCCGAGGAGGAGACCGCTCTCATGCACAAGGTGTATGAGGAATTCCAGCGCGATGTGCTTGCTGTGGACGTGATTCCCGGTGAAAAGACCGAGCACGAGCGTTTCCCCGGTGCTGTACGCACCTTCACGGTGGAGGCTATGGTGCAGGACCGCAAGGCAATTCAGGCCGGTACTTCCCACTTCCTGGGTCAGAATTTCGCCAAGGCTCAGAATATCTCCTTTGCCGGTCGCAATAATGAGCGCCAGTTCGCCTGGACCACCTCCTGGGGTGTTTCCACCCGTATGATCGGCACGCTGATTATGGCTCATTCTGACGATGATGGTCTGGTGTGCCCGCCCCGCGTGGCTCCGAAGCAGATTGTCATCATCCCCGTCACTCCCAAGGCCGACACGAAGGAGGCTATCATTGCCCACTGCCAGGCTCTGGCAGATAAGCTGAGCGCCATGAGCTTCCACGGCATGCCCCTGCGTGTGCAGGTGGATACCCGCGATATCAACGGCGGCACCAAGAAGTGGGACTGGATCAAGAAGGGTGTTCCCGTGCGTGTCGAAATCGGTCCGCGCGACCTCGAGAAGGGCTCTGTGTGCCTCTGCCGCCGCGACCAGGCCACTAACGAAAAGAGCTTCATCTCCGAGACCGAGTTTGTGGAGAACGCTGTGAGCCTGCTGGAGGATATTCAGAACACGCTTCTGCAGCGCCAGCGCAGCTTCCGCGACAGCCACATCCGCACCTGCAGCAGCCTCGATGAACTGAAGGAGAACTTCAGCGGCGAGGGCGATGCCGACTGGCTGCTCTGCCCCTGGGACGGCAGCCCCGAGGAAGAAGAGACCTTGGCCAAGAGCCTGCGCATCTCCATTCGCTGCATTCCTCAGGGCGAGATGGGCTGCGCCAACGAGGCTGCTCCCTGCATCCTCACCGGTCGCCCCACCACTCGCCGCGTGCTCTGGGCCCGCGCTTATTAAAGAGATTTACGTTAATATAAAGAAGCCCCTGAATCCAACCGGATTCAGGGGCTTCTGGTTGATGAACACCGCCTGCTTATTTTTTTCGGAACAGTGCAGGTGCCGATGTAGCAGCGACAAGCAGCACGCAGACAATTACTGCCCAGTCGCCCAGAAGTGCGTATAAGGTGAAGCCTGCGTTTTTATCCACGGGGAGCACGGCGTAGCTGTGGCCGGCAAGGTGGGGGGTACCGTCAGCTTTCTGCAGGATATCCATGAATGCACCGTTGGGCGCGATGGCGCAGGTGTAGCCCATATTGGCAGCACGGACCATGGGGCGGCGCAGTTCGATGCAGCGGAAGGCTGCATTGCGTGCCTGCTGCTCGCCGCAGCATGAGTCGCGGAACCAGCCATCGTTGGAGATGTTTACGATGACCTGCGGGCCTTTGCGGACGTATTTGGTAAGCAGGCGCCCCACGGTGTCTTCGTAGCAGACAGCCGGGATGACGCCAATCGTTTCATTGGTGCCGGGCATGGGGACGGCTATGGGCTCATCACCCTTGCCGGGGCGGATGCCTTCGCCCACCTGGGTACCGGTGAGAGCGGTGTAAATGTTGCCCAGCCACTCCAGATGCTCCACAAAGGGCAGATACTCACCAAAGGGCATGAGGTGCTGTTTGGCCGTGGTGGTAATGGAGTCGAAATCTCCGGGGATAATGGCCATAGAGTTGTGCATGCCGGAGGGGTAGATGTACCTGCCGTCACTTTTCCACAGGTATTCGTCAACGCCGGTGAAGAGAACAAAATCCTTGCCACCCATTTCGCGCACCTGCTGGCGTACCATGGGCAACCCTTCATCGCCAAAGAAAATACGGCTGGTGTACGGGTCAGGCAGGAGTTCGCCTGATTCTGTTTCCCGGCGAATCGGGCAGCCCATGGCGCTTTCGGGCCACACGACCCAGAGCGGCAGCTGCTGGGTGATGGCCAGGTCCGGGTTCTCCATGGCCTGTTGCATCGTGGCTTGCTGCACCTCGCCGAATGCCTGCCGGGTCGCCCGCAGGAAGGCTCCGTAGAGCTCGGGTTGTATGGGGCCGGCTTCAATGCGCTCGACCTGGTCAAGATTCAACTGCACTCCCATGACCGGCAGCTGGATGACGTCGTCACGTTTCATCATCACCAGGGGGGAGTATACCTTCGATATAGCCAGCCCACCGGCAAACATGAGGAAGAGTACCACAATCAGCGCGTAGAAGTCCCACGGGCGGCAGCCGCGCCCGGTTGCGCGGTATTGTATCCAGGTCCGGCGTCCGGCGCCCCAGAGAATGATGCCTGCAGAGGCGGGGATGAATGAGAGTGCAGCCGTTCCTACAAACTCAGCCCATTGCACCAGGGAAAGCCCATCGTAGAGAGCCATGCCCATGCTGTTCCAGCTGAAGCCCAGTGTGCCGTTGGCTCTCAACCACTCTACGCAGACCCACATGGCGCCCAGCCCCACAGCGCTGCGCAGGGTGCTCAGCATATCAGCCGTGGCCCAGTCGCTCCATGCCTGCGTCTTGCGCTCAGGTTTCATTCCGGTGGTGTCCGGTGTGGCGGCCAGCGCAGGGCGAAGCAGGGTATTGGCCAGTCCGCCCCACAAGCCGACAATACAGGAATACACTGCCATGAGCGGCAGAAAGGCGATGCCTACAAACACCGGCATCGGAATGCGGAACACGTAGCCCACATTGTGAATCCACCAGAAGCTCAGGCAGTACCAGCCCATGCCGTACAGCCAGGCGTAACAGAAGCCGCGGCGGAATCCCGGGCGCCCGTTCCACAATACGCAGAGCAGAGGCAGAAGCCCGACCCAGACCAGGTTTCCCAGATCATAGGGAGGGAAGGCCAGCGCCATGAACATGCCGCCGAGAATGCAGATCAGCGCGCTGATGAGTCTGCGCTTCCACGGTGAGGGGGTAGAATCAGAGGTCATTGGGAACGATGCAGAGGTGTCCGATTTCAACCATTTCACCACCTTCAGGGCGGTACTCCACGACTACGCGCCACAGCGAGTCATCCTGATTAAACTGGTGCAGAATGTATTCATCCTGAGAAAGGAAACCGTCTTCAAGACGGACGGTGGCCTCTTTTTCTGTTACTTCCATACTGTTGCCTTTGCGGGGAATGAACTTACCATCGGCGTAGCTGATGTAGACGCGGTCGCCCATCTGAACGCCCTGGCCGTTGAGAAAGTGTACCACCAGGTCGCCTTTGCCCGGAGCTTCACCCAGTTCCATCCGGAAGACGGGGAAATTATACGAGCGGATTTCCATTCGGGCGTCTCCGGCAGATGCTTTCCAGCAGGCCTCTGCCTTTTCGATACTGATTCCCGCGGACTCCCATGGGAGCGTTTTGCTGGCATCTCGCCATGAAGAGCAGGGCAGGTTTCTGTATGCCAGGCAGAATGCCAGCACGCCAGCGGCGAGCAGCAGCAGTGCCACCCAACTCCATATCCCTTTTTTCCATCCCGTTTTTTCCGGTTTTTCCTGGTCCTGTTCTTGCATGACCTTATTTTGTACCGAAAAATGCCGCGTTGCAATAAAAAAGGATTGCATTCCGCCAAAAATAGGTCATAAATAGGTGTGGGTATAACCCCCATTACACGACTATGGCCGATATCGATGACAAGACCGAAAAGAATGTGCCCGGTAAGTTCTACGTTGACTGCAACTGCATCGACTGCGATCTTTGCCGTGAAACCGCCCCTGACTTCTTCTCCCGCGATGATGACGAGGGCCTTTCCTTTGTTTGCAAGCAGCCCGTGACGGACGAGGAAATCGCCCTGTGCACCGAGGCTATGGAAGGCTGCCCCGTGCAGGCCATCGGCGACGACGGCGAGTAAAGCCACGGATTCATTCCTTTGCTGGGGCAGCCCGGTGCGCCGGGCTGCCCGCTTTGTTCCCGCATGGCTGCTCCTCGTAAAAAGAAAGAAACGCCGGCAGTGCCGCTCAGCCCCTTACCGGTGAGTCGGCCGAAGAAGCGTTTCTATATGCAGAAAATGCCCGATGGCGTGGGAGAGCGCGCAGTGCGGGTGAGCAGCTCGCGCAGCGGGGCGCGCGAGCAGGCGCTGGCAGATTACCTGGGAGGCGGTACGGCACTGCACAGCGCCAGCAACCAGCGCAGCATGGAGTCCCTGCTGGGTGAATTACTCAGTGAGCTGGATCTGCAGGAAGATACACTGGCACCGGAGCTGTTGCTCGAAGCCTGGTCGGAGGCCGTGGGGCCGGCACTGGCTTCGGTTTCCTCGCTGGTGAGCGTGGCTAAAGGCCGTGCCCGCATATCGGTCAATCATCCAACCGTGCGTTACGAAATTACCCGTCTCAAGCCTCAGATTGTACGGGCGCTGAATCGCACACTGGGAGCCGGCAGCGTCAAGTCACTTCTTATCGTCTCCTCGTAGGCTCTGCTCCTGCAGCCAGCAGGGCATCGGCCACTTCGCGGTGCTCCTGTTCCTCTGCCATCATCAGAGCGCTTCGCTGGGAGCGGTCGCGGATGTTGACATCGGCTCCGGCGGCAATGAGGCGTTCCAATGCAGCAAGATGTCCGCGGAAGGCGGCCTGCATTAAAGCTGTGCGGCGGGAGTTGTTGGTAGCGTTGACTTCCGCTCCGGCCTGCAGCAGTGTGCTGATTGCAGATGCCTGCCCATAGCGCGCGGCGAGCATCAGCGGCGTCATCCCTTCGGCGTTTTGCTTTTCTACCTCTGCGCCATTTTGTGTCAGGGGCAGCACGGCACCGGGATTCCCGATGATGGCTGCGTGGTGCAGCGCGCTATTACCCCGTGAATCGAGGGCGTTGACCTCGGCTCCCGCCTGCAGAAGAAGCCGGGGCAGGGTACCACCCCGGCGCATGGAGGCATACATAAGCGCGGTTTTTCCTTCCTGATCTGCCAGATTGGCATCTGCACCGTGAGCCAGCAGAAGATTCGCAATTTCGTGATGTTCGTTCATGCAGCTGAGCATGAGCGCGGTGAGCCCGTGCTTGTCCCGTTTGTTCACCTGTGCCTTATGTTCCAGAAGCAGCTTCACCGCAGAGATGTGGCCTTTCCGGACGGCTATCTGCAGGGGCGTCCTGCCGTATGCATCCACGGCATCGACTCTCGCCCCGGCATTAAGCAGCATCTGCATGATGTCTGTACGCCCGTTGGCCGAAGCTGTGCTCAGCGGATATTTACCATAGGCATCATGAATATTCGGGTTCGCTCCGGATTCCAGACTCCGGGAAACGGCGGCGGCATCTCCGCGGGTCACGTGACCACATAGTCCGGTAAGATGAGGTGCAGGGGCAGCTGCGGCGATGCTGACCAGAAATAAAGCTGTGAACAGGGCGCGTTTCATACTCACCTGTCACTCTAGCATGTCTCTTTTTGTGAAGCGAGAAAAAAACATAGCAGCTAGTTGAAAAATGCAAAAATGCCGCATCCCGGGGGATGCGGCATCAAAGGTGCTGGAAATCTGCTTAACCTGCCTGGGAAAGCATGCGCTCGGCCATGGCGTTGCCCATGGCGGCGGCATGTTTCAGGGCCATGAGCGCTTTATCCGTGTCTTTTTCCATGAGCCTGCCTTCAATCAGGCACATGGCCAGTACGAAAAGCGCCACGTGGTCGCCGCTCTGGGCAGCTGTTTCCAGAGAAATAAGATCCTGGCGGCTTTTAAGCTGGGCAAAGTAGACGCGGGCGAGCTGGTTCTGGGCTTCGGCGTGGCCGGCGAAGGCCGCCGCGCGCAGATGCTCGGCGCCCTCGGCGGCATTGCCTGCCTTGAAAGCCGCGGCTCCGGCTTCGTATTCCTGTTGCGGATCCGTGCTCATTATTTCTTGAGGTTGGGATCCACGGTGGGACCGGCAGGGGCGGTGTGCTTCACGTGCAGCGAGTAGACTTCACCGTTGAAGCTGCTGCCAATCACATCCAGCGGCAGCACAAAGGTATTGATAATACCTTCGGGGTTGCGGTGGAAGCGGGTGAGCGTGCACTGGCCGACGGGCTGACCGTTCACCAGGAGTTGGGTGCTGCCGGGCTTGCCGATGAGCTGCAGGGTTACTCGTTCTCCCACGGGAAGCTTGTAGTTGAAGGAGAATTCCATGCTGTCGTTGCGGCGGAAGCCCACGGTGCCATCGCTCAGCGCGGCGCACAGCACCCCGGAATCACCCTTGAGCAGAACCTGTTCTTCGCCGAGGGAGGGCTCGCCCTTGAACATGATGTCCATGGTCAGCTCGTAATCGGGCCCCATGCTCGGCTGGCCGATTTCGCAGGGCAGATTGCCGGGGTAGCAGGTGTAGGTGGCACCGGGTTTCCAGAGGGAATAGGGATTCAGACCGGGAACCTTGTTGAGCGTGTCCAGCTGCTTCTTGTGTTCGGCATAGCTCGTGGTGGTGGTATCGCTCCCCCACATCTTGCCGGCCAGCACGTCCACAGAGTTGCTGAACATGTGCCAGATATCGTAGGCGCTGTAGCCCACGTAGCGCTGGTCAATCATGTCGTTCCAGATGCCGAAGGCTGCGCCCAGCAGCTGGGGATGACCGGTGGGTACCACCTCATCGGCAATGTGGTTAATCTTCCAGTGCTCGTGTACCCAGCCGTGGCGGGCGTCCATGCGGTAGTACGGAGCAAAAGGCACGATGTAGAGGGCGCCATCGTTGGTGTTGATGACATCAAAACCGTCGTTGATGGAATCCCATGCGCGTGCCCAGCCTCCGTTCCACAGGTTCATCTGCACGCCCTTGCCATGCACCGGGGTCTTGCCTTTCTTGGTGTTCAGGCTGCCCCACACGCGCGGGGTGTAGCCCTTGCTCTGTACCATCTTGAGCAGGCCATCGGTATAGGCGCGGTAGTGCTCGGCATCGCCGTGGAACTCGTCTGCCCCCACATGCACCACGCCGCAATCACCGAATACAGGCTTCTGGCCGTTCTGCGGCAGCAGATATTCATCGAACACCTGCTCCACGAACTTGAGCGTTTCGGGGTTCGAGGCATCGAGCATTTCGCAGCCGCGCTTGTTCTTGCTCTTGTAGATGAGGTCGGGACGCACGCGGGTGAAGGAAAGCGCATGGGCAGGGGTGTCAAACTCCGGCACGATGTTCACGCCGTGCTTTGCTGCGTAGTCGATGAACTCGCGGAACTCCTGCTTGGTGTAGGAGAGGTCGTCTGCGGTGAGTCGGGTGCCGTTCTTGCCCACCATGTCAGATTCCAGACGGAAAGCGGAATAGGACTTGATAAAGGGATTTTCCCCGGCATCCACATAATTTTCATGGAAAATGTAGTTGTCGTTCAGGTGAATGTGCAGGTCATTCATCTTGAACCAGGCCATGTACTTCACCACATCCTTCACATAGCTGAGCGGAATGGGCAGGCGGCCTACGTCCAGCAGGAAGCTGCGCACCTTGTAGCGGGGAATATCCATGGCTTTACCGCAGGGCGCAGAGCCGTTCCCCTGCTGCAGCATCTGCAGAATGGTGCGGGTGGCCCAGAACAGGCCGGTCTCAGTAGTGGCGCCGGCCACGATGCCTTTATCAGCGCTGATATCCAGGGTATAACCTTCGTCGCCCAGGGCGATATTGTTGGTGATACCCAGTCGGATGTCTGCTTTTTCGCCGGAAGCAACGGAAATGACCTTGCAGCCCAGCATTTCTTCCAGCTCTGCGGCAAATGCCTCAGAGGCTCCGGCCACACGCACTTCCTGACCCAGCGTGTATTTGCCGGTGTCGCCAGCCCAGTTCTGCAGGGCGGGAATCACTTTCGGGGCGGGGTTGGCATTTGCGTCGGGGGTGAGCCTGCCCGGCACGGTCACTTCGTAATCCTTCGACACGGCCTGTTTACCGTCCTTACTCACAACGAAACTGACCTTGACTGCGGTATCAGTGAGCGGTTTGATGATGTCTCCGCTCGGACGGATAATCTGCTCGTAGTCTGCGCCCAGCAAACGCACCTCTGCACCGGGAATCGTGGGAATCTCCAGCTTGTGCCCGCTGGTGCGGGGCTGGACGGGGAGATTATTTGCTAAATCCTGAAGATTCTCTGCCATAAGCGGGGCTACAGAGAGAGCGGCCATCATGAAAAGTGTGGTCTTTCTCATATTGGCGCGTATCCTACCACAGGCGACTGGCCGTTGCAAGTTAAAATTGCCTGAGCCCTTTGAGGGGCACGTGCGTCCCAAAGATTGCAGAAGTCGCTGATAAATGAATTCCGTTTCATCAGAAGCCCCCCAGTTATAACAAATGAGCGATTGGAATTTGTTGAGGTGAGCGAAGCGAACAAACTTAAAAGCCCTCGTCAGCGGGCGACATATCAATAGCGAGGGGTGAAGAGGGGCGCGCGTAAGCGTGCCTCTCGCAACCCCTCGTTTGATAAATAAACAAATAAAACCCGTGAAACGGGTGACATAGGGCTTTGGCATTCAACCTTTCCACGGCTTCCCGTCTCCGGGCTCACGCCCTACGCCGTGGCAGGCTGTCACCCGTTTCACGGGTTCCGGATTATTTTTTGCATACGAGGGGTTCCGCCCGTCAACGCTACGCGTGTCGGGCTCTACCCCTCGCTATTGATATGCCGCCCTCCGGGCTCAAAAATCCGCTCGCCGTAGGCTCGCCAACTTCCAATTTGACTAGCAGAATGAGTCAGCAAATCTGAAACAGACCAACAAAAACTGCCATCCGCATGGATGGCAGTTTCTGAAAAGTGTTCCTTGTATGAGGAATCAGGGCTTGATCACGGAAGCCAGCACCACGGTACCGTTGAAGGGAGTGGTCACATTGGCGGGCAGCTCTACCTGAGCAAGACGGAAGGATTCCTTCATGCCCACGTTGGTGATGTCGGCCTGGATGCAGCAGGGAATGTCCTTCACAGCGCACTTCACGGGCATCTCGTGCACGATCTGGTGCACCACGCCACCCATGGCGGTACCCACGGGAGTACCCACAAGCTTCACCTGCACGCGTGTCTTCACCACGGTGTCGGGGGTCACGGCGCAGAAATCAACGTGGTTCAGGGAATCGGTCAGCCAGTTGCGCTGCACGTCCTTCACCAGGGTCAGGATGGTCTGACCGTCGAGGTCAAGATTCACCAGGATGGAATCGGTATCCACGGAAGCGAACAGAGCGCGAACGTCGGAAGCCTTGATCTGCACGTTGATGTTGCCTTCCACGGCAGCACCGTACACCACGCCGGGCAGGTAACCCTGAGCGCGCAGGGCGTTGAGCTTACCGGTACCGATGGCCTCACGCTTGGTGGCCTTAAGGGAATATGTCGTCATAGTCGTTTTTCTTTCTATGTCTTGAAATTGAGTTTTGTTTGGAGTTCTTCCGACGTCGGTGCGCTTACGTCACCCGCCGGGTGGTCTCACCTTACCAGCGAAAGCAAGGTGGACGCCCAGAATACGCTTTATTTCGGAAATGTCAAGCGAATTCAGCTGAATCTGCCAGTTTTTGCTTGAAAAACGAGTCATTTATCACTAATATGCCGAGGTATGCGATTTTTTACAATATGTGCAGGACTGCTGAGTGTAAGCTTGAGCGCATGCCAGCAATTTTCACAGCAAGTGGTGGAACCTATACCGCCGCCTGCACCGGAAACGCTTTGTAAGCCCCTTCCCCCCGAACTGGCTCCCTATTATACTTTACCCAAACCCACCGGATACCAACCATGATACGCCTCATCATTCTACTGGCTGCGGCATGCACCCTGAGTGCCTGCCAGCAATTCCATCCGGCTGCTCAGAATGTACCGGTACTCGAAGTGCACCACTGACCCCGCGTCAGCGCGTGTGAATTTGATTGACAATTGCTATAATAATCTGTAATATCTGCGCACCATGAAGAAGCGACTCCGCAAGAAATACCGCGTCGGTGAGTTCAAGGAACTCTGCTTTGAATTTTCCTTTGATTACAAGGGCGATGTAGCCGCCCCCGAGTGCGAGCAGTTCCTGCACGCCTTTGTTGAGGAATGCATTGAGGCCAATGGTCTTGATTGCGAAGGTAACATCACGGATGACAGCTGCAACATCATTGCCAAGGCCGTGGATCCCACCCAGACCAGCGAAGCCCAGCGTCAGGCTGTGAAGAGCTGGCTGGAAGCCCGCAGCGATGTGGAGCTCAAGTCTTTCGGTGAGCTGCAGGATGCCTGGTACGCCAGCTGCTGATAGCCCGTTGAAACACAGATTACGCAAAGAGCCATGGCAGGCGGCCTTGTAGCCTGCCCACCACCTGAAATCGAGAATGAACGAGAACGACACGACGCAGCCGAAGAAACAAGCCACCTATTATGCAAAGGGGCTCAAAGGCGTTATTGCCACTGAGACAGGTCTGAGCGATGTGCGCGGTGAGGAAGGACACCTCCTATACTGCGGCTACGAAATTGAAGACCTGGTTGACCTTTGCAGTTTCACAGAAATCATCTACCTGCTCCTTAACAAGCGGCTTCCGAACCGTGAGGAGCTGGAGGGCCTGCAACAGCGTCTGCGTAACGACCGTGAACTTCCTCAGCCCATTCTTGATTTCTTCAAGACGGCTACCAAGACCGCTCGCCCGATGAGTGCCCTGCGTACCGCCGTATCCATGCTCGGCATGTACGACGACCGCACCAAAGACCCCAGCCAGATGAAGGAAATCGGGCTCTCGCTCATAGCCAAGCTGCCGGTCATGGCTGCTTACTACTACCGCATCTGCCAGGGGCTGGATCTGCCCCCCATCCGCACCGATCTGGGAGAGGCCGAGCACTTCCTGTGGCTGCTCAAGGGAACCGAACCAGATCCCGCAGAGGCTCATATTCTGGATGTAGCCTACATCCTGCACGCCGACCACGGCATGAATGCCTCTACCTTCTCTGCCCGTGTCACCGCCTCCACCCTGTCTGATATGTACTCGGCCATCACAGCGGCCATCGGCTCGCTGAAAGGCCCGCTGCACGGCGGCGCCAACGAGGCCGTGATTGAAATGCTCAAGGAAATCGGCGAGGAAGAAAACGTGGAGGAGTACATCAACCGCAAACTGGCCAATAAGGAAAAGATTTTCGGCATCGGTCACCGCGTGTATCGTACACTTGACCCCCGCGCCCCGCTCCTGCGCCGCATTGCCATCCGCCTTACGCAGACCATCGGTGAACCCAAGTGGATTCGCATGAGCGACCGCATCGCCAAGATTATGCGCGCCCGCAAGAATCTGAATGCCAACGTAGACTTCTACTCTGCCACGGTATACTACAGTCTGGGAATCCCGACCCGCATGTTCACCACACTCTTTGCCATAGCCCGCTGCGCTGGCTGGGTTGCACAGATTCTGGAACAGCTGGAGGACAACACCCTTTACCGCCCGCTGGCGGCATACAAGGGCCCGGATGATCCCTTGCTGGTGCCCATGATTGACATGCGCTGAACCATTTCGCCCCGCTTTCCGAAAGGAAGCGGGGCTTATCATTTTTCACAGAAAGCGCAAAATCGGATGAGATTTGCGGCACGTCATTCCACGATACCGGTATCAGGCATGGGCTCAGGCTCGAGATACTGAAGATGCGGTGCGAGAATGAATGACAGATACTGCTCATGCGTAGCATAGAGCGGGAAACGCAGCAGGTGAGCCTCTGCAGAAACCGGGGTACCGGCGTTCTGCCCCTCTGCCATAAGCCAGCCCGGGTCATATGCCGACACAACAGCCTCTACATACGCGTTCCATGCGGTCTCAGCCTCAAGAAAATATTTCTTTGCGTGTTCCTGCACATCTGTATAGTGCGACTGCTCCACCGCACCGGGCAGAGGTACACCGGAAACAAGCGCGCTACCGCGTTCTGTTCCGAAAGCCTCCACCAACTGCTGAACACTGAGATTCAGATACCCTTGCCACAGCCGGCAGGCGCGAACCGCAGCCGCAGCACGCGCGGCCTCCGTATGCGCACTCTCATGCGCCAGCTCGTAGACCATGAGTGGCGCAACCGGAGTGCTGAGTAATTCTTCAGCCGTCTCACCGGCGTGCAGGTCCACTGTACCCTCCTCTGACTCTTCACTACCATGCGACTGAACCTTATGGGGGTGTTCATCCTCGGGCTCTTCTGACTCAAGCCCCCAGGGCACCGCAAAAAGAATGCTCTGCCAGTCCTGCTTGTATTCGCGCCTTAACTCATTACAGAAATGAAAGGCGCATTCCTTGACGGTATCGGCATCCAGCGAGCAGGCAGCCATACCCAGCTGAGCCATGACGAAGCGCATCTGAGCTTCGTAACACTGCCTCGCTGCATTCAGCGCGGCATGTGCCGCTGCACGGGTGCGGGCTCTCTCATCGGCATCAGCTTCATTCGCCTGCTGCCAGAGATTCAGTACCGCATCCACCTCTGTCTGAAGTTCATTCCAGAATCGCTTATCATCCTCTGTGAGGCCGGTATAACCAGCCCTTGCGGCATCCAGGCGGCGTTTGCAGGCTGCACGTTCTGCTGCCACCGCTTTTTTCTCAGCGGGGGTGCGTGCATTACGCTCTCTGGCATCAAGATAGTTATTGAAATCGGCCAGGCGGTCGGCATAGAATTGAGCCACAGCATCCTGCTGCGCCATGGCTGCAGGAGCCAGCGCAAGCGTGACGAGCATGTGAAGCAATCTATGCATGCACACAGTCTACCACATGCCCCTGCCAAGGCAAGTAAAAAGCCCGGAATACGGCCGAAACTGTGGCATACGCGGCAGTATGCTGCATTTATATCTTTCCCGCGCATGCGCGATGTGCTAGAGTTGCCACCAGCATACGTTATGGACACCCCCAAGAACTACTACATTCCCACCGTCATCGAGAAGACGAGCCAGGGCGAACGCGCCTACGACATCTACTCCCGCCTGCTGCTTGACCGAGTCATCTTCATCGGCACGGAAATTGACGACACCGTGGCCAATTCTGTGATTGCCCAGCTGCTTTTCCTGCAGATGACCGATCCCAAGAAGGATATCCACATCTACATCAATTCTCCCGGTGGTTCCGTAACGGCCGGTCTTGCCATCTACGATACCATGCAGTTCGTCTCATGCGATATCAACACCTACTGCATCGGCATTGCTGCCAGCATGGCTTCTGTGCTGCTGGCCGCCGGCACCAAGGGCAAGCGCTTCTGCCTGCCGAATTCGCACGTGATGATTCACCAGGTCCGCGGTGGTGCCCAGGGTACTGCAGCAGATGTGGAACGCACTATCAAGTTCATGTTCAGCCTGGATAAGCGCCTCACCGGCATCCTTTCCCAGCACACGGGTAAGGATTTCGACACAGTAAAGCAGGACCAGGACCGCGATAATTACATGACCGCTGAGGAATCCCTGGCATACGGTCTGGTTGACCGCATTCTCGAACACACACCTGCACAGAAAAAGTAACCACCTGCCCGCATGGCTAAGAAAACAAAGATTTGCTCCATCTGCGGCGGTGCAGAAAACGATGGACGCCCCATGCTCACGCTGGACGGCACCCACATCTGCTTCCAATGCGTGGAAGGCATGACCTACCACATGTTCCGCTCAGAAATGGGAGATGTGGCAGCAGACCGCATACTGGCACTCATCAAGGGAACGCATCCGGAACTGGTACCGCAGGATAAGGCAGATGACTCCCCGGTGCTTGAGGTGCAGACGATATCTCAGGATGATCTACCCACTCCGGAGCAAATGCACAAGATGCTCGATGCCTACGTCATCGGCCAGGAACGCGCCAAGCGCACCCTTTGCGTGGCCGTATATAACCACTACCTGCGCCTGCGCCAGCCCAAGACTGATGATGGCGTGGAGATTGAGAAGAGCAATATCCTCATGGCCGGTTCCACGGGTAGCGGTAAGACCCTGCTGGCCAAGACGCTCGCCCGCATTCTGGATGTTCCGTTCTGCATCGTAGATGCCACCACGCTGACGGAGGCCGGCTACGTGGGCGAGGACGTGGAAAATATCGTTCTGCGTCTTCTGCAGGCAGCCGACATGAACGTAGCCAAGGCCGAGCGCGGTATCATTTATGTGGACGAAATCGACAAAATCGGCCGCAAGACCCAGAACGTCAGCATTACCCGCGATGTATCCGGCGAAGGCGTGCAGCAGGCGCTGCTGAAAATTGTAGAAGGAACGGAGTGCAACATTCCGCCGAAGGGTGGCCGCAAGCACCCGAACGAGCAGTACATCCGTGTGAACACAGAAAACATCCTGTTCATCTGCGGCGGTGCTTTCGTGGGGCTGGAAGGTATCATCCGCAAGCGCATCGGGTCTTCGTCCATGGGCTTTGCTGCAGTAGAGGAAGAACGCGATGCCAAGGAATACACCGAAGAGGAAATCCTTGCCAAGGCTATGCCCGAGGACTTCTTCATGTTCGGTATGATTCCCGAACTTATGGGGCGTCTCCCCATATTCACGCCGCTCACCACCCTGACC
Organism: Akkermansia sp.; assembly: GCA_045654325.1. GTDB lineage: Bacteria > Verrucomicrobiota > Verrucomicrobiia > Verrucomicrobiales > Akkermansiaceae > Akkermansia. The sequence goes on from JAZONE010000070.1 coordinate 40,405, forward strand.
GAAGACCAGCTCATGCATCTTCTCACCGAGCCGAAAAACGCTCTGGTGAAGCAGTACACCAAGCTCATGGCCATGAACAACGCCAGGCTCAGGGTGGAAGATGATGCCCTGCGAGCCATGGCCAGACAGGCCATCGAACGCGGAACCGGCGCACGCGCGCTGCGCGGCATCTTCGAAAACCTCATGCTCGATGTCATGTATAAGGTTCCCAGCGATAAGACGATTGATACGGTAACCATCACTGAAGACGTCGTGCTGGGTAAGGCAGAGCCGAAAATCAAACACCGCAAAATCAACAAGAAGTAATATGCTGGTACTGGGAATCGAATCGAGTTGTGATGAAACTGCCGTAGCCCTCATAGAGGATACAGGCAGCGGGCAGCCGCAGCTGCTCAGCTCAGTCATCTCCACGCAGATTCCCCTGCACCGCATGTACGGCGGCGTGATTCCCGAGCTGGCCTCCCGCAACCACTCCGCCAATCTCCCGGCGGTGCTGCAGGAAGCTCTGGAAAAAGCAGGCAGAAGCATACACCAGGTAGATGTGTTTGCCAGCACGGCGGGTCCGGGGCTCGTGGCAGCCCTTCTGGTGGGCAACACGGCTGCCAAGGCACTGGCTCTGGCAGCCCGCAAGCCATTCGTGGCAGTAAACCACCTGGAAGGTCACATGCTCTCCCCCTTCATTACCCACCCGGCAGGCCTCGTCCCGCATCTGGGCCTGGTGGTAAGCGGCGGGCACAGTCTGCTCATTGACGTAAAGGGAGCCGGGGACTACACTCTGCTCGGTCGTTCACGCGACGACGCGGCCGGTGAGGCCTTTGATAAAGTGGCCAAGATGCTGGATCTGCCCTATCCGGGTGGTCCGGAAATTGATAAGCTGGCAGAAAAAGGCGACCCCGAGCGATTCAAGCTGCCGCGCCCCATGATGCACGAAGATCATCTGGATTTCTCATTCTCCGGGCTCAAGACAGCCGTACTCTACACGCTGCCTAAACTGGTAGCCAGCGGCAATCCGCATGATCTTGACGAGCAGACCATGTGCGACCTCTGCGCAGGTGTACGGCAGGCCATCATTGATGTGCTGTTGCACAAAGCCATCAGAGCACTGCGCAAGACCCGGCACAAGGTACTGGCCGTTTCCGGTGGCGTTTCCTGCAACAGCGGGCTTCGTCGGCAGCTGAAGGAAATGGCAGAACGCCGGCACATCGAGCTTATCCTGCCGCCCAACAGCCTGACTACCGACAACGCAGCGATGATTGCTTTCGCCGGGTTGCTCAGAGCCCGCAGCGGCGACTTCTCCCCCCTCGATACTCCTGTCGACCCCAACCTCAAGCTGGCCGGGGTTCAACTCCGCAAATAATTTATGGGACTCAGAGAAAAGCTCGATGAGATACTGCCCACGCTGCTTCCCGAAAAAGCGGAAAACGCCATCAAGGGGAAGGAGCTGATTTCCCGCGTACGCGCTGTTCTGGGTGATTCCTATTCCGACCACTCTCTTCGCTCACAGTTTTCTTTCATGGTGCTGGACGCAGAGTCCTGCCTCGCCCGCGTGGAAAACGGTCAGGGCTACTACCTGCGCCATGATGGAGATGAGCCGAGTCTTCAACATGTTTTCGGCGGCAATGCCGAAAGCAACACCATGCTTCACAAAGCCATGGCCCTTGCGGTAAGGCTTTATGATACAGCCGGCCAAGGGGTGTTCGTTTACCCCGTGGATGGTGAAGAAAGCTGGGCGCACCCTGATTTGGTGGCCGTGCACTGGCCCGCCGGTGCCTGGGATGCTGAGGGTGCCTACATTATGGAAGGCGAGGAATCAGAACTTTCATTCCGCTCCATTTGTGTGGGATTTGCGGAAGACGAAGAAAGCTGCCGCCAGGCCTTTTTCCGTGCACTGGCATGCGGCCAATGGGCTCAGGAATGCGAGCTGCTTCTGCTGCCCGGCGCGGCAAATGAGGAGGAGCTGACCGACCTGGCAGCGCGCTATGGTGTGGGCATCCGTTGCCTTGACGCTGATGAGACCGAGCTGGAAAACATGCCGGGGGCCGATGAGATTTTCAGATTGAGCACTGATGACGCCCGGACTCTGCTGGCCAGTCTTCCGCAGACCACGCTGGCAAAGCCCCGCCACCGCCAGCTTTCCGAACGTGCTGCCACGGCCATGCCGGATGCCGCAGTAGTGCTGCAGTGGGCGCGCGGATGCGCCGCCCGCGGTCGCGTTGAATCCTACGAACACCGTGTTGCCGTGAATTGATATGCTCAAGGCTTTGTTTAAAAGGCTTATCGGAGAAAGAGCTAACAGGTTGTTTCTGGTAGCCGGGGTTCTGTTGGTTCTGGGAGCTTGCTACCAACTGCTTCGCACAGCCATGTACGTTAACGAAAGCGTAGTGGTATCCGGTGTCGTCACCGATGTGCGGCAAATGCCATTCGAATCAACCGCACAGGCGCTGCAGCATGGCAACCTGGCCTTGGGCGGCGACACTTCATACCAGGCCATAGTCCGATACACCCTGCCCAATGGGCTTGTAATCAGCCGACTCATGACCGATGCGGATGATACCGATTACACCATAGGTCAGCCGCTTGAGGTAATCACCCCGGAACTTGACCCCAGCCAGGCACATGTAAACAAATGGAAATTCATATGGGGCTGGGAATGCATGCAGCTGGGCACCGGCGCTGTTGCGCTCCTGCTGTGGCTGGTGCTGCGTGCTCGTCGCAAGGGTGCGGCACCTGCACCGGCTTCCTCCAAGCCGGCTCGCAAGAAATCCGCAGGCAGCGGAACGCGCAAGAAAAAAAGCGCCACGGAACCAGCAGCCCGCAAGCGGTCGCCCCGAAAGAAAAAAGCCTGATTCTTTCTCACCATGGCACAGATGCATTCCCGTATCCCCGTGAGCCGCATGCAGCGGGGCGAACTGATGGTGTACAAGGCCATGTCTTGTCTGCCGCAGGACTGGGTAATCTTCCACAGCTGCAAGGAGGATTACCGCGAGGATGACCGATATGTGCACTTTGAAGCCGATTTTGTGCTGCTGGTGCCAGGTCGGGGCATCGTTGTTGTGGAGGTGAAAGACTGGCCTGAAGTGCAAGTGGTGAATGGGCACTGGCAAAGCCGCCGTAACAGCTCAGAATCTTGGAAAACGCACACACAGTCCCCGCTGGAACAGGCAAACATTACCCTGCAGAAACTCATGCGGAGTCTGGCCCGGTGCGGCTGCATTCCACACGCCGCCAACCGCTGGCCGGAGCACAGGCACATGGCAGTTCTGACACGCATCGAACCCACCACAGCAAAGGACAACAACATTCCTTTCGGTGAACTGTATCTCTGCGGGACCGATAATCTTCAGCAACACATCGAAGACCTGTTCATCCTTCAGCAGGCGGAGCGTATGACAAGTGCACGCATACAGAAGATAAGTGATGCGCTTGCCCCCAGCATCCTCTTCCGGATGAGCCTGAAGAATTACCTGCAGGAGATGGATGCCTCCGCCGCCGATATTCTGAACCTGTTGCCGGCAGTATACGAAAGCACCGGAGGTATCCGCGTAGAAGGCTGCGCCGGAACCGGGAAAACGGTCATGGCCTGCACCGAGGCCGCCAGACTTGCAGCTGAACTACCTCGCGAGGGGAAACATCGCATCCTGATGCTCTGTTTCAACCACGCCATGGCCTACGAATTACAGCAGAACCCTCTGCTGGCTGAGCAGGCCGATATGGTGCTGGTGAGTACGTTCCACGACTATTGCATCGATCATATCCTCATACCCAGAGGCCTTGGCTATCTGGTCAATTACACGCGAAGCGGAGACCGCCTGCCTGATGCAGCATTGCAGAAAATCCAGGAGCTGCTCCCCGGGCTTCCGCAATACGATGCTGTGTTCGTAGACGAAGCACAGGACTTCCGCGAGGTCTGGTGGAGCATCATCCGCGGACTGCTCACCGAGAAAGGTAAGTTTTATATTTTTGCCGACAAGCATCAGGATTTGTACGAGCGCTACACTCACCTGCCGGAGCTCTGCACTCGCATACGCCTGAGCACAAACCTCCGGAATGCCCGACAGATAGCAGGTTTCAGCAGAGCCATGCTGCCGGAGGAAGAACAGCGTCTCAACATACTCCCCATGGCCGGAGCCGGCATTCATCTGGCAGGTTCTGCAGATTCGCCGGAAGAACGCGCCGAACAAGTCAGCAGCATTATCAACCTACTGCTGGAATCTCAATCCGGCATCAGGCCCTGCGATATCGTGGTTCTTTCCCCATGGCGCACAAGCCACCCACGCTGCAGCCTGAATCTGGTTCCTATGCTCGCCACTGCTCCGGCAGATGAATTACCCGCAGAAGCAGCGGAACGCCGCGCCGCCTGCCGCCGCCCTGACGCCTCACAGATTTTTGCATCCACCATCAAATCGTTCAAGGGGCAGGAAGCGCCCTACATCATCGTGACTGATATCATCGGGCTCGGCGAAAGCCGGGGCTTTGACATGAAAGAACTCTACACTGCGTGCACCCGGGCGCGCTACGGTCTGTACCTGGTAGCAACCAGCTCAGGGCGGGATCTTATCGAGACATTCTCCGCTTCGTACACATGAAAACCATCGCAGTTCTCCTCCTGTTTTCCTTCTGCATGCTCAGCTCCTGCCGCAGCATGTCGCTCGGGCCATACAAGAACTACCGGGTCACGGATGACGAAGCCGTACCCGCCTGCAAGGTTGGCGGTGCACCCTACCGCAACCGCTGAATCATTCAGCCGGACGCGCTTATCAACAGGTCACACCGCTGTCGTCATCGCCCGCAACCAGAGCCCGCAGAACGGCATGCCGAGGCATGCGCAGCTCCGGATCTGACACCAGAATGGCAGAAGCTTCGCGATTGGCTCGGTGAATCAGTCGCATATCTCCAAGCCACTCGGTAAACTCCACAGCGCCCAGACCACTCTGCGCGGTACCCAGAACATCTCCCGGTCCACGCAGACGAAAGTCCTCTTCAGCAATTTCAAATCCATTCAAGGTGCGGCAGAGAACCTCCAGCTTATCCCGGCCGGGTTCGCCTTGTCTGGCACTACTCAGCAAAATGCAATAGCTCTTGTGAACACCACGCCCGATTCGCCCGCGCAACTGATGTAACTGAGACAGGCCGAAGCTATCCGCATCGTTGATAATCATGATATTGGCATTGGGCACATCGACCCCCACCTCCACCACAGTAGTGGCTACCAGAATATCCATGCGCCCGGCATGAAAATCCTGCATGACAGCGTCTTTCTCCTCGGCCGGTAATCGACCATGCAGCAGCCCTATCCGGCGCTCGGGGAACAGAGTCTTCCAACGCTCCAGCTCCGCGGTGGCACTCGCCTGCTTGCGTGTATCACTTTCCTCAACAAGAGGTGATACGATGTATATCTGACGCCCCTCCTCAAGCTGGGAGCTCATGAACGATATAATGCGCTTCATATGCGCAGGATTCCGCAGCGCAGTCACAATCTCACCACGATTGGCAGGCAATTCATCAATAATGGAAACGTCCAGATCCCCATAGAGAGTGAGAGTCAGTGTGCGGGGAATCGGTGTGGCGGTCATCACGAGCACGTCGGGATTCACTCCGCTGGCAATAAATCGCTCACGCTGTTCCACGCCGAACTTATGCTGTTCATCTATGACGGCAAGCCCGAGATTCTGAGGCCGATGCTTCTTATAGAGCAACGCATGCGTGCCCACAATGATGCGTGGCGTGGTATCCACCTCCCCGGAATCGAGAACAAGGCCGGTATCATCCACGTGGTCAGATGTGCGCAGCGATACTGAAATATCTGTATGCGCCAGCAGACGGCAGAAATTACGGTAGTGCTGCTCAGCAAGAATCTGTGTGGGGGCAATCATGGCTGCCACCTTGCCGCTGCCCACTGCCAGCAGCATGGCACAGAGCGCCACCAGCGTCTTACCACTGCCTACATCGCCCTGCAGCAGGCGATTCATCTGCCGGGGTGCGGCCATATCCTGCTGAATTTCATGCACGCAACGCAGCTGTGCGCCGGTGAGACGAAACGGCAGGGAATTCAGAAGTTCGTCCATGTAAGCGCTGCAGGTAGCCGTCACCTGCCCGGGGCGTCCCTGCTGGCGGTGGCGGCGCCAGGCTACGCGGAACTGCTGCTCAAAACACTCTGCTAGAGCAAAACGGAGACGAGCCTTGCGGTGCGTCTCTGCCTCGTCCGGGAAATGAATATCCCGCACTGCCTGCCAGTAAGGATAGGCGGGCGCCACATCATAACCGGGCGCGGGTAAATCCGGCGCCAGTCTCTGCAACACGCGCCACACCAGACTGCGGAAGCTTCTGGCAGCCATTCCGGGTACGCTTTTATAGATGGGAACGATGCGGTCTGTATGAACCGGAATTGTGCTCTGCACTCCAGATTCCGGCAAAGGCATCAGCATGCCCCCCATGGCTGCTTCCACCAGACGGTGCCCGGCATCCTCATCATCCATCACCTCAAAATCCGGATTGACCACCGTGAGTTTCCCGCCGTATACATGCACCTTGCCGTAAATACACAGGTTCATTCCCGTAGCCAGCAGTTTGGCCACATAGGGCATATTGAACCAGCGCAGGTAGAGCCGTGTACCATGAGGATCACCCTCAGTACCTGTCATGGCTTCAAAATAACGCTTATGAGCGAACCTCCAGGCGGCGCCGTAAACATGCACACGCAGACAGGCGGTCTCGCCATTCTGAAGCATGTGCAGCGGCGTAGATACGCGGCGGTCTTCATAGCGGCGGGGAAGCCGGCGCAGCAGTTGCTGCACGGTCTCCATTCCGGCTGCCTGCAGAGCCTGCTGCTCACGCGAAGAAATATCCCCCAGCGTGCTCAGACGGGTATCAGGCAGCAGCGCAGCACTCATCAGCGGTTCGACTTACCCTGGTTAATGCAGCGGTAGTAGTAGTCCACACGGCTGTGGAACCAGGCCCACTTCGGACCGGGTTTGCCATTGGTAAGCAAAGGAGCCGGGCAGTTCTTCTTGGTCCAGTGGTAATGGGGCACCACGCGGCGCAGGTTGATGTTGTAGCGCTTCATGAGCACCGCCGTAAGCTTGGCGGCTCGGTCCCAGGTACGGAAGTGATTGTGCCCGCGGTTCTCGCACTCGCACATTTCAATGCCGATGGAATTGTGATTACCGGCTGCTGTACCGGCGTGCCAGCCGGTCTCGCGCAGCGGCAGGTTCTGCACACACATGAACTGGTCCACGGTAAAGTGCCAGCTGCGGTTCGTGAACGCACCGCGGCACAATGCGCGGGAATGCTGCATGGCGGTGGACGACGGCGAGTGATTCGCCGTGCTGTGAATGGTAATGAAGGCGGGATTCAGCCTGCGGGAGCCGCGGCGCTGGCGGGCATTGGAGGGCATGATGCGCACCTTGATATTCACCTCACGGGCCAATCGGGAAATGCTGCGCTGCACCAGAGGGGTACGGACAGGCTGAAAACGCACGGCTCGCGGAGTACGCAGGTATGAGTTCCCACCCTGCTGTTGGCAACCTGTTATCACAGCCGCTGCCCCCAGCAGCACCATTGCCAGAATTTTTCCGTAACGAACCATGCGCGTATTCTGCCATTTAGCCCCCACCTTGGCAAGCGAAAATCCTGTCCGCATCCCAAGTTTTACATAATCTGTCATCCGGTCCATGCGACTCCGATTTTGTCACATTGTGGCAGAAATTAGGCTTGCGCAGTTCACTGGTCAGGAGTATATTCTTGCCCCGAAATGAAAGCCCTCGTCAAAACAGTGGCCGGTCCCGGCCTGGAACTGATGGATGTGCCGATGCCTGAAGTCGGCCCTAATGATGTGCTCATCAAGATTTACAAGACCGCTATCTGCGGTACTGACCTGCATATCTGGAACTGGGACGCCTGGGCCCAGCAGACCATTCCCGTGGGGATGCACGTCGGCCACGAGTTCTGCGGTGTTATTGAGCGCGTAGGCGAAGCCGTGACCGAATACAAGCCCGGCGACGTGGTTTCGGGTGAAGGCCACATTGTCTGCGGTCACTGCCGTAACTGCCGCAAGGGGCTCTTCCACCTCTGCCCGAACACCAAGGGCGTCGGCGTGAACCGCGCCGGTTGCTTTGCTGAGTATCTTTCCATTCCCCAGAACAACGTCATCCGTATCCACAAGGATATGCCCATGGAGATTGCCTCCATCCTGGATCCGCTCGGCAATGCCACCCATACTGCGCTTTCCTGGGACCTTGTGGGCGAAGACGTGCTCATTACCGGCGCCGGTCTCATCGGCTCCATGGCTGCTGCCGTGTGCAAGAAAGCCGGTGCCCGCACCGTTACCATCACGGACGTGAGCGACTACAAGCTCAACCTCGCCAGAACCATGGGCGCAGACCGCACGGTGAACGTCATCTCCGGTGACAGCATCGCTGCCGCTCGCGAAGACCTCGAAATCTCCGAAGGCTATGGTGTCTGCCTCGAAATGAGCGGCGCCCCCGCCTGCCTCAAGGACATCATCACCCACTCCGCATACGGTGCCAATATCTCCCTGCTGGGCATCCAGCCCGGTGGCTCCGGCATCGACTGGAACACATTTGTGTGGAAGGGCCTCAAGATGAAGGGTATCTACGGTCGCGAAATGTTCGGCACCTGGCAGAAGATGGACGCCATGCTCCGCTCCGGTCTCGATGTATCGCCCATTATCACCCACCGCCTGCACTACACTGATTTCAAGCAGGGCTTCGAGGTCATGGCTTCCGGCAAATCCGGCAAGGTCGTCCTCACCTGGGCTGAGTAAAGTCGGGCTGCATTCCTTTCGAGCCGCATTCCCTCGCCGGGGATGCGGCTTTTTCCTTGACTAATTGCCGCAAAAAAGGTAGAGTTTCGCTTATGGATACAGATACCAGGAAAAGTGTGGCTGCGTGGTCATCAGTCATCTGGAGCGGAGCTCTGGCCGCCACCAAGCTGGTGGTAGGCATCATGACCGGCTCTCTCGGTATCTTATCAGAGGCTCTTCATAGTGCGCTGGACCTGGTAGCAGCTGGTGGCACGGTCTATGCCGTCAAAGTTTCAGCACGCCCGGCAGACGATGAACACCCCTACGGCCACGGTAAGATAGAGAACCTCATGGCGCTGGGTGAGACACTGCTGCTTCTGGCCACCGCCGCCTGGGTCATCATGGAAGCGGCGCAGCGCCTGCTGAGCGATGACCCGGCCGCGCTCGAAGTCACGTTCTCCTATTGGGCATTTGCTGTCATTATCCTTTCCATTGTGGTCGATGTGAATCGCGCAGCCATGCTCAAACGCGTGGCACGCGAGACGCGAAGCGCCGCGCTTGAGGCCGATGCAGCCCACTTCACCACCGATATCTGGAGCAGTGCGGCCGTACTTCTGGGTATCACCGGAGCCGCGGTCGCTGGCATGACGGTGGAAGGCAGCTGGCTGCACTGGGTTCTCATGCGCGCAGACGTGTTTGCCTCCCTCGTAGTCGCAGCGCTCATTCTCCACGTGTGCAAAGACCTGGGCATGCAGGCAATCGGTAACCTCATGGACAAGGCAGACAGCGCAGCTGCTGCCAAGGTTCGCGATGCCATGGCCGAGCGCATGCCGACCTACCCGGCCAGCCGCATCAGAGTACGCGAATCGGGCTCTCATTATTACGTGGATATGACCGTTCAGGTGCCGCACAGTCTCCATGTAGACACCGCCCATGAAATTGCCGATGCCATCGAGACTCTGGTTGCCAGCGTGCTCGAAGGCGCAGAAACCATGGTGCACATGCACCCGGCGGAGGACCTGCCGGAAACACCGGAGTTCACCATACGCCGCCTTGCCCTTACGCACCGTTTCGGTGTGCATGGTCTGGTTCTGCAGCACACAGATGACGGCAAATTCGTCATTGCCGTGGATCTGGAGCTACCGTCGGAAGCATCCCTGGAATCGTGGCAGGTGCCGGTCGAAGCCTTCCGGAAGGAAGTCATGCGTAATCTCAATGCCGACATCGTCGCCCTGCACGTTGAACCGGATTTGCGCAGGCTTCCCAGCTTCTCCGATCCCTTACCGGATGACTGGGAAGAACAGGTACGCCAGGCCATCATCAACAGAGGAGCCCCCCTGCCCACCAGCATTTCCTGCTTCAGCCGGGGCGCAGAACGCCTCTGCATTGTCTCTATTCCCAAGGAAAACAAGCTCACTGTCGAGCAGAGTCACGCGCGACTCACCAAGCTCAACAAAAAGCTGGCGGAGCGGCTCCCCCACATTGCCCGCATCATGGTCACTTACGCAGAATGATGCGCACATCAGGCCAGCGGCGCATCCTGTACACCGGCGGCCGTCTCGGCATCGTGCAGTTCCACCACGTTGCCCGTGATTTTTCTCCCCATGCTCTCCACAAGGCGGCAGACTGCCCTGCCGGCACAGGCGGTCTCATAGCGCTGCAGCCACTCCAGAATCTTCGGGGCACTGGCGGATTCTGAATCCATAGGGGCAGGATAACCGGTCACGCCTACGCGATAGGGCTTGGGGGTAAGCCTGGCGCGCCAGCATTTCTGCCGCTTGCAAAGCGATGCATAAAGGCTGTCGGCATGCAACGCGGCAAATAACTCATTCATGCGTTCAGAGTCCGGTGCAATCCCGCGACCGCTCATCATCACACGCCAGCCCTGGTGAGTTCGGTAAAGCCGGACGCCAAGGCTTTCATCGGCAGCGCAAAGGCTGCGCAGCTTCTCAATCAGCTTTTCCTCCGGGCTCGTTTTTCTGCCGAACAACGCACGCAGGCTGTCACCCAGGGAAAGGGGATACTCGTCCACATCCACAAAGCATACCGATGTGCTGTTGAGCACCTTCACTCCGTAGCGATTACGGGTCACGATATTGTTTTCATCCAGCTGTTCCAGCACGGGTTCCAGCGTAAGGACCGAGTATTCACCTTCATGCAGTTCATCCAGCGCGCGCAGCTTCGCGCGATATTCCTCCACATCCTGTTCGCTTGCAGCAGGAGCCTCGGCAAATGATTCACGGAGACGGCGGCGTTCATCCAGACGCTCCCGCGCATCCGACATGGATTCAAACGAAATACCCCGCAGCTTCCAAACCGAGCCATCTTGCCGGCGCACCTTTTCCTTAATCCAGAACGGAGGAATCTTCATGATACACCCATAGTATACGACACCCGGCAGCAGGTCAATAAGAAAGATGCCCCGATACAGTCTTGAGTGGTCGACCGGGCTATGTTAGAATGCAGCCATGATAAGTGAAAAGCCTGTGGTGCAGGAACTGGTGGCGCTGATGCTGGCGCATGGAGTAACCAGAGCGGTGCTTTGCCCCGGCAGCCGTAATTCGCCCATCGTGGCAACCCTGTCCGGTCTGCCAGCGGTGGAATGCCGCAGCGTGACCGATGAACGGAGCGCCGGTTTTGTGGCGCTGGGCTGGGCTCAGCAGGCCCAGGCTCCGGTGGCGGTGGTGGTCACTTCCGGCAGCGCTGTGCTGAATCTGCACCCGGCAGTCGCCGAGGCGTATTATAGGAAAACGCCGCTGCTCATCATCTCGGCAGACCGCCCGGCTTCCTGGATCGGGCAGAACGATGGCCAGACCCTGCCGCAACCCGGCGTATTCAACTCGCTGGTGCGATTCTCCGCACAGATACCTGAGGACGACGCATGGCATGCCAACCGGCTTATCAACGAGGCTCTGCTGGAGCTGCAGCACCGCAGCGGCGGGCCCGTGCACCTGAACATACCACTCACCGAGCCCTTTTTCGGCATGGTTGATGCCGCACTGCCGCAGGTGCGTGTCATCCGGCGCACTGAAGCCACCCGCATGAACGCCGACGAGGAAGAATCGCTGCTGGAGGAAGCTGCGGCCCTGCCCCGGCGTCTGATTCTGCTCGGCCAGCAGCATGCTCCCAGCCCCCTGCTCGCCAGACTGGCAGCAGAGAAGCAATTCACCGTGGTTGGCGAACACATTGCCAACGCTCCTTTTGCGGACTGCTGCCGCCCGGATACTTTGCTGGGGGCAGCCCCCGGCGCAGACTGGAGTCCGGATTTGCTCATCACCTGCGGGGGAGATGTCATCTCGAAGCGCCTGAAGAAGCTTCTGCGCACGCACCCGCCCAAGGCCCACTGGCATATCTCTGCCGATGGCGAAGTGGTGGATTCATTCTGCGCGCTCACCCGTGTGCTGGAAGGAGATGCCGATGAGTTCTGGGATTTGCTGGATGCCTTTGCCGAAGAGGGCGATGAAGAGTACCGCACCCGCTGGCAGGCGGAACCGGCAACCCTGCCGGAGCATGATTTCAGCGGTATGAAGTTCGTGGGCGAGTTGCTGGCAAATCTTCCCGAAGGGAGCGTGCTTCACCTGGGCAACAGCTCGGCGGTGCGCTACGCGCAGCTCTTCCCTCTGCCTGCTGGTGTCCGGAAGGTTCTCTGCAACCGCGGTGTGAACGGCATTGAAGGCAGCGTTTCCACCGCTGCCGGTTATGCTATGGTAGAGCCGCAGAGCCTCCATTTCCTCATTATCGGTGACCTGAGCATCTTCTACGATTTGAACGGCCTGCTCCAGGCGCAGCATTGCCCGAACCTGCGTATTCTCCTGCTCAATAACCAGGAGGGCGGCATTTTCGGCACCCTGCCCGGCATGCCGGATAGCGACGCCATCCGTGCGCCGCATAGGGAAAGCATCATCGGCTGGTGCGGCACCAACTTTACCTGGAAGCAGGTCATTGATACAGAACCGTGGTGGCCGCCGGCATTGGAAGCGCTGCTTTCTCCCGACCCGAAGCCGGTGCTGGTAGAGGTTTACACCGAAACCGAGCTGGATGCCGCCATCTTAAAGGAATTTTACAAGAACAACTGATTATGAAACGCGAGTGGACCCCCATCAAAGAATATAAGGATATCATTTTCGACCAATACAACGGCATTGCCCGCATCACTATCAATCGCGAGCGGTACCGCAATGCCTTCACCCCGCTGACGACGGCAGAAATGAGCGACGCGCTGCGTCTCTGCCGCGAGATGCAGAATATTTCCGTGGTGGTGCTCACCGGCGCAGGCGATACGGCCTTCTGCGCCGGAGGCGACATGAACGTGAAAGGCCGCGGCGGCTACGTGGATACCGAGGGCATCCCCCGTCTCTCTGTGCTGGACGTGCAGAAGCAGATTCGATCGCTGCCCAAGCCGGTCATTGCCGCGGTCAATGGCTTTGCCATCGGTGGCGGGCATGTGCTGCACGTGGTCTGCGACCTTTCCATCGCGTCGGAGAATGCGATTTTCGGCCAGACCGGTCCCCGCGTCGGCAGTTTCGATGCCGGTTTCGGTTCGTCGTACATGGCACGCTGCATCGGCCAGAAGAAAACGCGCGAAATCTGGTTCCTCTGCCGCAAATACAATGCACAGGAAGCGCTCGAAATGGGGCTGGTGAACAAAGTGGTTCCCCTGGAGCAGCTGGAGGATGAATACGTACAGTGGGCCGAGGAGATGATGCAGCACTCCCCCATCGCGCTGCGCCTCATCAAAGCCGGTCTGAATGCTGAGCTGGATGGCCAGGCCGGTATTCAGGAACTGGCGGGTGATGCCACCATGCTTTTCTACATGTGCGATGAAGCTCACGAGGGCTCCCGTGCATTCCTGGAGAAACGCAAGCCGGTCTACTCCAAATACCCCAAACTGCCCTGATGCAGCTCATCGACGCAGCACCGCTGTTGCATTTTCCGCAGCCCCTGCAGCTGCGCTGGCAGCGGCGTGTGCTGCACTTCAAGCGCCCGGCTGCCACCTCTCGCGGGGCGCTTACCGAGCGCGTGACCTATATCATCGAGGCCAATGGCTCAGGGCTGGGGGAATGCTGCATCATGCCTGGTCTTCTGCCGGAACCCACTGAGGATGAACTGAATTACTGGTGCCGCGATACCGAGACGCTGCAGGGGCTCCCGACCGCAGCACCATCGCCCATCCGCTTCGGGCTGGAATGCGCGTTGCTGGCAGCTCTGCGCCCCGGGCAGCCTCGCTGGGATACCCCATTCAGCCGGGGAGAAGAGGGCGTACCCATTCACCATCTCATCTGGATGGATAGCACAGACGCGATGCTGGCCGCCATGCAGCGCGGTATCGATGCCGGTTTCACCTGCCTGAAGATGAAGGTGGGGGCATTGGCCTTTGACCGGGAAATTGAGCTGCTGCGCGAGGCGCATGCCGCGTTCCCGCAGGCTGAACTCAGGGTTGATGCCAACGGCGCATTCTCACCGGAGACCGCCATGCAGCGGCTCGAAGCGCTGGCCGACGCCGGCGTCAGCTGCATCGAACAACCCATCCGCCCCGGCCAGCCGGAACAATCAGCCTCCCTCTGCCGCTTCAGCCCCCTGCCCATCGCACTGGATGAGGAGCTCATCAACTGTGCCGACTTCGCCCGCCTGCTGGATACGGTGCAGCCGCAGGCCATCGTCATCAAGCCCAGCCTGCACGGCGGTCTGCTCGCAGCGCAGCGCTGGGCCGAGGAAGCAGAAGCGCGGAACATCCGATGGTGGGTCAACTCCGCGCTGGAAAGTCACGTGGGGCTCACCGCGCTGGCTGAGTGGTGCGCCTACGCCGCGCCAGGCAGACTTCAGGGACTCGGCACAGGCCGTCTCTTTACGGATGACGCCCCGGGGCGCGTGCAACTTGTGGGCAACAGCCTCCGCTACCAGCCAATATATAATTGACAAAAAGCAGGCTGAGGGCTAAAATACCTGCGTAGTTACTGTACTCTTCTCCTTTACTTACTATCTCACACCTGCAACGACACCATGACTCCCAAGCTCAAGACTTTCCTCGAACGCGGCTTCAGCACCGTGGTACTTCTCTCACTTCTCGGCGGCACTGTGGCCTGGAATGAACCCATCGGCTACGCTGGTCTCATCTGCGTGCTCTGCAACCTGACCAGCTGGGAGTGGTTCAACATGCTCAAGGGAACCAATGCCAACCGCTGGCTCTCACTGGTGTGCGGTCTCATCTACCCCTGGTTCCTCTCCTGGGTCTGCATCGGCAGCTACCTTCCCGGCTCCTCCATCCTGAGCATTGCACTGGGTGTTCTGGTGCTGTTCACCATCATGGCCTTCTGCGGCCAGCTCTTCCGCATGGACTACCGTGGCAAGACCGGCGCAGAAATGCTCGACGGCATGGGCCTTACCCTGCTCTCCTTCGTGTACCCCGTGTGGATGTTCTGCTTTGCCCTCACCTGCGTGCATACCGAGGAAAACATCATGGCCATGCTCTGGCTCGTACTTTTCACCAAGATGAGCGACATCTGGGCCTATGTGAGCGGTGTGCTGCTGGGCGGCAAATTCATCACCCGCAAGTTCAGCCCCTGCGTATCGCCCAAGAAGACATGGGAGGGCATCATCGGCTCCATCATCATCACCCTCACCGTGGGTGCGCTCCTCCTGCCGGTTCTCGTACACAGCGCGAAGGGTGTGCTCTCCGAGCCCGCTTTCTATGCCGTATACATTCCTGTGGGGCTTCTGCTGTTCTTCCTTTCCGTGTGGGGTGATCTGGCGGGCTCCCTCATCAAGCGCGGCCTGGCCGTGAAGGACAGCGGCTCCCTGCTGCCCGGCATCGGCGGCATCTTCGACCTGATTGACTCCCCCGCCTTCACCGTTTCCT
Source organism: Akkermansia sp. (assembly GCA_045654325.1). Lineage (GTDB taxonomy): Bacteria > Verrucomicrobiota > Verrucomicrobiia > Verrucomicrobiales > Akkermansiaceae > Akkermansia. The sequence goes on from JAZONE010000070.1 coordinate 56,022, forward strand.
TTGCCATCTGCGTCGGCTTGATCCTCGGTGGCCTGACCACCATGTTGCTCTGATTCCACACACTTTCTATGCCCCAACCCGTTCCGCTTCTCATTAACCCCAAAGCCGGCAGCCTGTTCCGCTCCGGCCTGAAAGCCTGGCTCGATGACCACCGCGATGCCTTCCGCGCCGTACCGACCAAGAGCGCAGAAGACCTCACCGACAAAGCACGCGAGCTGGCAGAGAGCGGAGAACCCGTGGTAGCCGCCGCCGGCGGCGATGGCACCCTCATGGGCGCGGCGCAGGGTATTGTGGGCACCGGGGCGGCGCTGGGCATTCTGCCATGCGGCACCATGAATGTGCTCGCCCGTGAGCTCGGCATCGGCTCCCGCAAGTTCGATATCGCGCTGGAGGCCATTCAGGGCGACAAGCGGCAGGAGATAGACATTTTCGCCGTAAACGGCAAACCTTTCCTGCAGGTGGCAGGTTTCGGTCCGGATGCCCGCGCCATTGAGCTCATCACTCCGCGGCTCAAGAAGAACATGGGTGCCGCGGCTCACGTGGTCACCGGGCTCAAGGTGGCCATGGAGCGTCCGCCGCTCATCACCATGACCCTGCCCGGCGGCGAGACCATCCAGGGCACTCAGATTATCATGGGCAACGGTAAGCGCTATGGCGGCTCTGCCCACCTCTTTGCCAATGCCAGCCTGGACGATGGACGGCTGGATGCCGCCATCATTGACCAGGAAAGCCTGGGGATTCTCTTTGAAGTGCTGGGGCTCATCGTCTCACAGGGTGCCACCAAACACAACATCTCGGATTTCACCACCCTCTGCCGCTTCAAGAGCTGCGAAATCAGCGCCGAAGGCAGACTGGCCTACCATCTGGATGGCGACTATGCCGGTTCCCTGGAACCGGGCGATGTGCTGAAGGTGACGCGCATGCCGCACAAACTCAAGGTGTGCGTTCCCAGTACACCGGCACCGCAGAACCCCATCGACAAAATGATGGCGCACCCGATGATAATGGCTCTGCGCGAGAAGCTGCAGGCGCTCAACGAGCTTTAAGACGCGCGCGCATGGCGGCCCAATCGGTCGTGCGCAGCAGTTCCAGCAGGTTGCCGTACCAGAACTCGTGGTAGCCGAATCGGTCGTCGCGGAACTCTTTCTCCGCATCCTCCACGCTCCAGTTCTGGAAGACAATACGATATGCCGCCACCACAATGCCCGTGCGGTCGGAGCCGTGCCAGCAATGCACCAGCACCGGCTTGGGAGCCCCGGCAATAAGCGCCAGGCAGTTCTCCACATCAGCAGCCGTCACTTCACCTGCAGCCACGGGGTAAGCCATGAGGTGCAGCTGCGTATGGCGTGCCTTGCGGGTATCCTTGTGAAACTCGCGCAGATTCAGAACCGAGCGAACTCCCATATTCTGCAGTGCGGTGAACCCGACACGCTCGGGCTGGGCGGAGCGATACAGCTCCTCCGAAATCCGGTAGCTATTCTCCACTCCTTCGATGGTGACAGGCTCAGCCGCAAAGAGCGTGGTAGCCAGCAGGCAGCACAGGGTAATAAAAAAGCGCTTCATTCTTCCCAATCGGTTTGCTGTTGTTTCTGTTTCGCCTCCTGCTCAGCAGCATCCTTAGCTTTCTGCTCGGCTTCGTACTTGGCCTGCAGCTCTGCCAGCTGATTCTGCACCTCGGCCAGCAGGGCCTGCATACGGGCCGGGTCAACTTGCGGTCCCTTCTGCGTTGCTTCCTGCTGCTGCTCGGGCTGCGGTTCCGGCTGAGCGGGAGTTTCCTGTGACTGCTCAGGCTGCGGTTCCGGCTGAGCGGGTGTCTCCGGTGACTGCTCAGGCTGCTGCTCCGGCTGGGAGGGTGTCTCCTGCTGCTGCTCGGGCTGCGGTTCCGGCTGAGCGGGAGTCTCCTGCGTCTGTTCGGGCTGCGGTTCCGGCTGAGCGGGGGTCTCCTGCGGCTGCTCGGGCTGCGGTTCCGGCTGAGCGGGTATCTCCTGCGTCTGCTCGGGCTGCGGTTCCGGCTGGGCGGGTGTCTCCTGAGGCTGCCCCGTTGCAGTCTCTTCTTCATCAAGGCCGTTCAAGCGGCGGTAGCGAGCAGCAATACGCTCCTGGCGAGCCTGCTCCTCCGCGGCCACTTCCGCCTTCTTCATGGGGGAATCCGGGTGAATCAGCGAGCCGCGCTCCTTCAGATACGTACAGAGAGCCTTGGATGCCTTGGTGTAATAGCGGTCGTAGTGAATGCGCAGCGAGCGCCCGCGGCGGTTCAACGCGTTAATATCCGAGCCGGCATCAATCAACATGCGGGCAATCTCCACAGCAGCCTCGGCTGAATCCTTGCTGCGAACGGGAATATTGAACAGCGGTTCCTGGCCATATCGCTTCGCGCGGGCCGACACCTCAATATTCGCACCCGCTTCCAGCGCCAGGCGCACGCCCTCCACATCGCCCTTGCGGATGAGGTCGAGCAGCGGAATCTTGCCCACCTCGCGCACCTTCTCCTTATCCACCACCGGCTTGGCGGTGGATTTCGCCAGACCGTTCTTACGGAGATGCTGCACCAGGTCGGAGCGGTACCAGTCCCAGCTGAGCTGCCAGCCGGCGGTGCGCTTTGCCAGTTCCTGGCTGCCGGACTGCATGAGCAGCAGGCGCATATCGTGGTTGAAATCCTGTTTTCCCAGCTCGCAGAACGGCACTGTGGTCACCACTCGGTTGCCTTTCCAGGTGGTCATGGGGGCATCCGGGTTGGCACCGCGCTCAATCAGCACGCGAGCCATGCGCACACGCGCACCTGCCGTGCGGGCATTCATGAAACGAACCAGCAGCCCCAGCGGCGTATCACCCACGTAGCCCAGCTGCTGCCAGTCACCGGCGCGTGCATCCACCGGCAGGCCGGTCTCCATGAGCGCTTTGAACAAATTCTCATCGGCATACACACAGGCCGCGTGCAGCGCCGTGAATCCACTCGGGGATACCTTGGTCGCCTCGCCCGTGCGCATGATTTCGTACAGCAGCTCGGGCATCTCGCTCTGCCAGCTCCACTGGCCGCGGTAGATACCGGAGTTCTGCTCCATCATCTGCGAGGAATTAACGTGCGGGTCATTCGTAGGACGCACGTCGGCAATACCGGTTCGCCCCGCCAGCAGGTCCAGCGATGAGCATTGCTCAATACTCCACTCCACCGCATGCAGTAGCGGGGTCATCATCAACGCAGCTATGGCCGGAAATATCCTCATCAGAACGCGCTCATTCTCCCACAGAATCGCCACTCCCGTCAAGCTCATTCTCTGACTTCACGCCTTTGCGCCACGTGTGTATCCCAAAGATTGCAGATGCATCTGATAAATGAATGCCGTTTCATCAGAAGCCCCCCCCGGTTATAACAAATGAGCGATAAATTGGACTTTGGCGAGCCAACGGCGAGCGGAAATTTGAGCCCGTCAGGGCGGCATAATCATAGCCCAGCGTGGAGCCGCAACGCGGCGGAACGCTGGGTTTGGTGTTAAATATACCCGGAACCCCGAACGAAGTG
>JAZONE010000071.1:0-28034 GCA_045654325.1 Akkermansia sp.
CGTCTCGCGGATGATGCGGGCCGGGTACCACTCGGGATGTCCCAGCGCCTCCAGAGCCTCTGCATAATCCGGGCCCCAGCCCAGCATCTCCATGGTCACTTTCATGGGCGGCGGATGATGGTGGCGTGTTCAATAATCTGCATGGCAATGCGCTCCTTCGTATCCTTCTCCAGATACTCCACATGGTCGGCATAGACCGGCGCCACCTCATTCCCTCTCGAATCAAAGCCGATATCGTGGCGGCTCACATCATTGGCCACAATGAAATCGCACTTCTTGCGCTGCACCTTATCCAGCGCGTATTCCTCCACATGCTGCGTCTCGGCGGCAAAGCCCACCAGCGTGCCGGTGAAGCCGAACACATCGCGCATGCTGCCCAGAATATCAGGCGTTTTCTCCAGCTCAATGACCATGCGGTCACCGCTCTTCTTGATTTTCTGCTCCTGCACGGCCACTGGGCGATAATCGGCCACGGCCGCGCACAGAATCGCAGCATCGGCATACTTCACCATATCGCGCACGGCATCATACATCTGCTGGGCACTCTCCACAGGGATGAAATCCACCCCCGGCGGTACATCCAGCGTGGTGGGACCGGAAATGAGAATGACCTCGTGCCCGTCGTGGCGCGCCGCCCCGGCCAGCGCATAACCCATGCGGCCGGATGAGCGGTTGGTGAGATAACGCACAGGGTCCAGCGCTTCGCGCGTAGGCCCGGCTGTGATAAGAAACTTCATGTCGCCGCCCATTCTACCACATCCCCCGCTCCTTGGCAATCCCCCTATCCCCACCTTTCATTTTTCACCTTTCATTTTTCACCTTTCATTTTCACTATCACTTGCATTCCAGTTCCCCATCTGCTATCATTCCCCCATGAGCCGCGCCCGCCTCACCTATACCGTCTGCTATGTGCTGCTGATTCTCGTCTTTGCTGCCTTTCCCTTTATCCTGAAAGCCACGCAGGAAATCACGCCGCAAACACAGTGGAGCGGGTTTCACCCCTGGTTCGGCCCCGTGCCAAACCAGCTGCAGGCTGAGGAGTGGAACCGCGAAGCGGATGATCACCAGGGTGTGATCTTCACCTTCTACTCCACGGAGGAATGGCGCTCAAAAACCATCCGGGCCTTCGGACTGGAAAACAAAGACCGCGATACTGCCCCACTGCCCGAGCATTGGGAGAAGCAACTCCACCCCTTCCAGCCCAGGCTGACCGCCTGGCCGAAACTCATGATAACACACGATGCCTACAGCGGCTATGATGTACGGGATATGACCCTGGCGCAGCTGGCCGATGGACGCACGCTGCTGGCCTTCCGCTACCAATGGGACAACGAGTTCGGCAAACGGGACCTGGTTTTCCCGGCGTACGAGGAGGAGCCTGGCGACGACACGCCACTCTGGCTCTCAGGGCTCTGCATTGTGGTGGGCATTGCCTTCCTTCTGCTGGTGCCGCTGGGCTTCCTGCTGCTCTTCCCGCGTTTCAACCTGACCCGCAAGCGCCATATGGCCTACTGGTTCCTCGCCGCCGCGCTCTTCCCCATTCTCCTGCTCATATCGGCCTGCACCAGCACGGGTGTAGTGGGGGCCATACCCGCAGCCATCTCCTGGTGCATCATCCTTGTGCCGCTCCAGCTGGCAGGTGCCGCCATGCTGCTGCCCATCGTCATGATGATAGCCTTCCGCAAGGACAAACCGAACCAGAACCATGAGTAACATGTCCACCTTCCTCTCCCTCCCCCGCCTGAGCAAGACACGCAAGCGCTTTGCTCTCGGCTACCTGCTGTTCGTCCTGCTACTCATTACTCCCATATACATTCCCTGGTCAAAACTACCCGAACCCGCCACTGGTGCCTGGAACGACTTCGAACGATGGCTCGGCCCCGCCCCCACCGGACTGGAAATGAGGCAGACGCACAATGAAGAAGAAAACTCCACCCTGTACCTCTTCACTTTCGACTCAGCCCCGGAGCAGGAATCCCTTTTCACCCAGAACTTCGAGCTCAAGCCCACCAACGAGCCGCTCCCTGCAGAGTGGCAGATGGAACCAGCACCCGGGGCCTACCTCTACCGTCCGGAAGCCCGCCGGAACTGCATGCTGGCCGGCAACTGCGAATGGGGCTATGTCATCGACGACCTGGTGCTCACCCGATTGAGCAACGGCCGTTCCCTGCTCGCCTTCCGCCTGATGCAAAGCGTACCGGAAGACTCAGCCTCCGTCGGTCGCCTCTACTGGCCTCATTACGAAGAAAAGGATCCCCCCCTCATCATCATCATCTCGCTGCTCTTCATTCCCTATATGCTGTGCTGGTTCATGCTCGTTCCCCTGGGCTTTCTGCTGCTCTTCCCCAGCTTCACCCTGCAGACCACCCTGCACCGCGGCATCTGGTACGCAGCCATCTTCGTGCCGCAGCTTCTCCTCTTCATCTGGGCACACCTTGTCATCCACGACCCCGCCATCATCGGCGCCGACATCACTTTCGTCATCGGCACCCCGCTCATGCTTCTCGGAGCTCGCAGTCTCATTCCCCTCGGCAAACGTATCGCCCAGGGCTGAGTTCTCCGCCTTTCTCAAAGCGCTCGAAGCCCGGATTCACTCCTCATCTTCCTCACCCATCTTCCGCTGGGAGATGCTGCAGGAGCGGGGCTTGCCGCCACGCTTGCGAGCGCGTTTCAGCTCCAGCTGGCGGGGGCTGGGTGCACCGTTCAAGCGGTGATCCAGCTCCTCGCAGAGCGTGCGGCGCGCCAGATAGCGGTTAATCTCGCGCTCCCGCTCGCAATGGCAGCGGATGACGATACCGCTGGGCACATGGGTCAGGTAGACGCAATTGTTCGTCTTATTGACTTTCTGGCCTCCCTTGCCACTGCCGCGTACAAACTTCTCCTCCAGGTCATTACGGTGCACCCCGAGGCGCTCCATCATTTCCTTGAGTTTCTGCAATTTCTCTGGCGAAACCGGCATCAGAGCCCCCCCCTTGTCAGCGACCGAATGCAGCCTCTGCCTTAGCCTTGGCTCTGGCTGCGGCTTTAGCCTCGGCCTGCGCTTCGGCCCAGGCTTTGGACGCAGCTGCGGCCTCTGCATCTGCTACAGTTCTGTTTTCCAAGGCGGCTCTGAGCTCAGCCTCTGCTGCAGACAATGCCTGAGCTGCCACTTGAGCCTTTAACTCAGCCTCAGCCTTGGGTTTATCCCAGGTGCGAGCCTTCGCCTTTGCCTCATTCCAGGCTCTGGCCGCAATCTCAGCTCTGGCTCTGGTCAGAGGCTCAGCCTGAGCCACGGCCTGGTGCTTAGCTCTGGCGGCAGTTTCTGCGTCCACGGCAGACTTGAGTTGAGCTCTGGCTTCCATAGCAGCCCTGGCCAGAGACTCCAGCGAAGCTTCAGCTCTGGCTCTGACCGCGGCTTCGGCCTCAGCCGCGGCACGGGCCTCTGCTTCTGCAGCGGTCATAGGCTGCCCCTCCATGCGGGAGCTGGCCAGCGCCTCAGCGGCAGCCCTTGCCTGAGACTCGGCAGCGGCAGCAGACTTGGCCAAAGCCACAGTCTCGCTCCAGGTCTGGGTTCTGGTCGCAGCCTCCATTTCTGCAGCGGCGCGATTCCGCGTCGCTGCCTCTATCTCAAGCTCAGCAGCAGTCCTGGCCTGCTCCAGGGCCACAACGGCAGCCGCAGCCTCCTCAGAAGCTCTGCCTCTGGCGGCTGCTTCAGACTCAGCCCGGGACTGAGACTCAGCCATGATTCTGACCTGCTCCTGGGCCATGGCCCTGCGCCGGGAGGACTGATTGACCCTGACTCTGGCCTTAGTCTCAGCTTCAGCGGCACTCCGGGCCTTTGCAGCGGCCTCGGTCGCGGCACGTTTCTTTGCAGCGGCCACGCGCCGGGTTCTTGCAGCCTCCTGCGCAGCAGACCTTGCGGCCGATTCGGCGGTATAGGCGGCCTCCACGTACTTGCGACATTTCATCTCTACAGAAGAAAGCTCCTTGAGCAAATCCTGCGGCGTGCGCCCCTTGTTATCCTTCTTGTGCAAATCCACACCAGTATGCCATGCCAGCAGCTCCGCAGCATTGCGGTCATCCAGCAGCACCGCCCAGTGCAGCGCTGTGTATCCGTTCTCATCCACCGCATTCACATCAACCGATTCATCCGCCAGCAGCACGCTCAGCAGCACCGGATTCTGCTCAAACAGTGCCATGAGCAGCAGAGTCTGCCCCTGAGCATTCCTCATATTGAGGTCCACCCCAAAGCTCTTATAAATCTCCAGTGTGATCCTGTACATATCAGTCACATATTCCGTATCAGCACTGTATTCACCCGGCGCCTTCATGATGCAGTAGGAATAGGCCAGCGCATGAAGCGGCGCATGCCCCAGGTGGTCTCTTACACAGCAATCCGCGCCGCCCTTGCCCAGCAAGGTGATGATACTTTCATGCTGATTCATGGTCGTGGCGTAATGCAAAGGCGTCCGCCCATCCGGGTCTGCCATATTCACATCAATACCAGGCACATTAATCAAAGCCTCCAGCATAGGAATATGTTCTGACCAGGCAGCCAGATGCAAGGGACGGGTACCACGGGCGGTGCATTTGTTCGCATCTGCCCCACCCTCTGCATAAATACGGGCTTCGGAATCTGAAATGTTGCAGATAAGCGGACGAGGGTCAGTAGGCACATACCAGTCCCGCACCGCCGGATGCTTCAGCAAAACAGCCAAGCATTCATTCCGGTTTTCATCAGGATACATTCCAAATGGCGTATCGCCCTGATCATTCAGCCTGGTCACATCAATTCCCGGGGTTTCCACCAGCATCTGCACGAGGCGTGGATTCCCTGTCCGCATGGCAAGATGCAAGGGGGTATTTCCCTCGTTATCCACCACATTCACCGAAACCCAGGGTTGCTTCAGCATAAGAGCCAGTGCTTTCTCATCCTGCTGGAGCACCGCACGATGCAGCAGAGTATAGCCATCGGCATCCGGCTGATACATTTCATAAAACGGATTAGAGGATTCGTTTTCAACCACCGCCGCTATATCCTGAGGAACAGCGAATATCGAAGGATACTCTATCCGTTGTTCAATCCGGTTGCCCATGGTGCGCAGCACTGCCGACGCTTCTGCATTACCCGACTCCACAGCAAGTTGCAGGGCGGTCTGCCGCTTCCCGTTTCTTTTGGATGCCCTGCAACGACCATCCGCCAGAAGAGTCCGCACCATGTCGGCATCATTCCGGCGTGCCGCCATGTGCAGCGCAGTATCTCCATCCTCACCTGCCTCATTGGGGAAGGTGTACTCCATCTTCAGCAGCAGCGCCATGCACTCGGCAGAGGAATGAGCGGCTGCATAAAGCACCATCCCCCGCAGATAGAAGGAACGCAGGTAATGATTCTCCAGCAAGAGCTTCAGAATGTCCACCCGCTTCGATGCCAGCACCGATTCCATGATTTCCTCCTCGTTGAACCAACGGCGATACGCTCCGTGCGGCTTCTTGAAAATCCTGGGAGATTTCAGCAGCAGTCGCACACAGTCAATGAACCCATACCGCACCGCCACATACAGCGGCGTTTCATCATGTGCCAGAGCATTCACATCCACCTCCGGGCGGCTCAGAAGCAACTCCACGCATTCCAGCATATTGGATTCCACCGCATCGTGCAGCAGCGAACCCGTTTCCCGGCGGGGAACGGTATACCCCAGTGCAAACAATGCTTTCAGACGCGCCGGATCATTCGCCGCCACGGCCAGTGTCACCGGATGGTAGGCGGAGGTATCTATGCCAGGCGTATCCAGCAGCAGCCGCACCGATTCCTCGCAACTCTGCATTACAGCATAATCCAGCAGGGAGCATACATAGTCTCCATACATAGTCGAATCCCGCACATAGCACTCGCGCACGTCAATCCCGGGCAGCGACAGAAACTTCCGCAGCTTCTCCGGCTCCATAACGACCTCCGGATCAACAACAGTACGTGTCTGCACATTCTCAGCCGCTGTTTCATCTCCGGCCACCACCTCAACCGCCTCCTCTTCAGCAGATACCGGCACCAGCGGCAGACCACCCATCAGCACCGCCCCGCAGACAGGCAGCACCGCACGTCCCAAATGACAAAAACTTACCCGGGAAAACTTATTCTGTTTCATATCGTTCCCTATCAGACTACCACCATTGCCCCACCATGTAAAGCTCAAAGCTCCCGCAAAGAGCAGAAGCTCACGGCTCTCTTCACTATTCACCATTTCGCCCTTCATTATTCACTTGCTTACGGCAATCTGTTGTGCTAAAAATATCGCTACATGGAAAAAACACTTTTTCAGAAGATAGCGGACAAGGAAATCCCCGCCAGTATTGTGTACGAGGATGAGCTCTGCGTGGCTTTCCGCGACATCGCCCCGGCGGCGCCGGTGCATGTGCTGCTCATTCCGCGCAAACCCATCCCCAGCATCGCTGCCGCCACCGCGGAGGATGCCGCCCTGCTTGCACACCTCATGCTCAAGGTCGGCGATATCGCCCGCGCCGAAGGCATCGAAGCCGGCGGCTTCCGCACCGTGCTCAACACCGGCGACGACGGCGGCCAGACCGTGCCCCACCTCCATATCCACATCATCGGCGGGCGCTCCCTGCAGTGGCCTCCCGGTTAGTCCGTTGCTCCCCGTCTCTACGCCCCAGCGGCCATGCCCGCACGCCAGCCACACAGCGTGCGCAGCTACGAGTGGATTACTCCGCATACCCTCGAACTCGAGCTGCCTGATACCCGGCTCCGACTCAGTTTTCTGGAGCCGGGGGTGGTGCGCTGCCGCTATGTGACCCAGGCCGTTTTTGAAAATGTGCCCAGCTACGGCGTGGCAGCAGAATACACGCCCAACCCGCCCGAGCTGCAAGCAGAAGAAGGCCCCGGCACCCTGACCATCTGCACCCCGCGGTTGGAACTCCGCATCCGCCGCCTCGATGGAGGGCTGGAGTTTTACCACCGCCCCACCGGCCGCCTGCTCTGCGCGGATGCCGAGGGCATGGGGCACCGCCGCTCTGACCGCACAGGGGACGACGTAGTGTGGGTGCTCAAGCACATGCCCGAGCAGGCCCACTTCTTCGGTCTGGGCGATAAACCCTGTGCGCTCAACATGCGCGGCCGCCGCCTTGAAATGTGGGGCGCCGACCACTACAAGTTCACCACCGAAAGCGACCCGCTCTACAAGAGCATCCCCTTCTTCCTCTGCCTTAACCGCGGCACTCAGTACGGCATCTTCTTCGACAACACCATGCGCTCGTACTTCGACTTCGGCCGCGACCGCGAGGACCGCATCCTCTTCGGCGCCGACGGAGGGCACATGGATTACTACTTCATCGCCGGTGTGGATGCGCTGGACACCGTGGCCACCTACACCCGGCTCACCGGGCTGCCGCCCCTGCCCCCCCTCTGGGCCCTGGGCTACCACCAGAGCAAGTGGAGCTACTACCCCGCCTCCAATGTACTGAGTGTGGCTCACCAGCTCCGCAAGCGCAAGATTCCCTGCGATGCCATCCACCTCGACATCCACCACATGGAGGACTACCAGTCCCTCACCTGGAGCAAGGAACACTTCCCCGACCCCGCCGGCATGGTGAGCCAGCTCGCGAATGACGGGTTCAAGGTAGTCACCATCGCTGACCCCGGCATCAAGATTAACCCGGACAACTACGTGTGGCGCAGCGGATTCGAGCGCAACGTATTCTGCCGGCGGCACGACGGTGCCCTGCTCGAGGGCGATGTGTGGCCCGGTCCCTGCACCTTCCCGGACTTCACCTCGCCCGATACCCGCAACTGGTGGGCCGGGCTGCTCCGCCGCCAGGTGGCCGAAATCGGCGTGCGCGGCATGTGGGTGGACATGAACGAACCCGTCATCTTCCCCGACCGCACCTTCCCGGATGATACCCGCCACGCTTTCGACGGATTCTCCTGCTCGCACCTCAAGGCGCACAACGTGTATGGCCAGTGCATGGCCCGAGCCACGCGCAAGGGCATGCTCACCCACGCACCGGACCGCCGTCCCTTCGTGCTCTCCCGCGCCGGTTTCGCGGGGCTGCAGCGCTACGCCGCCACCTGGACCGGCGACAACAACTCCGACTGGGAGAACCTCAAGATGGCCAACCTCATGGTGCAGCGTCTCGCCACCAGCGGGGTCTCCTTCTGCGGGGCAGACACCGGCGGTTTCCTCGGTCACCCCACGCCCGAGCTCTTCTGCCGCTGGATGCAGATGGCCGCCTTCCACCCCTTCTTCCGCAACCATTCCAATGGCGAATACGGCGGCCAGGAGCCCTGGTGCTTCGGCCCCAAGGTAGAGCAGCACGTGCGCCTGGCCATCATGGAACGCTACCGCCTCCTGCCCTACCTCTACACCCAGTTCCACCTCTGGCACGCGCAGGGGCTGCCCATCATCCGCTCCCTTGCCCTCATGTTCCCCGAAAACCCGGACATGTACTGGCGCAGCAGTGAGTTCTTCCTCGGTGAATCCCTCTACATCGTCCCCGTGCACCACCCCGGCGAGGCAGGCCGCTTCCTCTACATGCCACAGGGCCCCTGGTACTCGCTCTGGACCGATGCACCCGCCCCCGCCACCGGCGAGGAGGTGTGGGTCTCCACCACCATGAACCACATCCCCGTCTTTGTGCGCGGCGGCCACCTCATCCCTCGCTGGCCTGTGCAGCAGCACACCGGCCAGCTCAAGTGCCCCCACCTCACCTACGACCTCTGGTGGGCGCCGGAAACCACCGCCACTTCCTGCCACTACGAGGACGCCGGGGATGGACAGGCGCACCGCATCGGCATGTACCGGCTGCACCGCTTCCACTACTCTGCCACCCGCCGCAGCATCACCATCGTGCGCGAAGGCGAAGGCAACCTCGACCCCCGCGAAGAATCCGCCACCCTCGCGCTGCATGCCCTGCCCCTCGGCGCCCAGCCTGCTGTTGTGGCCGATGGTGCCGCCTGCCCGGGCTCCTTCGACGACCGCCGAATCTACCGCGCCGAAATCCCCATGTACTCCAACCGCGTCGAAATCACCCTATGAAGCAGGACACCCTCGACAAACTCGTCTCCCGCCTCGACCACCTCGACCCCGAAGAGCTGCGCAGCGTCTTCATGCGTCTCATCTCCGAGAAAGGGCTCCTCCAGGATGTGTTTGATGCCTTGCGCGACGGCATCATCCTCTTCGACCCCGCCGGGCAGGCCCGCTTTGCCAACCGCGCCGCCGCCGCCATCTACGCCCGCCCCCTCCGGGAGCTCCTCAAGACCCCTTTCGAAACCCTCACCGGCGGCACCTGCCTCTGGGATGACCTCCGCAACAGCGGCATCGCCATCACCCGCGACCTGCAGGTCAACTATCCCGAACCCCGCCACTACCACTTCCACATGACCCCCATCGCCGGCGGCAGCGAATACCTGCTCCTCGTCCGCGATGACACCGAACAACACACCCGAGGTCTGGAAAACGCCGAAGCTGAGCAGATGAACCTCCTCAGCTTCATGGCCAGCGCCGTGGCACACGAAATCGGCAACCCTCTCAACTCACTCGGGCTCAACCTCCAGCTTCTGCAGCGAAAACTCGCCAAGCTCCCCGAGGCCGATGCCGCCAGGCTCACCCCCCTGCTCGAAACCGCGCTGGGAGAGGCTCAGCGCCTCGATACCCTGCTGCACCAGTTCCTGCAGAGCATGCGCCCCACCCGACTGCAGCGCCAGCCCCTGAACATGAACACGCTCATCGAGCAGGTCATTGAAACCCTCGACCCCGAAATCGCTCCCCGCGGCATCTCCGTCCACCTGGAGCTCAGCGATACCCTCCCCGACCTCTCTGCAGACAGCACCCAGCTTTTCCAGGCGCTCTACAACCTCATCCGCAACGCCTACCAATCCATCCCCGGCGATGACGGCGGCATCTACATCCAGACCGCCTACAACGACAACGACGTCCGCGTCGTCATCTCCGACACCGGTACCGGCATCTCGCACGAGGTCATGGGCTCCATGTACGAACCTTTCCGCACCACCAAATCCAAGGGCAACGGTCTCGGGCTTCTCATCGTCCGCCGCATCCTCAAAGACCACGGCGGCACCCTCGGTTTCGCCTCCAAACCCGGCACCGGAACCACCGTCACCATTACCCTTCCCAGAGCAGACAGGGTCGTACGGCTCCTCCCTTCCTGACTTCCCCCCACGTCCGCCGCCCCAAGCGGCGGATATCGTCGCGGCAAAGCCGCGATATCGTCTGCCAAAGGCAGATATCGTCAGCGCCGCAGGCGCTGATATCGTTCCCCGTACTCCCCAGGCGCGCTCACCCCTGTCCATTGGGAAAAGAGTAACAGAGGAAACAAAAAAATCTACCCTGCCCCAGAGCTGCAGCGTTGCCTGGCTCACCAGTCATGCCACCCCTCACGGACTGGGAATAATTCGAACCATCGATACGCTTTAGACGCACACACGATTTCCAATCGTGCTTAATTAGGATTGAAATAATCCGAATCCAATCGCTTCACAACATACTGAGACACAGGAGACACACCGACACCATGCTCAATCATCAGTTTTGCCATGCGGGAGCCATCCACCAGCACCACCTTGGCAATGTGCTGCGATTTTGCATACTCCACCGCTTCCTTCGAATACTGACTTGTGGTAATAAAAAGCCCCTTATTTGCCCCCATGCCGGCCAGCGCCCCCACAAACTTCTGAATCTCGGGACGGCTTACCGTGTTTCCTCTGTCCCAGCACTTGGCCTGAATGTAAATCTTGTTAAAGCCCAGCTTATCTTCAGAAATAATGCCATCAATACCGCCATCGCTCGTTGCCTGAGTTACCACACCGGCATTTTCCTCATCACTGCCGTACCCCATAGCCATCACCAGATCCACTACCATACGCTCAAAGAACTTGAAATCCTTTTTACTCAGAATTTCGTCCAGAATCTCGGTCTCCAGCGCACGATTCAACTCAAAAAAGGCTTCATTCATACGCTCGACGGGAGTCACCACAGATTCTGCAGCCTTCGTTACCGTCTTTTCTTCTGCAGAAGCCCCATGATTCCTGCCGCCACTCACAAATTTTGCAAATGAATCGTAACGCATCAAATACGCATTATTTAACTCCAGCGTGGTGTCATTCAGCACGCGGCGTCCTTCGTCAGACAGCTTACAATATCCACGTTTGGGATACTCCAGCAAACCTGCCTGCCGCACATAAGTAACAGCCCACTGTACACGGTCGTCGAGCATGGGCCTGCGGCCACTCGGCAACATCACCTGGCAGTCCTCAGCAGTCAGCTTCAGCTTCTGAACAATATGGGGAATGCAATCACGCCAATGATGCACCTTACCATCTTGCAGAGCCTCAAGAACCAAACGATACAAATCAGAATGCTTAGGAACAGCCATGACTATATGCTACCCTAAAATCATATGCAGTCAAGAGCAAAACAACGTATTTATCGTTAGCAAAACGAAGAATGACTGTTCCCTCGCCTGCAAAATGAAACCTCCGTTTTATTCATCTGCAGGATACGGGAACCAGGCAACCAACGCTGCAACAAACCCACAAAAACGCAGGTCAGGAACCTGTGTCTACGGACAGGTGATGCGGTTCGAGAACCTGAAAATAGCTTGAATGGTGGTAAATATCTATGCTGAAAGTTATGATTTCCCAATGGGAAGGAGAATGTGCACGCCCATGACCATCGGAAACGATATCAGCACCTGCGGTGCTGACGATATCTGCCTCCGGCAGACGATATCGCGGCGTTGCCGCGACGATATCCGCCGCCGATGGCGGCGGACCTTAGAAACGAGCACCGATGCTGAATTGAAGCACAGGGTAAACACAGAGGTCATCGGCAATCTTGAAGAAATCCCGGCCTTCGCGGCGGATGGATTGATGAAAATCGGCCGCGGTGGCATCGGCCCAGACGTTGGTAGCGGGATTCTTGGACTGCCAATGGCCGGTGCTGCTGACAGAGAGCTTGCCGTTACCAATGAAGCTGATGCCTAAATCAACGCTGTAGTAGAAGCAGGACCCTTCCCAGAGGGCATCCTGATAACCTATACCGATGTAGGGAGCAACGTGGTTCCAAGCGTATTTGCCGGAGATGCTGCCGCGGTCATCGTTCAGGAGGCGATATTCAATACCGCCGAAGTTGATATTACTTGCGCCACCGGGTTCGCGCTCGGCAGTGGCCTGGCAGCGCATCCTGTTCTCACCGAAGTTCAGACCGGCAGATAGGTAGAAATTCTTCTCATCGCCGGGGAAATAGTCGAAAAGCAGGCCGACATTATCGGCATCGATTTTCAACTGCGAGTCCATGTCGCTCCAGCGTTCATTCTGCTCGTAGCTGAACATGGCACCACGCAGGCGCATGCGGACGGAGGGACTGAGATTCACCGAAATTCCGACACCTGCGCCCAGAGTACCAACATTCGCGTCCACCCAGATGCGGGGAGTCTCCACTTCAGGTGGCTTTACCACAGACTCGGGCGTGATTACTGTCACTTCATCTCCCGCCCCGGCCAGCGCCGCAGGCTCGCCCGCCCACAGCGGCAAAGCGCCAATTCCCAGCATCAGAATATGTTTCGCATTCATCATTGATTATCCTGAACTCTAACAAATCAGCCGGGTGAAGTCAATTAAAATGAAAAGCACATGGTGAAGATATGGATGAAATGATAAGATGCGGCGCACTCAATAAAACGCTGAAGCAGAGGTGGTATCTGCCTTACTGCCGCACTTTCGGCTCGCCAAGTGGGTAGAAAGCGGGTAGAATGCGCGCGTGAGCAGAAGAATTCAGGTATACACCGGTGGTTCCGTGGGGTGCAATGGCTACCTCATCGAGGCCGAGGATGGCTATATTGCGGTGGATGCACCTATGGGCATGGCCGAATGGGTGACACGCACCCTGCCAGCCGGAGCCAGGCTGAACCACCTGCTGCTCACGCACCAGCATTTTGACCACGTGGAAGGAGCCGCGCGCCTGCAGCAGCTCACGGGATGCACCATTCACGCCGTGGCGCAGTACAGCAAGACGCTCACGCTGGAAGAAGCCGCCGGCGCCTGGGGACTGCCGCCGGTGGAGCCTTACACGGTGGACGATGTGCTGGGCACCGCCGCACGCAAGGCGGACTGGGGCGGGCTGGCGTGGGAGGTATTCCCCATTGCCGGTCATGCGACCGATGGCGCAGCCTACTATCTGCCGGCGGACGATGAATTGTTCGTGGGCGATATACTGTTTGCGGGCAGCGTGGGACGCACGGATTTTCCCGGAGGCAGCATGAGTACGCTCATTCGCGGTATCCGCGAGCAGCTTATGCCGCTCCCCCCGCACACCACGGTGAACAGTGGCCACGGCCCCTCCACCACCATTGGTGAAGAGCAACTCAACAACCCCTACATCTGCTGATTCTGAGGCTATGGACGATTTTACACAACAAACGACAACGGAAACGAAGATGACATTCGAAGAGCTGGGGCTCTCTGCCCCCATTCTGGAAGCCGTGAAGGACTGCGGCTATGAGGCACCCACCCCCATTCAGGCTCAGGCCATCCCCCAGATTATGCAGGGCAAGGATGTAATTGGCGCCTCGCAGACCGGTACCGGTAAATCTGCTGCTTTCGCGCTGCCTCTGCTCAACAATATCACCCACACCGGCCAGCCGCAGGTGCTGGTGCTGGAGCCTACCCGCGAACTGGCTGACCAGCTGGCAGAATCTTTCCGTACTTACGCCAAACACACCGATATCAAGGTGGGTCTGCTCTATGGCGGTGTGGGCTATGGAGCCCAGACCGAGGAACTCAAGAAGGGCGTGGACGTAGTTGTGGCCACCCCCGGCCGCCTTATTGACCATTTCTACCGCGGCAACATGAAGTTCAA
Source organism: Akkermansia sp. (assembly GCA_045654325.1). GTDB lineage: Bacteria > Verrucomicrobiota > Verrucomicrobiia > Verrucomicrobiales > Akkermansiaceae > Akkermansia. The sequence continues at coordinate 13,866 of JAZONE010000071.1, forward strand.
GGCGGTGAAGACACTGGTACTCGACGAAGTGGACCGCATGACCGACATGGGGTTCCTGCCCATCGTGCGCAAGATTGTGAATCTCTGCCCCTGGGATGGCCGCCAGACCCTCTTCTTCTCTGCCACCATGCCGCAGATTCTGCAGGGCTTTGCCAAGTGGTGCCTCACCGACCCGGTGGAGATTGCCATCGCCCGCCGCGAGGTAGCCAGCACTATTTCCCACGCGTTCTACCCCGTGGGGCTCGACCAGCGCGATGACCTGCTGCTCGCCCTCATCAAGGCTACAGATTTCCAGAACCTCATGATTTTCACCCGCACGCGCAAGGAGGCCGACTCTGTGGGCACCATGCTGGCCAACGCCGGGTGGAAGGACCAGGTCACCGTCATGCACTCCGACATAGCACAGAAGGAACGCATGGCCGCACTCAAGGGATTCAAGGAGGACAAGTTCCGCATTCTCGTGGCTACGGACGTGGCAGCCCGCGGTATCGATATCAACGGCGTAACGCATGTCATCAACTACCGCGTGCCGGAGAACCCGGAGGACTACGTGCACCGCATCGGTCGCACCGGTCGTGCTGAATCCACCGGCGATGCCTTCACCCTGCTCACCGCCGATGAGGTGGATTTCGCCAAGAGCGTGGAAATCTTCATCAACCGCAAGATTGCCCGCCGCAAGCTGGAAGGATTCGACTACGCCTACACCGCCCTGCTCGAGGACGGTCCCGTGCGTCCCATCCGCAAGCCCCGCCCCGCTCCGAAGCGCCGCCGCCGTTAATCACTCAAGCAGATGCGCGTTGTCAGCATAGACCCCGCCATCCGCAACACGGGATTCGCCGTCATCGACGGCGATTTCCGCGCCCCGCGGGCGCTGGACTACGGCACGCTTTCCCTGCCTGCCAGGCTCAGCCAGAGCCAGTGTCTGCTAGCCATTCACGAGCACGTGTGCGAGCTCATCGAAAAATGGCAGCCGGATGAGCTGGCTATCGAGGGCATCATCTACGTGCAGAGCCACCGCACCGCCATTACCATGGGCTCAGCCCGCGCAGCCTCAGTGCTGGCAGCAGCCAAACACGGGCTGAGAATCATGGAATATCCCCCCTCCTGCGTGAAACTCGCCACCGTCGGGCGCGGTGGCGCAGGTAAGCAGCAGGTCGCTTTCATGATGCGAGCCCTGCTCTCCCTCACCGAAACACCGGCACCCGATGCCGCCGATGCCCTCGCCATCGGTTACACCCACCTCGCCGCCGCCGATCCCATTCGTGCCCACCTCTTCCGCGAGAGGAAGTATATTTGATAAAGGGTCGGCAGACTCGTCCTCGCGTTGCGGGCTTCAGGTAAAGAAGCGGCGGTTCCCGAACAAGAGGCGTTTCACGCCGTCCAGCGCGGCGTGGGCAGATTGCTCGCCCAGGCTTTTGCAGTAACCCAGTCCCTGCATAAAGGTGAGAGCGGGAGGCAGAGGAAGCGCATGACGGTCCACGGCGGCATCAAGCAACGCAGGACCGGGAGCAGCAAGCCATTCCTTGACCGCGGAGACCGCTTCATTTACCCGCGAAACGCGCCACGATTTCATCCCCATGGCCCGCGCCACAGCAGCAAAGCTGATGGAAAGGAGAGAAGTGCCGACAGGATTCGGCAAGCCGGCGCGAAGCTGTTCAATCGCGGCATAATCCAATTCGGAGTTATTGTACACCAGCACCTTGACCGCCAGTCCCTCCTGCAGCAGGGTGAGCAAATCTCCGGCCAGCATGGAGATACCACCATCCCCGCACAGAGCTATGACCTGCCGCCCGGGGTACAACGCCTTGGCCCCTATGGCCATGGCCAGCGCGCAGCCCATGGAGCCGTGGTTGAACGAGCCCAGAATGCGGCGGGACCCCAGCGCCTGCAGGTAACGCGCGCACCACACATCGGGCGTGCCGGTATCCACGGTGAACATAGCATCGGGTTCGGCGTGGTCGCTCACCAGGCGGGTAAGCAGTTCCGGGCGCAGCGGCGCAACTTCATCCACCACTCGCAGCGACTGACTGATGGCGGCCACCTCCCGGGCATGGTGCGTGCGCATGGCGCTCAGGAACTCATCTGACCGGTTGGGGGTAAGCATGGGCAGCAGCGCGCGGGCCACCGCCTGCACCGAACCATGCACCGCCAGCTGCAGCGGCACCCGGCGTCCCAGAGCAGCTGCATCCGTATCCACCTGAATCACCTTGGCATGCTGCGGCAAAAAATCGCGGTACGGAAAATCGGTTCCCCACAGCACCAGCACCTCGCACTGCAATATGGCATGCACAGCGGCTCCCCAGCCCAGCAGGCCGGTCATGCCCACGGCATTCGGGTTTTCCTTTTCCAGCAGATCCTTGGCGCGCAGGGTATAAGCCACCGGCGCCTGCAAACGCTTTGCCAGTGCCACTACGTCTGCCTCGGCACCGGCACAACCAATCCCGCAGAGGAAGGCTATACGCTGAGAGCTGTTCAGCAGTGCGGCCGCTCGGCGCAAGACGGGTTCCCCCGGCTGGAGCTGCGCCGCGGCCGGAGGAAGAACCGGCACTGCCGACGCTTCCTCCACCACCGGCATGCCCGCCACATCGCCCGGCAGCACCAGCATACCCACCCCGCGACGCGCACGCGCTGTGCGCACCGCCTCAGCCAGCACCGCCGGCAACTGCCGCGGACGGCTCACCAGCTCGCAGTACGCCGCGCACTCCCGGAAAAAGAACGTGGGGTGCGTCTCGTGCAGGTAGTGGGTACCAATCTGCAGCGTAGGCAGATGCGCCGCCAGTGCCAGCACCGGCGCTCCACTGCGGCTTGCATCATAGAGCCCGTTGATAAGGTGCATATTTCCAGGTCCGCAGCTGCCGCAGCAAACCGCCAGTTCACCGCTGAGCTGAGCCTCGGCACTGGCGGCAAAGGCAGCGGTTTCCTCATGCCGCACATGCACCCAGCGAATGCGGGAGTCGCGCTGCAGTGCTTCCATAAGCGGGTGCAGTGCATCCCCCGCCATGCCATAAATCCGCCGCACCCCAGCTGCTGCCAGCATCTCCACCACCTGGTCTGAAACTGTCTTCATCATGCCGCCCATTGTGCTGGTATGAAGCATCATTTGCAAACTAACTCTCTATCCGTTAGCGTCAATCAGCCCGATCTCGCTTATCTTCTCCTGATAAGCGGGAGGACTTGCGGGAGACGTGTTCTTCCCACAGCCGGGAGATGCGTTCCCGGCGTGCGGTTTCAGTGCGGGCACGGGCGGCATTGCGCATGGCTGCCAGTTTACGCACCTCGGCACGCAGGTAATACGCTTCCCGGTGCACACCACCCGCAAAAGCCCGGCGCACCTGGTATTCCTTCAGCGCACCTTGCTTCACATAGCGGTGCAGCGTGCTCCGCGCTATCATCAGAATATAGCAAGCCTCTGCCGAATCACAGAAACGCGCGGGCAAGTTCCGCACCAGAGGACAACGCGTTTCCAGCATCTCCTGAACCTTGAGGCGCTCCCAGTACACACAGGCAGCTTTTCCCGGCTCACGCACCATAACCCGCCGGGTGTTTCGCCTTGCCAGCATCGCCCTTGCTGAGCGGGGAGTAATGCCCAGCAGCTCCGCTGCATTCTGCGAACTGATAAAACCAGGCGGTGCCTTCCGCAGAGGACTCGTGCGGCTCGCTCCCGTTCCGGACGGTCCCTGAAGCACTTCATCAGGATACCGCACTCCGGGCATGTTGATAAGTCTGATTCCCCCCCGCTCCACGCAGCGTGCGCGGCAATTGCAGGGGGTGTATCACGGTTTCACCTCCGTTCCGGGGGGATATAGTTCGGCTGATTCTTCGGAATTATCGGGCATATTTCTTCAGGGTGTTGGGAGTTGAAGGCAAATATCCCTGCCACCTAAGCATCAGCAATCCGGAAAAATCAAACTCAAAATCTGCGGGTTAATCCTATACATTATGTATCAAGCCTGTACAGCTGCGTCCTGACAGATACGTGTCAGCAAATGGAGGATACATTTTACAGCACCCAAAAACACCTGATTGTCAATTACTCGCCACAGCTCACAACCTGCGCCTGCCTGTCCGCATGCCCGGATTACAAACAGAACTTTGCAGACTTACGGCCGTAGACGGTAGCGGGATAATCAGCCGCCGCGAGCTGCCAATAGCCGCGTGCACGGGAAGAATCCTGCAGCGCCGACTCGCAGAGTTTCCCGGCGCGGTAGAGGAGCAGCGCAGCGTCTTCCGGGTCGCGCACTGCGGTGGCAGCCTGCTCCAGCGTAGAGAGCGCAGCGGCAGAATCATGCAACACAGCCTGCTGCAGACGAGCCAGTTCCAACCAACCGCGCAGGCGGCGGGGCTGGCGGAGCACCAGCTGCCGGAGGTCTGGCAGAAGAGAGGTATCTCCCGTCTGCTCAATTCGCTCCACCAGCTGAGCCAAGGCATCATTCTCCGGCAGGTAGGAGCCGGCATAAAGGCGCTCGGCCAGCTTCTCGCTCCAGCCGGGCAGCACCCAGTAGCGGAACAACAGCCCCTCCACCAGCGCCAGCACTACCAGAGCCACCAGCAGCAGCACGATACCACGCACGGCCTCGCCCCCGAACATGAGCGCCTGCACCGGCTGCAAAGCCAGCGCAAACGCTCCCAGCGGCAGCAGCACCACCAGCAGCTTGAGAAAGCGCCGCATGCTTATTTCTTGCCGGGCAGGTCATCCATCTCCAGATAATCCAGAGCGATGGTGCGGTCGGGATTTTCGGGGTTACGCACCTCGAGCTTCATCTGCTTGAAAAACCAGGTACCGTCGTCCAGCCTCTGCACGGAGGTGATGGAGAAACGCTTCTTGAGCTTGCCGTCGGCGCCGTAGCCGTCAATCTGCCAGGTGGTGCCGTTTTCCTTATCGACCCACATGCGGACCCAGGCGAACTGCCCGATTTTGGGATTCGGGTTAGGCACCTGCACCACGTAGCAATCGCGTCCCTTGATGCGGGAGGCATCACCGGCATCCACCATCTGACCGCCCTTCCAGTAGAGGAAACGCAGGGAGAGGTCCTCATAGCACACGTCGGTACCGGCAATTTTCTGGGTATACTGGGCGGGAGCCATCACCTTGGCCTTGCTGCCGTCCACCTGCACGATGTCTACATTCTTCTCCTTGATACTCACGTCGAAGCGTTTCCACGCGCTGCCGTCCTTATACTGGAACGCGAGGGTTTCGCCACGCACGCTGAGGCTGAAAGGAATCTTGTTACGCCCCTTGCGGATACGCCCGGCCACGTCCTTATTCCCCTGGCTCACGGTCATGGCACGCATCACCGCCAGCAACTCATCGGCAGTGGGCGGAGCTTCCTCACCCTCCACCGCCTGCACCGGTACCACCAGCATCACTGCCGCCAACGCTATGTATTTCCAGATCTTCATGGCTTTGCTTATACCATAAAAGCGCATCATTGCACAGCTTTTATTTTTTCTCACCAGATAAGCACGCTGTTTCAGTGCCAATGAAGCGGATTCCCGGACACCGGGAAGTCGATTTATTCATTTACAAGCATCCATTTATCACACTGGCGCGAATTCAGGCTTGCGGTGGCGGGTCTGCTGGTGTAGACTCGCGGGCATGAAAAATGGGCGTTTCATCAACTTTCTGCTGGCGGTGCTGCGCGTGGGGCTCGGGGTGTTTTTCCTCGTCACCGGGGTGCAGAAGATTGCCGGCATGGATGAAATGGCAGATTTCCTGACCCGCAGCCGCATACTGCCGGGCTTCTTTTCCATGCCGCTGGCCTGCATCGGGCTGGCCATGGAGCTGGTGGTGGCGGTGTGTCTGCTCACGAGGCGGAGCTACCGCGGTGCCACGGTATGGGGGGTGGTGATGTGCAGCGTGTTCCTGCTGCTGTATTTCCAGGGCTGGATGCGCGGGCTGGAGCTCAGCTGCAACTGCCTGGGTTCGAGTCACGAAATCACGAACTACCCATTTGACACCGGCATGCGCCTGCTGCTGCTGGGAGCCATGCTGCTGCTCTTCTGGGATTCGCGCCGCCCTGCCCCTACCTTCATGAAGCTGCGCAAATACGAGTTCGAAGATTGCTGAATACGCCACTTTTCCCTTGTAATCGGGCAGCACCAGCTGTAGGATAGAGGGGCAATGAAGCTTAAAACACTTGCCTTGACAATGCTGACGGCGGCAGGCATGAGCCTGGCTGCCGAGAAACCGAATATCCTGCTGGTTCTGGTGGATGACATGGGCTGGGGCGATTTGAACATTAACGTGCCCGCCACCTGTGCCGATGGCACGGTGCGCCCGCCGAGCATCAGCACCCCGAGCCTGGCAAAAATGGCAAAACAGGGTGTGCAGATGCGCCGCCACTACACCGCAGCCCCCGTGTGCGCACCGGCGCGTGCCTCGCTCTTCAGCGGCACCCACCAGGGACACGCCGAAGTCATCCGCAACAACAGCTTTGACGCGGCTCTGGAAAACAGCCACACTCTGGCCTCCGTGCTGCGTGAGGCGGGCTATGCCACAGCCCTCATCGGCAAGTGGGGTATCGGCGGCGGCAGAGAAAGCGGCGGCACCCCGACCACAGCTGCCGCCTGGCCCACCCTGCGCGGATTCGACTACTTCTTCGGGTACAACAACCACCTCGCCGGCCACCGCCACTATGCCAAGGAGGAAAGCAACGCCGACCCCGAAACCCACATGAACGCCGTATGGGATGGCGACAAAATCATTACCCCGGATCTGGACACCTGCTACAGCACCGACCTGTACACCGCGCGCAGCAAGAAGTGGATTACCGACCACGTGAAAGCCCACCCGGACAAGCCATTCTTCCTGGCGCTCACGCTCATTGCGCCGCATGCCCGTCTGGCTATTCCCAGCGCGCCCTACCCCGCCGGCGGCGGTCTGAAGGGCGGCGTGCAGTGGCTCGGCCAACCCGGCAAGATGATTAACACCGCCACCGGCAAGTGGGATTCCTACATTTACCCGAAGTACCGCAACAACGCTCAGTGGAAGGCATACGCCAGTAAGCGGTTCGGCGGAAGTGCTGAAAATGCCATAGTCTCAGCCCAGCGCCACGCTACCATGATTACGCGAGTGGACGATGCCATGGGCGACCTGATGCAGCTGCTCAAGGACCTGAACATCGACAAAAATACCTTTGTGGTGTTCACCAGCGACAACGGGCCGCACGATGAACCCGGCGCCGTGTGGGGCTTCCAGGATCACCCTGCTCCCGCCCAGAATCCCGCCTTCTTCCGCAGCTACGGTCCCATGGACGGCATCAAGCGCGACCTGTGGGAAGGTGGTCTGCGCGTACCCTGTCTGGTGTATGCTCCCGGGCTCATCAAGGAGAACCACAACAGTGATTTCCCCAGCCAGTTCCACGACTGGATGGCTACCTTTGCCGACCTGGCCGGAGTACCCAGCCCGATGCGCTGCGACGGCGTGAGCCTGCTGCCCACACTGCAGGGCAAGGATGCTGACCAGAAGGATGGTGTGGTGTACTCCGAATATAATTTCGGCGGCGGCATGGCTCAGTACCAGGACTACGCGGAGAACAAGCGCGGCCGCCACCGCGGCGAGCAGCAGGTCATCGTGTTCCGCGCAGAAGATGGCCGCTACCTCAAAGCCATCCGCACAAACATCAAGAGCGCTCAGGATGATTTCGAGGTGTACGATGTAGCGGCTGACAGCCATGAAACCACCAACATCGCCGACCAGCTGCCCGGCATCCAGCAGAAACTGAAAGCCGCCGTGCTGCACACCCGCCGCGCCTACGACTACGCCCGCGACCCGAAGGCCGGCCACCGCAACAACGGCTGCGGCGGTTTCCGCAATTACGACATGGCACTGGTGCCCGCCAACACCCCCGGTGAAACCCGCCCCGGGCTGGCTATGCGCCGCGTGAATGCCACCTGTCCCTGGGTGCCTGCGTTCGATACTCTGCCCGGCACAGCACAGGCCACCACCGGCACCGCCACACCCACTGCTGATGAACTGCCCGCCGGCAGCATCACGGAATACACAGGCTATATCAACGTGCCCCAGGACGGTAACCACTGGCACTTCTACCTCACCCTGAGTGATGTTCCCGGCACCAAGGCCTATATCAAGCTGCACAATTTCCAGCTGGTGGATGCCGACTTCAACTACACCCCCGGCACCACCGTGAATGAATCTGCCGCCATCAATACCGATGAGGCCATCGCCGACAAGACCGGCAAAAAGGGCATTCCGCTGAAGGCCGGCAAACACGCCATCACCATCACCGTGGTTCAAGGCGCTTCCGCCCCCGGCACCCTGCGCCTGCAGTGGAACCGCGGCCCCGTGGACGGCATTCAGACGCCTGTGGCCGATGTACCGGCTGAGGCATTCAGCCATTAACCCGCGGTGAACAATCTTCCACCTGTGGTGGAAATCATCCCGTCTCAGCCCCTCGCGGCTGAGACGGGATGTCGTTTTCCCGCAAACCGGTGGATTACCGGCGCAGGCGTTCGAGCAGTTTCTGCTGCTTTTTCTTCTTCAGGGGATTTCCCGGAGGGGTGGCGGGGTGTTCGTCCAGATACCATACATGGTCGTCAATGAAGTCCACATCGCACTCCATATAGTACTTCCACCTGTGTTCGCGGCGGTTATCCTCGCGGGCATCCATGCCGGCATCTGCATGAAACCAGCGTTTACCGGCGCGGCGTACCATGTTCCACTCGTGCAGTTCACTATCCGTGCGACCGTGAACCACTGAGCTGGGAATATCCATCAGCGCGCAGAGAACATGCAGCGTAGTCGCATAGCCCAGACTGCTGCTGGTCTTTTTCAGCAAGGCAGAAGTGGCATCACATTCCCGGTCGGACCAGTTCACGCGGGTGGTGAGGTATTCGTACGCATCGCGGGTTTTCTGGCGCTCCAGCTTCCATGCCGCACCGAATGATTCAGCCAGCTTTCTGCAGGCATGCAGAGCAGCGCGCTCATCGGCCGTGAGCCTGACTTCAGCATCGCGGTTCTTGATGGCGCTCACCAATCGCACATGCGGCCAATACTCCACCGTGACAGTAATGACCGGATTGGGCGCATGGGGCAGTTCCTCGCTGGAAGTCACGCTGTACCGGCGAACATAGCGGTGAATATCCGATGCATTCAGCATATCACGCGCAGTATTGGTTGACCCGTTCATCGAGAAAGTAACGCGGGGGCCTTCCAGCGTTTCGGCCCATTGTTTGAGCAGCTTATTCAAATCCTCCAAGGTGCTGACGCGGTCCTCCTTCTTTTTCTCATCATCCGCTTGCCGCTCCATTCCCAGCAATTTGCGGCCGGCGTCCTCAATCTCCCTGGCGGTCTTAACGACGCCCTCCACGGGTTGTTCAGGCAGCAGCGCCGGCACACCGGTTCCGTTTTCCCCGGGCAGAGCCTCCAGCAGTTTTTCCACCATGCTGCAGCCGTCATCCGTATAATAGGTATCTGCCCCACGCTCTTTCCCCACAGCCAGAGAGGCATAGTGACGCATATGAAAATGATGCGGATTCAGCGCCGGGGTTTTCGGGTACACGTCTTTATCCTCCCCCGCGAGAGGCCACTCGTGATCCATACGCATTTCCTCATCAGTAATCAGGAAATAGGTATACGCCCGCCCGAATCCGGGGTCATCCCAGGTTGTATCCATGTGAAACCATTCACCGTTCACATCCACCAGATTCCAGGCATGCGTCTCGGTTTTAGAGGTGCTCACCGTGCCATGCGCATAGCGGCAATCAATCTTGAGCATATGCAGCAGCAGCTGACATGCTGTCGTGTACGCGGCACACACGCCCTTGCCTTTCATGATGATATCATGCGATGTGTAATAGCCCGTGGTATAGGTAGTCCCATCGGCCACAGCATCGTGAACCTTCTTAATCTTAAGCAGATTGGGCATTCCCACGCGAATATTATTCGCAATCCAGTCACAACAGGAGTTCAGCATCTGCCTCTCCGGCTGCGTCAGCTTCTTCACCAGCTCCGGATTGCGGAATGCGGCAAAGGCGCGCATATCGGAGCTGAATATCGCGTAAAACGTGATTTTTTCGCGATTCTTTTCGCGCCAGGAGCGACACGAGATACGCCAGGTTGCCATCTTGTTGATGCGCTTTATCCATTTATTCAGGTTATCATCCCGGCGCACAGCCTCTGCATCATAGGTATATTCCGCATTCAATTCACGGTTCATGGCCATGAGCAGCTGCCACAAATCCGCTTCACTGGTGATGGAGGCAGGGTAGCTCTGAGATATCGTAAACAGCTCACTGGGCGAACTGTTCATGGGGCCGATATACTGCCGGGCTTCCTCAGACATGGGGTCCCACCGAGGTGCATCCTTGCTATCAGCATAACCGGCAATCTCGCGCGCAGTCTGCAGCGAATCGGCATGCGAAGGCAGGACTATGCAGAACGCTATGCCGACAATCAGGGTACGCAGAAATTTCCTCATCATAATCTTTTTAATCAGCAACAGGTTGCAGACGCATCAGAAGGTGAAGCTTGCCATCGCGGGTAGTAGCCGCAGCATCAACGCGCTCCACAGCATCGGCCACAGCCTCAACCACAGCAGCTGCTTCGCGGAGCTCAGGTTCAGGGCATGCAGCAGCAGCCTGCTGCATGCTACCGCGCAGCGGCGCAAGCTGCAGTGAGAACACCGCCCCGCCCTGCACCGGCACCGCCTCACCCGGGGCATCCAGGCTCAGCGCGCCTCCCGCAGAGCTGGTAAGCAACAGAGCATGAGCATCATGCTGCACGGTAAAGGGACAGTCTGCTGCACAAAGCTTGTCAGTCACACCTCCGAGCGAGGGCAGAACAGACTCCACCCCGGCTGCATCTGCCACCCCGGCACGCAGCGAAAAACGAACCGGATGCTCCGCCCCCGCCGGCAGATGCTGCACCAGCAAAGCAGCATCTCCCGTAAGGGAATTTCCTAACTTCAGCGCATCTGCCGCCACCTTTTCCGCAGCAGGGCGCAGCTCTGCCAGCATCTGTAATTGCTCCTCAACACCGGCAGCGTGTTCGGGCTGCAAGGTTTCGCGACAGCCCTGCAGCACCGCAACCAGCTGTTCAAACAACTCAGGAAGCTCCGGCAACTCACACCCGGTTACGCTGGCGGGTGTTGTCTCAGCCACAAAAATCGTATCCTGAGCGCGGCTGAGCGACTGGTAACCAAGGGTTCCCGGAAGGAACTCCATTCCACGGGCATCGGACACAGCGCGAACATACCAGGCATCATCCTGCCATACCATCAGTTGCTCGGCATGTTTCACGGGCTGAGTCAGCGTCTCCGCCTGGCAGAGCAGCGCGTCAATAGCCGTTGCCGCTCGAGCACAGGTTTCATTCTGAGAGCCAAGCTGCTGCATCACGCGCCCAACCATGCGGGCTACCCCGGAATAAGCGCTCATATCCAGGCTAGTGCTCAGGCTCACCAGCTCCGGGCTGGTGTGACTCACGGCCCAGGGAGTCCCGGACATGCAGGAATCAAACGGAGCCATCCTGTCCGAATACAGCAACGAATCCTGCGCCTTATCCGGCAGCTTCACCAAAGCCATATCGCTTGTAACAACCAGCTGAAGTCTGCCCCCCACAACGCGGGTCATCACATAAATGCGCAGATTTTCGAGATTCGCCTTAAGTTGCTGCTCATGCTCCGGCGCCAAATCCGCTTCGCGTAAATCAAGCAGGTGTCCTTTGAAGCAAAGCCCCCGCCAGGCGCCTTGAGCAGTGAGCTCCACCGGACCTCCGGGAGCCACAGGAATCATCAGCGGCAGGAGAGACGCCTGCTGAAGCAGCGTACGCCCCTCCGGTTTGGCTGTCAGTACCATATAAATGGGGGCCAGTCTAAAATTACGGGTAAGTTCCACCAGCCGGGCACCACGCTCCTCCTGCGTCATTCGCTGCACAGCCACAATGGCACGTGCAGCCTCCGGCCGAGCCTGCGCAACCCAGGCATCCAGGTAGCTCATCTCCTCACCCAGCAGGGCAAACAAGGGCCAGAGACGCTGCAGGTCCTCAGCAGCATCACGGCTCACCCCCAGAGCAAAACTATCCAACGCAGCCGCCATTCGCAGCATCGGCTCATACGGTCCGGCTGCTTCACTCAACGTACCCAGTTTCCCCAGATTCTGCACGGCCAGGAATGAATCCGTATCAGCAGGCAGAGAAGCGAGCGCCGAAAATGCACTTCCCCGCCGGGATGCAACAGCGTCCGCAGAGGCCGGCACCGTCTGCTCCAGCAGCTGGGGCAATGATTCTATCGGCTGCCCGGCAGACAGCGGAGATGCCACACATGACAGCGCAAGGGAAACAAGGAAAGCTTTGTTCATAGCGACCCCATTGTATCCCGTGCGCGCACGCATGTAAAGCACACAGTCGGCTGATGCCCTACATTTTCCAAAACTGAAGCTTTGGCTGATTGACATCCCCCGGCTGCTCCGCTATGATGGTCAGCACCACGCAGACATGAGCCCCACGCCACTTGACTTCGCAACGCCTACTCTGGCAGATGCCGCCCGCATCTGCCCCATAGTGGCAACCGCGCAAGCCATGGCAAATGACCTGTCCTTTGCCAACATCTACCTGCTTCGCCACAAATACCAGACCACCACGGCGGTGGAGAATGGTGTGCTGTACCGCCACTATGGCGGCAACTCCCGCCTGCAGGGTTACGCTTTCCCCTGTGGCGCAGAAGATGTGGAAACGGCGCTGCAACGCATCGAGACCGATGCCGCACTGCGTCGGCGACCCCTGCGCTTCTGCCTGCTCACTCCGCAGGATGCAGCGCTGCTGCAGACCCTCCGCCCCGGGCAATTCACGTTTACCTGTGATGCCGGCGACTCGGACTACATTTACCGCCAGTCGGACTTATCATCCCTGCCCGGCACCGCCTACCACCGCAAGCGCAACCACATAGCACGTTTTGAAAAGTTGTTTCCGGATTGGAAATTCGAGATTCTTACTCCGGCACATGCGGAGGATGCCCTGAACATAGCCCGCGAATGGCTGGCAGCCTGCCCCGGTACTGCGCTGGAACACGAACAGCATGCCATCGAGCACGCCCTGCAGCACACTGCGGGACTTGGCATCTGTGGCGGACTCATCTACACCGGCGGCCGCGCCGTAGCCATGGCGCTGGCCTCCTTCATTTCACCCCGCGTGGCCGATGTGCACTACGAGAAATGCCTGCCCGGGTATCGGGAGGCGTACCCGGTCATCAACCGCGAGCTGGCACGCACGCTCGATTGCGACTGGATAAACCGCGAGGAAGACCTGAACCAGCCGGGACTGCGCCACGCCAAGGAATCGTACCACCCCACCCTCCTGCTCACCAAACAATCTGCCACCCCATGCTGACCTGCATTTTCACCCCCAGCAGTTGCTCGCACTGCCGCCTGTGCTGTCATTTCCGCCGCCAATCCGCCTGGGAAACGCCTTTTCTGGAGCCACTGCAGGCTGAGCAGCTCGCGGAGCGTGGAATTCCTCTCTGCACCCGCGCAGACGGCTCGCAGAGCATTGCCCTGAGCTTCCACACCGATTCCCCGGAAGAAAGCTGCAACTGCCCGCTGCTCGACCCCGCCATGGGCTGCACCCTGCCTCGCGAGGAGCGCCCCTTCGAATGCCGGGTCTGGCCGCTGCGCCTCATGCGCGATAAACAGGGCAGCCTCTGCATAGGCTGCTACAGCGACTGCCCCGCTCTGGCCGATGCCGGCACCCGCGAAGCACTGGTAAGCCTCGCCACCGGCGAGCTCCTGCCCCGCATGCTGGACTACGCCCGGCACTTCCCGCAAAGCATCCGCCCGCTGGATGCAGGCTACACCATCATCTGGCGAGATACAGAAAAATAATCCCGGCACCATGAAGTCCCGATAAATTGAAATTTGCAGAGTAATTTGCGGAGCGTCGGCGTAGCGGAAATTTGAGTCCCGCTAGGGACGGTAGAGGTGAGGCAGGGGTGGAGTCGCGAAGCGACGGAACCCCTGCTAACCATAAAATAAATCCGAACCCCGAACGTAGTGAGCGGGTGGCAGAGGCTATTGCTACACATTAAAGCAGTGGCCTTCCGTCTCCGGGCTTACGCCCTACGCCGTGACTGGCTGCCGCCCACTCCTTTCGTCGGGGCTCCCTTATCTTTTGTTTGTTAGCAGGGGCTGCGCCCGCTGACGCGGGCTTACCCCTGCCTC
>JAZONE010000072.1:0-6882 GCA_045654325.1 Akkermansia sp.
ACCGTTTGCCAGAGCCAGCAGACGTTCACCATCTGTCACGTAATCCACCGCCCCGGTCACCAGCACTGCGCAGCCACACTGGCACGCCAGTTGTTGTGCAGCCTGCACGGCGGCGGCACTTTCCTCTGTGGTGTCGGTGCCGCGGCCGCCGGCAGCCACTCCGGCCAGTGCCATAATCTCTGAAGCATTGCCACGAATGAGGGTCGGGTGCAGCGCGAGCAGCTCCCTGCAGAACTCGGTTCGGAAGCTCAGCAAGCCCACTGCCACAGGGTCGAGCACCCAGGGTACTCCGGCGGCATGTGCGGCATCCACCGCGCGGCGCATCTGCTCAGCCTGCGGGTGCGAAAGAGTGCCCACATTCACCAGCAGACCTCCTGCGGCAGCGCGCAGAAGCTGCTCGCTTTCCGCGGTGTCATTCAGCATCACCGGGGCAGCACCCACCGCCAGCAGCATGTTGGCGGTGATGTTCTGCACCACACTGTTGGTCAGGGAAAGAATCAGCGGGCGCTGCTCACGCAGACGCTCCAGCACAGCAGCTAAATCACTTGTTTTCATGCTAATTCACGGGCTGCCTGTTCAGGATTCTCAGCTGCACAGATGGCGGATACCACCGCGATGCCATCGCAATGTCCCGTGGCGCGCACCGCGCGGGAGCGTTCCACATTCAACCCGCCAATGGCGCAGATGGGCACAGGGCAACGGGCTGCCAACTCTGCCCACTTGGCCACCCCCAGGTCGGCGGGAGCATCATCCTTGGAAATAGTCGGGAACACCGGGCCGCAGCCCACATAGTCCACCAACGAGGCATCCACCGCATCCATCTCGGCATCATTCGCCACGGTAAGCCCCAGAATCATCTCCGGGCCTATGAGTGCGCGCGCCTCGGCCACCGGCATATCGCTCTGGCCGATGTGGATGCCATCTGCGCCGATTTCCACGGCCAGCGCCACATCGTTATTGATGATGAGCGGTACCCCTGCCCCGCGCAGGAAATCGCGCAGAGGCAGCACCTCGGCCAGCACGGCGGCGTGGTCCTCCAGATCCCGGCGGTACTGCACAATACTCACCCCGCCCGCCACTGCACGGCGCACGGTTTCCTGCAGGCCGTAGCGGCAGCGCTCGGGAGCATCTGTCACCAGGTACAGGTTCAGGTCAAATGGTTTGCTCATACAAAAAGATTCGTTGAATAGTAACGGTCTGCACCATCAGGCATGATGACCACAATAGTCTTACCGGTCCACTCCGGACGCTGCGCCAGCTGCGTGGCAGCCCACAGAGCAGCACCACCGGAAATACCCACCAGCACCCCTTCCAGACGCCCCAGCTCGCGGGCAGTCTCCAGCGGCACCTCGTTATCCACGGAAATCACCTCATCGTACACGCTGCAATCAAGAGCCTCGGGAATAAAGTTCGCCCCGATTCCCTGAATGGCATGAGGCCCGGCCTGCCCGCCGGTCAGCAGCGGAGAAGCCGCCGGCTGCACTGCCACCACACGCACAGCCGGATTCTGTTCTTTCAGATAACGACCCGTGCCGGTAATCGTGCCGCCTGTACCTACGCCTGCCACCAGGGCATCCACCTGCCCCTCGCAGTCGGCCCAGATTTCCGGGCCGGTGGTGGCATAGTGAGCCGCGGGGTTAGCCGGGTTGCTGAACTGCCCGGCGATAATGGCGCCGGGAATCTCGCGCGACAGCGTCTCTGCCTTTTCCACCGCGCCCTGCATTCCCTGCGCGCCGGGGGTCAGCACCACCTCCGCGCCGTAGGCTTTCACGATATTGCGGCGCTCCACACTCATGGTATCGGGCATGGTGAGAATCACCCGGTAGCCGCGGGCACAGCCGATGGCCGCCAGACCGATACCAGTGTTGCCACTGGTGGGTTCCACAATGGTGCCGCCGGGCTGCAGGCGCCCGCTGGTCTCGGCATCGGCAATAATGTTCAGCGCCACACGGTCCTTGACCGACCCCGCGGGGTTAGTCATTTCCAGCTTCAGCAGCAGCCGGGCGTGCAACCCGTGCGCACGGCTGTAATTCACCACCTCCAGCAGCGGGGTATGCCCCACCAGCTCCGATACTGATGTGTGTATATTCATGGTGTCCTATGGTTGAGACTCACTTTCCTGACTTTTGTTGAGTGCCTGCTCCAGGTCCTGCAGCAGATCGTCGATATGCTCCAGCCCGATGGAGAGACGCACGGTGCTGCCGGTAATACCGCAGGCCGCCAGCTGCTCCGCCCCCAGCTGGGCGTGTGTGGTGCTGGCGGGGTGGATGACCAGGCTCTTGGCATCGGCCACATTGGCCAGCAATGAGAATAATTCCAGCGATTCACAGAACTTCTGCGCCCGCGCAGCATCGCCTTTCAGTTCCAGCGTAAAGATACTGCCCCCACCCTGCGGGAAATAGCGGCGGTACAGGGCATGGTCCGGATGCCCCGGCAGGCTGGGATGATTCACCCGCACCACTTCCGGGTGCGCCTGCAGGTACTCCACCACGCGCAGTGCATTCTGCACATGCCGCTCCACGCGCAACGAAAGCGTCTCTACCCCCTGCAGCAGCATGAACGAATGAAAAGGACTCAGCGCAGCTCCCTGGTCACGCAGCTGCACTGCGCGCAGGCGGGTCGCATATGCCACCGGGGCGCAGCTCTCGTGAAACACCAGCCCGTGATACCCCGGACACGGCTGTGTAAGCGTGGGAAACTTGTCATTCTGCCCCCAGTCAAAGCGCCCGCCGTCGATAACCACACCTCCCATCACCGTGCCGTGGCCGCCTATGAACTTGGTGGCGCTGTGTACCACGATATCGGCTCCATGCTCCAGCGGGCGGAACAGATACGGGGTGGCAAAGGTATTATCCACCACCAGCGGAAGCCCGTGGCGGTGCGCTACTTCTGCAATGGCGGCCACATCCACCAGGTCGCAGTTCGGGTTGCCCATGCTTTCAATGTACACCAGGCGGGTCTCAGGGCGAATGGCCGCTTCAAAAGCCCCCGCCGACTTCTCTTTCACAAAGGTACTCGTGATGCCCGATTCCGCCAGCGTATGCGCAAACAGATTGTAGGTTCCGCCGTACAGATTGGCCGACGCCACGATGTGGTGCCCTGCCTGCGCCAGCCCGCGCACGGCATTGTCAATGGCGGCGGCTCCGCTGGCAAAGGCCACTGCGGCAGCGCCACCCTCCAGCGAGGCCATTCGGCGTTCGAACACATCATTCGTCGGGTTCGTCAGGCGAGAATAGATGTTACCCTCCGCCTGCAGGCTGAACCGTGCTGCCGCTGTCGCGGCATCCGGAAACTCGTACGCTGTGGTGGCGTAGATAGGCACTGCGCGAGCCCCCGTAGCGGCATCGGCTGTCTCCTGCCCCACATGCACCTGTCGTGTCTCGAAATGGTATGTCGCTTTCATTTTTATTTCCTACCGTTATTATAGGCGTGCGGATTTTACGCAATACCACTTTTCAAGTCAATAGTAAATAAGTAGGAATTAAAAAATTCTCAATCTCCGGTGGGAGAAGTTCCCTGCTGCAGAGCTTCGGCAAAGGAGGCGGGCAGACCAGTACGGGCAATCTTATTACCAGCCTGTGCCACATCGTAAGCCACGCGTCGCAGGTGAAGGGTGGACGTCTCAGGGCAATAGAGGGCATAAGCAGCGCGCCAATCCAGATCCCGCGGCTGCCCCACAGAACCGGGATTCACGAGGAAGCGGCAATCACCGGGCATGTGCAGGGTAAAATCCCCGCGGGCATCGTAATTGATTTCCAGTTTTTCGACCTGCCCGCGGTACAGGCGGAAAATAGAGGCACGGTGAGTGTGGCCGTAAAAAGAAACCCTGTTTCTGACGGAGGAGAATACCTTGCGAGCCTCATTCACATTCGCGATGCGCCCCCAGCGCTTGGGAGCCTCGGGGGTGGCGTGGCCCAGCATGCAGTCCTGCCAGGCGGTGTGATTCGGCAGACGGCGCAGCCAGTACACCTCCTCTGCAGAAAGCATGGCCTGCGTGCGGTCCATCATTTCCATGTACATGGGCACTCCGAAGACCGCGCGATCCACCAGCGCAGCCTCGTGATTGCCCTGCACCGCCGCCAGCAGGCGCGGGCGCACCAGCGCCAGGCATTCGGCGGGGTTGCCATTGAACCCGATGTAATCACCCAAGCCCAGAATGCCCTCAGCACCGTGCGCGTCCATATCGTCCAGCACGGCCTGCAGGGCCTCCAGATTGGCATGAATATCGGATAAAACAGCAACCAGCACTTCTTTAGCCCTCCTTCAGCAGCTGTTGCAGGCGTTCCTTGAATGCAGGTATGCCATCACCCATGGCGGCAGAAATCGGGATAATCTCCACCTTGGGGAAACGCTGGCGCAGAACCTCAAGATTCTCCACAGCGCAGGGCTCATCCATCTTGTTGGCGATAATGACCCAGGGGCGGGCTGCAAGCTCATCGGAATAGAGCTTCACTTCCTTACGCAGGGTCTGAATAGCCTCCACCGGGTCGTGTTCCAGCCCTGTCAGGTCAACCACAAAGAGCAACAGGTGGCAGCGCATGATGTGGCGCAGGAACTCGTGCCCCAGACCGCGGTTATTGGACGCACCCTCAATGATACCCGGGATATCGGCCACCACGCAGCGCTGGTAATCCTCGAACTCCACCACACCCACAATGGGCTGCAGCGTGGTGAACGGGTAGCTCGCCACCTTCGGCGTGGCATTCGAAATGGCCGTCAGCAGCGTGCTCTTACCCGCATTCGGGTAACCGACCAGCCCCGCATCAGCTATGCGGCGCAGCTCAAAGAAGAACACCCCGCTCTCAGCCTCAGTGCCGTACTCGAACTTCAGCGGTGCCTGGTCCGTGGCGGTGCGGAAATGCCAGTTGCCGCGTCCACCCTTACCGCCCTGGCAGAGCACGAAGCGCTCTCCCGGTTCGGTCAGGTCAGCAATCTGTTCCAGCTCAATGCCATCACCCTCGCGCTCCAGCCAGGTAGCCTCCTGCATGGTAGCGGCATTGCTGCGGTACACGATAGTGCCGGGAGGCACCTTGCCGATAACCGTCCGGCCGTCCTTACCGTGCTTACGCGCATGCATGCCGGGCATACCATCTGTGGCAACCAGCTTCGGGTCATAGAAATAATTGCGCAAATCATTCGTTCCGGTGCTCACCTCCAGAATCACACTGCCACCATCTCCACCGTCACCACCATCGGGGCCACCGCGCGGTACAAACTTCTCGCGACGGAACGAGGCGAGGCCATTGCCCCCCTTACCCGCTTTGGCAAAAATTCGGATATTGTCTACGAACATGCCCAAAGATTAGCGTATTTTCACTACTTTGGCAAGCATAAAGCAATGGATTCCCTGCCTTTATGCTCGACACAGCGCCTCCTAACCATTACAATAGGCAAAAGGCATGTACCCTGATTCGACAAAAGACTCTGCTTCCTCAACGGATTTTCCGACAGCGCCGACAGTTCCGGTGCTGCCCCCCGCATCACTCTTTGCCGAGCATCTGAGCCGGACCAGTCTCCCTGAACAGGTGGGAACCTCCACTATCAGCGTTCCCCAGCCAAACTCTGCCATGATGAGCCGCCCGGTCGGAGACTTCATGGAGGGCATTCTGGCAGCGGCCCGTCAGGACCCCGTACTGCTGGATTCAGCTCCCGTTCCGGCTCTTGACACACCGGACGAATCAGGGGTGATTGATTGCCCCATTGCCCCCAAAGAACTGCCGGACGGAACCATGCTCCACGGTTACCGGGTGCAGCGCACCATCGGCAGCGGTGGTTTCGGCGTAACCTATCTGGCACAGGAATCACTACTGAACCGCCGCGTGGTGGTCAAGGAAAGCTTCCCGGATTCCCTTTGCTACCGCGAGGAAGGCACGCTTGATGTCTGCCTGCACGACCCGGAAACCGGCAAAGAAGGCTTTGAATGGGCGCTCAGCAATTTCCTGCGCGAGGTTCGCCTCCTTGCCACGCTTGACCACCCCTGCATCGCCAAGGTCTATTCCTACTTTGAAGAACACCGCACCGCCTACTACGTGGTCGAATTCATCAACGGCATCTCGCTCGATAAACTTGCCGCACAGCATGCCAGGCTGAACCAACCCATCCCTCAATCCAGTCTTTTCGGACTCATTGTCCGCCTGCTCGATGCGCTGGATTACCTCCACAGCCATAAACTGCTTCACCGCGACATCAAACCCGACAACATTCTCATCACCCGCGCCGGCCTCCCCGTCATTATTGACTTCGGGGCCGCACGCGAAGCCCACGGCGACCTGGGCTCCAGTATCGTGGAAACACCCGGCTTCAGTCCCACCGAGCAAAGCACCCCCAATGGCAACATGGGGCCCTGGACGGATATCTACGCCTTCGGGGCCACGCTCTACTACATTCTTACCGGCACCTGCCTGCCCGCCTGCCGCCAGCGTGACATCTACGACACCGCCGAACCTCTCGCCACCAACCCCGCCCTCACCGCCTTGTACAACCCTGCCCTGCTGGCCACCATTGACCGCGCCATCATGCCTGCCCCTGCCCAGCGCTACCAGTCCGTAGCCGAATGGATGCAGGATCTGGCTGCCATACGCTTGTAAAGTTTTTTGGGTGAGGAGAGCCAGGCCTTGGTCTTCCCAATGGGAGGCTCAAGTAGTAGCCCGGGCTTTATAGGTAACGAAATCAGCGGAGACGGAAGCTTTATTATCGGGGCACGGGACTTTAGTCCCGACTCACGGAGCGCGGGGTCTCTTGCTTCCCTATGAATGGCTCTGTGCCCTGCCCCTGCTCTATAGGTAACGAAATCCAGCCTGCGGCTGGTCGAAATCCCGCTTCGCGGGTCGAAATCCTCACTCCGTTCGGCCGAAATCTGCGGGCGCTGCCCGCAGACGGAAA
>JAZONE010000073.1:0-12661 GCA_045654325.1 Akkermansia sp.
GTGTAGCAATAGCCTCTGCCACCCGCTCACTACGTTCGGGGTTCGGATTTATTTTATGGTTAGCAGGGGTTCCGTCGCTTCGCGACTCCACCCCTGCCTCACCTCTACCGTCCCTGCGGGACTCAAATTTCCGCTACGCTGACGCTCCGCAAACTACCCTGCAAATTCCAATTTGACCAGCAGAATGAGTCAGCAAATCTGAAACAGGCCCAAAAATGGGGGCAGATTTTGATTTTTCCCGTTGACCATGGCCGCAGATATGGTAGAATGTCCCATATGAGTACTCAATCCCAGAAAGATTTGACGCCGGTGGTGCCTCGCAAGTACCGCGCCATATTCTTCATGCTGGTCAGCTGCTTTGCTTTGTGGGGTTTGCTGAATAATATGACGGATAACCTGGTGCCCGCCTTCAAGAATATTTTCACCATTCCGCAGGAGAAAGCTGCCCTGGTGCAGGTGGCGTTCTACGGCGCTTATGCTGTGCTGGCTATCTTTGCCTCTATTCTTATTGAGGAGTTTTCCTACAAGAAAGGCGTGCTGATTGGCCTGGGTGTGTACATTCTCGGTGCACTCTGCTACATTCCCGCCTGTATTCACCAGAGCTTTGAGATTTACTTTATTGCTATTTTCGTGGTGGCCTGTGGTTGCTCAGTGCTTGAGACTACCTGTAACCCTTATGTCATTTCCCTTGGGCCGGAGAAGACGGCTGTGCGTCGTCTGAATTTTGCCCAGGCTTTCAACCCCGTGGGTTCCATTGCAGGTATTTTCCTGGCTCAGCAGCTGATTCTGAGCAACCTGAACCCCGCCACGGCTGATGAGCGTGCTGCTATGCCTGCCGAGCAGCTCAAGGAAATTGTGCACAGCGAGCTGTTCTGGGTGTGTGCTCCGTATGTGGGGCTGTGCGCCATTGCCTTCTTTATCTGGCTGTTCTTCCTGCGCGCCAAGGATACGCAGGAGACTTCCTCTGAGACTTCTAAGGGGAGTGGCCTGCGTGTCTTTGTGGCTGCCCTTTTCGCCATTGTACCTCTTACCGTGCTCTATTTCCTTTTCCCCGACATGGATAAGGTGACCTGGGTGCTCTGCGGTACCCTGGGCCCGATTGCCTACCTGTTCCTGGTGGGGGATTATCGCACCATGCTGTTCTCCCTGCTGAGCCAGCCCCGCTACTGGTGCGGTGTGATTGCCCAGTTCTTCTACGTGGGTGTGCAGATTGCTGCCTGGACCTACCTGAATGTGTACTGCTGCAAGGAACTGGGTGTGACCCCCGCCACTGCTGCTACCTACTACCTGATTTCCATCATCCTCTTCATCGTCTGCCGCTGGGTGGCTACCTACTACATGAAGAAGTTCAACCCCGCCAGCATGATGAGCCTGTTCGCCATCGGCGCCATTGCTACCTGCGCCGGCACCATCTACCTGCCCAGCACGGTGCTCTTCACCATTGGTGGTCTTGATTTCTCGGCCAACGTGCTCTGCCTCATCGCCATGTCCGGCTGCATGAGCCTTATGTTCCCGACCATCTACGGCATTGCCCTCGGTGGTCTGAACCAGCGCGATGTGAAGCTGGGTGCCGCCGGCCTTATCATGGCCATTCTGGGTGGTGCTCTCATCACTCCCTGGATGGCCGGCATCATCGGCGATGCCGACTCCTGCTGGCTGTGCCTGACCGCCGGTATGGATAACACCTGGGACACGAACCTGGGCACCTCTCACGCTGCGGTGCGTGCCTCGTTCATCGTGCCCGCCATCTGCTTTGCGGTGGTGCTGGTGTACAGCCTCATCTTCCGCAAGCCCACCACTTCCTCTGATAAATAAACATTTAACCCCAAACTGAACGTATATGAAGTACGATACATTACCGACCATTGGTATCCGCCCCACGATTGACGGCCGCCGTCTTGGTGTTCGTGAATCCCTGGAGGATCAGACCATGAACATGGCCAAGGCCGCCGCTGCCCTCATCGAGGCTAACGTGACCCACGCCAACGGCCAGCCCGTGAAGTGCATCATCGCCGACACCACCATCGGTGGCCCGGCTGAGGCTGCTGCCTGCAACCAGAAGTTCGCTGAGAACAACGTGGGCTGCTCCCTCATCGTGACTCCCTGCTGGTGCTACATCACCGAAACCTTCGAGACCGATGCCACCACCCCCAAGGCTATCTGGGGCTTCAACGGCACCGAGCGCCCCGGCGCTGTGTACCTGGCCGCTGCTCTTGCCGGCTACGCCCAGAAGGGTGTGCCCGCATTCTCCATCTACGGTCACGACGTGCAGGACGCCGATGATACCTCCATCCCCGAGGACGTGGCTGAGAAGATTCTGCGCTTCGCCCGCGCCGGTCTTACTGTGGCTACCCTGCGTGGCAAGGGCTACCTCTCCATCGGTGGCTGCTCCATGGGTATCGCCGGTTCCATCGTTGACCAGAACTTCTGGGAAAGCTACATGGGCATGCGCGTGCAGGCTGTCGACATGACCGAAGTGCGCCGCCGCATGGAGCTGGGCATCTACGACAAGGCCGAGTTCGACCTGGCCATGGAGTGGGCCAAGAAGTACGTGAAGATTGGTCCGGATCGCAACCGTCCCGACCTCGTGCTCTCCCCCGAGGAGAAGGAGCGCACCCTGCGCGAATCCATCCTCATGACCATCATCTTCCGCGACATGATGCACGGCAATCCCTATCTCAAGACCATCGATCGCGAGGAAGAGGGTCTGGGCTTCAATGCTATCTGCGGTGGCTTCCAGGGTCAGCGCCACTGGACGGACTTCTACCCGAACGGCGACATGGCCGAGTCCATCCTGAACAGCACCTTCGACTGGAACGGCCCGCGTGAGGCTATTCCCTTCGCTACGGAAAACGATGCCATGAACGGCGTGTGCATGCTCCTGCTGCACCAGCTCACCGGCCGCGCTGCCTGCTTCTCCGACATCCGCACCTACTGGAGCCCCGCCGCTGTGAAGCGCGTGACCGGCTACACCATGGAAGGTCTGGCCAAGGACGGCATCATGCACCTCATCAACTCCGGTTCCACCGCTCTGGACGGCAACATGCACTCCACCGCTGAGGATGGTACCCCCATCATGAAGAAGACCGGCGAGACCACTCAGGCCGACATCGAGGCTATGATGGGTGCTTCCGAGTGGTGCCCGGCCAACCGCGAATACTTCCGCGGCGGCGGCTACTCCCTCCACTTCGTGTCCAAGGGCAATGTGCCTGTGACCATGATCCGCATGAATCTCGTGAAGGGCCAGGGCCCCGTGCTCACCATCGTGGAAGGCTGGACCTGCGACCTGCCGCAGGAGGTGAACGACAAGCTCGACCAGCGTACCGACCCGGGTTGGCCCACCACCTGGTTTGCCCCCCGCCTCACCGGCAAGGGTGGCTTCAAGGATGTGTACACCGTCATGGCCAACATGGGTGCCAACCACGGCGCCTGGACCTACGGCCACATCGGTGCCGATATCATCACCCTGGCTTCCATGCTCCGCATCCCCGTATACGCCCACAACGTGCCCGAGGATAAGGTGTATCGTCCGGCAGCCTGGGACCTCTTCGGTACCGCTTGCCCCGAAAGCGCCGACTTCCGCGCCTGCGCCAACTTCGGCCCCATCTACGGTAAGTATTAATCTCATTTACCAAGGCAAGCTGCCGGGGGTAACCCCGGCAGCTTGTTCGCTTTTTTCCTGATATGGCATACGTACTTTGCTTAGATTGCGGCGCGACCAATGTACGCGCCATTCTTGTTGATGATAAGGGGCAGCTGGTGGCTAAATCCAGCCAGCCCAACTCCACCGATGCCGGTGCTGAGAATCCGGATTTCCACGTGTGGAATGCTGACCGCATTCTGAATCAGCTGGCCACCTGCGCCCGCGAAATTCTGCCGCAGATTGATGCCGCAGAGGTGAAGGGCGTGACCATCACCACCTTTGGTGTGGATGGCGCTCTGGTGAACGAAGCCGGTGATTTGCTCTACCCCGTTATTTCCTGGAAGTGCCCTCGCACGGCAGAGGTGATGAAGCGCGTGGCAGAATATATGCCGCAGGCCATGCTCAACTCCATTTCCGGTGTGGGTGAGTTTGCGTTCAATACGATTTACAAGCTCATCTGGCTCAAGGAGAACCGCCCGGAGCTGCTGGAATCCGCTCACGCCTGGCTCTTCATTTCGAATATTCTGGCTCACCGCCTCACCGGTGTGATGGCCACTGACCGCACCATGGCCGGTACCTCCCAGATGACCGACCTGACCACCGGCGACTGGTCCACCGAGATTCTCAGCGCCATCGGCATCCGCAAGGAACTTTTCCCGCCCATGGTGAATGCCGGCGATGTTATCGGAACGCTGACTCCCGCTGCCTGCGAGCTGCTGGGGCTGCCGAATGCCGTGCCGGTTATTTCCACGGGTCACGACACACAGTTTGCGCTTTTCGGCAGCGGTGTGCAGGAGAACCAGCCCTTCCTTTCCAGCGGCACCTGGGAAATCCTGATGCTGCGCACGGCCAAGGCCAGCCTTGAATCCGAGGACTACGCCGCCGGTGCCACCGTGGAATACGATAGTAAGACCGGTCTGCTCAACCCCGGCCTGCAGTGGATTGCCAGCGGTATCATCGAGTGGGTGAAGGCCACCTGTTACAACGGCGAGAGCTTTGATACCATGGATGCCGAGGCTGAGAAGATTGCTCCCGGCTGCGATGGCGTGAAACTTATCCCCGATTTCCTGCCCAGCGATGCCGTGCCCGGCAGCATTCAGGGCCTGGTGCTGGGGCGCACCCGCGCTCACATTTACCGCGCGGCCATGGAGGCTCTCACCCTGCGCCTGAAGCAGCGCCTTCAGAAGCTTGAGAAGGTGGGTGGCTTCAAGTCCACCGACCTGCTGCTCGTGGGCGGTGGTGCCCGCAACAAGGTGTGGACCCAGATGCGCGCCGACATTCTCGGCCTGCCTATCCGCATCTCGAATGTCTCCGAAAGCACGGTGCTCGGCGCGTCTATGTACGCCTTTGCCGGTGCCGGTGTGTTCGAATCCCCCGAAGCCTGCCGCGATTCCTTCGGCATTACCTACACAACCATCAACCCCGGCGAACAGCAGGCTGCTTACGCCGCTCTCTATAATTAATCACTAATCATTAATAATTAATCATTGCTAGTATGGCTAATCCTGAACTGTACATCAAACCCGCTCTGCCGGACCGCATCTTCCCCTGGGAGAACTACGACCCGCAGACCCGCGAAGAAATCGATGCTTTCTTCAACAGCCCCGAAATCCGCGTAATCAAGGAGCGCATGGTCGACATGGGCCGCCGCCTCTGGCAGCGCGAATACGTGGACGGCAACGGTGGCAACCTTTCCGTGCGCGTGGCCAAGGACCTCGTGCTCTGCTCCCCCACGCTCTGCTCCAAGGGCTTCATGACCGTGGACGACATCTGCATGGTGGATATGAACGCCGGTCAGCTCTGCGGTTACCGCCCCGCCACCAGCGAGGTGAAGACCCACATCGCCATGATGAAGGAAGTGGGCGTGAACGCCTGCATCCACGCTCATCCTCCGTGCTGCAATGCCTTCCTCTTCGCCGGTATGGTGCCCCCGAACGGCATCAACCCCGAGGCTGATATCTTCCTCGGCCAGATTCCGCTGGCTCCCTACGGCACCCCCGGTTCCCCCGAAACCGCCGAGGCCGTGGCCAAGGCCTGCCACCAGAGCACCGTGGTATTCATGGAGAACCACGGCGTCATCACCGGTGCCCGCCACATTGAGGAAGCCGAGTGGTTCATGGAAAATGCCGATGCCTACTGCAAGATGGTGCTCTTCGCCGACATGCACGGCGGCAAGCTCAATCAGGTGAATGAAGCCGGTATTGCTGACTTCCTGGCCATCCGCAAGAACATCGGCTATGCCGTGCCCGAAGGTCAGCCCCTGTACAACTTCCGCGAGTACAACGGCTACACCATGGGTATCGCCGGTGAGAAGAAGGACTGATTCTGCTGCCGATAGCTGTCATTTCTGCCGCCAGACTGCCTTTGCGTGGTCTGGCGGCTATTTTTTCCGGTAATCAGCAACCGAGCGAACCGTCGGGAATGAGCTCGAGGAGGACGAAGGCGTTGTCGTCGAGGCTGTCGAGCAGCTCGAGGTCGCCTTCGGAGTAAATGGCGTGGTACTCGGCTCCCCAGAGGCGGGCTACCTCCTGCATGCGGAAGGGCTGGGGCTGCACGAGCAGTCGCTCCAGCTCGGGGTCATTGGCAGCTGCGTGCTGGGCTGCGGCGGCACCTTCATTGTTGAGCACGGCTACAATGCGTTTGCCGGGCGGTAGCTGCGGCACGATAGCCGCGGCGGTGAGGTCGCGCAGCAGGGTGAGATCTCCGATGAGACAGCAGGCGTGCGAGGCATCGGCCGCGTTACCCAGGAAGGTGCTCAGCACTCCGTCTGTTCCGGTGGTGTGGAGGTCGCGCAGGTAGAGCGTGGGTACCTGGCACTGTGCATAGCGGTTCCAGAGACGGGTGGTGGTGGCGCTGCCCACGCAGATGACCTCGGCCAGACAGGCAAAGCGCGAGAAAGCCCGCACCATGGCCTCGGCAGATTCGGGGTAACCCAGCAGCAGTTCCTCCATGCGCCCGGCGGTGTGGCGGCTGCGGGGGAGCAGGCGCTCGGTATCGCCCACGGTGGGCACATCGCCCAGCGCTTTCATGACCTGCTCCAGCTCGCCTTCCACCACATTGCTCTTGCGGCTGAGGCCGGAGAACCCGGTGCGGGTGATGGAGAATACCTCGGTCTGCGGCATGTCTTCGAGCGCTTTCCAGAACGGGCCGGTGGGCACATCGCCCACACGCAGCACAAAGCGGGGCGGGTTCTGGCGCAGCAGCTCATCGCCGCCGTGCAGAAGATAGGGGGCCAGTTCCTCGCGCAGACCGCTGCTGGCCTCTGCCAGCACTGGTACCCGCAGTGTCTGTGCCAGCCAGAGCACAGGTTCCTGTTCGTCCGGGTTCAGCCCGCCGATGAGCAGCACCAGTCCTTCCATGGAGCGGAAACGCAGCATCTGCGATACCGCTACCAGCGAGCCGCGGAAACGCGGAGCAGGCGGGGCATCGCCCACTTCCACCGCGCTGAAATCGCTGTAGGGGGGCTCAGCTTCGGCATCCAGCCGCACGTGCAGGTGCAGCGGGAAACCATCGCCCAGGGCTTCCACCAGGTTGGGCAGGTCAGATACCGGGCAGGGCAGGTTCAGCTCCAGCGTGGGGGCATACATGCCGAAAAGCGCTTCCTGTTCCACACTCTGCGGGGCACCTGTGCCGCCGCTGCCGGTGGGGGTATCCATGGTGAGCACCACCAGCGGGCGGCGCTGGTAGTAGGCATCGACCACGGCGGGAGCCATGGCGGCGGCTGAGGAGCCGCTGCCTGCCACCACAATGACCGGTCGGGCGGTGGCCTGTACGCGCCCCAGCGCAAAGAAAGCGGCGGCGCGGTCATCGGCCACGGTCCAGCGGTGTACCACCGGGCAATCAGCCAGAGCCCGGTAAAGCGGGGCATT
This sequence comes from Akkermansia sp., assembly GCA_045654325.1. Classification (GTDB taxonomy): domain Bacteria; phylum Verrucomicrobiota; class Verrucomicrobiia; order Verrucomicrobiales; family Akkermansiaceae; genus Akkermansia. Next base: position 7,513 of record JAZONE010000073.1, read on the forward strand.
CAGTTCGCCGGGGCAGCAGACCCATTCGGCCACACCGGCCATGGCTGAGCAGGATACGAGAGAGAACATGGTGGTAAGTGCAGGTAAAGGTTATTCGGGCAGGGAGATTCGTTCGCCCATGTGCCGCGGCTCGGCACCGATGAGCAGGTCAAACATCATGGCCACGCGGGCGGCGCGCTCGCGCACAAACTGGCGCAGCAGCGTGGGGCGGTTGAAGGGGATGCGGGCAGCGCAGTATCCCTGTGCATCGATGCCCAGGTGGCGCGCCGTGGCCACAGCACGCTTCACATGGTAGGACTGGCTGATGATGGTAATCTTATTGGCGCCGAAGATGCGCTGCGCCCGCACCACGGAGTCGTAAGTGCGCAGCCCAGCGTAATCGCAGATAATCTTATCTTCCGGCACACCGAGCTTCACCAGCGCGTTCTTCATGTCGCGGGGCTCGTTGTAGTATTTTTCGCGGTTGTCGCCGGAAACAATGATACAGCGCAGCTTGCCGCTTTTCCAGAGTCGGGCGGTGGCTTCCATGCGCCCCTTGAAATAAAGGTTAGGTTTGCCGCGGCGTACGAATTTGCTGCAGCCCAGCACCACGCCCACATCGCCCTGCCGGCAGTCGGCCACGCGCTTGTGGCAGTATTCATTGGCCAGGGCGTTGGTGTACATCTCTGCGGCGCACACGATGATGAGCAGCGAAACCAGGATAAATAACCCCAGTTTCAGACAGCGGCGGCAGAATTTGAGAAACTTGCGCATGGGTCAGTTCACACCGAAAACCTGAATGCGGGTGGTGAGCTCGTGGGTTTCGCCGCAGCGCAGCATGATGTTTTCTGCGGGTACTACCGTGGTCTCCACGGCCAGGAAGCCGCGCTCGTTGCCTTCGCCCAGGTCGCCCATGCCGGCGGCAAGTGCAGCCCCCGGATTCCACACCACGGCGGAGCCGCTGCCTGCGCGGCAGATGCGGATGCTGCGCTCCCAGGCGGGGTCATGGATGGTGATTTCGGCGTTCTCCGGCACCGGGTGGTAGATGCGGTCGATGTGCCCCAGCGGGATGAGCGGGTCTTCCGGGTGGGGAATGGCATCATCCGCAAACTCGGTGAATGCCAGGTCCTCCAGCCCGGTCACGGCCACCTGCTCGTAGTCGCTCACGGCAAAATAGGTGTGCATGGCGGCAGAGTAGGGCATGGCCCGGGGTACATCCAGCGTGATGAGGCTCATGGTCAGCTCATTGCCGATTTCCATGCCCAGCGCAGCGCTCGGCAGCATGTCGTTCTCCGGCGGCAGAGCCAGCAGCAGGTTCACTCGGCCATCCTCCCCCTCCTCGCAGCGGCCCACCTGCCAGGTGGAAATGCGGGCCACACCGTGGGCGGGCTGGGATGCATCCTCCGTGTTCTTGCCGAACCACGGCCAGCACAGCGGAATGCCTCCGCGCAGCGCCTTGCCTTTCTTGAATACCGCCTTGGGGCTCATGTAGATAACCGGTTTGTGACCGGCCGGTGCCCAGCTCAGTACGTGCCCGCCGTACAGCGAAATTTCTGCCGTGCAAAGGGAGGTTTCTATCTTCAGAATCGGAAAATCTTCGCCGTAGGGGTATACTGTTGTGACCATAGTGCTTGTACGCGCCGAATTCTACCAAAACACTCCTGCTCTTGCAAGCCTATTATCTCGCGCTTGTAAGACAGCCTGTGATTCCCGAAGCTTGCCGGCTGATTCGGCTCACCCGGGGCGTGTGGGCGATTTTTTTTAACATGGCTTTTTTTCCGTTTGACTTCGCACCAACCTTGTCTTACCATGACTCTATCATAAATTTTACATCCTATAATTTTTGTATGAAATTGCATTTACCCAAGGGGATATATCGCGCTGTGGTAGCGTGGGCGGCTATAGGTGCAGCATGCACGTGCGGTGCTGGCGAGGTTTTGGAGTGGAATGGTGCTAAATCAGATGTGTGGACGGTCGACGGCGACCCCTTCTGGAAAAGCGGGCGGGATTATGTGGCGTACCAGGATGGCGATACAGTGGAGTTTGTGAATGGCGGCACTGTGACCCTGGCCGGAATAGTCAGGCCGGGAGAAATATGGTGCGATATCGATAAGAACCTCTCATTTAAAACGACGTACAGGCTCAAGGGTACCATCGACGGCACCGGTGCGTTATTCAAAATGGGTAAAGCTGACTTGACTATCAGTACAGATAATGCGCACTGGACCGGTAATCTTACCGTGGAAGGGGGAACGCTGAAAGCCGGCCATGATAAGGCGTTCGGAAGTGGTCAAATTACAATTTCCCGGGGTGCAACGCTCGATCTGGGGAATAAGGCCATTGATAACTCGATTACGGTGCAGGGCAGTGGCGTGATTAAGTCGGGCAAGAAGTTTACAGGCTCACTCGAGCTGAGCGGGGATTTGTTGAAAGGCTCTTCCATTGATATTAAATCCGGAGAAACAGTTACCTTGAAATCCGGCTCGGTCAGCGGCGAAATCAGGGGCGAGGGCACCGCCGTAGTGGATGGTATGGCCAGGGTGGAGGGAAAGCTTCTTATCAACACGCTCAAACTGAATAAGGATTCCAAACTGACCGTCGGGGCTAAAGGCCTGAGTATGGGAAAATATTCGGCATTGACCCTCATGCCCGGGGCCACTTTAGCGCTGGAAGGTAAGCTGACCACGCATTCTCTGCATGCCGAACAAGCCTCAGTGCTTACTTCCGGATATAAGGCAACCACGTTGACCTTCAAAGGCAACATAAGGCTGGATGACTGCAGCACCATGGTGGTGAATGGCGATGTGAAGGCAGAGGGGCTCACTCTTGCCTCCGGTTCCAGCTACACCTTGCAGTCTGCTTCATCGTGTTCCCTGACGCTGAAAGAAGACCTCTTTCTGACGGATTCGTCAATGACTCTGAATGGTAAGCTGAGCGCCGCCAACCTCATCATGTACACCAATGACGGGGCTCCGCAGGACGCATCGCTGACTCTGATGGGGCGGAGTTCTCAGAGTATCGCGCTGAAAGAAGATGCTACGCTGACTCATGCCGAACTGGCGGTGGATGGTAAGTTTGCTGCTGTGGATTTGAATATGACCGATTCCACGTTGAAAGTGACCGGTTTCTCGAGCCAGAGCCTTTCATTGAAAGGTACCGCCATGATTGAAGCATCAGAACTTGTAGTCGGCGGAAAGCTGAAGGCAGAAAATATTCACCTGACCGATTCGGTATTGACCATGTCGGCAACGGCTTCACAGAGCCTTGATGTCAAGAATACACTTGCTCTCACGTCTTCCGGAATGAATACCCGTATAGATCTTGTGGGCAAACTCAAGGCTCAGAATCTGATGTTGAATCCCGGTACGCATGTAAATGTCTATGGCCCCCGGGCATATGATGTTGCCGTTGGTGAAACCCTGACCATTGGCTCAGGTGCCACCCTGACGCTGAATGGTAAGTTGAGTGCAGGGAACCTGGTGATGGATAATGGAGCCGGCCTTGTGATGAATGGGCGTAAGCTGCAGACCATAAAGGTTAAGGGAAATCTGAATCTTCAGGGCGGCTTTATTGATCTGAGCGCTTTCGATTTCAAGGAGAACAAGACCTATACGATTATCACTTTCAAGAGTTATAGCGGGTTGGATGATATCGACTCCATATTCGGGGTGACAGAAGGTAGCGGCTGCATTCTGGATATGACCGGTAGCAGTATTACCCTGAGACTCGCTACCGGTGCCGGTGATTGGAAACCCGTGTTTGATAACACCGGCAGCGATGCCGTTGAATTGACCTCTCTGGAAGAACCGTCCCTTTCGGATTCCGATATGCCCTTGGCGCCGGCCCCGGGTAATCTGCAGATGCCGGACCTCAGTCCGGTGGCGGATGCGCTGGTGCAGGCGAACTGGGGACAGGTGGAAGCCAGCCGAGCCTTTGTGAATGCCATCGGCAGCCGCAGCATGGCGGTGCAGCTGGGCAGCGGTGAGCGCGCCGTGTGGGCAAGCGCCATCGGCGCCAGCAGCCGCCACAGCGCCGCGGGCGGTCACAATGGTGCTGATACCAACGTAACGGGCGGTGCCCTGGGTGTGGAAACCCAGCTGGGCGAAAGCAGCCTGCTGGGCGTGGCTCTGGGCGCCAGCCGCACCCGCGTGAGCGCACACAACTACGGCACTATCAAGCAGGATACCACGCACTTCGGCGTCTATGGCCAGACGAACTGGAACAAGCTGAGTGCTGACTGGAGCGCCGCCTATGGCCGCAGCGACTCGGAAATCCACGGCAGCAGCTGGAAGCAGAACCACCTGCAGCTGGACGGCCGCGTGAGCTACAACCATGCCCTGAGTGAAAGCACCGTGCTGCGCGGCTTCGGCGGCATGCAGTACTACGCCTCTGACAGCGCTACGGTGGATGGCATTGAAACCGGCTCCATCCAGAACTTGCGCGCTGAAATCGGTGTGGGCGCCAGCCATGCCATCGGCAAGCTGGGCGTATACAGTGAAGTGGCGATGCACCAGGATCTGGTGCGCCACAACCCGACCGTAACCACGCCTGATGCCCGCTACCGCGGCATGAACCCGGGCCGCACGGGCCTGAACTTCACCGTGGGCGCCAGCTACAGCCTCACCGGCCAGTGGAGCATCAACGCGAGCTACACGGGCGAAATCGTAGAGAACGCCAACGCCCACAGCGCCAGCGTAGGCGCCACCTACAAGTTCTGATAGCAAAGGCAGAAGAACGTCGTCCTCCCGAGATGCCGGAAAGTGTCTCGGGAGGATTGCTGTTTTGATGGTCGTTCCTGCGTGAACGCGGGGGTAACGCGGAAAAAAAGAAACAGGCCATTCCGAAAGGAATGGCCTGAGTCATGAAAACGTATTCGCGATGAATCCGGGATTAGCGGATGGTCTTCACGGTCACAGCTTCCTTACCTACGCGGCTGCGGAGGTAGTGGAGCTTGGCGCGACGGACCTTACCACGGGTCACCACTTCAATCTTGGCAATCTTGGGGGTGTGGATGGGGAAGGAGCGTTCTACGCCTTCGCCGTAGGCAATCTTACGAACGGTGAAAGCCTCGTTGATGCCGGCGCCACGCTTGGCAATCACGATGCCCTGGAAGATCTGCACGCGTTCCTTGCCACCTTCAATCACGCGGCAGTGCACCTTCACGGTGTCG
>JAZONE010000074.1:0-45895 GCA_045654325.1 Akkermansia sp.
CTGTAGGTATCCCACTGCCCGGTGGCGGAAGAGATATTGGTGCCTTCCACGATGGTCTGCACGCCGCACAATCCAGCCCCCCAGTGAGCTGCCTGTGTGGCCAGCAGCTGCATGCCTACTGTGGCCTGCTGGAACCCCGGCAGAGGAATGCTCAGCCAGAGAAAGAGCAGGGGGAATGCACAGCGCATGGTTGCCTGTCTCCCCCAGTAACACCAGATGCCCCCACCAAGAAGAAAAGGTACTGCAGCGATGGCTATACGCCCCTGCTGCGTGCGCACGGCAAGGACGCAGAGAATGGCTCCTACCACACTTATCCACAGACCATGAAGGCTGCCGGTGAATTTCTGCCCACGCAGGCCTGTGCAGGCGTGAATGAGCATGTATATGGAGAGCAGAGGAACCATCCACCCATGTTCATAGTCATTGGATTCGTTCCAGGTGTAGGGCAGCCAGGCGGCCGCACTAAAATTGCCACCCTGAAAGCCGGGATAGACCCCAATCATCCAGATGACGACCAGCAGGTACAAGGCGAATCCTGCCCAATTGAGGGGTGTGAGGGCTTGAAACGGTGATTTGGAGGTCTGAAACATGCTTATTATGAAAAAAAATGCACTCAGGCGTGCATTTAGTATTGCAATTTTCGCGAAAATGTCAAGAATAGTCGCTCACACACCTCATTCATACATGAAAATCATCAGCGGTACCGCTCACCCCCAGTTAGCTAAGGACATTGCCAAGGTCATGGGTCTCCCCCTGTGCGATGCAACTGTCAATACCTTCCCGGACGGCGAAAGCTTCGTTCAGATTAAGGAATCCATCCGTGGCGCAGACGCCTTCATCATCCAGCCGACCTGCCCTCCCACGAATCACAACCTCATGGAGCTGCTGGTCATGGTGGATGCCGTGCGTCGCGCCAGCGCCAGCCGCATCACCGCTGTGATGCCTTTCTACGGCTATGCCCGCCAGGATCGCAAGGATAAGCCCAGAGTGCCCATCACCTCCAAGCTGGTGGCCAACCTGCTGACGGCTGCCGGTGTGAACCGCGTGCTGACCATGGATCTGCACGCTGCCCAGATTCAGGGCTTCTTTGAGATTCCCGTGGATCATCTTCACAGCGTGCCGGTGCTCATCAAGCACCTCAAGGCCAACTACGTGAAGGATATGAACAATCTCGTGGTGGTTTCTCCCGACATCGGCGGTGTGAAGAACGCCAAGAGCTACGCCAATATCCTTGGTACTGACCTCGCCATTGTGGCCAAGCAGCGTATCTCTGCCACAGAGGTGGATGCCCATGCCGTCATCGGTGATGTGAAGGGCAAGGACGTGCTCATGGTGGACGACATGACCGAATCCGGCGGCACTCTCTGCGCCGCAGCCAAGATTCTGAAGGAACACGGCGCAGCCCGCATCTTTGCAGGCGTGTCTCACGGTGTGCTCACCGATACCGCCCGCCAGCGTCTGGCCAACAGCTCTATCGAGTGCCTGCTCACTTCCGACTCCGTGCCCATGGCCTATGGCGACCGCGTGGATACGGTGAGCATTGCTCCGCTCTTTGCTCAGGCCATTGCCAACATTCACCACAACGCCTCTGTCACCCACCTGTTCGAGGTGTAAGAAGCTCGGCCTGATTATACACATTTCAGCGGCAGCCTGTGCAGGGCTGCCGCTTTTATATTGTCCGGGGTGGGAGTTGCAGACTGCTGATAGGGTCAGTGCGCGGAATCCTGGGTGAGCTCGCTGAGGCGGGCGCGGAGTTCTGCTGTCTTTTCCGGCTTCTTCGGGGCCAGGTTATGCTGCTCGCCGGGGTCGGTGCTCAGGTCGTAGAGCTGCTCACCGCGGCCCTGGCGGTCGGCGCGGCCTCGCCCCATGTTCGGTATGTACTTGAACTGCCCGCTGCGCAGGGCATAGCGCGGAGCTTCGAAGGCCTGAGTCACCAGCTCACTGCGTCCCCGGTCACTGCGTCCCAGCAGGGCAGGCAGATGGTTCTCGCTGTCTCGCATGGAGCCCTCGGGCACTTCGATGCCGCAGAGACCGGCCAGCGTGCGGCCTATATCCATCTGGCACATGAGGGCGGCATTGGTGCCGGGGGTAATGGTGCCCGGCCAGGAGACAATGAAGGGAACGCGGGTACCGCCTTCGAAGAAGCTGTATTTGCCACCACGCCACGGAGCGGCAGGCTGGTGCCCGGCGCAGGCTTCGCGTGCGCCGTCCTCATAGCCATCCGCGATAACGGGGCCGTTGTCGCTGGTGAAGATGATGAGGGTTTCTTCCGGTTTGTACCCGTTTTTCTCGAGGGCGGTCATGAGCCGCCCCAGGGAATCATCCATCTGCAGGGTGACATCGCCGCGGATGCCCAGGTGGCTTTTACCCCGGAAGCGGTTGTGCGGGTCGCGAGGCACGTGGATGTCATTGGTGCAGAAGTACAGGAAGATGGGTCTGCCTGCCGAGCCGGCAATGAAGTCTTCACCGGCCTTGGTGATATCATCGGCAATGTCCTGGTCTTTCCAGAGAGCGGAGATACCACCGGTCATGTGGCCGATTCGGGAGATGCCGTCGATGATGGTGCAGGCGTGCTGCTTGTCGCTGGGGCGACCCCAGGGTTTGAGTAATTCCGGGTGAGTGGCCGCGGTTTTCTCCCCCGGGTATGCCTTGCCGCGGTAGTTCACGCGGATGGGATCCTGCGGGTCGAGATTGCGTACGCGACCGTCTTCCACGTAAACGCAGGGAACGCGGTCGCCGGTGGCAGCCATGATGAAGGAGTAGTCAAAGCCCACGTCTGCCGGGGCCGGGGAAATGGGTTTGTTCCAATCCACCCCGCCGCGACCAAGACCGAGATGCCACTTGCCGATGGCGGCGGTGCGGTAGCCGGCCTGTTGCATGAGGGTGCCCAGGGTGGTCGCTTTGTCGCGCGTGGGGATGATGAGTGCGGCATCGCCCGGCAGGATGCCGGTGCCGCGCTGGCGCCAGGCATACTGCCCGGTGAGCAGCGAGTAGCGCGAGGGGGTGCACACGGAGTTGGTGCTGTGCGCATCGGTGAACAGCAACCCCTGGTCTGCCAGGCGCTGCACGTTGGGGCAGGGCACGCCGCCGCCGCTGCCGCAGGCTGTGGTGTCATTGTAGCCCAGGTCATCAGCCATGAAAAGAAGGATGGCGCGCGGGGCTGTCGGTTTTCCAGCCTCGCCATAGGCACACGGGAAGAGACACAGCGCCAGCAGGGCGGTAAAAAAAATCTGTCGCTTCATTTCTTGCCTTTCTTTCCGGGCTTGTTCTTCTTTTCTTTTTCGTTATCTTTGACGCGGCGGCCCATGGCGGTGTCTTCATCGCTCATGCTGGCAGCGGCGCGCTCCATGAATCCGCGTTTTTCACCGGGGCTTGCCGGCCTGGCTACCCAGATGGGGGAATCCTTGGCGAAGGGAGGGGCTTCCAGCGGAAGGCGCACGGTGTAGTTCTTGCCGTTTTCCGTCAAGCGTTCTTCGATTTCCTCCAAATCCGGCGTGGTGTCGTTTGTGCGGAACAGGGCAAGGGTGGGGGATTTATCGGGAGCAAAGCGGCCGTAGGGGGCTTTGTCCTGCTCTATCTTTTCAATCAGCAGACAGAAGCCGAACTCATTGCCGGGGATTTCAGAGATGAGAATATCAATGGGGTAGGCCTTCCCTTTCTGCACAGTAAAAGTGGAGCCGCTGGCAATGCCGCCCAGCTGGCGGTTCCAGTGCGGGGTCTCCCTGTACTGGTAAAGTGCGCAGCCGTTATCTTCGTGTGTGATTTCGTTCTGGTAGTGGCTCCTGGTGCCCAGCGTCATGTCATTGCGTGAGGGGATGCTCCAGCCGGATTCCAGCACGATTTCCTTGTTGAAGCGCACCACCAGCGCATCATCGCCCATGCCTACGAAACGGTAGGTACCGGATTCCGGCGCCACGACCTGACCACTGTAGACCACAATCCAGTCCTGCGGTGCCACCTGGCGTTCCTGCTTGCCTTTGTTGCATTCAAATGCTTCCGGTGCATAGGCCGCCTTGCAGCGCGGCAGGTAGAAATAGGGAGCCACCAACTTCACTTTGGGCGAGTAGTATTTCTCGAGCATTTTGCGGTCCCAGTCCTTTGCCATGAAATCGCGGATGAAGCTGACCACGGCTTCGCGCCGCAGCGGGGCCGATTTGCCATCCACGGGTTGTTTCAAATCGTAGAAGCGTCCGGTGAGCGCGGAGTCCTCATCGGCCGTGATGCGTTCGATTTTGCGCGAGGCTTTCTTCGTGGCCCGCTTCATGATGTCGAAGCCCTTGCCGTCCTTGGCAAACTGGTCCATGGCTTCGCCGGCGCTTTCCTTCAGGCCATCCCAGGTCGGTGTTTCTGCGTTGCCCAGGTCTTCCTCAAACTCTTTCATTTTCCCTTTGGCATCACTCACGAGTTTCGTCCAGGTCCCGTTTTCTTCCTTTTTCGGCTCCTTGTCTTTCTTCTCATCATTGCCAAAACTCCAGAACGCAGATGCCGGCTGGGCAACTGCACAGGCAAGTGAAAGCAGCAGGTAGAATGTGTATCGGCGCTTCATGCCTACTAATTTAGTAGAAATCCGCGCGCATGGCAAGCAGAAAAACAGAAGCTCAATGGCTCAATGGCTCAATGGCTTTTCGCCTCGGCTGTGAGTTCCTGCAGGCGCTGGCGGAGCTTCCGCGTGGCATTCGGTGCAGGAGTGGCCAGGTTGTGTTGCTCCGCGGGGTCTTCTGCGAGGCTGTAAAGCTGTTCGCCCTGGTCCGAGGGGGAGATGTATTTGTAATTTCCGTAGATGAGGGCAAAATGCCCTGTTCCGCTGTCCTGGACGACGATTTCATCCCGGCCCTGCTCTTCCTGCCACAGCAGGTCGGGCAGGTGTTCCTCGCTGTCGGGTAGTGCACCGTCCGGCACTTTCAGCCTGCAGATGGCCGCTACGGTGCGGCTGATGTCTGTCAGACTGAGGGGCGCCTCTGCGCTGCAGCGTGATATGGTGCCCGGCAAGCAGGCGATGAAGGATACTCGAATTTCGCTTTCTTTCAGGCCGGAAGTGTTTTCTCCGGCAAGCGTGAACAGAATCAAGGTCTCCTCCGCCTGATAACCGGATTCCTTCAAGGATGCCATCAGCTCGCTGAGTTCGGATTCTTCGGCTACCTCAATATAGATGAAGAGCCGGTTGCCGGAGTGCTCCTTGATGAAGCGTGAAATGGGTGTGTAGTCACCTGTTTCGGGGCTGATATAGGTGCGGTAGCCGCCTTGTTGCATGATGGCATCGAGCGTGGTGGCTGGAGATTCCCCCTTTCGCCAGGGATACCGGCCGCTGAGCAGGGATTGCCTGATAGATTCCTTATTCGTGGCGGTGCGGTACATGCGGTTGAAGCTGGCACCGTGTTGGTAAAGGTGACAGTACACCGAGGAATCCTTGATTTTTAGATTGTTAGATGTGATGAGAATGACGGCTTTCGGCTCCGGAGGGGTAGGAAACAGTGCCTCCTGCACTACATGCTCTGACCAGAGGCGGACGACAAGGTCGGCAATATATTGAATGATTGCTTTAAGGGGGCGCTCGATGAGATCGAACACCCAATCGAGGGCTTTTTTGAGGAAAGTCTCGACGGGTTCGACCCAGGCGGGCGGTTCTGCATCGGCGGTACGTGTTTCAGCGTGTGAGGGAGAGTCGAAGATAACATCATCCCAGATGGCCGTGGCCGGCTGGGGATAGATGAGGAACAGGGCGAGCAGAAGGGTAAGCAGGCGTTGAAACATGGTTCCGGGTGCTTTTTAGCATGTTTCAGAGTGGGGGGCAAGCAAAAAGCATTCCGCCGGTTGGTGGCGGAATGCTTTTCGGATGCTGCGACTCGATTTCGTTAGAAATCGAACTGGCAGCCGGCGGTAACGGGCATGGCCTGCAGGAGGTCATTGTTGAAACCGACGGCGGAGAAAATATTGTTGTGGTTGGCCGGGTAGGTGCGGATGACGGGAGGCGTGCGGAATGCTCGGATGAGTTTTTCCGTGCTGTCGGCAGGAATCACATCATCGTAATTGGCACGCATGATGGTGACCGGGCAGGTGACCTGCGGGGCGTATTTCACGTTCTGCCACGTATCCAGCGGCAGAAGTCGCGGGAAGAAGGGTACCACATTGCAGGCCACAGTGGTCATGGAATCGAAGGGGCACACGAGGATGAGCCCTGCGGGGGATTCCGTGGTCGCCAGCTGGGTGGCCACGCCGCTGCCCAGGCTGAAACCTACCAGGTACAGCTGGGCGGTGGGGTTGCCCATGCAGTTGCGCGCGTAGCGGATGCTGAGTTTCGCATCGGCCACGATGGCTTTTTCATCCGGGGTGCCGGTGCTGCCGCCGTAGCCGCGGTAGTTCATGAGCAGGTAGGAACGCGTGGGGTCAGAGGCTGCCAGATTGGCAAATTGCCCCACGTTCATCGCGTTGCCACCGTACATGACCACCAGCGGAGTATTCGCGCCGCGGTTGAAGAACCAGCCTCGCAGCTGTGTACCGTCCTCGGCGGGGATGGTGATGAGCTGCTCCGGGTAACCGCAGGCGGCATCCGGTATTTCCATGCGGCTGCCGGGGTAGACCAGCTTATTGGTGGAGCATGCTGTATAGGCGAGGCTGCTGCAGATCAGCAGTCCCATCAGCACGCTCTGACGAATCTTACGCATAGAAATGGGTGTTTAGTCGTTTTGCTTATCGGCCTTATCAGCTTTGACAAGGCGCACACAGCAAGCGATGAAGAGAGTCCATACGATGCCGATGGAGAGCAACATGGTGATGATACCAGCAATAGTCATAATTGTAGAATTGGGGGGTTAATCATTTAATTTGTCGTTGTTGACCTGTTTGTGGAAGTTACGGGAAGTGTGGATGACGAAGCAGAAGAAGGCGGAGACCAGGACGACCCAGAGCACGGGGATGATGGCACCGGGCTCGCAGTTGATGAGGTTGACCACCTGGGGACTCTGCTTGATGAAGATATTCTGGAAAAGCCAGGAAGTAAAGATAGTGAGGAGAATACCCGGGGTAATCCAGCGGATGATGAAGCAGAGACCACGCGGGATTCTCATGGATGAACCGATGTTAAGTTCCTCGATACCGTTCTTCGTACCCCACACGACGTTGAAGATGGTGAAGAAGATGAAGCAGGTAAGGTACAGGAACATGGTGCCGAAGCAGAAGTCCATGGTGTCCAGTGCCATAAGACCGTCAGTATACCAGCCTACGAGCAGAGTGCCGATGGTGACAAGGAAGGCCACGAGAGCAACGCTCTGCGTGCGACGGAGCTCCCAGAATTCCTCCAGGAAAGCCACGGAGGGCTGCAGCATGGAGATGGCGCTGGTCACGGCGCCGATGAAGAGCAGCACGAAGAACAACGTGCCGAAAATCTGACCACCGGGCATGCAGTGGAACACCTGGGGCAACACGTTGAACCCAAGGCCGAAGGTGCCGCAGCCGGCGGCTGCCACCACGCCGAGGAAGGCGACGGCCGCGGGAATAATCATCATGCCGGCCACACCTACCTCGATGGCTTCATTGGCGGCATTCGCAGTGAGCGAGCTCAGCGCGATATCTTTGCGACGGCGCACGTAGCTGGAGTAGGAGCAGACGGTACCGAAGCCGATGGAAAGCGAGAAGAAGACCTGGCCTGCGGCGGTGAGCCACATTTCAGGGTTCAGCAGGCCTTCGGTAAGGGAAATGTGCTTTTCTTCCACCTTCTTGCCGGGGTTGGCGGCCTGAATCTGCTGCACCATGGTGTCTTTCATTTCCGGAGTGGCAGCGGCGGGAACCATGTTCACCTCCTTGCCGTCCACCACGAGCATGGTCTTGGTGGGGTTCCACATGTAGCCCAGACCCTGGCTGACACTGCGGTCAGGGTGGTTGGCATCCGGGGTGCCCAGGGTGAGCACGCGCACCAGAATGATAAGAGCAGTGATGAGGAGCACGGGCATGCTCCACTTGCAGAAGGCTTCAATGCCCTTGCTCACACCGCGGAAAATCACGTACATATTCACCAGAATGGCCAGCGCAAAGAATATGAGCTGCGTGCCGCCGCTGGTGAAGATGGAACCATCACCCGTGAGACCCACATACTGAGCGAAGAAGTTGCCGTATTCATCTGCAGTGTTCAGCTGCAGGTCGCCCATGGCGGTGTGCCAGGCGTAGCCGTTGGTCCAGCTTTCGAGCGGAATGTAGTACATGGCGATGCCGATGGTGGAGACCACGCCGGCGATGCCCAGGTACTTCCAGTATGTTTTGCCGCTGATGAGGTAGAAGATACTGGCAGTGGAATGGCCACCCAGCGATCCACCCTTGCGACCGATGGCCCACTCGACCCAGCTCAGGGGGATACCCAGAAGCAGGAAGGCGGTGAAGTAGGCAATCATGAAAGCGCCACCGCCGTACTGGGCAGCCAGGCCGGGGAAGCGCAGGAAATTACCGAATCCGATGGCGCTGCCGGCTACGGCCAGCATGACGCCGAGACTGGTGTTCCAGTTTTCTGTTTTAGTCTTAGTGCTCACGTTATGATATGGGAGAGGAGGTGAAGATTATTTGTTGAATTTGCGGGAGGTTGCTGCCACGATGCAGAAGAAGACCGTGATACCCACAGCCCAGAGCAGCGGCAGAATGGCACCGATGCGGCCTTCCACGATGTTGGCCACATATGGGCTGCGCGTGATGAAGAGCTCCTGGTAGAGCCACGCGGCAAAGATGGTGAACATGATGACCGGAGCAATCCACCGGATAATGAAGGTGGCGGCTGCAGGAATGCGCATGGCAGAGCCATCGGCCAGTTCGTCCATACCCTTCTTTGTGCCCCACACGTAGTTGAAGAAAATCAGGTTGAGGCTGGTGGTCACGTAGAGGATAAGGCTGCCCACCCAGAAGTCAATGCTGTCGAGCGCCAGCATGTCCTGCGTGTACCAGATGATGATGAAGGCGCCCACCAACAGCAGACCTGCCACCAGGGCAATGCTCTGGCCACGCTTCAGGTTCCAGTATTCCTCCACAAAGGAAACTGCCGGCTGCACCTGGGAGAGCGCGCTGGTCACTGCGCCGATGAAGAGCAGCAGGAAGAACAGTACACCGAAGAACTGACCACCCGGCATGGCGGCGAATACCTGCGGCAAGACGTTGAATCCCAGACCGAAAGTGCCCACGGTGGCGGCTGCGGCCACGCCTAGAAGAGCCAGGGCTGCGGGTACGATGGTGAGACCTGCCAGACCTACTTCGGTGACCGAGTTGGCAGCGCCGGCGCTCAGGGCGCTCAGGGCGATATCCCTGCGGCGGCGCACATAGCTGGCGTAGCAGCAGATGGAGCCGGAGCCTACGGAGAGGGAGAAGAAGACCTGACCGGCAGCACGAAGCCACATTTCCGGGTTGAACAGGCTCTGCCAGAAAGTCATGTGCTTCTCTTCGATTGCTACGGTGGGGTATTCCTCGTGCAGACGGGAAACGAGGGCTTCCTTTTCCTCTGCGGTGGCATTGGCGGGTACCATGCCGATGGATTTGCCCGTGGTGGAATCCACCAGCATGGTCTTCTCCGGGTTCCACATGTAGCCCAGACCCTCGTTCACGCTGCGCTCAGGGTGGGCGGGGTCAGGGGTGCCCATGGTGAGTACGCGTACCAGCAGGATGATAGCCACGATGAAGAGCAGGGGCATGCTCCACTTGCAGAACCACTCGATGCCTTTGCTGACGCCACGGTAGATAAGCCAGAAATTGGCAAGCAGTGCCAGCAGGAAGAAGACGGGAACGGTGGTCTGACCACTGAAGAAGTGTCCGTCTGCCCCCATGCCTACGAAGTTCGCAAAGAAATCACCATAGGCCTGCGGGGTGTCTAAATTAAGGTCGCCTACCAGCGTATGCCACACATAACCAATGGTCCAGCCTTCCATGTAGACGTAATATACATTGATGCTGAGACCGGCCAGAATGCCGAGAATACCGAGGTATTTCCAGAGCGGTTTTTCGGCGATGAGCTGGAACACGGAAGCCGGGCTGTGGCCCCCGAGCACGCCACCGCGGCGGCCGATAGCCCACTCAACCCAGCAGAGGGGGAGCCCCAGCAGCAGGAAGCAGCAGAAATAGGCCACTACGAAGGCACCGCCGCCGTATTGGGCTGCCAGGCCGGGGAAGCGCAGGAAGTTGCCGAAGCCGATGGCGCTGCCGGCTACCGCGAGCATAACGCCGAGATTGGTTTTCCAATGGTCTGTTTTATCTGCAGGCATAATCAGGATGGTAACAGGATATTACTTTTCGTCCTTTTTGTGGTAGCTGAAGCGTGTGGAGGTGTGTGCCACGAAGATGAAGAACAGCAGCACAATACCTACCCACAGCAGGGGAATGATGGCTCCGATTTTGCCTTCCAGAAGGTTGGTGATGTGGTAGCTCTGCTTCACAAAGAGGTTCTGATACAGCCAGGCTACGAAGATGAAGAGCATGATGCCGGGCGTTATCCAGTTGATAACGAAGCCGATAAAGCGGGGAATGGGCATGCGGGCTCCGCGGCGCAATTCAGCCAGCCCCTTATTGGTGCCCCACACAAAGCGGAAGACGATGAGGAAGGAAGCGGAGCTGATGTAGAGGCTCATGGTGCCCAGCCAGAAGTCGAGCGTGTCGAGGGCGATGAGCCCGTCGCCCGTGAACCATACCACAATGAGCGAACCCACGGTGAGGAGCAGGGCGATGATGGTTACGCTCTGAATGCGGCGCAGCTGCCAGAACTCCTCAATGAAGGCAACTGCCGGCTGCAGAATCGAGATGGCACTGGTGATAGCGGCGATGGAAAGCAGACCGAAGAACAATGTGCCGAAAATCTGGCCGCCGGGCATGCTGGCAAATACCTGCGGCAGTACATTGAAGCCCAAACCAAAGGTGCTGGTACCGGCTGCAGCCACCACGCCGAGTAAGGCTACGGCTGCGGGGATAATCATCATACCTGCCAGACCCACTTCGGCCACTTCGTTGGCCGCATTGGCGGTGAGTGAGGAAAGGGCGATGTCCTTGCGTCGCTCTACGTAACTCGCATAGGAGCAAACAATACCGAAGCCGATGGATACGGAGTAGAATACCTGGCCGGCTGCGGTAATCCACAGGTCCGGGTTCATGAGACCCTGAGTCAGAGTGATGGGCTTCTCCTTGATTTCCTGGTCCGGATACTGTTTAGTCAGTCGCTCAATCTGGGCTGCTTTTTCCTCGGGCGTGGCGTAGGCGGGCACCATGTCCACTTCTTTTTCACCGGCCACGAGCATGACCTTGTTCGGGTTCCACATGTAGCCCAGGCCTTCGTTCACGTTGCGCTCAGGGTGGGTGGGGTCAGGAGTACCCATGGTGAGCACGCGCACCAGAATGACCACACCGATGATGACCAGCACGGGCATACTCCATTTGCAGAACCATTCGATGCCCTTGTTCACACCGCGGTAGATGAGCCAGAAACTGCTGAATACGGCAATGGCAAAGAAGACGAGCATGCTGCTGTCGCCGCTGAACACGCTGCCGTTGCCGTTGAGCCCCACAAAATTGGTGAAGAAATTGCCGTATTCCTCACTGGTGGAGAAATTGAGGTTGCCCATGGCGGTGTGCCAGGCGTAACCCAGGGTCCAGCCTTCCAGGGTCATGTAGTACATGGTGATGGCCAGCGGGGTCAGCACGCCTGCAAGCCCCACGTATTTCCACTTGCTGCTGCGGGAAAGGACGAAGAAAGCCGAGGCGGAGGAATGGGCGCCTAGCGAGCCGCCCTTGCGGCCGATGGCCCATTCCACCCAGCTGAGCGGAATGCCCAGCAGCAGGAATGCTACGAAGTAGGCAATCATGAAAGCGCCGCCGCCATACTGGGCAGCCAGGCCGGGGAAGCGCAGGAAGTTACCGAAGCCGATAGCGCTGCCGGCCACGGCCAGCACGGCTCCGAGATTGGAGGTCCAGAGTTCTTGTTTGTTATTGCTCACGGTGCGGAAAAATAAAGGTGCGCCAAATCATACGCTTTTGCTGTTTGCATGTCAAGCATATCCGTCAGGTGAGAGGTGTATTTTAAGTGCCTCGGTGATGTGTGGAATTGACACCGCCATACATCAATGCTATATATCCGTCATGATGCCGCATCCTGAACTCCTTCTGCCAGACGATGAACACTACTACTTCGGCGTGGAGCTGCCATGGTCTCCTGATGCCGTGCGGGGGCGGCTGCTGCGCAAGCCGGAGTTCTTGTACTCCGCTACCTCTGATGATGACGAGATTGAAGAGGAATACAGGACGTCCTGGATTTACCTGTGGCGGTGTAACGAAGGTTGGGAGGGCCGCATAGGGCATTTGCCTGCCCGGGAGCAGATTGCCCAGATGCACGCGCGGCATAATATGGGGCTGCATGTGGTGCTGCATGCGCTGACGGAGGATGAGGCGCTCAACCCCAGCACCTATTCCGATAGGCAGCCTAGCTGCTACCTTCTCGTGGAGCCTTCATCTGCAGAAGGAAGTCAGACGATTCCGCGGCTGAATCTGCTGCGGGCCACGGGTAATACAGAAGGCTCCCGGTTGCATGTCATCAAGTCCGCGGAGTTTGCAGAGTTTTATCAAGAGGAAAAACTGGAATCCCATGTGCCGGAAGAAGTGCCGCAGGAGGTTATTAACCACCACTGCCTTATTTATGCCCGCAGGGCGCTGACCACCTTGAAAGCCATTCACGATGCCGACAGCCTGGAGCTGCTTCTCCCGCTTCAGTATGAATACGATCGTTTTTCCTGTCATCTGGAAGTCCGCAGCTGTTTTCCGGAAGAGGAGAAGCAGGAAATGCAGGCCATCCGAAAAGAGATGTGGCAGCTGGAAAACGAGCTTTTGCTGAAACCCTGGTATGTCGGATGCCACCACCAGCGAGTCACCCATCCCTCCGGTTTGGTTCTGGTGGCTACTTACCCACCCTTTGGGGAATACCGCCGCGAATTGCTCGATTATCACCCCGGACGCCTGCTTTGCTACAAGGAGAGCGAGGGGCGTGTGCAAATTCTCCCCGCCGGGGAAGGAGATACCCCCATGCCCCGGCGCGAGGGCGGCCGTTACCACATTCTGCCGGATGATTGTATCTGCGGCCAGTACCGGGACGAACATGACCGCCCTATTCGCTGGGGGCTCAGGTAAGGTCGCTCTGCGGACTTCTGCTCCCCGGGAAGGTGGGGTTTAGTCAATGATTAATTATTAGTGATTAATGATTAATTGCAAGCCAGGCGGGCCGGAGGCCCGGAATTTCTTCAATTGTCAATCCCGTTAAACTCTGAATTGCCGATAGATTCTTGAAAAACAAAAGCCCCCGCGGGTGCGGGGGCTTTGGAATGAATATCTGTAGGCGGGATGCTTAGATCTGGCCGAAGAGGGTCTTGCCCTCGGACATGAGGTCGGCGCAAGCAACCTGAAGGCGCTCGCAGATACCCTGCTCGCCCTTCTTCAGATAGGAGCGGGGATCGTACACCTTCTTGTTGCCCACTTCGCCGTCCACCTTCAGCATGCCGTCGATGTTCTGGCACATGTGCAGAACGATGGGCTTGGAGAAAGCGTACTGGGTGTCGGTGTCGATGTTCATCTTCACCACGCCGTAGGAGATAGCCTCGCGGATGTCGCAGAGGTCGGAGCCGGAGCCGCCGTGGAACACGAGCAGCATGTCCTCACCGTGCTTGGCCTTCACCACTTCCTGACCGTCGCGCAGAATCTTGGGAGCCAGCTTCACAGCACCCGGCTTGTACACGCCGTGCACGTTGCCGAAGGTGGCGGCCAGCATGAAGGTGCCGATGCCGTTGAGGGTCTCGTAGGTGAGCAGCATGTCCTCGGGGGAGGTGTAGAGCTTCTCGTTGGGGGCGTCGCCGTTGTCCACGCCGTCTTCCTCACCACCCACAACACCGATTTCGATTTCGAGAACGATGCCGACCTCAGCGCACTCCTTGAGCATCTGCTGGGAAATCTTCAGGTTCTCAGCCATGGGCAGGGCGGAGGCGTCGAGCATGTGGGAGTTGAACAGGGGCTTCAGACCAGCCTCTACGCGGCGCTTGGACTCAGCGATGAGGGGACGAAGGAAGCTGTCAATCTTGTCGGCCTGGCAGTGGTCGGTGTGCAGAGCCACGAGCACGTTGTACTCCTCGGCAAGGCGGTGGGTAGCTTCGGCCAGCACGATGGCGCCGATAGCGGAGCTCTTCACAGCGGTGCCGGAAGCGAACTGACCGCCACCCAGGGAAACCTGGATGATACCGTCGGACTTGGCTTCAGCGAAAGCCTTGAGGGCACCGTTGATAACCTCGATGGTGGTCACGTTCACGGCGGGGTAGGCGTAGCCCTTTTCCTTAGCCGTGTTGAGCATCTTGATGTACTGTTCTTGTGTAGGTACAGGCATGGTACTTTGTTTTGTTGGTTGGAATTTTGGAGCACGCAGAGCGCGTGCTCTGCACGCAGCGTATTTTAGCGTGCATTGCTGTAAATGGCAAGTAGAAAAAATCAGAAAGCCCCGATTTGCCTGAAGCAATCGGGGCTTTCTGAATAATCTGGGAGTACGAGAGATAGGACTTGAACCTACGACCTCCACCATGTCAAGGTGTTGCTCTACCAACTGAGCTACTCCCGCATTAGGAACTGGGCAGGGATGGATTCGAACCATCGAAATCGTACGATAGCAGATTTACAGTCTGCCCCCTTTGACCGCTCGGGAACCTACCCATTTAGGATTTTGCAGACCGCAGATGCGGTGTGCGACGGAAGTTTACACAATCTTCTGGCGGATTGCAAGTCTTTTTTTAAGAATTTGTGATATTTTTTTGCCGACGGAGCTGGAGCAGGGCATGGATAAGGAACGGAATGCCCAGAATAGCAATAAGAACGGAGAGAAGTTGTCCCTGGGTTATACCGTGCCATACGCCGGCATCCGGTTCCTTGAAGCATTCGCAAGTGATGCGGGCAGCTGCGTAGAGGAAGGCAAACAGGGCAGAGAAGATGCCGGCAGGAGCATTTTTCCACAACAGGCGCACTGCCAGCAGCACCAGAAGTATGAGAAGACCCTCGCCTACGGCCTCGAAGAGCTGCGAGGGGTATCGCGGGTTCAGGAATTCTCCCAGCGCGGCGCTGGCTGCTTCGTTTTCGCGGCACAGGCGGAAAAGAGTGTCGACAAATGCTTCATTGGGCTGCATGAACGAGGCAATATTGTTGCCGACGGCGTGTTCGATGGCGACGCGTGCCTGAATCTGCTGCTGTGGGGGCAGGGTGAAAAGCTCCTGGGGGAACTTCATGGCAAGCGGGCAGGATGCATCGGCTATGCGCCCGTATAATTCGCCGTTGATGAAATTGGCCACGCGGCCGCAGAACAGGCCGATGGTGCAGACGATGGCCACGCCGTCGAGCAGCTGGACAAAGGAATGCTTATGCCGCCAGGCGTACCACATGCAGGTGAGAATGACGCAGAGGATGCCCCCGTGAGATGCCATGCCGCCCTCCCAGACCCGCAATACCCACAGGGGGTCGTTGAGGAAGCCCTGCAGCCCGTTCTCGGGAAGCCAGTAGAAGAAGAATTCGCCGAGGCGGCCGCCGGCGAGTACGCCGTAGATACAGATGTAGGTTACAAAATCGCCCAGTTTTTCGCGCTCGATGCAGAAAAGTTTTTTATCGCTCAGCCAGCGCAGCACCAGGTAGCCCAGAATGAAGCCGGCCACGTAGGCCAGACCATACCAGCGCAGGGCTAGCGGAGTGCCGGGAATATCGATGATGATGGGGTTCAGGTTGTGGATATAGGTGGCTATGCTTGGCATGACGCCCGACTTTAACATACAGAGCTGCGGTATACAAGGCAAAAATCGCACACGCGCGCGCGAACAAAAGTAGTAGACTGCTCTTTCAAAAAAAATGGGACATGCTGAAGATTCTTCTCGCCAAGAGAGTGGATATTGTGTATAAGTATAGCACACATTTCTTTTTTTGTGAGCTATGAAACGTTTCTTCCTTCCTCTTGCTGTGGCTGCGGTCTGTGGCCTGACTCAGGCTTTTGGCAGCAGTGCTGATTTTGTTGAGGCTGAGCTGACGATGAAAGCCAGTGATGCCAAGGTGGAGCAGATTGCTCCGCGTTCGGAATATTTCACCTCTAAGGACACGGCCAAGGCTATCAGCCCGGCATGGCATGTGGTGCGTATTCCTTACACGCTGCGAGGCAAGAGCCGCGGTGATAAGAAGCCCCTCTTTGTGGATGAGCTGAAGGTGCATGCCTACCTGGTTTTTGCTGTGGGTAAGGATGGTGATAAGATTATTCTGGTTGATAAGGAAATCACCTATGTGGATATTCCTCTGAGCGCTAAGGCTGATATGTCTGAGAACCGTAACGTGCAGGCTGCTGTGTTTATTTCTCCGGCAGATGCAGTTCGTATCTGCTCCGATGACGCTCGCAAGGCAGACAAGGCTGATCTCTCTGACAAGCTGGCTGCCGTGGCTGTGGAGTTCTCGTTCAAGGGCACAAACTGCAACAAGAAGGACGCTGATACCGATGTGCTCGTGAATAAGAAGATGAAGAACCGCCTGAAGAAGGGCTGGTGGAAGAAGGAAGATAAGGCCGGTATCGGTGTGCAGCTCCGCGCTATTTCCGAAACTCCCTTTGCTCCGTTCTATGCACCTGCTTTCCCGGCTACCAATCCCATGTATGGTGACGCCGGCAGCACTTCTTCTTCGACCTCCTCTCCGTCTGGTTATACTCCGACCACTCCGATGGATACCGGTTATACTCCGACCACTCCGACGGAATCGACCACTTCTGCTGATGAAACAACCACAGAAGAACCTGCAACCGAAACCAAGCCCCGGAAGAAGAATAAGAAGGGCAGAAAGTAATTCGGTTCATTGCGGATTTACTACTTTTTGAAAACAGACAACTAACTACATATGGCTGACTACAAGACAACAGTAGCCCTTGAGATTGGCTCTCAGAGCGTCACAATGGGCGTCTTTACTCCGGCCGGGCGCGGTTTTGCGCTGTCGCGCTATGCTCGCAGGGATATCCTGCTGGACCCGGTTGAGGAAGGCATGCGTATGGATTATGTTGGCAGCGCCATCGCAGAGATGGTGCAGGAGCTCAAGGTGCGCGGCAGTGAAGTGCGCAATGTGGTTTCCGGCCAGCAGGTATTCATGCGCTTTATCAAGCTGCCTGCAATTGATATGGATGATATTGCGGAGCAGGTGGGTTTCGAGGCTCAACAGCACATTCCTTTCCCGCTTGAGGATATCATCTACTCCTACCAGGAGCTGGCTGATCGTGAGGAGGGCGAACGCGAAGTGCTGCTTGTTGCCATCAAGAAGGAAGTGCTGGATAACCTGAACTCGCAGGTGGAATCCAGCTCTCTGAAGACCCGCAGCGTTGATTGCGCCATTACTTCTCTCTACAATGCATTCCGTGCTAATTATGATGAGGAAGAACCCGTGATGCTGCTCGATATCGGTGCCAAGACTACCGATATCATCTTTGCTGAAGATGGACGTTTCTTCACCCGTTCGGTAACGGCCGCCGGTGCTTTCATTACCAACAGTATCGCCCGCGAGTTCAATATGAGCTTCCGCGAAGCTGAGCAGTTGAAGATTGACGACGGTGTGGTATCTCTCGGTAACGGATATACTGATTCGATGACGGAGCAGGAAGCTGCTCTGGCTACGACTATCCGCACCGCGATGGGCCGCCTCAGCTCTGAAGTGCAGCGTACCATCAATCACTACCGCGCTCAGTACAAGGGTAATGCCCCCACCAAGGCCTATATCTGCGGTGGCGGTGCCCGCTTGCCTTTTGCTCTGGAGTTCCTGGAATCGGCTCTGAATATTCCCGTGGAGTACCTCAACCCGGTGGGTATCCTTTCCGTAGGCCCCAAGGTAGATGAGGCAGAGCTGGAGCAGGATGCCATCTGCCTTGGCCCCATTGTGGGTGCTGCTATCACCGGCTCCGGTACGGGTGATTTCAATATCGACCTGGTGCCCACCAGTGTGGGTAAGGACCGCGCAGAGAAGAAGCTGCTGCCCAAGGTGGCGGTAGCCGGTGTGCTGGCTCTGGCCGGTGCCGGTTTCTATGCCTATGCCGCCACACAGTCTGCTGCCGATGCTGCCCGTATATACGCGGAAGCTTCCAGTGTGGATGCCCGTGTGGCCTCGGTTAACAGCCAGATTGAATCTGTAGACGCCAAGTACAAGAATGAGATGAAGCAGATCCAGCAGTTTGCTGAGCTGTACAAGATGCGCGCTGCCTATGTGGATGTGCTGCAGCAGCTGAGCCGTAAGGGCGCTTCCATCAAGTTCTGGTTCACGGAGTTCTCGCCCCTTATCAATTATGATGCTGAGTCCAATTCTCTGGTAGGCACGACTGATGTGAAGGGTACAAAGCTTATTGATATGAATCGCAGCCGCTCCAATGCGAATGATTCCGCCATGAATGCCGCCCCGGATGAAGTGGATGTGAAGAAGCGCAACAAGGCTCCCATGGTGACGGCTATCTACGTGAGCGGTTATACTATCAAGAAGCCCGGCAGCGATGGCCTCGCCCAGCGCGATACGATTTACAACCTCGTAGCTCAGAACTTTGACGAGCGCAGCGCAGATTCGCTCTTCTCGTTCGAGAATGCCAAGGTGCAGGCTAACCTGAACAATTATTTCCAGTTCATCGATTCCAAGGCTTCCAAGGGTAAGCTGCCGGATTATGTGGAAAAGTATATGCTCGTGATGCCGCTTAAGAATCCCATTGCCATCCCCGAGCAGAGCGAAGGCAAGAAGTAATATCAACTCTCAATCGAATTTTCTATAATGAATATCAGCGAAAATAAGCGAGTAATTGCTCTCTCTGCCGTGTTTGCACTGGCTTTTGGCGGTGTCATGTTCTACGGCTATGGCAAGAGCCAGGAGGCTGCAGAAAGTCGCGCCAAGATTGCCGAAATCAATGACCGTTTTGCCGGTTACGATGGCCAGGAGCTTGCTCCTACCAAGCAGAACCTGCGCAACATCAAGGATGCCTATTCTCAGGTTTCCGGTGTGAACAAGGACCTGCAGGCCGAATTGAACCGCTATGCAGCATTCTGCTGGGGTGACGGTAAGAAGATTTCTGCACAGGATTTCCAGAACGAACTCCGTGATTCCATCAACAAGATTAAGTCTCTGGCCAGCAGCCAGGGTGCCAATGTGGCCGGCCCTGCTGAGAATCTGGGTCTGGCATCGTTCAAGAATGCTGCTCCGGTAGCAGATGATGTGCCTTTCCGCAGCTTCCAGCTCAAGGCAGTGACCCGCGTGGCTGAGGATATTCTGGCAGCCGGCGCGCCCTCTCTTGAGAAGATTTACTGCGCTCCTCTGCCTGATGAGGCAGCCGAGGCTCTGAATCCCGGCAGCCGCAAGGCAAAGCCCTATTTCCCGCTGCGCTTTGAGGTGGCATTTGATGCCAGCCGCGGCGTGCTGCCCAAGGTGCTCAACTCAATCATGTCCGACAAGGATTTCTTCCTGACCATCACTGGTATTGCCGTGCGTGGTAATGAGAATCTGCCCGGTATCGATGCTTACACGGCTCCTGCCGAGATTGCTGAATCCGGCGAGGATCTTGGTGGTGAGACGACTGAAGCCGCAGAGAACGCAGCGGACGGGTTCCGCACGGTGGCTGTGCGCAAGACCGGTTCGCCTGATGAAAAGGTACGCGTGCACATGACGATGCAGGTGCTCTATTTCACCCCCGGTAAGACCAAGTAAACTTTAACAACTTACACACGATACTATGGCTGAACAATCCAATCCCGGACTTAAAGCTCTCATTACCGGTGCTGTGCTCGGTGTGGCATCTGCCGCGCTGGGTGGCTATACCATGTTTGCCGACAAGACTCCCGAAGCAGAAACAACAATCAGTGCAGGCAAGAGTGACTCTGCTCTTACCGCTGAGGCAGATGCCGTGAAGCAGAGCCTGAAGCGCGACCGCACGGTTGTGGACGTGGCTCCTGAGGGCGCTGTGGTAAACGGGCAGCCGCGCCTGGCTCCGCTGTTCTTCTCTACCGAGCTCTGGCAGATTACGCTGGATGACCAGAAGAAGAACACGGTGGTTGATATCTATGACCCCGCTGCACCCAGTATTCATGGCGATATTCCTAATACTTGGTTTATCTCCAACAATATCTCCGATGCTCTGGGCCGTTCTGACGGCAAGGTGCTTGACAGCGATGAAGACGGATTCACCAATGAGGAAGAGTTCATTGCGAATACTTGCCCGTCCGCTGCTAACAGCTACCCGGATCTCGTGCAGGCTTCCGGTTCTATTCCCAAGCTTGAGGTGACCAAGGTGAGCGTGGCTCGTGCCATCATTACCACCGACAACATGTTTGCCGATGCGTCTCAGAAGCCGAAGACTGTCTCTATCCGTATCTTTGAAAAGCAGGCTGATGTCACACCGGTACACAAGGTGACTGTGAAGCCCGGCGAGAGCTTCGGCCTCGACAAGGACGACAAGAGCGGTCGTTTCACCGTGGTGCGTTTTGATACGAAGGAGTTCCCCGACTTCGGCGGCGCCATGGTCAAGGAAAATGTGGTAGTTATCCGCGATAATGAAACTGCTTCTGCAGAGAAGGAGTTTACTGTACGCGCCGGCAAGACCCCCGCGAATCATAAAGATCTGGGCTCTGCCAACGAAAAGGGCCGCCGTATCAGCGATACGACTGTTACTCTTCGCGTAACTGCCGGTTCTGCAGCCGGTAAGCCGGAAGCTACTTTCCGTACGCAGCTTTACGGCAGCTTTGTTATCCCCGGCGGTAAGGCTGACGGTTCGGAACTTCGCGCCACGCTTGAATCCGTGGATGGCGGCGGCTCCGCTAACATTCGTCTGGACGGTGCTGAGAGCCCGGTGAACGTGCCCAAGGCTACCGGAAAATCCAATTCTCCCAAAAAATCATAAAAAAATCCCAATAATTCAGCAAAAATTAAATTGTAGACTTTACATTTGATTAGAATTCTGCCATAAATAGGACATTACCATGAACCACACACCTCTCATCAATTCTAAGCGTACGATGATCCTTGCGGCCATCGCTGTATCCTGCCCCTTTGCGCAGGCTGCAACGGCTGGCTACATCACGACTTCGTCCGCTGCCGGTACCAGTGAAGTGGGCCCCACCGCCCAGTATGCTGGTGATGTTCAGGATAGTATTAACACGCGTGAAGCTGCACGTCGCAAGGCCAAGACCAACGAGGCTCTTGAGCTTCTGCAGCAGGGCCGTACCTGTTACGCCCAGAAGGAGTACGTACAGGCTCTCGAGAAGTATGAGGCTGCCTGGAAGGCTGTGCCGAAGGCTCCCGCTACTCAGAAGCTCCAGGAGTTCCTGGTGAAGAGCATTGGCGATGCTTCTGTGGCTGTTGCTATCGAGTATTCCCGCATCGGTCGCTACGATGAAGCTGAGCAGCTTCTTCTCGGCGTGCTGGAGCGCGACCCGAACAACAAGCGCGCACGCAATGAGCTTTCTCTCATGCGTGATCCCGTCCGCAGCAATCCTGCGCTCACTCCTGAGCATGTGAAGAATGTAGAGGAAGTGAACCGCCTCCTCACCCTTGCATGGGGTTACTATGATCTCGGCAACTACGATGCTGCATATGCCGAGTTCAACCGTGTTATCAAGATTGACCCGTACAACACGGCTGCCCGTCGTGGTCAGGAAGCTGTGAGCAAGCGCCGCACTTCTTACTACAAGGCTGCTCATGATTCTTACCGTGCCAAGGCTCTGGCCGAAGTAGACGCTCTGTGGGAGGAACAGCTTCCCCAGGAGCTTCCCACCATTGAGCTTGGTGGTACCGAAACTGTGGCTACCTCTGAAGGCGTGCTTCGCAACCGCGATAATCTGCTTGCTCTCAAGATTGCCAATGTAAACTTTGAAGACACCCCCATGGCTGACGCTCTGGATTTCCTGCGCGCCGAGGCTCGCAAGAGTGGTCTTCAGATGAACTTCATTTTCGAAAAGGCTCAGGCTCCCGCTCCCGCACCTGCTCCTGTTGCTTCCAGCGACGATGAGGAGGAAAGCGATGACGAGGAAAGCGAGGATGAGGAAGAGGAAGAAGAGGAAGATGTGGCCGCTCCCGTGGCTGTGTACACTCCTCCGCCCCCTGCTGTGATTTCCTCTCTGCAGATGAGCGAAGTGACCGCCGCTGACCTTCTGGCTCGCATGTGCTCCCAGGCCGGCTGTGAATATCGCGTTGAAGAAAATGCTGTCGTCGTTTACCAGAAGGGTGCCGGTGCTCAGCGCATGACCCGCCGTCAGTGGACTGTTCGTCCGTCCTTCTTCAGCAGTGGCGATGAAGGTGGTGATGAGGATGAGGAAGATAGCGAGTTCTCCTCTGGTTCTTCCCGCCGCACCAAGAAGATTGACGCTAAGGCTTCCCTTATCGACATGGGCGTGAACTTCCCGACCGGCGCTACTGCCAAGTATTCTCCGGTAACGGGTGTGCTCACGGTGACCAATACTGATGATGAGCTTGATACCGTAGAAGAAGCCATCAACAAGTTCCGTCAGGATATGCCCAAGATGGTTAAGGTGAGCGCCAAGTTCGTTGAGATTTCTCAGACCAACGAAGAGGAACTTTCCTTCGACTGGGTGGTCAATCCCTTCTCCATCAGTGATTCCGGTAAGACTTACCTCGGCGGTGTGAATGGCAGCAATTCTCTGCCCAACCGTCTCGTTGAGGACTTTGTGTCCACCGGTGGCAACGCATTTGCCAATAACTACACCGGCAATGGTTCCTGGCCCATCAGCTCCAACAAGGCTCTTTCCAGCGCCACGGATATCATTTCCAATGGTCTGATGACTGGTGGTCTCCGCTCCGGTTCCGGTGCTATCACCTCCGGTGCTCTGACCAACCTGATGAACTCCGGTTCTGCCGGTGCATCCGCAACAGCCAGCCCCGCTCCCGGTGTTCTTTCCCTCTCCGGTATCTATGACTCTGGTTCTTACCAGATGATTATGCGCGGTCTGTCCCAGAAGAAGGGCGTGGACGTGATGTCTGCTCCGAGCCTTGTGATCAGCGGTGATGAGCCGATGGAATACGCTCCCGCTCCCGACCAGCTGGCTTCTGACCAGAACGACGAAACCGGTTGCGCCAAGATTGAGGTGATTCGTCGCTTCGTGTATCCGACCGAGTACGATGAGCCCCAGATTGAAAGCTCCGGCAACAACTGGAACAACAACAACGATAACAATAACGGTGGCTACAGTGGCAGCATGCCCGTGGCAGCTCCCGCCAACCCCTCCGCCTGGGGTGTTGAAGAAGTGGGTGTGATGCTCCGCTTCCAGATTGAACCGCTGAAGGATGGCGATGGTGACATTGTACGCTTCAAGCGCTTCGAAATCCGCGTTGTTGACTTCGAAGGTTTCGTGAACTACGGTTCTCCGATTACCGCCGGTATCGCTAACCAGAAGACGATTGAGCACATCGTGCTGACTGAAAACCGCATCGATATGCCCATCTTCAGCCGCCGCTACATCAACTCCAACCCCTGCGTGTATGATGGTCACACCATCGCCATCGGTGGTATGATTCAGGATGAAGTGCAGAAGGTGGAAGACAAGGTGCCTGTATTCGGTGACCTTCCCCTCATCGGTCGTCTGTTCCGCAGCAATGCCGAATCCCACATCCGCAAGAACCTCATGGTATTCGTGACGGCCGACATCATCGACCCGTTCGGCAAGCCCATGCGTAAGCGTGATACGGGTACTTCGACCGCCGGTTCCGGTAACTCCATCCCCGGCCTCTTCCCGGATGATGGTCTGGTGAACCCCTGATAATTCCGGTTCATGGGTAATTTTGCCCCGCTCCTGATAGGGAGCGGGGCTCTTATTTTTCCATAGAGTGAAATTATTTTTACTTTTTTGTGAAAATTTGCTTGACGTTAGCGGCAGACTGTGATAAATTGACCTCGTGCTGGTGCAGACCGGTGCAAAAAAGTAAAGTCTGGATCGTCTAGAGGCCTAGGACTCGCGCCTTTCACGCGCGCAACACGGGTTCGAATCCCGTTCCAGATGCTAATCGGTTTCATCTCGCGGTGAAACCGATTTTTTTATCGCCGATGAGTACTATATGGAAACACTTGCTGGATAAGCGTGAGTTGAAGCGCCTGCTGGTGCTTATGCTTCCGCTGTATGTTGCGAACCTCATGAATATGGGCATGGGGGTGGTGGATACTATGGTAGCAGGCCAGGCCGGGCCGACTCAGCTGGCCGGTGTGGCGCTGGGTACATCGGTGACGGTGCCGGTCCTGGTAGCAGTAGGGGCTATATTGACCATCATCGGTCCCATGGTGTCGCGCATGCGCGGTGCCGGGTGTGAAGGGAAGGTGGGTTTGCTGCTTAATAATGCCAAGCTGCTGTCGGTGATGCTGATGCTTGTCGAGGTGGTGGTGCTGCTGGCGGGTTCAGCAGTGTTTGCGCTGGTGTCTGATGATGCGGAGATGATACGCGTGGCGCAGCATTATCTCTACTTTCTTATACTGGCAGTGCCTGCCAGTGTACTCATGCGTTCGCTTCAGGGACATTTCGAGGGGTATGGTCATACGCGCCCTGCTATGATTATTTCCTTTATCGGCCTTTTGCTGAATGTTCCGCTCAATTATCTTTTTGTATTCGGCTGGGGACCAATTCCTGCCATGGGTGGTGCCGGTTGCGGGTTGACAACGGCGCTGGTTCATTACCTGATGGCGGCAGCCCTCCTGGTTTTCATGGCCGTATATCCCCGATATCGCCGTAATCTGGTGCATATGTGGGCAAACCGCAAGCCGGAGTGGCGGGTTGTGCGTGAAATTTTCTGCAAGGGGCTTCCTCTCGGTGTGGCTTCGTTCTGTGAGATGACCTTCTTCTGTGTTGTGACCCTCGTCATTGCTCCGCTGGGAGCATCTGCTGTGGGGGCTCACCAGATTGCCATTAATATATCCGGCGTGTTGTTCATGTTTCCCCTTTCGCTCAGTATCGCCGCATCGATACGCTCTGCATATCATGTGGGGGCTCGCGACAGGGAACGTTTTGAGGCGCTGCTGCGCACCAGTATTGTCTTTATGCTGGCCGTGGTGCTGGTGCTGGCTGCGCTGACCGTGCTTTTCCGGCGGGAGATTATCGGGCTGTATACGCATGAGGTGGCCATTATTGATGTGGCAGCCGGTTTGTTGCTGCTCTGTGCAATTTATCAGTTGCCCGATGCTTTGCAGGCGCTGATGAGTGGTCTGCTGCGTGGTTGTCATGATACGCAGGCTATTACCTGGGTGAATATGTTCTCCTATTGGCTGGTCGGCTTCCCTCTGGCGGTGGTGCTTATCCGCACCGATTGGCTGGTGCCTGCGCTTGGCCCGGCCGGTGCCTGGGTGAGCTTTGTGGTGTCGCTTTCCATTACTGCTGCGCTGCTGAGCTGGCGATTTATGCATGCCCGCCGCCGGGTTTTTGAAAAAAATGCAGGGTAGGGGAGAAAAGTCGCGTTATTTTGCTTGACGTGAGGCATAGATGAGCGTATAGTGGGTGCCCCGCACTACAGGTGTAGTGTGGACATAACACATACCAAGAAAACACAAACGATGAAGACCCACGTGAAGAAAGGTGATAACGTAGAAGTTATCGCTGGCAAGAACAAGGGCAAGCGTGGTGTTGTTCTTTCCGTGAATGCCAAGAAGCAGACCGTGACGGTGGAGGGTGCCCGCATCCTCAAGAAGGCTACCAAGCCCACCGAAGCTGATCCTGAAGGCGGTATCAAGGAAATCGACGGCGCCATCCACATCTCCAATGTGAAGAAAGTGAGCTGATGCCGTAAGGCTGAAACTCCGCGCTTAAGCCATCACTAAACTAATTAACAACAAGAGCTGACCCGCTAATATTATGAGCACACCTACATTGCTTACATACTACAAGGAGAAGGTCACCAAGGCCCTCCAGGCGAAGCACAACTATGCCAACGTGCATCAGATTCCCCGTCTTGAAAAGATTGTGGTGACCACGTGCATGGGCAAGCACCCCGACCGCAAGCAGGCTGTTGAGGATGCTGTTGCCGAAATCGCCAAAATCACCGGCCAGAAGCCGGCTATGACCTACGCTCGCAAGAGTGTGGCTAACTTCAAACTCCGCGAAGGTGAAGTCCTCGGCGCCCGTGTGACGCTGCGTTCCACCCAGATGTGGGAGTTCCTCGATCGCTTCATTAACATTACCGCCCCCAACATCCGCGACTTCCGTGGCCTGCCCACCAAGTCCTTTGACGGCCGCGGTAACTATGCCATCGGTATCCCTGATCAGTCCATCTTCCCTGAGATTGAGCTTGATCAGATTAAGCGTAACATCGGTTTCGACATTATCTTCGTGACGACCGCTAACACGGACGAAGAGGGTCGCGACCTGCTTGCTGAGCTGGGTATTCCCTTCCGCAAGCCCACCAAGAAGACTGAAGAAAACGCCTAACTAAATTACGATTATGGCAGTATTAAGTGATCCTATCGCAGATTTCCTTACCCGCGTAAAGAACGCCGGTGTTGCCCGCAACGAGGGTTTCACCGCTCCTTACTCCGGCATTAAGGCCGAAATCGCCCGCATTCTGCAGGCTGAAGGCTACATCTGGAGCTACGAGATTGTTGGTGAAGGCAAGGATAAGGCCATCAAGGTTAAGTCCAAGTTCACGAACGAAGGTAAGTCCATCATCACGGACGTGAAGCGCGTGTCCAAGCCCGGCCGTCGCGTATACGTTCCTTCCGCCGAGATTCCGACCGTGATGAACGGTCTGGGTATCTCTATCGTTTCCACCTCTCGCGGCATGATGACGGGTGCTCAGGCCCGCAAGCAGCAGATCGGTGGTGAGCTCATCGCTCTTGTCTGGTAACACTAACCCCTGACCTGATATAATAATATGTCTCGAGTAGGTAAAAAGACTATCACCGTTCCCGCCGGCGTGACCGTGACGATTAACGGTGCTGATGTTACCGTGAAGGGTGCTAAGGGTGAGCTCAGCTGGACGATGCCTGCCGGTATCTCCGCTGCTCAGGAAGGCGACGTGCTGACTGTTTCTCGCGCCAGCGAGGATCGTCAGGTGCGCGCTCTGCATGGCACCAGCCGTTCCCTCATTGCCAACATGGTTGAGGGTGTGTCCAAGGGCTTCGAGAAGAAGCTCGAAATCGTAGGCGTGGGTCTGAAGGCCGCCGTGAAGGGCAATGTGCTCGACCTGGCTCTTGGTAAGTCCCACCCCATCCTTCACCCCATCCCTGCCGGTCTCACCGTGACGGTGGCCGACAACACCAAGGTGACGGTGGCAGGTATCGACAAGCAGCTTGTCGGTCAGTTCGCAGCAGAGGTGCGCGGTTACTATCCCCCCGAGCCGTACAAGGGCAAGGGTGTCCACTATGTGGGCGAGTACATCCGCCGCAAGGAAGGCAAGAGCGTTGGCAAGTAATCATTATCATCTCAAACCCTTTAAAAGTTTATTAGAAGAATATGAGCACTATCAATCGCAAAGCCATCCGTTCCCGCGTTCATACGCGTATCCGCAAGAAGCTTGCCGGTACGCCTGAGCGTCCCCGTCTGGCTGTCAATTTCTCTAACCAGCACGTATATGCCCAGGTGATCGATGACACCAAGGGTGTGACTCTCTGCAGCGCCTGCACTCAGCAGGTTGAGCTGAAGAAGGCCAATATGGAGACCGCCGCCAAGGTTGGTGCCCTTATTGGTGAGCGCGCGCTGGCTGCCGGTATCACTGAGGTTGTGTTCGACCGCGGTGGTTTCCTCTACCACGGGAAGGTGAAGGCTCTGGCCGATGCCGCTCGTGAGGCTGGTCTGAAATTCTAAAGAAGAAAGGTTTATAGAAAATGAACACTGAAGAAACGAAGGCTCCGGCCGAAGAGACGACGCAGGCTGCTGCCGCTGCTCCCCAGCAGCGTGGTGGTCGCGGTCCCCGTCGCGATGGTAACCGTCCCGGCCGCGGTCCGCGCCGCGAGGGTGGTCGCCGCAACGAGACTCCCGCTGAGGAAGGTCCTCAGCTGATGGAGAAGGTTGTGTACGTGAACCGTTGCGCCAAGGTTGTTAAGGGTGGTCGCCGCTTCTCCTTCTCTGCCCTCATCGTTGTGGGTGACCAGAAGGGTAAGGTAGGCTACGGCTTCGGCAAGGCCAACGAAGTGTCCGATGCTATCCGCAAGGGTACCGACGCTGCCAAGCGTGCTATGAAGAAGGTGGTCGTGGTGAACGATACCATTCCGCACGAGATGTACAGCGAATTCGGCGGCGCCAAGATCGTTCTCAAGCCTGCTGCTTCCGGTACCGGTCTTGTGGCCAGCGCCAAGGTGCGTTCCGTGCTTGAGGCTGCCGGCGTGAGCAACGTCATCGCCAAGTCTCTGGGTTCCTCCAACGCTGCTAACGTGGTGAAGGCTACCATGCAGGCTATGCTCGACATGCGCACTGCTGACCAGGTTCTTTCCGCCCGCGGTAAGAAGAAGAAGGACTCCTCCATCTGAGTTAAACCACCAACCATAGATATTCAAGAATCATGTTGACTCTCGACAATCTCAAGCCGAATCCCGGTGCCAAGCATCGCAAGAAGCGCCTCGGTTGCGGCGAAAGCTCCGGCCTGGGCAAGACCTGCGGTAAGGGCAACAAGGGCCAGAAGGCTCGTTCCGGTGGCACTATCCGCCCCGGTTTCGAAGGTGGTCAGATGCCCCTTCACCGTCGTCTGCCGAAGAAGGGCTTCAATAACGCCCGCTTCCAGTCCACCATCGCCATTGTCAACCTCAGCCAGCTCGAGGCTTTCTTCGAAGCCGGTGCTACGGTGACGGAGAATGAGCTGCGCGCCATGGGCCTTGTGAAGGGCCAGGCTGACGCCGTGAAGCTCCTCGGCAATGGTAACCTTTCCAAGGCTCTGAACGTGACCGTTGATTTTGCCAGCGCTTCTGTTGCTGCCAAGATCGAGGCCGCCGGCGGCACCCTCACGGTGCTCAGCGCCCAGTAAAGGTGATTTCAGACCCGGTTTTCCGGGTTTTTGCCTCAACTGAAAATTATCACAGAGCCGGGCAGCGCAGCGCTGCCCGGCAACTGTGTAAGAAAGTGGAATAGCTTCGGTAATTATTTCTACTTTCTTGATACTGAAAACAGAGCGATAAAACAGGCTGCATGCCGAGTCTGATTTTTTTTCTGTAACGCTGCACTTACGACTTCAATACCAATCTTAACATCCCCAGGAAACCATGATTTCAGCATTTGCTAATACCATGAAGGTGCCGGAACTCCGGAGCCGTATCCTCTTCACGCTGGCCATGATTGTGATTGTGCGCCTTGGCGTTCATCTGCCGCTCCCCGGTGTAGACGTAGGTGAACTTGCCCGCTGCGTGGCCGAAGCTTCGAACGATGGCGACAGCCCCCTGGGCGCGCTCGGCTCCATTCTCACTATTTTCTCCGGTGGTGGTCTGCAGCAGTGCGGTATTTTTGCACTGGGTATCATGCCCTACATTTCTGCATCCATTATGACCCAGCTCATGGGGGCGGTGCTTCCTTCCTGGCAGAAGATGCTGCGTGAGGAAGGCGGGCGCCAGAAGATGACCAAGTACACCCGTATCCTGGCCATTATCATTGCCATTATTCAGGGCTACTTCCTGACGCAGACGCTGCGTAATCCCTCCGCCATTGGTCTCAATGCCAATGATCTGGTGATGAACCCGGGCATCATTTTCACTCTTACCACTATTTTCATCATTGTGACCGGCACCATGTTCCTGATGTGGATTGGTGATCAGATTACAGAACGTGGTGTGGGTAATGGTATTTCGCTTATCATTTCTGTTAACATCATTCATGCTCTGCCGGGTGCCTTTGCTGTGGCCTGGAAGACCTGCGTGATGAAGGGTACCGAGGTGAATCCCCTTGGCTCGCTGGGCATGGTGGCTCTTATCCTTTTCATGGTGCTCGTGGTGGCTCTGGTGGTCATTGTGAGCCAGGCTCAGCGTCGTATTCCTGTGCAGTACGCCAAGCGCGTTGTCGGCCACGGCAAGATGATGCAGGGCGGCACTCAGTACCTTCCGCTCAAGTTAAACTATTCCGGTGTGATGCCGGTTATCTTTGCCACGGCTATCATGGCACTGCCGCAGATGCTGGTGCAGCAGATGTTCTCTCAGGACAGCTGGGTGAACGCCCTGGTGGCCAATTGGCTTTCTCCGAATGATGTGTACTACTACATCATTTCCGCAGCCATGATCTTCTTCTTCTCCTACTTCTGGGTGGCTACCATGTTCCAGCCGCAGCAGATTTCTGAAGACCTGAAGCGCAGCGGCGGTTACATTCCCGGTGTGCGTCCCGGTCCTCCCACCGCTCAGTTCCTGGACGCTACAATGTCCCGTCTGACATTCTCCGGTTCTTTGTTCCTGACGCTGATTTACTTCCTGCCGAGCCTTCTTTCGGTGTGGGGTGGTCTGCCCTTGTTGGTGACTCAGTTCTTCGGTGGTACCTCTCTGCTGATTCTTGTCGGTGTACTTCTTGATATGATGCGCCAGATTGAGGCTACTCTGCTGCAGAAGAACTACGATGGCTTCATGAAGAAAGGCAAGATTCGTGGCAAGTACAGCCACCTGCAGGGCACCGGCGAGGCTGCCGAAGGCCGTGGTCTGGTCATCCTCTGGGTGATTATTTCCCTGCTGGTTCTCGGTGGCGCAGTTGTCCTTGCGTTCTGATTAAGTATATTTTCTTCTCTGTGCTATATATAAGTAGCGTGGGTTATTTATAACCCACGCTATTGTTTTTATTGTAATGTATATAGTGTTATTAATATTGACAGTATTAGAAATAATACGAACTATATGCTTGATTTGCACATCAGAACGTGGTAAGAGTCAGAGTACGTTATTTTTTTATATATTATGTCCGAGAATACTAAAACCCGCACGGCATATAGTCCTGAGGAGAAAGCTGAGATTGTGCTTGCTGTGATGAGTCGCAAAGTCAAGATTCAGAATATAGCAAAGGAGAAGAAAATAGCGGCCACTCTTGTTTCTCTCTGGAAGAAGCAGGCTGAGGAGGCCGTATTGGAGCGTTTCAGTGCCACTCGTCCCGGCCGTCGCAAGATTGAACCGTCTGCGGATGAGATGAAGGGAGATGTGCGCACGGCTCGTCTTGCTGCCCGCACTGCCAAGACTCGTGCTTCTCGCCTTGAAGCTTCTCTCAAGGCTGCGCGTGCCCGCATTGCCACTTTGGAAAACGCTATCCAGGAACTGGCTGAGCTCGCAGGTTGCAAGTCGCCGAAAGTAACGCGCAAATCTCAGAAGAAGGCCTGAATACAATATCATGGTATTCAGACTGCTTCATTTTGTCATAGATGATATGTTGTGACAGAATGGACGAGATTCGGCCGTATTTACGATAATGAGCAACGAAAGTTGCCCAATACAGATTTGTCAGATATGAAGAATTTTTTATACAGTTGGAGAGCGAAGGCTCAGGCATTTGGTGTCGCCGCGGCGGCGGCACTGGTGTCATGTTCCTCGGTAAGTCATGCAGAGCCGGATTACGATATCATCGGCAAGCAGTTTTCTCTGGTCCTCCAGAATGCTCATTTCTCCCGCGACAGATTTTCGCAGGACCTCTATGATAAGTTCTTGGAGTGCTATGTCCAGACTCTTGACCCGCAGCATCTCTTCCTGACCCAGGAGGACGTGGCAAAGCTGCGTGCCCGCTATGCGAGCAGTTTTGGTGATTATCTGCTGGCCAACCAGACCACCAGACTGGCAGAGGAGCTGTACGCGTATTTCAGTGCCCGTGCGTTACCGCGCATTGCCCAGGCTGAGCAGATACTCAAGGAGTATGGCCAGAAGATGCCTGCATTTGATTCGAACCGCACCGTGCCCCGCACTCGCCGCAAGCTTCCCCGCGCCAAGAATGCCGCAGAGCTTGACCAGGTGTGGCGTGATCAGGTGGATGATATGATTCTTACCGAGGTGCTCCGCCGTGAGAACCTGGAATCTCTGGCCAAGGCCAAGGGAAAAGCCGCACCTACAAGCAAAGAACTCCCGGTGGTGGATAAGATGCTCTCCCGCATCAAGCGCATGCGCAATGAGATTCAGGAGGCCGATCGTGAGGATATGGTGTCCTACCTCCTCAATGCGGTCGCTCATGTGTATGATCCCCACAGCGATTACATGGGTGCCCGCGAGGAGCAGCGTTTCAAGGATATGATCAAGGCCTCCATCGTGGGTATCGGTGCCCGCCTCCAGTCCGATGATGACGGCTCGACCACCATCGAGGGTATCGTGAAGGGCGGTCCTGCGGCAAAGTGCGGTCAGCTCAAGCTCGGTGACCGTATCGTGGCGGTGTCTTCTCAGGCAGATGACAACTGGACTGATATCATGTTCCTGAGTATCGACAAAGTGGTTGATCTCATCCGTGGTCAGAAAGGTGTTCCCGTAAAGCTTCGTGTCATGAGTGCTGATTCGGGCGAAGAGAAGGTTGTTACCATCGTCCGCGATGAAATTCCCATGTCTGAAGAGCTGGCTAGCGGCCGTATCATCGAGATGAAGGGAGCTGACCGCACCTACCGCCTGGGTGTTCTTACGCTGCCGTCTTTCTACATTGACCTGGACGAGGGTGATGTGCACTGCGCTGCAGATGTAAAGAAGATTCTTCGCCGCATGCTGCAGGAAAAGGTAGAGGGTATCGTCATCGACCTGCGTTTCAATGGCGGCGGCTCTCTTGACGAAGTCCGCAAGATGGTGGGCTTCTTCACCGGAGCCGGCCCGGTAGTGCAGGTCAAGGATTCCCGCGCGCATGTGGAGCGTCTGACTGTGAGTGGCCGCCCCCTCTACACCGGTCAGATGGTGGTGCTGATTAACAAGCTCAGCGCATCAGCTTCCGAAATCTTCGCCGGTGCCATGGCCGACTACGGGCGTGCCGTTATTGTGGGTGATGATGCTACCTTCGGCAAGGGTACGGTGCAGGTGCCGCGAGGCCTTGCAGATTACCTGCCGTATTTCATTTCCCGTGAGGGTTGCGGTATGATTAAGGTGACCACGCAGAAGTTCTACCGCGTGGGCGGCGCTTCGACCCAGCTCAAGGGCGTGGAGAGCGACATTGTGCTGCCTTCGGTGACGGCGGGTCTGCGTCTCGGCGAGGCTGAGCAGGACTATGCTATGCCCTACGATGAAATTCCCCGTGCGGGTGGATACGTCAAGAGCAGCCGTATTGCTCGCATCCTGCCTGAGCTTATGGCCCGCAGCAATGCCCGCGTAGCTGCCGATAAGGACATGCAGTACACCCGCGAGGATATCGCGCGCGCCAAGGAGCGTCAGGAGAAGAACCTCGTTTCTCTCAATAAGGCCGTGCGCCAGGCGGAAAACGCCCAGCTGCTGGATCGTAAGAAGGAAATCGATGCTGAGCGAAAAGTCCGTTATGAACGGATGTCTGCTGAGGATGAGAAGAATCTTACCATTTATCGTCTCAAGCTCAGCGATGTCAAGTCTCCCAAGCTCCCGCTTGCCTCTAAGGATGACGACAACGAGTACATGGATGAAAATGAGGACCCGGAGGAAGAGCTGACTGAAACCCCCGAGTACCCCTCCAATCTTGATCCCGTGCTCCGCGAGGCTCTGCACATCGTCAAGGATATGGTGGACATGCCGTAAGTATTCCTGATATTTCTCTATACTACAAAGCCTGCCTTGAATACAAGGCAGGCTTTTCTGTATGGTGAGTGTCGGCGGTGTTTACCGGATGCCGCCGCGGATGAGTCCCAGCAGCGCCACGGTGCGTGCCCAGTTTTCGGGGTGGTCGTCGGTTTCCGGAAACAACCGACCCTCCGGTATGCGGGCATAGCGCTCAGTTGCCTTGGAGTGGCTGAGTTCGCGCAGGCCTACGCTGAAGAATGCACCCAGCTGCAGAAACTCTCTTGCCATTTCATGAGAGCCATTCCAGGCGTGCAGAAGCACGCGCGGCAGGGTGCCGCAGCGCTCTCGTTCGCGCAGTATCTGCAGAATCTCGCCCCAGGCCTGGACGCCGTGAAGCTGGACCATGCGCTCATGCCTGAATGCCGCCCCCAGGTGGATATGCAGCATGATGCGCTGGGCCTCCAGCGTAGCAGCGTGTCGCGGGCTTGCGTCCAGACCGGTTTCTCCTACGCCTGCGTCGGGGTGCCGTGTCAGCCAGTCATCAAGTTCAAAAGCCAGCTCGGCGGCATCTGTTTCGTGCGCATGCCAGGGGTGCACGCCGAAGCAGGGAATCATGCCCGGTGTGGCGGCTATGCGTTCCCAGTCGTTCCGGGTTACTGCGCAAAGGTAGCCGCCGTGCGGGCTGCTGTGGTGGGTGTGATAATCTTTCATGTGTGTAAAAGTCCCTGCTGGCGGAAGCTGTAGTAGGGAAGGGGATTTTTGGCTGTGGTGGCGCCTATGATGATGTGGTCCAGTAGCGGCAGGTGCAGGATTTCCCCGCTTTCGGCCAGTGCCTGGGTCAGCTCGCGGTCCTGCTTGCTCGGGGTGGAATCGCCGCTTGGGTGGTTGTGTGCCACGATGATTGAGCTTGCCCCGCAGAGAATGGCCTCGCGAAAGACATCCCGCGGATGCACAATCGTGCGGTTCACGGTGCCTTTGGAAACCGTGCTCCGTTTAATGAGCCTGCGCCTTGTGTCGAGCATGAGGGTCACGAAGTTTTCCTGCTGTTCGTAGCGTAATTCACCTGCAAGGTAGCGGTACACGGCCTCGGGGGTGCTCATGTCATCGCGGCTCACCTCTTCTTTTACCGCGCGCTGCCCCAGTTCGAATACGGCAGCCAGTGTGGCCGCTTTCGCGCCGCCTATCCCTTTGCAGCAGCTGGAGATTTCACGTGCTTCCATGCGCCCCAGCGCGGTGAGTGAACCTGCGGCGCGTTTCAGTCTGGCTGCCAGTTCCAGCACATTGCAGCCTTTCAGTCCCGTTCGCAGGAAAATGGCAATGAGTTCTTCATCGCTCAGCGCGGCGCGTCCGCGCTGCAGCAGCTTTTCTCGCGGTCTGTCGTCTGCGGCCAGGTCGAGAAGCTTTTGCGTGCTGTTTTCACCGGTGGTTTCCATGACTGAGCTTCATTCTACACTAAAATTGCTCGCCTGTGAAGCTAAAACGCTTTGTTCTGAATTATTTGCTTGCGCTGTGTGGCGCGCACGTGTAAAATGGCCGCGGCTCATTGTAGCCACGCAGCGCGGGAAGCAAGTGTTTCCTGCTTTTGCGAAACCAAAGGAGACAGCGGCCGGTACCGGTCTCCGGCGGTGCAGATTGGAACCGGCACCTAGAAGAGAAAGAAAATAAAAATGAGTATACATTCCGTTACTTGCGCCGTTGGCGCAAACCCCATCACCATTGAGACGGGCAAGCTTGCCCTCCTGGCCGATGGCGCCGTTACTGTCCGTTGTGGTGATACTGTGGTGCTGGTCACCGTTGTGAGCGCTACCAAGATTAAGGAGGGTCAGACCTTCTTCCCCCTGTCGGTGGAGTACAAGGAGAAAGCCGCCGCTGCGGGTATGTTCCCCGGTGGCTATTTCAAGCGCGAAGGCCGCCCCACTGAAAAGGAAATCCTTACCTGCCGCATGACGGACCGTCCGCTGCGCCCCATGTTCCCCAAGGGCTATTTCTACGACACGCAGGTGATTTCCCTGCTCATGGCTGCCGACGGCGAGAATGAGCCTGATATTCTGAGCATCAATGGCGCTTCCGCCGCTTGCGTGATTTCCGATCTTCCTTTTGCTGAGCCCGTGGGCGCTGTGCGCGTGGGCCGCATCGATGGCGAATTTGTCATCAACCCCACCAACTCCCAGCGTTTGGAGTCTGACCTCGACCTCGTGTATGCCGGTTCCAAGGACCAGGTAATCATGATTGAAGGTTCTGCCAACGAACTTCCCGAAGAGGACTTCATTGCCGCTCTGCGCTTCGCTCAGGAGAACGTGGCTAAGATCTGCGCCGCTCAGGAAGAGCTCCGCGGTATCTGCGGCAAGTCCAAGCGCGAGTATGAGCTGACTCTGGCCAAGCCTGAGCTGCTGGAAATCGGCTACCAGGTGGCCGGCGACCGCATCGAGGAGGCTATCTACGCTCCCAACAAGATTCAGCGCCAGAAGCAGACCGGCGCCCTCCGCGCAGAGGTGGAAGTGGCTATCAAGGCTGCTTACCCCGAGGCTACCGATTTCGACGTGGAGCAGGTGTTCGAGTACATCCAGAAGAAGGCTTTCCGTATCTCCATCATGGAGCAGGGTAAGCGCGCTGATGGCCGCGCCATCAAGCAGCTGCGCCCGCTGCAGGCAGAGGTGAACGTGCTGCCCCCGGTGGTGCACGGCTCTGCCCTCTTCGCCCGCGGTGAGACCAAGTCCGTGTGCCTTGCCACGCTGGCTCCCATGGAGGAGAAGCAGTACCTTGACAACTACACCGGCTCTGTGGATGAGAAGCGCTTCATCCTGCACTACAACTTCCCCCCGTTCTCTGTGGGTGAAACCGGCCGTTTCGGTGGTCAGAACCGCCGCGAAATCGGTCACGGTGCCCTGGCAGAGCGCTCCATTGCTCCCGTGATTCCCGATGAGAACGACTTCCCTTACGCTATCCGCGTGTCCTCCGAAATCATGGAGTCCAACGGTTCCACCTCCATGGCTTCCGTGTGCGCCGGTACCATGTCTCTGCTGGCTGCTGGTGTTCCGCTGAAGCGCCCGGTGTCCGGTATTTCCGTGGGTCTGGTGACTGAGTTCGAAAACGAAGGTGACCGCGAACCGAAGCGCTACGAGACCCTGCTCGACATCATCGGCTCCGAGGACTTCTATGGCGACATGGACTTCAAGCTCTGCGGTTCTTCCGTGGGTGTGACCGGTTACCAGCTGGACCTCAAGCTGCCCGGTATTCCGCTGTACATTCTGGAAGACGCCATCCACCTTGCCCGCAAGGGTCGCCTGGATGTGCTCGATACCATGAATGCCTGCATCCCCGCTCCGCAGGCCATGAGCCCGAATGCTCCCCGTATCGAGTCCACCAGCATCCCGCAGGACCGCATCGGTGAGCTTATCGGCCCCGGCGGTAAGAATATCAAGGCTCTGCAGGCTGAGACCGGTACCGATATCAACATCGAGGAAGACGGCACCGTGCGCATCTATGGCAGCCGTCAGGAAGGTGTGGAGCGTGCTCTGTACCTCATCGACCGCATGTTCAAGGAAATCGAGGTGGGTGAGACCTACGAAGGTAAGATTGTCTCCACCAAGGAGTTCGGTGCTTTCATGGAAGTGCTGCCCGGTAAGGACGGCCTCATCCACATCTCTGAGCTGGCCGAAGGCCGCACCCAGAAGACTGAGGATGTGGTCAAGGTGGGCGATATCGTGACCGCCAAGTGCATCGGCATCGATGACAAGGGCCGTGTGAAGATGTCCATGCGCGCTGCTGCCCGTGACCGCAAGGCTAAGGAAGCTGCCGAAAAGGAATAAATATTCCCGGTTTCAACAGACGTTCAGCCGCCTTTCGTCTTCTGCGAAAGGCGGCTTTTTGCTGCCTGTGTCTGGAAAGTGTAAAAAAATTAGTCGTGAAAGCTTTTTTTGATTGCAATCGGTGGCATTCTGGTATAGATATATTAGCGAACAGCTGCAATTTTTTTTACTTACACCATGTGGAAATACATCATCATCGCCGCCGTCGTGCTCTTCTTGGGGGCATGTTTCCTTTTTTATAAGAACAACGAAGCTCTCACTGGTCCGGAAGGCGAAGTAGCTGCTTTCCAGTCTCAGTTCGATATGGCCAAGCAGAAGGCCATGGACATTGAGAAGGATAAGGCAACTAAGCGCTACGCAGAACTTCGTGCTGACTACTTCAGACAGCAGACAGCCAAGTACAATGACCAGCGTGCTGCTCTCGAGGCTGAGGATGGTCCCTGCGTGCAGGATATTACCAAGGCTAATGCCGATCTTGAGGCTGCCAAGGCTGACATGAAGCGCTACCAGGATGAGCTGAAGGCTTTTGCCAAGGACGCCGCTGCCGCTGCCGGTCTTGAAGGTGTGGACGGTGAAGATGCACTCAAGGAAGTGGGTCAGCACATGGCTCAGCTGATTGAGGCCAATAATGCTCTGGAGGCTCAGGCTCAGGCTGAGGAAAAGATGACCAGCGACCTTGGTGCCGAATCCGAGCGCACGCTGGCTATGATTGATGCCGCCAAGAAGCTGGCAGCTGACCGTATGGCTCGTCTCTCTCCTGTCGAGCTGAAGTGCACAGTGGCTTCTGTTGATCCGACCTGGGACTATGTGATTCTGGACGCCGGTATCGATAAGGGTATCGTGATTGGTTCCCGCCTGGCTGTAATGCGCGGTGACCAGAAGGTCTGCGAGCTGAGCGTAACTCTGGTGGAAAGCAGCAAGGCCAGCTGCGACGTGGTGTACAGCACCATGCGCCCCGGTGATGTGGTGCGCCCTGGCGATGTCGTGGTGGCGGTCCGTAACTAAT
Organism: Akkermansia sp.; assembly: GCA_045654325.1. Lineage (GTDB taxonomy): Bacteria > Verrucomicrobiota > Verrucomicrobiia > Verrucomicrobiales > Akkermansiaceae > Akkermansia. The sequence goes on from JAZONE010000074.1 coordinate 38,393, forward strand.
TCAGAAAAATTTACCTAACGAAATTATATGAAAATCTCTCAACTCCTTGCTTCTATTCTGGTGCTTCTGGTTGGTGGTGCTGCCATCATGTACTCTGCTGACCAGCAGAAGGTGATGGATGTGCTGATTGCCACTCACGGTGGTGGTCAGCAGGTGGATGCCAGCACGGCTGGCGGCCTGCGTAAGCTTAACCAGGATCTGGACGGTGAGCGTGGCGCTGTTTCCTCTGAGCGCGCTGCTGCGGTGAAGGCCGTGGAAGCAACCCGCGTGGAAATGCGCGACAGCCACACCCGCCGCGATGAAGCTCAGGCCACGCTCGATGGCCACAAGGCTGAGCTGAAGGAAGCTCTGGCCAAGGTGGAAGCCATGAAGGAAAGCGTGGAAAAGGTGCGTACTGCTTTCAACGAAGCTGTGGCCGAAATCAAGAGCTCTGAGGCTATCAGCGTGGGTGCCAGTGCAGAGCTCACGGAGGTGCTCGAAAGCATCAAGAATGTGGTGGAACGCGAACAGAAGCGTACCGAGGAGCTGAATGAGCGCCTGAATGATTGGCAGGCTGCTCGCGCTGCCGCTACTGAGAAGCTGGCCAAGGAAAAGGTGGAGCTGAATCGCCTGACCGCTATCAATGACAAGTTCTTCACGGACTACACCAAGAATGACGACGAGTTCCCGCTGCTGGCTGTGGATCCCCGCTGGAAGTTCGTGGTGTTCAATGTGGGCCCCGACAGCGGTCTTGTTCCCGGCGATGCTAACAAGTTGCTGGTGAAGCGTGGTGGCGAGGTCATCACAAAGATTCGCATTGTTACCATTTCCAAGGGAATGGTAGTGGCCGAATACGACCCCGCTCAGCTGCTTCCCGGTGTGCGTCCTGAACTGGGCGACCGCGTGTTCCGCGAGAAGCCCATGGGCAACTGATGCCCTGGGTGCAGGCCTGAACCTGATTTTCACCGCCTGCCCGGAACCTGGGCAGGCGGTTTTATATAAACGGATAGAAATAACATATCATGAAAAATAAACTGTTCCTTATGGTGTCGCTTCTGGCTGTGCTGCTTCCCTGCTGCCGGCCTGCAATGCCGGCAGTGCCTCCCAGCGGTCGCACAGTAGTAGGTCCCAAGGGGTCATCGGATGCGGTGAAGGCCTGGAGTTCCCCCACTCGTCAGGAGGGTGACGCTGTGCTTGGCCCGCTGGGTGATATGAACCGCCGTTGAGGCGTTGATACATCGTGAAACGAGCCGAAAGAGCAGCGGTTGTTCTGGAAGAGCTGGAGCGCGGCATCCCCGAACCGGAGGTGCCGCTCCATCATCACGATGCCTTCACTCTTCTGGTGGCGGTGATGCTTTCGGCCCGTTGCACAGATGCGCGCGTCAATCTCGTGACTCCGGCGCTGTTTGCTCTGGCTCCGGATGCCGCCAGCATGGCAGCTCTGGAGTGGCAGCAGGTTCAGCCGCTCATCGCTACCTGCGGACTTACGGAGATGAAAGCCCGCCGCCTGGTGGAAACAGCGCGTATACTGGTGGATAAATACCAGGGGCAGGTTCCTGCCTCTTTTGCTGAGCTGGAAGCCTTGCCCGGGGTCGGGCATAAGACCGCCAGTGTGGTGATGAATCAGGCTTTCGGTTATCCCGCATTTCCGGTGGATACTCATATCTTCCGACTTGCCCGCCGCTGGCGGCTTTCGCGTGGCAAGACAGTGGAGGCTGTCGAGGCTGACCTGAAGAAGTGCTTTCCCCGCGAAACATGGGGAAAACTCCACTTGCAGATGGTGCTTTGGGGGCGCCGGTTCTGCCCTGCGCGCGGGTGTAAGCCGGCCTGTGCCGTCTGTTCGCGCCTTTTGTCATAAAAAAGGCGCTTTTTCCGTGATTGTGCTTGACCTTTTTGGTAAAAAGTAGTTTCATTGGCGGTCATTCGCATTTACTGTCATGCTAGTTTGTCAGCTTAAATCCAAGATTCACCGTGCCATGGTCACACGTGGCGATGTGGAGTACGAGGGTAGCATCGAGATACCGCAGGACCTGGTAGAGGCCGCAGGCTTGTGGCCTGGTGAGAAAGTTCTTGTAGCGTCAGTTACCAGTGGTAACCGTTTTGAAACGTATGTGCTGGTGGGACCTCCCGGAACCGGCCAGATTATCGTGAATGGTGCTGCTGCTCATCTTATCGGCAAGGGCGAACGTATCATTATCATGAGCTTTGCCTGGGATGATAAGCCTATTACCCCCAAGCGTGTCATTTGCAATGAAGTGAACGAAATTATCGCCTGATTCCTTTACAAACCATATTTAATACGATATAATCCCCGCCATGCTTAACGCCGCTATTTACATTGTATTCGCCATTCTTCTGATTGTGTGTGCGCTTCTTCTTCTGGTGGTGCTCATGCAGCGCCCGAAGCAGGAAGGCCTTGGCGCCGCTTTTGGTGCTCAGATGACCGACCAGGCTTTCGGTGCTCAGACTACAGATGTGCTGAAGAAGGGCACGGTTCTTTTCGGTACGTTGTTCATGGGGCTTTGCTTCGTGCTGGCTGTGCTCATGAATGCCCGCTTCCAGAACAGCAAGTCTGACCTCAATGTCAAGACGGTTGAGGCACCTGCTGCTGAAACCGCTCCGGAAACTGCTCCCGCGGCTCCGGTGGAGAACCTGGAGAATCTGGCTCCTGCTCCTGCCGCAGAGGGTGAGGGCCCTGTGCCTGCCCCCACTCCGGCTCTGGATGCCGCCCCCGCTCCTGAGCAGCCCGCCGCCTGAACCTGAAACCGATTTACGCCATGCAGTTCGGTAGCACTACAGAGTTGAATGCCGAGGCTGCAGAGGCCGCGGTGCAGGGTACTTTGCTGGCGCAGGTGACTCAGAAAACCACCCGCACCACCAAGACCGGTAAACCTTATCTTGAAATCGTGCTGGCAGATGCTGCCGGCACGGTTTCGTTTAAAATCTGGGAGACTTCTCCCTGGTATATGGATTTCGATATGCTGGAGGTGCCGGCTCCTGTGGCGGTGACCGGTCAGTGGCAACTCAGCCAGTACGGCATGGAGCTGGCAGATGCCCGGATTCGCCCGCTTTCTCCCGAGGAGGAACAGCAGGTGCTGACCGGAAGCCCGGAAATGGTCGCGCGCCAGCAGGCCGATTGGGAGTCGATTTGTGCTTTTGTGGCGGAAATGAAAGACCCCCGCCTTGCCGGTATCTGCCGCCTTTTTCTGGAGCAGCATGAAACCCGCTTCCGTCGCGCAGCTGCTGCCCGTAATTTTCATCATGCGCGCCGCGGTGGCCTGGTAGAACACACCGCCAGTGTTATGCGGGTAGCGGCTGCTCTGTGCAGCGTATACCCCGACCGCCTGAATCGCGACCTGGTGCTGGCGGGTGCTCTGCTGCACGATTGTGGCAAGATTGTGGAAAATGACTACGCAGAGCACAGCCTGGAGATGCCCTACAGTGAAGCGGGCGAGCTGCTCAGCCACATCCCCGTGGGTATTGAGATGATAAACCGCCTGTGGTCGGATATGATGACCCCTGAGAAGCGTGCCGAGTGGAAGTCTCTTGTGCCTGCTTCCGGGCAGGTGCGCCTGCATCTGCTGCATCTGGTGGCCTCGCACCATGGTTTGCTGGAGTATGGTTCCCCGGTGCTCCCCAAGGTGCCCGAAGCGCTCATCCTTCATCATGCGGATAATGTGGATGCCAAGATGGAGATGTTCCGCGCTGCGTATGAAAGCGCAGTCCCCTTATCAGACCGCGTGCTGCAGCGCAAGTCTCCCATGCAGACTAACGTGGTGTTGCCGCTGCCGGAGGTGCAGGGATGACCGAAGCACTGCTTAGCCTGGTAGCGCTCTTCGGGCTGCTGCTGGTATCTCAGCTGAGCCCTGGGCCGGATATTTTCTTTGTGTTCCGCATGTCGCTTGCGCAGGGATTTCGCGCGGGTGCCGCGGTGGGCGCCGGCATAGCGGCCGGATTCCTGATTCAGGCTGCCCTGGTGGCCTGGGTGGGGGGCTGGCTCATGGCTCAACCCTGGAGCGGTTATGTGCTCTGGGCGGCAGCAGCCTGGTTGCTGTATCTGGCCTGGCGTATTTTTCCCCGCCGCCGGGTAAAGGTGGAGCAGGGGGCACTGGAAACCCGGGTGCGTGAGCCGCTGCCCGTGCTGTTCGGGCAGGGCTTTCTCTGCAATATCCTGAACCCGAAATGCACCCTGTTTATCTGTGGCCTTTCACTCGGGCCGTTAGAGTGCTTCGGCGATACGTTTGCGTGGTATGCACCCGCTCTGGTCGTAGTGCTCAGCGGGGCCTGTCTGCTGGGCTGGGTGGCGTGGAGCGCCCTGCTGCAGTGGCACCCGGTGCGGGGATTTTACCTGCGGCACACGACTCTTATTGATGCTGCCTTTGCCCTGTTGCTGGGGGTGTTTGCGCTTCTGCTGGTGGGCCGGTCGTAGAATTTAGCGTGCTTGCGCTGTTTGGGGCTTGCTTTTTGGGGGTATTTGCGGTAGAGTAATCCCGCAAAGACGTTATTGCGCTTATGAACGATATTATCACGACAGCATGCAAGTTCGTCACGTCCTCGATTGGTCGCAAGATTCTTGTGGCCCTTACAGGTGCGTGTCTCCTCCTGTTCCTCGTGGGGCATCTGGCCGGTAACATGACCATCTACGGTGGTGATCCCGGCAATGGCGTACCCTCCTGGATTGATGCCTACGCTACCGGGCTGCACACCATGCCCGCCTGGCTGCTCTGGGCTATCCGTCTCGGTCTTGCCGCCATTCTCCTTATCCACGTGGTGCTTACTCTGGCTCTTAAGATAGAGAACGTGAATGCCCGCACGCAGTACCAGAAGGAAGGTACGCTGAAAGCTACGCTTTCCTCCCGTACCATGGTGCTCACCGGTATCATGATTTTCTGCTTCCTGCTGTTCCACCTGTGGCAGCTTACGGTGAACGGTGACCCCCATGACTGCTACGGTCACATCGTGGCTGCTTTCTCCAATGTGTGGTGCTCCGTCTTCTACATCGTGGCTATCTGCTGCCTCTTCATGCACGTGCGTCACGGTCTGCAGTCTGTGTTCCAGACCCTGGGCCTTTCCACCCGCAAGGTGCGCCCGCTCTACAACATCATCGCCGTTCTCTTCGGCCTCGTGGTGTGCGGCGCTTTCATCTCCATTCCGGTGGCCGTTCTCTGCGGTATCCTCAAGTAACCCTTTCCCATTCATAGAATCATATGAAAGATATCAAGTTTCCTGTAAGTGACTACATGCCGGATTCCTGCATTCCGGATGGCCCCATCGCTGAGAAGTGGACCAAGTACAAGCGCGAAGCCAAGCTCATCAACCCCAACAACCGCCGTAAGTACACGGTGCTCGTGGTGGGTTCCGGTCTGGCTGGTGGCGCCGCTGCCGCCACGCTGGCTGAGCTGGGCTACAACGTGCACTGCTTCTGCTACCAGGACAGCCCCCGCCGCGCTCACTCCATCGCTGCTCAGGGTGGTATCAACGCTGCTCACAACTACCAGAACGACGGTGACTCCGTATACCGCCTGTTCTACGACACCGTGAAGGGTGGCGACTTCCGCGCCCGTGAGGCCAACGTGTACCGCCTGGCCGAGGTGTCCTGCAACATCATCAACCAGTGCGTGGCTCAGGGCGTTCCCTTCGGCCGCGAATACGGTGGTCTGCTCGACAACCGCTCTTTCGGTGGTTCCCAGCTCAAGCGTACCTTCTACAGCCGCGGCCAGACCGGCCAGCAGCTGCTTCTCGGTGCCTATCAGGCCATGGAGAAGGAAATCGGCAAGGGCCACATCCAGATGCACCCCCGCACCGAAATGATGGACCTCGTCGTGGTCGACGGTCACGCCAAGGGTATCGTGGTGCGCGATATGGTGACCGGCGAAATCAAGAGCTATGCCGGTGATACCGTGCTGCTCGCCACCGGTGGCTATGGCCGCGTGTTCTTCCTTTCCACCAACGCCATGGGCTGCAACGTGGGCGCCGCCTGCGCCTGCTGGAAGAAGGGTGCCTACTTCGCTAACCCCTGCTTCACCCAGATTCACCCCACCTGCATTCCCGTGAAGGGCGACTACCAGAGCAAGCTGACCCTCATGTCCGAGTCTCTGCGTAACGACGGCCGTATCTGGGTGCCCAAGGGGCGTGAGGTGGCTGCCAAGATCCGTCGTGGCGAGATGAAGCCCTCCGATGTGGCTGAGGGTGATCGCGACTACTATCTGGAGCGCAAGTACCCCTCCTTCGGTAACCTGGCTCCCCGCGATATTTCCTCCCGCGCTGCCAAGGAAGCCTGTGACGACGAGCGTGGCGTGGCCAACACCGGCCGCGGCGTGTTCCTCGACTTCAAGGACGCCATCAACCGCATGGGCAAGGAGTGGATTGACGGCCAGTACGGCAACCTCTTCGAAATGTACGAGGAGATTACTGACGTGGATCCCCACGAGCAGCCGATGATGATTTACCCCGCTTCCCACTACACCATGGGTGGTCTCTGGGTGGACTACAACCTCATGTCCTCCATCCCCGGCCTCCACGTGCTCGGCGAAGCCAACTTCTCTGACCACGGTGCCAACCGCCTCGGTGCTTCCGCTCTCATGCAGGGCCTCTCCGACGGCTACTTCGTGATTTCCGCCACTCTGCCCACCTACCTGACCACTCAGAAGCCCGGCAGCGTGACCACCGCCGCCCCCGAGTTCAAGGAGGCTGAGGACGCAGTGAAGGCCCGCATCAAGAAGATGATGGACGTGCAGGGCACCAAGAGCCCCGACGAAATCCACCGCGAGCTCGGTAAGCTCGTGTGGGAAGATGTGGGCATGGGCCGCACCAAGGAATCCCTCATGGATGCCATCGAGAAGATTCCCGCCATCCGCGAGGAATTCTGGACCAACGTGAAGGTGGTGGGCAGCGCCGAAGGCGTGAACCAGGAACTCGAGAAGGCCTGGCGTGTGGCTGCATTCCTCGACTTTGCCGAGGTGCTTTGCTACGACGCTCTGAACCGCGAGGAATCCTGCGGCGCTCACTCCCGTCTTGAGCACCAGCTGGCCGATGGCGAAGCCAAGCGCGACGACGAGAACTTCGCCTACGTTGCCTGCTGGGAATACAAGGGCACCGATGAACTGCCTGTGCTGCACAAGGAGCCGCTTACCTTCGACACCGTGCACCTGGCTATCCGTTCCTACAAGTAAAGATAACCTCATTCCAACCCTTTAAGATTATATAATTATGGCTAATCTCAATCTTACGCTCAAGGTCTGGCGCCAGGAGAATGCTCAGGCTCAGGGTCGCATTGAAACCTACAAGGCTAAGAACATCCCGGATGAGGCTTCTTTCCTCGAGATGCTCGACATCGTGAACGAGGAACTCGTTCACGAGGGCAAGGAACCCATCGTGTTCGATCACGACTGCCGCGAAGGTATCTGCGGTATGTGCTCCCTCACCATCAACGGTGTGCCGCACGGCGGCAAGAAGGTGACCACCTGCCAGCTCCACATGCGTCAGTTCAAGGATGGCGACACCATCTGGATTGAACCCTTCCGC
>JAZONE010000075.1:0-17244 GCA_045654325.1 Akkermansia sp.
GAAAAAACAAAAAAACCGCCGCGCCAGGGGGACTCGGCGGACACGAGGGCTGATGCATCTGAAGGAATCAGCTGCCGCGCCCGAAGGCCAGGCGGTCGTACTGATCATTGGCATAGCGGTGCTGCGGGTGGCTCGTGCGCATGTAAGCCTCGTGCAGCGGGTGAGTCGGGTCGTGGGCAATGCGGTGAGCTTCCTGTCTGCGGTCGGGCTGGTTACCGGTGTGCAGCGGAGCTTCCTCCATGAGCCCGGCAGCTTCGAGCATAAGCCTGGCGAAATCCGGGTTGGCGCGCAGGGCAGGGTTCTGCATAAGCTGCTCCACATCCACGCCGGCGCGCTTGCCCATCGTGTTCAGAAAAGCAGCTATGCTGTTCATATTGCTCTCATATGCGGGGCCCCAGCTCTGCTGCAGCTCGGCATCCGCCTGTTCCACTGCCTGTTCGGCATCGTGGTGCAGGCGTTCCAGGTGGCGGCGGCCTTCGGCGGTGTAGCGTTCGGCCAGTGCCGTCAGTGCGCGGGGCGGCACCCCGTATTCATACGCCACACTGCCCAGCGCCTGCACCAGCTCGGGGTTCCAGAGCTCATCAGGCGTATCGTCCGGGCGCTGCAGGGCAAAATCCTGAGCAGCCGGCGGCAGCCCCATCGCCTCGCGGAACGCCTGCATGCGAGCGGCATCCTGCGGGTCGGGGTAGCCCTTCATCTTCTCGAGATTCGCGTAACTTTTGGCCAGAGCCTCCGGACGGCGGAATTTCGAGAGAGTGGCGGCGTAGGGCTGCAGCTCATCGAACCGGGTGAACCAACCGGGCTCGAACGCTCCATCGGCGCTCAGCAGCGCCGGGGGCAGGGTGGTGGTTTCCTGAGCAGCTTCCTGTGTTTCATCAGTCTTGTTCATCATGGTTATGTTGGGTTTGGGTTGCTTCCTGCCGCGCCAGCGCCAGCTGGTGGCGGATAACAAGGAAGATTTCTCGGTGCGCATCACGGCGCATGGCATCCAGCGGGTCGTAACTGCCCGCCTTGCCCTGGAACACGGGCAGATGCGTCTCGAAGCGGCGCTCCAGATCGGCCAGCACCTGCTCCCCTTCCGGGTATGAGAAAAGCCTGAGCAGGCTGCGGCGTTCCTCGCGGGCCTGTTCCAGCTGGTGGTTACGTGCGTAAATCATGCTATTGGTGGTGTGGGTTGGGGTTCAGCGTTTTCGCGCTTGCGGCGCATGCGTTTTACAGAGACTTCCGGGCGCAGCAATACCTCCGGCACGCCATCCAGCCGGGCAGCCATGCGGAAGGTGCGGTCCAGGTCCACGTGGTCAGCCAGTCCGGCATCCATACCGGCCATGAGCTGCAGCCGCTGCAGGGTGCGGGCAATGCCTTCGGACTGCAGGCGGCGCATCACCATAGCCACGCGCCCCTGGTATACAACCTGCGGCAGCTCCACCCCCGGCTCACCGCGGTGGTCGGGCTGCAGCACCGTGGCAGGCGGCTGCGGAAAACGCCCCAGACGGAACAACAGCGCAAACACACGCTCCATCAGCGGTCGGAAATCGCTCGTGAACAGCGTGAACGAGGGCGAGAACTGCATCACCCGCTCATTCTCCCGCGCATAAATCTCGCTTGCAGTCATCTGCTGCTTCTGCTCGCTCCACAGCTCAAGCATCGGGAGGAAAAAGGCGCGGCGTATCGACTCCTGCTTCTGCCGCAGGCGGTCCATACCCACGTCGTAGCGGCCCTGTGTGGCCCACTCCCGCGGAAATCCCAGACTGGCGCTCTCCGGGTTAATGAGCGTGCGCCCGCCTGCGCGTAAATCCACCTCGCCCGCCTGGTTGGCCAGCTCCAGAATTCGCGGAAACGCCGCCACCTCGCCCAGCATATCCAGAATCCGATTCAGGAACTGCGCCTGGCGAATATCCGGGTACACCAGTCGCGCCGGTGCCAGACCATACATCCCCTCACCCCAGCGCAGAAAGCGGGTCACCATGTAGGGCATTTCCCGGTAGCCGCTTTCCTGCACGGTGCAGTGGTCATCCAGGCTGTAGTAAATGCTTTCGAAAGGCATGTTGCCGGCGTTGTCGCGGGTGCGGGAGCGTTTGCGGCGCGGGCGCACCACATGCAGAAAGCGCAGCTGGCCCTCGTGCGGATTGCGTCCGTTTTCCAGCAGGCTGCGTCCCCGCGGACCCAGCGCGCGCAGCCCGAACCTGGCAGCAGCCTGGTGCGGCGTGAAACTGAACTCGCGCATGTAGGTATCCATGCTCCCCTCATCATCCTCGGCGCACACAAAATCCCCGCAGGGAATATGGCGGAAATGCAGGTGCCCGCTGCGTGTATTGCCGCAGTAGAGACAGCCCGTGCCCAACCCCACGCGGTCCAGAAAGCATTCGTGCAGCTCGGTGTAGAAATTGCTGCGCGCCAGTTCCAGATTCGCGATTTCGGAGCAGCGGTTGTACCACGACTCCGCCTCATCCCCGGCATCCGGCAGCGGGCTGCTCCACTTGAACCACAACTCGTGGCTCGGGGTGATATAGCTCATATGCCCGCTGGCCAGCTTCTGGCAGGCCTCCACCGCCGTGGTGTCGCGCAGCTGGTGGGCCGTGGGGGCATCTGCGGCGTCATCTCCGGCATCGGTGTGGCGGCAGCCGGGCAGCACATAGTGCCGCAGCTGCTCCCACCAGCTGTCCCAGGGGGCACGGGCCGCCTTCAGGCTCTGGTAACTCTGCAGAACAGGGTCCGTCATCATCCCAGCGTGGAGTTGCCCGCCTCTGCCGTCCCGCTCAGTTCGCGGCGGCGGTGGGAGTTAAGAATAGTGGAAAGCAGCCCTTTCTTCTGCGCATTTGTCTGCTGGGCGGCCTGTTGTGATTCCTCTGCGCTGGTCTGGGTCACCACCGGAATCGTGGTGGTGGCAGCCCGGTAATTACTCGTGTTACTGAATCCCATGGTCTGTAGTGTTTCGGGTTGGTTGGCAGAACGCGGCCCAGGGCAGGCAGTGCGGGGCGCTGCTGCGCCGGCCGCGCCGGAAGCAGAGCCAGCGCAGCGGCGGCAGGACAGCTGCCAGCCGGCGTGCCAGCTGTAAATCGCCCGCCAGCAGGTGGATATACCACGCATCAGGCGCGGCGGGGGTGGCCTCCAGCTGCTCCCACAGCTCCGGGGTGCTGCTGCGGGTTGGTTTCATGAGCACTACCAGCTGCGGCATCAGCAGCACCACGCCCTGCGGGTGCCGCATCAGCGCGGCTATATCGTCCTCCATCTTCCGGCCCGCCGCCGCATAGTAGGCAGCAGCCTGTACCCTGGCATCCGTGTTCATGGCTGCCAATGTAGAGCACCACCCCGCCTGCTGCCAGCTTTTTCCGGCCTGCGGTGCCGTATTCCGCCGGAATGCGGCACCGCAGGGGTGAATCTCTTTGCCAACTCGCCCCGCTTGTGGCAGATTCGTGAGCGTACAACATCCCCGTACACCAGCTATGACAACTTCCCCGGAAAATACACCCCCGACCGCGCTGGATATCTGTAATCTGGCACTCAGCCGCCTGGGCGAATCGCCCATCTCCGCCATCGACCCGAACGGCAAGCTGCCCGCCCGGCTCTGCTACATGCACTACCACCCGGTGCGCCGCGAGGTGCTCTGCGCCCACCGCTGGAGCTTTGCCACCACCGCCGCCACCCTGCAGAGCAGTGAGACCACCGTCACCGATATCCGCCGGCAGCTCAGCCACAGCCTGCCCAAAGATTGCCTGCGGGTGCTGGGCGTGAGCAGCCGCAGCTGGACCCTGCGGGGACGTTCCATCTACAGCCCGGAACCCAGCCTCCGCGTGCTCTACATTGCCGATGTCGAGGACACCTCGCTCTTCGAACCGCTGTTTATCGAGGCATTTGCCCTGCGTCTCGCCTGGAAACTCTGCATCCCCCTCATCAACAGCACCACCGCCCGCCAGGCCCTGGGCGAGGAATACCAGCGCATTGCCCTTCCGCAGGCTGCTCATTTCAACGCCGTGCAGCACCTCTCCAACGATGCCCACCCGCTCTACCGCCTCTGGCGCCGCAGCATGACTCGTTAAATGATTATTGATTAATGAATAATGATTAATTCCGCGAGCCAGGGGCTCACCTGACTCTCAAATCGTAAATCGTAAATCCAAAATCGTAAATCATGAAGGCTATTGACTTTGCCTGCCGCTTCCTCGCCCGCCTCCACCGCGATTCTCTCTCCCCTGCCGCCCAGCTCGTGCTGGTTGCCGTGGGAGCCGGACTGGAGGAAAAAGAGGATATCTCCCGTGAAACCGGGCTCTCCGTCAGCGTCTGCACCACCCAGCTCCGCTTGCTGCTCAAAAGCGGCGAACTGCGCTGCATCGGGTTCCTTTCCGAGCGTTACGTCCTCGCGCCTCCCGGCAAGAAACGTCTCCGATCCCTGTTCGATTTTCATGCGCATCACCATGGCTAAGAAAAAAGAAAAATACCTCACACTCGAGGAAAAACGTACCTGGCTGGCCGATATCTTCCGCGATGCCAGCGGTGAATTCAGCCAGTCAGATAAATTCAAGGCCATGGTGGAGGATACCCGGCTCGCCATGCTGGCAGACGATGCCGCCAAAACCGCCCAGCAACCCACGCTCCCCGGTTTCCCGCCGGAGCTGCTCGCCCATCTCCCGCCACCCATAGAGAATGATTAATGATTAGTGATTAATGATTAGTTATCAGGGGCGTAGGAGCGGTGCGTGCCCTGAAACCACTACCGCCGCTCAGGCGGTAATTTCACTGTGCCTCCAGGCGCAATTTCACCGGCGCCCATCAAGCCGATTTCACCCGGCCCATGCCGGATTTCACCACGCCCAGCGTGTAATTCATTGTCTGCCTCACAGGCCGCCGTGACAGGCGTACAAACAAAGCAGGAAAACACGTACACGTTGCCCCAGCCGTGACTAATCGCTAATCACTCTCCCTGGGTGGGGTAAAATGCGTTGGCTTCATCACTCCATCATCGACAAATTGGACTTTGGCGAGCCAACAGCGCGCGGAACTTTGAGCCCGGAGGGCGGCATAATCATAGCCCAGCGTGGAGCCGCGTTGCGGCGGAACGCTGGGTTTGGTGTTAAATATACCCGGAACCCCGAACGAAGTGAGAGGGTGGCAGGGAGGCCACGGCTTATTGTGGCGCAAAGCTTTCTGCCGCCCACTCGCCATGCTCGGGGCTCTGATATCATTTTCGTTTTACCCAGGGTTCCGCGACTGCGTCGCTGCACCCTGGGCTATTATTGTGTCGCCCTCTCCGAGGGCTCAAAATTCCCCGGGCTTTCAGCCCGACAAAGTCCAATTTATCATCGTCTGACGACGATGGTGAAATCGCGCCTTTGGCGCGGCCGTATCAATGCGCGCTCCGCGCGCCTAACTACAATACTTCGTAACTCGTAATTCAATTTGCTTGTTTAGGAATGTCCGCACATTTTCCCTTGAAAGTTTGGGTGAGCCCGGTGTGTCGGTAGTACTCCTGTGAAGCCACTGCGTCTAACCTGTAAACTAACAGGAGAAATGCTCAAATTTCTTATCCCTTGAAAATTGGTAGGAGGAAATTCAGCCTCATCTTCGGAAAATTTGGAGGATTTTTTTTGAATTTCGAGCAGCCTCACATTTTCGCCTGTACATAACATCGGAAATGCGATACACTACCCTCAGTAGGTGTATTGTGTCTTCAATGCGCAAGAGGTCAGAGTACGCCGAATAGACAGAAACCTTGAAACTCGTTAACTCATGAAATTACATTTACCGAAACTTTTACTCACGGCTGTACTGGCGGCTTTCGTGCCTACCATATACGGCGCAGATAGCATTAGTCTCAATTTTTATGCATCTGGGCAAACGGTTGGAAGTAACACGGAAGGGTCTTCCTTGTTTGGTGTGGATGTGACGGATTGGAACGATATCACGACCAGCAGCGTGAAGGCCGTGCAGACTCAATATCTCACGGTAACATCGAAGGATGAGAAAACAGCAACGCTGGTGCTTACGACACCTCAGCCCTCGTATAAGAGTAATAACTCAAATACCAGCACGCTGGAGGATAAGCTTATGTCCAGTTACCTGGACATCTCTAGCAGTAACGCTTCCTCGAAATGGAATGTTTATCTGGAATCAGATATGTGGTTTGCGGACGTTACGCTTTATCTGGCTGGTGACGGCGGCGATTATACCCCGGTTGTGGTGAATGGAGTTTCCTACATAGGTGGCGTGGATAATAAGAAGCCTGACGATTATGGCACAGCTCAGGGCTGGGGTGATCGCGACACAAATACGGATGGATCCAAATCGTACAGTACGGCAACAAGTTATGATTGTAAGGACGCTATTTCTGATGCCGATTTGAACAATGAAAACGCCGTCCGTGTCAACAATGTGTTTGGTGGCGCCGGTATCACTATTTATAATGAGGCACAAGCTTCTGGCTCTAATCGCGCTACGCTGGCCGGTCTGCAGTTCGTGGACACCACAGACGAAGTTGTGTACACCTCTACACTCGGTGCTAACGCAACGTTGAGTGATGTAACCTGGAGCAAGCATGGGGTGGAAGAGACCACCAAGCTGGGCGATATAGCTGCCGCTGACCGTTACCTGAGCGTTACGGCCGACGCTGCCGGTTCCACGCTCAGTATTGGTGAAGCTTCCACCATTGCCGGTCTGCATCTTGCCGCGAATAACCTGACTGTCACGGGCAGCACTCTCACCACCGGTGCATTGCATGCCAAGAGCGGCACGATTCTGACCATGGAGGCGGGAATCGCGGGTGAGAAGCTTGCGCTTTCTGGCCTGGGTACGATTAAGCTGAACGGGTACAACTATTCCAGCGGTATTACTGTCGCTTCCGGCACTACCGTGGAGTTGCTGGCAGGGATACAAAGCGGCAAAATTGAAAATAGCGGCATCGTATTGATTGATGCAGGTAGTTCTGATGTTGCGTTGTATACGTTAATCGGGAAAGCATATATATGCAATCCTGATAAAATAGCCAATACGAGCTCGGGTAATATTGTCATTGAGCATACAGGACACAAGACCACGGATGGTGTTGTTAATGTAGCTACAGGGGGCACGGTTACCTTGAAGGGTGGGTCTGCGGCAATCGGACATCAGGTAAATCTGGAGAATAATACCACGCTGGCGTTTGAAGATATACAGGTGACTATAACGGGTGCTCAGCAGTCCGTTAAGGGTAATTACACGATTAACAGTGGCGCTACCCTCAACCTGAACTCCGGCGATATTATCAATTACGGAAATGATACCCAGGTCTGGACCGTAAATGAAGGGGGTGTGCTCAACTTCGGAGCCGCCACTGCCAATGGCGCAGCTCAGCGTCAGACGCTGGGCCGCAATTTCAAGCTTATTCTGAATGGCGGTACTGTCAATGGTAAGTCTGATGCCCACGGTTCTCTGGATTTCTATAACAATAACGAGAGCGGAAATGGTTCCACTGCCGGTACCATTCTGGTAACGAAGGATAGTGTACTCAACGCCGCGGTTCGTGCTCGCACGGGTAATGTTATATTTGACGTAGTTGGCGATAACACCACCCTGACAATGGGTAGCTCTGCTGCCGGCGTGCCCAACTTTGCAGCTCTGAAAGGTGGCGGTGTGTTCACCAAGTCCGGATCGGGCACGCTGGTTTACAATGGTGCTGCGTTCACAAACAAGCTTACAATCAGTAGCGGTGTGTTTGAATATGTGGTTACTGATGATATGTCGCACAACGGTTTGGTTGATGGTGCCGGCACCTTCCGCAAGAGCGGTGAAGGTACGCTGACCCTTTCGCCCGCCTTCTTTAATACCAACCTGAATGTAGCTCAAGGCAAGGTAGTGTATCGAGTGGACGCTGGTTTGTACACCCGCAATATCAGTGGTGTTGCCGGAACGGTGTTGGAAAAGACAGGTAAAGGCACGCTGAAGACTAATGGCAGCAATTTTGCCGGTCATGTTCTGGTAAGCGATGGCATATTCCAGTTGTCTGCAGCCATGGAGCAGGATAACCGCACGATGACGGTAGCCAATGGCGCTACCCTGGATGTGAATGGCAGAGCTGCATACTACAACCTGACCCTGCAGGAAGGCGCAACCCTGACGAACAGTGTGACGTCCGGGAACAATTCAGGTACAGATAAGAAACAGTTCCGTTGGATAACACTGGAAGGTACGGCCACGGTTTCCGGCAATAGCGACTTCGGTATGATAGGCAGTAGCTATGTGACCAGCTACCTCGATATGCAGGGGAACACCCTCATCAAGGAAGGCGGCAACAGGTTCTTCCTTGTGAATACCACGGTATCCAGCGCCGGTACTATTCAGGTAGATGCTGGCAAAGTGGAGGCCTGGCAGAACGGGAATAATGGAACGCTTGACATCAGCAAGCTTTCTGTAGTGGTGAACGAAGGCGGTACATTCCAGCTGTCGGGTTCCAGTGAGAGCATACAGGATCTCAACCTTGCCGGTGGTGTGGTGGCAGTGGGTGATGGACACACGCTGACTGCTGCGGGAACCACCACCATGAACGGCGGCAAGGTAACCGGTAATCTTTGCCTTTCCGGCGCGATTATCCTTGAGGGTGATGGTGCCGTGGATCTGAGTGAGGCTGTGCTCTCCGGCGTGGCGCTGAGCGATTTCAATCTGGTGCCCACCAGTGAGGAAACCCCGAGAACCAGCGGCCTGCAGAGCCTCTCCTACACGCTTTGGGGCGGCGAAGGCTCTGTCACAAGCACGCAGAGCAGCATTGTTATCGGTGACAAGACATACAAGATGGATGCAACCAATGGCACATTTGTCGTGGATGGAGATCTCTTCTATGTAGCCGCGAATGATACTGTCACCGTAGGTGGTGCAGGATTCACCGAGGATACAGATAGGGCTACCGTATTCGTGGTAGATGGCTCTTTGGATGTGGCAGGCAAACCTGCAAATGACATCACCATCAACCTGCAGGAATCGTCAACTTTGACAACTTCCGCAGATGGCGATATCGGTTCCATCACGCTGGCCGGTAATGGCCTGTATGATATGGGAACCAAGACCAACGTGAGGGTTACCGGCCTTGGTGATTCCATTAAGTGGACCGGTACGGTCAGGCTGAGCGGTGAACTGCCCGGTGGTGCCAGTCTGAGTTCCTACGGTAACGCCAATTCCAAGATAGAGATGGTGGGTGCTTACGGCTGGCTGGATGCCGCTGGCATGAGCACCTCGTCCCGCCTGATTCTCACGAAGGAAATTACGGAGGAGACAGAGGGTCAAACCGTGCTAAATGGTTTCACTGTGACTGCTGCCAGTAACCCGACCTACAGCTTCCTGGGCGGTGTGCAGGGTGAAGGCGATTTCACGGTTAACAATGGCGGCGACGGTTCACCGACCTATACATTTGGCGGGGACCTGAGCGAATGGAGTGGTCTTTTCCATGTATCGAAGACCAATAAGAGCGACGGCGGCACTGTTACTCTCAACCTGCGCAATGGCGGTACCCTGTTTACCGATGCTGAGGCCGGTGTGAAGCTGAGCGCTTCTGGTGGAGGCACTCTGAATGTCAACATAGGCAGTGCTGCGGCTGAGACGGTGATGAACGGCTCAATCACCAGAACCGGCAGTGCCAATCTGGAGCTTACCGTTCACGGTGGCTCGCAGCTGGTGACCTTTAACGGAGCAGTCGGTGTGACGAATATGCATGTGTATGCAGACACAGTCATGAATCAGGGATTGACTGCATCGAATATGCTTTCTGTGCATGCCGGCAAGCTGACCTTGGTTGGTAGCTCTGATTTGTATAAGCTTGATATGTCCGGTGGCAGAAACTACACAGGTACCCTGGAGCTGGCAGCCGGAGCAAGCCTGAATGTCTCGCTCGATGCTGCAGGCTGGTGCACAGCCTGGATTAAGAACGCCATCACACTGGGTGAGGAGGCAAGCTTCAATCAGGGGCCGCTCAAGATTGTGGGCACCGGTAATGCGTCTACCATATCGGTGATTAACGCTGCAGGTAACGATGAATTCTCCATGGGCTCAACGAATCATGTGGTCAGCAACGCTTCTGTGGTGATGAACAGTGACTCCGCCAGGAGTCTTGGCCTGAAGCTCACGAACAGCAGCCTGACCAACGAAGGTGCGGGTACGCTGACGGTGAACAACGCCGCCAGCACCATCACCAATCTGCATGCTCAGGGCGGTGATATTACGGTGAACGCTGCTGAAAGTGTGCAGAGTGCAACCGTGGATGCAGGAAGAACCCTGACCCTGGCCGGTGGCGCTGCTGATAATCGTAAGGTGTACACGATCAGCAGCATGACCCTGGGAGACTCTGCCCTGGTTTCCATCGGTGCTAATGCCACCTTGAACCGTGTATCAACCATCGGCGGAACGCTTAAGCTGACCGGCAGCGGTGTGTATGATATGGCCGGAAGCAATGATTTTGCCAACACTTCTGTGGCAGATGGCTGGAGCGGTACCGTGCTCGTTTCGGGGGTATATCACGATCGTACCAACGACAGCGGCTTGACGCTGGCTGCTATGGGTAATTCCAACTCAAAGATCAAGCTGCATGGCGTATCGGAACACTTGATTGCAGGAACATACAATGCTGAGATTGAGCTGGCAAATAATGGAAGCAATGCGGCTCTGAAAGTCATTGATGGCGGCTCAGGTTCGGAATACAAGTTTGCCGGTGGTGTAACAGGTAATGGTAATTTCATCATTGATACCGAAAACAGCGGGGTCAAAAACATGAAGTTCATCTTCAGTGGCGATGTGAGCAACTGGAAGGATGGTGCTTCCTTGGTGGCAACCAAGTCCAATCTGAACGAAGTGACGTTCAGTGGTGCTGCTACGGAGATTAACGCCAAGCTGGGAACCACGGCAGGCAATCTTACCGTCAATATCGACAATGCTGCCGCTGTCAGCGTAAACGGTGTTATTTCCAGTGCTGCCGCTGATTTCTCCGGTTGGACCGGAGCCGGAACCGGCACGCTGAACCTGAACGTGAAGGGCGGTGGTGAAGCTACCTTCGGTAACAAGGTTCATGTGACCAAGCTGGCAGTGGGCGAAACGTCCTCTGCGAAGATTGGTGGCGCCAGCAACCAGATTACCGCCGGTAACGTGAGCATCAGCAGGCAGAATGCCACGCTGAGCAACGTGACCATCGAGGGCAGCAGCATTACCAGGACCGGTGGCACGGCGGGCAGCATTGCCAATGCCGATGTATCTCTGGCCGAACTTGCAGCTGGCACCAGCTACACCATTGCCGATATGACGCTGAGCAATGTAACTGTTACCGCTGCTACTTCCGGCACCGCAGTGAACCTTACCAATGTGACGGCCGAAGCCGTGCAGCTGGAAAAGGGTAGCTACACCATGACCGATGTGGCAAAGGTAGGTGAATACAGTGTGGAAGGTTCCACCGCCAGCTTCACCACGGATCTGCTCAGCGGCATCACGCTGAACAACGCGGATTCCTCCGCTTCGCTGGTGGTAGACCTGGGTGACCTGGGCAGCCTGGCTGGTCTGGTATATGACAAGACCTATAAACTTACCATCATCCTGAGCGGATTCACCATGGACTATGAAGCCGACCCGGGCCTGATTTTTGCTGAAGACAGCTGGCTGGGGCAGCAGCTGGCCGGGCAGGGTGTTTCCGGCTCGCTGGAGACTCCCGCAGAACTGGCTTCCAACACTACGGTGACCGTGCAGTATGCCGGTATGCCCGGTGAGGATGGTGCTAACGTAGGTACTATCATTACCATTACCGGCCTCACCGTTATCCCTGAGCCGACTACGACCACGCTTAGCCTGCTGGCTCTGTGCGGCTTGGTAGCTCGTCGCCGCCGAAAGTAATTGACGATTGACCATCGACAATTGACTATTGAAAAATTTCCTGCCCGTGTCGGATGCCTCCGGCACGGGCAGCTTGCTTCCCCCCCCCCGGTCCGAGCCCGTCAGGGCGAGGATATCGTCGCCGGTACGGCGATATCGTCAGCCGCAGGCTGATATCGTCCGAACGAAGTGAGGATATCGTTTATCCTATGGTGGATGTGATGAGTTTTTCCCGATGGGTGGGCGACAGAAAGCCCTAGCTGAACAGGAAACGAAATCGCGGCTTTGCCGCGACGAAATCCACGCCAGGCGTGGACGATATCGGCACGGGGTGCCGCATGCCCAACACCCTGCGGGCATTCGCCCGCGGAACTTAATACATCCTACATCCAACATTCAAGCTTCCCGAAGGCTTCCGAAATACGCGTTTTATTCACCAATTCCCGCAAATCGGGAGCGGCATTCCCGATTTGCGGGAATTTGACTTGACATATCTGCGTTGGAGTGCGAAGATAGCGGTATGGCAAAGGGAACAGTTACAAAGTATTATGAGCGAATCATGGCGAAAAAGGTGAGCGAGCTCAGCCGCTT
Source organism: Akkermansia sp. (assembly GCA_045654325.1). GTDB lineage: Bacteria > Verrucomicrobiota > Verrucomicrobiia > Verrucomicrobiales > Akkermansiaceae > Akkermansia. The sequence goes on from JAZONE010000075.1 coordinate 12,400, forward strand.
TTTCTCTTGTGTTCTGGTGACTGGTGCCCGGCAGGTGGGAAAATCGACACTGCTGCAGCACATCATGCCAGCGGATATGAAATATGTGACGCTGGATGATTATACCCGGGCTGCGTATGCAAAGGAAGATCCCATGGGATTCCTGAACGAAATGGGGACACCTCTTTGCATAGACGAGATTCAGTATGTGCCTGAGTTGTTGCGGGCTATCAAGATAAAGGTGGATGCCGCGAAGGAACCCGGCATGTACTGGCTGACGGGGTCGCAACGTTTTCACATGATGAAGGGGGTGAGCGAAAGCCTGGCGGGGCGTATTGCCATAGTCGATTTGCACAGCTTGTCGCAGCGCGAGATTTGCGGGGGCAAGATGCAGTGTGCGCCATTTGACCCGGCTGCGGCCCGCCAGCAGGTGCAGCCTGCGAATACCTGCAACCTGGCAGCACTGTATGAGCGTATCTGGCGCGGTGGATACCCTATGCTGGTGCGTAACCCTGAGCTGCCTGTGGATGATTATTACCGCTCATACGTGCAGACCTACGTGGAGCGCGATGTGCAGGCGCTCACGCAGGTGGCGAATCAGGCATCGTTTGTGCTGCTGATGCGCTCCGCAGCCATGCGTTCCGGGCAGCAGCTGGTGTACAGTGACCTGGCGCGGGATGCCAGGGTGTCTCCCAAGACAGCGGCGGCCTGGGTGTCTATCCTTCAGGCTTCGGGGATAGTGGCTTTGCTCGAGCCATATTATGTGAGCTCCACCAAGCGGCTTGCCAAGACTCCCAAGCTTTATTTCCTGGATACCGGACTCTGCTGCTGGCTGGCCGGCATAGAATCCCCCGGCCAGTTGCAGAACAGTGCGTTTTCAGGGGCTATTCTGGAAACCTGGGTATATGGCCAGTTGATTCGCAGCTATGCCAATGCCGGCAAGGATGCACGCCTGTATTACTACCGCGACCGGAATGGGGCAGAGGTGGATTTTGTAATCGAGCAGGAATCGTGCCTGTATCCCATGGAGGTGAAGCGCAGCAGCAGCCCTGCCAGCGCCGATCTGAAGTGGGCGGCCTCCATTCCCACCGGAAATCGCTATGAAATCAAGCCCGGTATCGTTTTCTGCACGGCAGAGGAAGTAGTTCCCATGCCCTTTGGGGCGTTAGGATTCCCCATTTCTGCTCTGTGATATAGCATTTCAATTCCCGCAAATCGGGAATACTGCTCCCGATTTGCGGGAATTTGGAGAAGAGCTTCATCGGGGCACGGGACTTTCCTGTCACGGCGTAGGCAAAGCCGAAGACGGAAGTCCCGATTAAACGCCCGTGATTTTCGGGAATGAAGTCACGTGCCTCGAACACCCCAAGCTCAGGTTTACCGCTTGGCGACGATACAAAAGCGGCACAACGTGCCGCATGCCCGCGAGCCCCAATATATTCCCGCACAATGTGGCATCATCATGCACTTATCGACAAATCGGCAATTGGCGAGCCAACGGCGACCGGAAATTGGAGTCCCGAAGGGACGTCAGAGCATAGGCAGGGGTGGAGTCGCGAAGCGACGGAACCCCTGCTAACCATAAAAAACAATCTGAACCCCGAGCGGAGCGAGAGGGTGCCAGAGGCGACTGCTACACATTGATGCCAAGGCCTTCCGTCTTCGCTGAAGCTACGCCGAGACAAGTCGCCGTGACTGGCTGCCGCCCACTCCTTTCGTCGGGGCTCCATTATCTTTTGTTTGTTAGCAGGGGCTGCGCCCGCTGCGCGGGCTTACCCCTGCCTCCCCTCTTACGTCCCTTCGGGACTCAAATTCCGCTCCGCTAAAGCTGCGCAAACTGCTCGACAAACTCGGATTTGACGGCTTCATCGGGGCACGTGACTTTCCTGTCACGGCGTAGGCAAAGCCGAAGACGGAAGCCCCGATTAAACGCGCCGTGATTTTCGGGAATGAAGTCCTGTGCTGTGAAAACAACAAGCTCAGATTTACCGCCTGGCGACGATACCAAAGCGGCACTATGTGCCGCATGCCCAACACCCTGCGGGCATTCGCCAGCGGAACTTGACACATCCAAAGTTCTACATTCAACATCCAAAATCCCCGTTTTTCCGCTCTACGAGCGGAAAAACGCCGGGCAGGTGCGTTATCTCGGGCTTCTGTCCGGGGGGAAGGAGCACCTCCACCACATCCATGCGCACGGGGACGTCCCGGCCAAGGCGGCGGAGCCAGAGGAGGGCGGCGCGGCGGATGAGCTCGCGCTTGTGGTGGTTCACCCGGCGGGCGGGGCGGCCGGCGCGGGTGTCGCGGGCGCTTTTTACCTCGGCAAAAATCAGCATATCTCCCTTGCGGCAAACGAGGTCGAGCTCGCCGCCGGCGCCCATGCGCCAGCGGTGGCGCAGCACTTTGTAGCCCTGTGCGCGCAGGTACGAGGCGGCCGCCAGCTCGCCGTATTCGCCCAGGTAACCGGCGCTGGGCGGGGCGTTCTCAGCCCAGGGGCAGTTCCAGTTGTGCAACAGGTGCAAACGTGCGGCGATGGTGTATCGTAACTCCATGTTCGTGGATAGCTTGCATGTGGGCCTTGGTGCCGTAGCCCGCGTGGCGGTCAAAGCCGTAGGTGGGGAACTCGCGGTGCAGCTCCTGCATGTAGTGGTCTCGCCACACCTTGGCCAGAATACTCGCCGCGGCAATGCTCAGGCAGCGCGCATCGCCCTTTACCAGGCTGCGGCTCGGCAGCGGGAAACCGGGCACGGGCAGGCCATCGATAAGGCAGAAATCCACCCCGCCGGGCAGCCCCTCCGCCGCGCGGCGCATGGCCAGATGCGTGGCCCGCAGAATATTCAGCTCATCAATTTCCGCCACCGTGGCCTGGGCTATGCATTTCTGCACCCGCTCATCGGCCATGAGCGCGGCATACAGCTGCTCGCGCTTCTTCGCCGTGAGCTTTTTCGAATCATTCAGCCCCGGCAGCTCATAGCCGGCGGGCAGAATGACCGCCGCCGCCACCACCGGGCCGGCCAGCGGGCCGCGGCCCGCCTCATCTATACCGCACACGCGGGCAAATCCCTCGCGCTGCGCGGTCAGTTCCTCGCTCATATCCGGTGGGGTGGTGGGTGTGGGGGTGCGGCTCATTTGCGGGTCTTTTTCTGTTTTCCGGGGATTCGGTCGCGCAGACTCCGGGGCAGGGGGGTGCCTTCCTCCTGCTGGTAGAGCGCTTCAATGTCATCCAGATACCGGCTCATCGGCGTATCCGGGCCCGGGTCTTCGCGGCGCAGCATCTGCATGGTTTCCAGGTAGGAATCGAACGAGCGCCCGCGCTCCTGCCCGGTGAAGGTGATTTCGAACCAGTCCAGGTAATCGCGTCCTCGGATAGCGGCGCTGTGGTAGGCGCGGCGCAGCTCGGCCAGCGGCCCCAGCGCGCTCTGCACCTCATCCGGGTGAGCGCCGTTGATCATGTGCCCCAGAATCCGGCAATACTCGGTGATGATGGGGCGGTACCCGGGGAAACAGGTGTGGCTCAGCGCTACCAGACGCGTGATATTCGGCTGCACCTGCTTCTGCCAGTTCGGCAGCTCGGCCAGGGCATAGGCGTCATCCAGCCCCACCGGGCGGGGTACCTCCGTAACCGGGTCAAAATACATGAGGGTGAGCGCCTCCTGCAGCAGTTTCTCGGTTTCCAGCGGGGCCATGGAATCCGTGGCCCGTGGCAGCGCCAGGTTGGCCAGCTCTATGGCCCACCACTTGTTCAGCAGGCTGCTGTCCACCCCCAGCTCGTGAAAGTGCTCGGTGATGGTTTCCACCGGGGTGCCGTCTGCCGTGGCAGCGCTGCTCAGCAGGTTCTTCAGCTGGTCTATCCCGCCCTCGCGCTCGATGAGGCTCATCAGCAGCACCCCGCAGGATACCTCGTACACCTGGCGGCTGGCGGCATCCAGCTCGTCCGGGTTCTCTACGGAAATCATCTCCTCGGGCGAGAGCATCTCCGCCCGGTTGAACAGCTGCTGGTACACGCGCCGCTCTGCGCGGCCGCTCTTCCACAGCACCGCCTGCTGCACACCCGCCACCAGCCAGCCCGGCAGCTCCACCGTCTCCGGGTAAGCGCCCGGGTCCAGATCCCGCAGCACATTTTCATACAGCACCATGGTGATGATGGCCTTGTCCAGGCGGTCCAGGTCGATGCCGCCGCCGGGGAAAATGCGCACCTGGAAGTTCGGCTGCCCATCGATGATGCTGATACGCGTGCGGATGGGGTGCAGCGCGGGGGCATCTGAGCTGCGGCCGATGAGGCGTATGGAAATGCTGTGCTTGTGGCCCTTTTCCAGCTGCAGCAGCTTGTAGACCTGGTTGTATAAATCATCCGCACGCGTGGCAATGGCGCCCATGCGCAGCGAATCGCCACCGCTTACGGAGAAAAGCTTGCTGTGCGACACCACGTGCTCGTCCGCATCCGGCAGCAGCACATTGCTTCCGAACTGCTCTGCCGCCGCAGCGGCCACGGCCGCGCCCTTCTTATCCGGCGTGATACCCCGCGCCGCCGCCTCGCGCAGCACCGCTTCCTCCTCCGCCTTCCAGGCCTCGGCATCATCGGCAGCAGGCTCCTGCGCCGCTGCGCCGAAAGCGAGCGTGAGCATAGCCATGACTGCCGACCGTGGAATCATGCCACCATGCTAGCAAATCCCGCCCCCGCCTGCAAGTTCAAACTCCGTCCGCTTCCTGTCCTTCAAATTTGTACCTGCGAGAAGCGCAGGGATTTCGTCCTTTGCGCAGCAAAGAAATTCATCCACTGCAAAGCAGTGGTTTCTTCCGCCGATACGGCGGATTTCATACTCACGCAGCGAGTATTTCATTGAGGGAGCGTAGCGACCGACTGCT
>JAZONE010000076.1:0-13677 GCA_045654325.1 Akkermansia sp.
TGTCACCCGTTTCACGGGTTCCGGATTATTTTTTGCATACGAGGGGTTCCGCCCGCCAACGCTACGCGTGACGGGCTCTACCCCTCGCTATTGATATGCCGCCCTCCGGGCTCAAAAATCCGCTCGCCGTAGGCTCGCCAACTATCAATTTATCGCGCCGCAAAATCTTTGGGACACATGGGTTTGCGGGGATAGTATAGAGAGAGCCCGGCAAATCTGCATTTGCCGGGCTGCTGACAATCCAGGGGATTGGGCGCTGCTTATTTCACGTCAATGCTGAACACCTTGCCGTTGAATGAGCTGCCAAGGGATTCCAGCGGGAGCACAAAGGTGCTCATGCGGTTATCCTGGCGCAGCGGGAAGCGCACGTTTTCCGGCTCTCCTGCGGAAACACCATCAAGAAGCAGTTCAGTCTTGCCCATGGTGCCGATTAGTTCGAGCTTCACGCGCTTGCCCACGGGCAGCTTGGCATTGAAAGCGAACTCGATGCTGTCGCTGCGGCGCAGGGTGATGCGGCCATCCTTGCCGGCGGCCAGCAGCTGCCCCTGGCGTGAGCCCAGCAGCACCTGTTCCTCGCCGGGGGTGGGTGCCTGCGGCATCAGCAGCTCCATGGTCAGGTGGTAGTCCGGCCCCTTGGAACCCTTGCGGAGACGCATCGGGGTCAGCCCCGGTTCCATGGAGAAGGCCTTGTCATTGAGGTAAAGCGGATTGCAGAACGGAATGCGGCTTACCTTGGATACCAGGTCGTTGTGCGCATCGAAGCTGCGGGGAGCGGCGGGATGCCCCCACATCTTCTGGGCCAGCACGTTCACCAGACCGTCAATTGTGCCCCAGAGGTCGTAGGCGCCATAGCCCTTGTGCAGGCGGTCGATTTCGTCATTCCACACCGCGAAGGTGGCACCCAGCAGCCTGGGATGCCCTGCAGGCAGGGTCTCGCGGCCGAAGTTATTGGGCTTCCAGTTTTCGTAAAGCCCCTTGCGGTTGCGGTCGGCGCGGTAGTAACCGGCAAAGGGAACGACATAGAGGTCGCGGTCAAAGGTGGTAATCACATCATACCCGGCGTTCACGGAATCCCAGGCGCTGGCCCAGTCCATGCTCCACAGGTTCATCTGCACGCCATCTACCCGCACCGGGGTCTTGCCGGGCTTGGCTTTCAGGCTGCCCCAGATGCGCGGGGTGTGGTTGCGGCTCTGGATGTGCCCCAGCAGGCCATCCGCAAACTTGCGGTAGTCTTCTGCGTCTCCGAAGAATTCATCGGATCCCACGTGCACCACCGGGCAGTTTTCGAAAGCGGGTTTGTTACCCTTCAGGTACTCATCCCACACCTGACCTACGAACTTGAGGGTTTCCGGGTTGGCGGCATCGAGCATTTCGCAGCGGCGCTTTACATGTTTCATCGGCCCCTGGTAAATCAGGTCAGGACGCACGCGGGTGAAGGAAAGGGCGTGGCCGGGAGCATCGAACTCGGGCACGATGTTCACGCCGCGTTCATTGGCGAACTCAACCAGCTTGCGGAACTGCCCCTTGGTGTAGTGCAGATCCTGAGCGGTGAGCGGGGTTCCGTCAGCGCCCTTGATGTTGCTTTCCATACGGAAAGCAGAGTAGGATTTCTTGAAGGGGTCTTCGCCGGCATCCACATAATGCTCGTGGAAAATGTAGTTGTCGTTCAGGTGCAGCTGCAGGTCATTCATCTTGTACCAGGCCATGAGGCGGATGACATCGCTCACATAATCCAGCGGAATGGGCAGGCGGCCTACGTCGAGCATGAAGCCACGCAGCTTATAGCGGGGTGCGTCCCAGCTGCTGCCGCAGGGAAGCTCTGTGGGGTTCTGAGACATCATCTGCAGCAGGGTGCGCGTGCCCCAGTAGCGGCCGGTGTTGCCGGCGGCTGAGATGTTGACTCGCTCCTTGCCGATGGAGATGCGGTATGATTCGTCATCAGCCCCCTTGGAGGCGACGATGGATACATGCGCAGCCTTCACGTCATTCGTGCGTTTGGCGGAGTATCCCTCCGGCAGCAGGGTGTTGATTTCGCGAATCAGTTCTTCCACATAGCCATCGCGGCCGAACACCAGCACCTCCCTGGGCAGCTGAAGCGTGCCCTTGCCGCCTTTCCAGGTCAGCAGTTCGGGGATAATCTGAGGCTTCGGGTTCACATTGGCCGCAGCTTTGCCTTTTGCCGGTACGGTGATTTCATAGTCGCGGCTGGTGACTTTCCGACCGTCCTTGCTCACCTCGAAACTTACGCGAACCGCGGTGTCGCTCATCGGGTGGTTGATGTTTCCGGCTTTATCAATAATCTGTTCGTAGTCTGCGCCCAATAAACGCACATGTGCTCCTGCTGCGCGAGGAAGCTGCAGTTTCTTTGTCTCTGCTGAAGGGGACTTAACCGCCATGTTGTTGGCAATCTGCTGCAAATCGTCTGCCTGCAGACTTCCCATTGTTACCAGTATAAGCGAAGCAAGGGTTCTCAGTCTCATATGTAGCGTATACTAACAGATTGCCGCCTGCGGTCAAGTTCAAAACATCCTGATAAACAGAAATTGAAGAGCCGTCCGATTGGCAATTTTGCCGCTGCATATCCGGGGGGGGCTGAGCCGGGCAGTGGCTCTTACGTGCACGCGCGCGTCATCGAAAAAAATGTTCTGGTAATGTGGTCTGCGTTGTGATAAAATCGCCGCGCTATGTTATCAGATCGTACCAAGGCAGGTATTCAGCGTGCGCCGCATCGCAGTTTGATGCGCGCCACAGGCATGACGGATGAGGACATCAAGAAACCGTTCATTGCCATTTGCAACTCTTTCAATGAAGTGATTCCCGGTCACGTGCACCTCAACAAGGTGGCCGAGCTTATCAAGGATGAGGTGCGCAAGGCAGGCGGCACGCCTATTGAGTTCAACCTCATCGGCGTGTGCGATGGTATCGCCATGGCGCATCACGGCATGAAGTTCTCCCTGGCCAGCCGTGAGCTGATTGCCGACAGCGTGGAGACCATGCTCAGTGCCCATGCGTTCGATGCCTGCATCTGCATCCCGAACTGCGACAAGATTGTGCCCGGCATGGTGATGGGCGCGCTGCGTTGCAATATCCCGACCATTTTCTGCAGCGGCGGCCCCATGGCTGTGGGCAAGGGCCGCAACGGCGAAGACCTGGACCTGAACAGCGTGTTCGAGGCCGTGGCTGCCTGCACCGCCGGCAAGATTACCGAGGATGAACTGCACTACGTGGAGTGCCACGCCTGCCCGAGCGCCGGTTCCTGCAGCGGTATGTTCACCGCCAATTCCATGAACTGCCTGTGCGAGGTGCTGGGCCTGGCTCTGCCGGGCAACGGTACGCTGCTTGCTCTTTCCGAGGAGCGCAAGGAGTTCTGGCGCGCCGCAGCCCGTCGCGCTGTGGAGATGGCGAAGCAGGGCGGCCCGCTGCCCCGTGACCTCATCACCGAAGCCGCCATCGACAACGTGTTCACCTGCGATATGGCCATGGGTGGTTCCTCCAACACCGTGCTGCACACCCTGGCTTTTGCTGCTGAGGCCGGTTTCGAGTACGACCTCAAGCGCATCGACGAGATTTCCAAGCGCACCCCGAACATCTGCAAGGTGGCACCCAGCTCCCGCTACCACATGCACGATGTGCTGCGCGCCGGTGGCATCATGACCATTCTCGCCGAAATCAACAAGATTCCCGGTGCCCTGAAGACAGATGTGCCCACCGTGAGCGGCAAGACGCTCGGCGAGCAGATTGAGGGCCTTTCCACTCAGGACCCCGCCGTCATCCGCACGCTGGACAACGCCTACTCCAAGGATGGCGGTCTGGCCGTGCTCTTCGGTAATCTGGCAGAGCAGGGTGCTATTGTGAAGAAAGCCGGCGTGCTGCCTGAAATGATGGTGCACCGCGGCCCGGCTGTGATTTTTGAGAGCCAGGAAGACGCCTGCGCCGGCATTCTTGCCGACAAGGTGAAGCCCGGCGATGTGGTGGTCATTCGCAACGAAGGCCCGAAGGGTGGCCCCGGCATGCAGGAAATGCTTGCCCCCACCAGCTACATCATGGGCAAGGGCCTGGGCAACTGCGTGGCTCTCATTACCGATGGACGCTTCTCGGGCGCTACCCACGGCGCCTGTATCGGTCACGTCTCCCCGGAGGCAGCCGAGGGTGGCCTCATCGGCCTGCTGAAGGATGGTGATATCATCTCCATCGATATCCCCGCCCGCAGCATGAATGTGGAACTGAGCGACGAGGAAATCGCCGCCCGCCGTGCCGTATGGCAGCCCACCATGCAGGAAATCCCCAGCAAGTGGCTCAAGCGCTACCGCAAGCTGGCCACCAATGCCAGCAAGGGAGCCGTCCTCGCCTGATGCACTGACACACGACTAGAAATAAAACCATGAGTGATACCAAACAAAACTTCATCGTCAAGTACTTCTCCGAATTCGGGGTGCTCCGCGAGTGTGGTAAGAACTTCTGGCTCACGAACTTCATCCAGTTCTTCGATGGCCTGTCGTACTTCACACTCATCATCGTGTTCTCGCTCTTCCTGAACAAGTACTGCGGCTTCCGCGACGCGGATGCCCCGTACTGGGTGGGCATGTACACGCTGTTCGTGTCCCTCTTTGTGTTCGCAGTAGGTACCATCTGCGATATCATCGGCCTGCGCCGCACCTACCTCATCGGCTTTGCTCTGCTGATTGGTGGTCGTCTGGTGCTGGGTATGGGTGCTGACTTCGGTACCGAGATTCTGCAGCTCAGCCAGGATAATTCACGCTACTTCGTGATGGCGGGCATCGGCCTGATGTCCTTCGGTACGGCTTTCATGAGCCCCTGCATCACGACCTCCATCCGCCGCTTCACCACGCTGCGCGCGCGTCCCACAGGTTTCAACTTCTACTACCTGTTCATGAACGTGGGCGCTCTGCTGGCCGGCTTTGCCATCGTGGACCCGCTGCTCAAGTGGCAGGGCGATATCGACGGCCTGCTGTGGGTCATTAACTTTGGTACCATCTGCAACTGCATCGCCTTCGTCTTCACCCGTTTCATTGATGAGGACTTCTTCGCTGTGCCGGAGGAGCGCATCGTGAAGACAGAGAAGTCTGCCCAGCGTCCGCTGCAGCTCATCGGCCAGGTGGCCCGCGAGCGTGCGTTCCAGAAGCTCATCGTGTTCCTGGTGCTCACCCTGGGTGTGCGTCTGGTGTTCACGCTGCAGTTCCTGGTCATGCCGCAGTATTACCTGCGCACCATCGGCGATGACTTCAAGCTGGGCTTCATGAACTCCCTGAATCCCTTTGTGATTATCACCGGTCTGATTCTCATCATCCCGATTCTCAACAAGTTCTCCACCGTGAAGCTCATGATCACGGGTATGAGCATCTCTGCCTGCTCGCTCATCCTCATGGCTGTGCCGCCGCAGACCTACTTCATCATCCCCGGCATCGAGACTATCGGCCAGGCCTATTTCGTGGCCATTTTCCTGCAGATTCTCATCTTCGCCTTCGGTGAGCTGCTGTTCAGCCCCCGTTTCTCAGAGTACGTGGCCCGCGTGGCACCCAAGGACAAGGTGGCTTCCTACATGTCCCTTTCCGCTCTGCCCATGTTCATTGCCAAGCCGATTAACGGCGTGGTGGGCGGTTTGCTGGTGTCCTACCTCTGCTTCGACGGCATCGCCGCCAAGATGGATACCGGCCACATCGGCTTCTGGGATTCCCCCGAGTTCATGTGGACTATCTACCTCATCATGGCTCTCATTTCACCGCTGGCCATCATTCTGACCAAGGACAGCTTCGTTTCCGATAATCCCGAGGAGACGACGGCTCACGAGACCGACACCGAGAAGGACGAGGAAGACAATACCGTAAACGCTAACGCCTGATTTCACACCATGTCTGATACTCAACACAAGACCGAATGGCTCCCCATCATCAAGGATATGTGCATCCTGGTGTGCATCATGGGTGCCCTGGGCTATGCCTGTAACCTGGCCATGAAGCCCTTCGAATCCGTGCAGGTCACCGACTCGCTCGTCTCCCTCATCCGCAAGGGTGGCGTGCAGGATGGCAAGGACGACATTTTCCTCAAGGAGTTCGCCGAAGGCTGCAAAGATAACAAGGCTTTCGTGAACACGCCGGACAGCACCGGCCGCACCCCGCTCATGTGGGCTGTGTACACGAACTTCAACAACCCGCAGCTCTCCCTGGCCAAGGATGCTGACCGCGCTTATTATGTGAACGAGCTCCTCAACGCCCCCGGTGTGAATATTCACGCCAAGGACCAGGACGGCTTCACCGCCCTCCACTGGGCAGCTTGGAGCGGCATGCCGCACTCCGCGGCCATGCTCATCAAGGCCGGGCTCGATATCAATGAGAAGGAGACCAATGGCTACACCCCGCTCATGCTCGCCGCCATGCGTGGTGACGATGCCGTGGTGAAGATGCTGCTGCAGCTTGGTGCGGATACCACCGCCACCAATATCGACGGCCTCACCGCCGCCCAGCTGGCAGATGAGAAGGGCGCTGCCTACGACAAGCGCCAGTCTCAGGTGTACTCCCTCATCTACTCCGAGGAACGCTCCAAGGCCTACCACGCCACCCAGCAGCTGCTGAAGGGCGCTGCCCCTGCAGCCGCCACCATCGACCAGGTGCTGGCAGAGACAGAGGCGCTGGTAAATGCTGCCAAGGCCAACTCTGCTCCCCCCGCCGAGGAGGAGTAAAGCGTCTCCAATAATCTGATAGCATTCGGAAAGAGAGCCGGAAACGGCTCTCTTTCTGCGTTATGTCGAATGAAAAACTGCGAGAAACTGGCTTATAGCCCGTGAAACGGGCGACATACCCTTAGCGAGTGGTGAAGCTGCTACAGCAGCGGAACCACTCGATATCGTAAAATCATACCAGAACCCGTGGAACGGGTGACAGAGGCAGAGGATGCAAATTCACCGTTTATGTATTTGTGCAATGTGATGTTACATTCGGTGAGGAACGTAATCAGTAGAAATCCCATTTTTCTCAAGGAAATGTATAAACTCGCTGTAAGCAGAGCAGCGTTGATGATGCAGCTTTTGGTTGCTAATGTAATCAATCACATTCTGTTTTATAGATTCACTCACAGTAAAGGCTCCATACCCTTCCTGCCAGGCGAAATTCCTGTAATCCGAGGAGCGTTGCTTTATCCATTTACTAGAGCCAGCCTTGATTGTGCGAACAAAATCAGGCAATGTCATGGTGAGAGGTAAGGTTGTCAGGATATGTATATGGTCAGGGCGTCCTCCTATTGTATAAGCAAATCCTGATACACCTCTGATAATTCCCCCCAGTATGAAAATATTTGCGGCAAATCATCTTCTTTCATTAAACTGGCAGTGTCTTTAATATGAAAGATAAGGTGGATAATGATATTTGTGTATGAGCGTCCCATGGTAAATATATTATCCTCATGGTAGCAATTTGCATGATTGGAGACAAGTAAAAAACTATAAGAAATAGCGAGAAATGGGGAGATTAAAAGAATAACAGAAGCCTCTGTCACCCGTTTCACGGGTTCCCAATATTTTTTATGGTAATCGAGTGGTTTCGCTGCTATCGCAGCTTCACCACTCGCTATGGATATGTCGCCCGTTTCACGGGCTTTTTATATGCAGCTCGCGTGCGTCTGAAACTGAAAACTGCCGAAACCATTTTCATGTCTGGCGAAAGACCGCCACTGCCCCCGCCGAAGATGAGTAAAGCTGCTCAAATCAATATCTGATAGCATTCCGGAAAGAGAGTCAGAAATAGCTCTCTTTCTGCTTTATTTGCTTATATTAAGTTAATTGTGTTGGTGTTTTTTTTGTTGAATTTTCGCGCGCCTAGTGTTAGAATGCTGCTTATGAAAACAATAGGTGAGTATCTTCTGTACGGCTTGGCCGGCCTGGCGCTTGTGGTGGGGGGATGTTGGTGGTATGCTGCTTCCGGATTTGATTTCCGGCAGGTGTTCATGCTGATTCTTGGCCTGGCCTTTGCGGCTGCGTCTGTGTGCCTGCTCTGGCGTGATGGCAAGGATGAGCTGAAGCGCAGCCGGAATGCGAGTAAGGAGAAAAAGGAATGGAGCAAGGTGGCTCGTATCAGAATCGCGCTGCCTTTTGATGAGCTGGCTGACAATTTCAAGGCGCTTGCCAAGGCTACGGACGAGGCCGTGGCAGAGAAGGAGTATCTCTCCTGGAACTCCGGTTCTTTTGAAGATATCCGTATCCGGAAAATTGATGCCGAGGCTTGGATGGCCTTGTTCTGGGTGCGCTCGGACTGGACGCTGACGGACAGGCAGGTGGAGGGTATCTGCCGACGTGAGTCAGTGGAGATGCCTTCACATTTCCGCAAGATGCAGGCTCATGGTGTGGCTGTTTACCGGCAGGGTATCCTGTCACTATATCCCGCTGTGCATAAGGAACAGTTTGAGGATGCTTTCCTTACCACCGTGCTGCAGCAGTCTGCCGCCTTCAAGGAATGGCTCGATGAATACACAACGGAGTAAAACGACATGGATTCGCATCTGGTAATCAATATATGCTGCATGCTTGGCGGTATGCTGGCCGCTTTGTGCTGGCTGAAGCGCGGGCGCAATGAATATATCCGCTATGCGATGATTCTGCTTCCCTATGGTGCACTGCTTTACATGATGACGGAGATGCATCTGTGGAGTGCCACAGGGCATTTCCTGCAGCGTCATCTCATATTTTCTGCCCCGGTGCTGTTGTTTCTGCTGGGGCGCTACATGCTGAAGTGCGACTGGAAACGAGCACTACTGAGTAGTGGCATTTATGCTGTTGGACTCGTAGTGATGCATGTCCTGTGTGCGCCCTTCAAGGACGAACCGTCGTTGTTTTTGAAGGAGCTGCTGATAGATAGCGCACTTGATAATCTTTTTACCTGGCTGCTTGTCTGGCTTTGTGCCCGCCCTTATGGTATTTCGGCCTGGACAGGATTTCTAACAGCTGCCTGTGTCAAGGCATGCCGCGACTGTTTAAGTGCCAATTTTGAGCCTGTTTATGCGAACCTTTTATTGGGATTGTATATGGATGTGGCACTGCAGCTGATTGTGGCGGCAGGCTGGGCTGTGATTCTCTGCACGGTCATTTTTTCCAGCATCATGCGCTATGTTCACAACGTGAGCTGGACAAGGTCGCTTTGCTTTGGCGCGATTCCGTCATTGCTCATTTTGCTTGCAATGATAATAATGTACTGATGCGTTGGATTGTTAAAGAACTTCATTGGAGCACGGGACTTCAGTCCCGTAAATCATGGAGAGTTTGATCGGGACTGAAGTCCCGTGCCCCGCAGGCAGGAATGGGAAGCGATAATATCTTCCTCCCGGATGAGGCGGCCTACAACCGCTGGCTGGAGGATTATCTGGCAGAGGGTTGACCCTCTGCCTGGTTTCCGGGGCGGGGCACAGGCCTGGCATGAGCCTCATCCAGCATGCGGAGAATGGCCCTCCGGTTAGCGCTCCCCACACAGTCGCGCACGGAGGCGCCGCGCTTCGTGCGCGCTCTGGTATCTGCACCGTGGTCAATGAGCCATTGCACCAGCTTCACATGGCCAAGTGCGCAGGCGTAGTGCAGGGCGGTGTTGCCCTTGGTCTCTGGCAGGGTGATATCCGGGTTGCCTCGTTCCATAATCAGCGGCAGCAGCGTAACCAGTCTGTACTGAAAAAGCGACTCATCCTGCCTGCTGTACATGGTCGACTCAATTTCCAGCAGTATGTTGAACAAACCGTCATCCAGCTGCACCGTCTCCTCGGCGTAGTCTTCATCATCTGCAATAAAGTCCGGAGCTACAGAAGGCTGATTTGCCCAGAGCGGAGAGAAGAGCAGAGCTGCTGCGAGAATCGTGGTTTTCATGGAGACTCGGTCGAATACGCCCTACACACTATACGAAGCACCACGAGTCGTCAAGCAATTTTATCATCCGTCCGTCGCTATAGGGGCTGAAGTCCCGTGCTCCGAAAACAACAATCTCGCTTAATTATGCTAACGCGTAATCTTTGTTCGTCAAACACGTCTGCTTGTTTTGGTACATAGATTTACCAGAAAATCTGAAACAACCCCTTAAATACGCCATTTCAATGAAAAATACTTGCATCTTAACAAATTTATGTCAGAATGTTCGGGTGTAATCGCAAGCCGGGTCTGGTGTCAGGCCGGTGTTGATATGCAGCAGATTTTCATATATCCATCTTCAGTAACAAAGTAAACAGATTTCAATTATGAGTACGAGTGTGACGATATTCCCTGCCTATAGTGTTGAAGTAGCGGGAGACCAGTGGGTTGGGCGCCGGGAGAATCAGGAAGACTGTTTTCTGATAAGTGGCGCAGCCGGCAATTCGCCGAAGCAGGAAGTGCTGGCAATACTGGCAGATGGTATGGGGGGCGCTGCCGATGGTGAATTGGCAAGTGGTGCTTTGGTGCAGGGCTTCGCGCGCGCGTTTTCCGGTGAATCGGCAGCATTTTCTCCCCTGGAGTCCCGCTTGCGTCAGTCGCTTATGCGGGCGAATCAGGAGATCGCTGCCCAGAAGTCGGACCGGCGCATGGATGCTGAGGCCGGCGCTACGCTCATTGCTCTTTCTGTGGATGCCGAGGGGCTTGGCTGGCTGAGCGTAGGCGATTCCCTGCTGTACCGCCAGTCCGGCTCACGAGTCACCAAGCTGAATCAGGCACATACCTGGGGCATGGAACTTCGCCGGCGGGTTCAGGCCGGCATCATGACCGCCGCCGAGGCCGAGGCCGACCAGAATCCCCGGCATGCTCTGTATTCTGCGGTTTGTGGTGCCGAAATCCCTCTTGCAGATTACACGAAGCATCGCGAACCCTGCAAGGTGGGTGACCGTTTCATCATTGCTTCAGATGGCCTGCAGCCGCTGGTAGATAACGGTTGGGAATCTATTCTCAACGACCCGTCTCTGCGCCATGCATCTCCCATTCTGCTGCGCGATGCTCTTCTCTCTGCCCTGAAAAAACTGGATGTCCCCCGCCAGGATAACGCCACCGTCATTGTAGTCGATATCAAGCCCCACCCGGATACCTGCCGGAATTGCTCAAAGGTTTCGCTCCTGGGTGACCGCGATTCTCAGCAGGATTCTGAGGCCTGCTGGCAGAGCCCGCAGGCTACTCTGGCCGTGGTGGCCGATGGCGCCGGCGGACACGCCGGTGGTGAGTTCGCATCGCGCACCGTGGTGCACTACCTGCACCAGGCCTGGCAACAGTCTCTGTCCGCCGGTGTTGCGGCAGAGTCTGCACAGACTATCATATCCGCTGCGTTGCAGGAGGCTCACCGTTTCCTGATTGATACCGCCGGGGGCAAGGCCTCACTGGCCGGCAAGTCCACGGTTGTCGCCGTTTACCTCTGCGACCAGACCTACACGGTGGTCAACGTAGGTGATTCCCGTGTCTACATTTCCGAACAGGGGGAGTGGAAACAACTCTCGGTGGATGATTCTCTGGTTCGTATTTTTGTAGAGCGGGGCATGATTGCCCCGGATGAAGTGCACAACCATCCTGACCGCGGCAGGTTATCACAGGCCATAGGCGCGTCTTCCACCCCCAGACCGCATCTGCTCAGCGGGCAGTGCCCCGGTAATGCTTCCTTCCTCCTCTGCTGCGATGGTTTGTGGGATCAGTTGCCTGCTGAGTTATGGGATATGTCCTGCTGGCCAGCTTCTTCTTCCCTGGTGTGCGACAGTTGCCTGAAAGCCCTGGCGGAACAAGCAGTGGAAGCTGCTGCAGGTAAGTCTGATAATGTGTCTGCCATCTGGCTGCGCCCCCGCGTGCCCTCGGCTCTCACAACCCCGTCTCAGTCAAAACTTCTGCTGCCCGTCATCGGTGCGGCTGCTCTCATTCTCTGCGGTGCTGTGGGATTATCTGCTTTCACCTATATGAGCAGTGAAGATAAAGTGGCCGTTGCTGATCAACGTGCCGCGGAGGCTTTGCAGAGAGCTGAAGCGGCCGAGGCGAAAAATGCTGAAATGGAACGCCGGATTCAGGAAGAGCGCAAGGCCCGCGAGGAAGCTGAGAAGAAACTCCAGGAGCTAGAAGAGGCAGAACGCCGGGCCCGAGAAGAGGCAGAACGCCGTAATCAACAGGAGTCGAACAATCCTGCAGAGGAACAGGGTACACCCCGGATAGAAGGGAATAAAACCGATAAAACGGCAAAGCCGCAGGAGTCCGCGCCTTCCAGCGAGGCGCAAGCCGATACACCTCCCGCCAATCCCTTGCACGACGCAGCCCGACATGGGGACGTAAAGGCAGTTGAGTCGCTGCTCAGTAGACCGGATTGTGACGTGAATCGTGTTGACCACCATATGAGCACCCCGCTTCATCTGGCTGCCACATATGGTCATGTGGAAGTGGTGAAACTCCTGCTGGCCGCTCCCGGAATAGACGTGAATAAGGCAGACACCGACGGCTCGACCCCGTTCTATATGGCCACATATGGTCATGTGGAAGTGGTGAAACTCCTGCTGGCTGCTCCCGGAATAGACGTGAATAAGGCAGGCCGCTTCGGCTGGACCCCGCTCTATCGGGCTGCGTATGTAGGGTACGCGGAAGTGGTGAAACTCCTGCTGGCCGCTCCCGGAATAGACGTGAATGAGCCCGACGGCTCGAACCTTCTCCATATGGCTGTGTGGGAAGGGCACACGGAAGTGGTGAAACTCCTGCTGGCCGTTCCCGGAATAGAGGTGAATAAGGCAGCCCGCGACGGCTGTACCCCGCTCTATACGGCTGCGTGGTACGGGCACGCGAAAGTGGTGAAACTCCTGCTGGCCTCTCCCGGAATAGACGTGAATAAGGCAGACACCTCCGGCAGAACCCCGCTCTATTGGGCTGCGCGTGAAGGGCACGCGGAAGTGGTGAAACTCCTGCTGGCCGCTCCCGGAATAGACGTGAATAAGGCAGACAGCGACGGCTGGACCCCGCTCCATATGGCTGCGAGCGCAGGGCACGCGAAAGTGGTGAAACTCCTGCTGGCCGCTCCCGGAATATACGTGAATAAGGCAAACAAATACAGCTGTACCCCGCTGACAACTGCTTTAATCAACAATAATACCGAATGTGCAGAGCTGATCCGCGCGGCGGGGGGGGCATGAGTGATGGGTGGTTTTCTTCTGCGTAATAAAGAGAGATATTTATGAGTTCTTCATCACCACAGGAAGAGGTGCAGGGCATGGCACTGCCGGCGGGTATACCGCTGGGGAGCTACCGCCTGCTGCGGGTGCTGGGGCAGGGCGGTTTCGGCATTACCTACCTGGCAGAGCATACCGGCAGCGGGCAGCAGGTAGTTATCAAGGAAAACCTGCCCGCGGCCTTTGCTTACCGCGTTTCCGGCAGCCACCGGGTGTATGCCAGTGGTGGCGCCGTACAGAAGGATTTCGACTGGGCGCTCACACGCTTTGTGGATGAAGCCCGTATACTGGCGGCTCTGCAGCACCCCGGCGTCGTACGCGTGCTGGAGTGTTTCGAAGCGCTGGGCACAGCCTATTACGTGATGCCCTGGGTGGGTGGTGAGGTGCTCAGCAAGGCGGCACCCGCCCCGGCAGAGATAACGGAGTCCTGGCTGCTCCCGCAACTGCGCCGCCTGCTGGTGACACTGGAGTACCTGCATGGCCGCAATGTGCTGCACCGTGATATCAAACCTGCCAATGTATTGCTGCAGGCGGATGGAGAAC
>JAZONE010000077.1:0-20507 GCA_045654325.1 Akkermansia sp.
AGTTGAGCTCTTACATTGTCTTCCTAAGACCGCTTGGCCTCCGACTTGACAAAGCCCTGCCCACCGCCGAACCTGAAAACAAGGCCGGCATGCTGCAGATTAAGTTCCAGATTATGTTCATGAGCGCCCAGACGGTGGATGACATCAAGGCCGCCGCTGAGGTGATGCGCCAGGGTATCGAAGCCGACCCCAAGGCCGGCCCCAGCGCCATGAAGCGCGTGGACGCCCTGCTGGCCGACCCCGAAGGCGCTCTGAAGCGCCTGCAGAGCATCCGCAACCAGCGCAAAGGCGCCCCTAAAAAATAAATTCTCAAAAAATTCAATTTTAGGCTTGCCAAAGCTCATATCCACGTGTATACTCCCCTCACCAGCCGCTGCGGTGGCTGCGATTCCAACGGCAGGGTAGCTCAGTGGTAGAGCAGAGGACTCATAAGCCTTTGGTCGGGTGTTCAAATCACCTCCCTGCTATTATGGGAGCGGTCGTAACCAAGACAAAATGGTAACGACCGCTCCTTTTTTGTGCCTAGATTTCAGCGACTTGTAGAGCTAACTTTCGCCGCTTCGGTGCAAGCCCGAATTCGCGTAAGACAGAATATCTTACAGTGTTCCATTAGCTTATAAAGGATGCTGAAAAAGTAAAGCTGCGCAGGTTTCTCACATGAAGAAACATAATTGGACGAATCGATAAAAGAAAATCTTTTCAAGTTCCTTTCTGAGAGGAGGATTGCCAGCTGTCATCTTTTGGGCTTACTTTCCGTGAGAGAATGTGGTAGCTTTATCTGAGAAGGGGAAAATGGCATGAAGTTGTTGAATGTAGTCATAGGAACTCTGGGGCTGACCGGTTGTATATGCTCAGCTGCTGAGACCGGAGGCGCCGGAATGTATACCGGCGCTGTGTGGACTGAGGGTGTTTCTGCCGCGGGCGGGTGGTATGATGTGGACAAAAGCCAGGCTGATACGCGAGACGACATGATGTGCTACGCCGCATCGGCTTCCAATCTCATTACCTGGTGGCAGAACGGCAGCTACGGCAGCCAGCTCACGTCGTCTGCTCCGGGCAATCTCGATGGTGTATGGACCACGTATTTAGACTACAGCAAGAATCATGCCTCTGGCGGAGACCCGCTGGCCGCCATCAACTGGTGGCTTTCCGGTGTGTATGCACCGGCAAATGAGGCAGAGGCGGAGCGGTCTCTTTTCAATCAGGTGGCAAATCCCGCGATGATTACGCTTAATACCTTCGGCGGGTTTTATTATGACCAGTATGGCCTCGATAAAGGGAAACTGGAGGATCTTCTTGCCTTTACTTCAGACTTTACCGGTTCAGATTTCGGCAGCTTGCTGGGAAACGGTGCTGGCGTGTCTCTGCTGCTTCACTCAGATGCCGGTAACCTGACACATGTCATCACTCTCTGGGGGGTGGAATACACCGATAGCGGCAGCCTGGCCAAACTGTGGGTTACCGATTCAGACGACTCGTCTGCTGAGATGTATTACGGGGAGTTGTTCTCCATCGATGTCGAGACGGGAGAAAATGGTAAAATCTATTTTGACGAGGATGGAGAAACCGGGTACTACGAGTTGATGACCTTTCAGGGTGTTTCGGGGGTCCACATCTATGGGGTGAGTTCGATTCACCCGGGGGCATGTTCCGGCTGGCAGCTGGTGCCGGAGCCTTCCACCGCTGCGCTCTCTCTGCTGGCGCTGGCGGGGCTGGTAATGCGCCGCCGCCGCGGCTGAGACGCCTTGGCGAGACAAGGCTACCGCCCGGTATTAGGAGGGATTCTCTTGATTCGTGGCAAGGTTGATAAAGTGGAAATCCCGCCTGCGGCGTGTTTTCTGCGCCGAGGCGGGATGCTCTGAATGGATTTTTGAGTTGCTTAGAACTGAAGACGATAGCCTGCAGCAGCGTTGAGGTTGGTGTAGTCGCTTCTCAGTTCCACAGTGCCATCGGCAAAGATGCTGCCGCTGCCTGCGGGTACGGAGATGCCGGCTCCCAGCTCCACCCCGAAGGCACCCATCTCTGCGCTTTCGATACGGGCGCGGGTTTCGTGGTCGATGAAGCCTACTGTGGTATCAGCCTGCGTGTCACCCAGGTCGCACTTGACCAGTGCGCGGGCTTCAAAGGCGCAGGCGCGGTTCAGCGTCTGCTGCCCCACCTGGGCGGCATAGCGGGCACCGAGCCCCACGGTTACGGTGTCGAGACTCTGTTTGTCCACGTTCAGAGCGGCATCCGTGCCGCGCTCGCAGTATGCGTCCACTGCGGTGTGGCGGTAAGCGATGTTGAACACCGGGCTGATGCTGCTGGTGCTGCTCAGGGCATAGTTGCGGCTCAGCTCGTACATGAGGCCGAAGGCCGTGCCTTCTGTCTCGCCGGTGTTACTGATATTCATGGCCGTGCGCTTGTAGTCGGCTTCCATGGCGCCAGCTGTGCCGATGAAGCAGTGGCTCCAGTTGCCGCGCAGGTAGCGTGCAAAAGCGCTCAGGTAGGCGGTGTCCATGTCGCCATCCAGACTATCCGGGCCATCGCTCCGCAGGTCACCATACATGGCGGTGAGGGCGAGGCCGAGGGTGAGCTGCTTGTTCATCTGCATACCCGCACCCACCGTACCGCCCCAGCTGCTCAGGGTGTAACCGGCAGCGGTGCCGTCGGCATTCTGCTCAGCGCGGTTGCCCTCGGCATTTACCCAGGCAAAATATTTGCCCGGCTGCTCCGGTGAGCTGCCCTTACCGTCCAGAATTACTGCATCCTGTCCATAGCTGCCGCTGACGCTGCGGTTGCGGATAGCGCGCAGCTGGCGATCTACATCGCCGGAAAGAGCCAGCCCCAGCACGGCGGTAGATGCACCGGCCACAGCGGCGGCATCGTGGTCGTTCATTTCTCCTGCGTCCATGGCATCGATGATGGATTCCAATGCCCCGGCAACCTCAGCTTCCTCTTCTTCTTCGGTTTCCTCTTCCTCTACCGCCACGGATTCCAGCTCGCCCTCATCGGGGGTCGGGGCAGCTTCCTCTTCCTCCTCGCCGGTTTCTTCGTTCATGAAAGCATCCGTCAGCAGGGCTGCACCGGCGTGACCATTGAGGGTCTCGGGATTGACCTTCAAGGTCACATAGGTCTTTGCGCTGAGTTCAGACCACTTGAATGACTCGCGGACATTAAACGCATACACGCCATTCAGGTAATAATGAAGAGCTTCATTGTACCCTCCGCTCAGCCATATCTTGTCGGCCATTTCATCCACCGTCACCGCCACTTTTACGAGCTTTTCTTCCATGTCATCGGAATCGGTTATCCACATGGTGGTCAGCGTGCCGTTCTCATTATACTCCACACCCCACAGGGTGATGGCGTGTCCTGCTTCTTCGTCCTCTGTCGGAACTATAGCCAAGGTAACGGCGTTGCCTTCCTTCAGCAACTCGGCCAGGTTGATGGATGTGATACTTTCGGTGTATAACTCCGTATCCACCAGGAGGTCGGAAAGTTTCTGCTGATTGAGATTGTATTGGTCGTAATAATACCCATCGAATCCTTTCAGGGTCACGTCCAGTATATCGCCTTCCCAGTTTTCGCTTCTTACATAATAGCGCTCCCAACCGTCGGCGTCATCGCGGCTTGCCGGGGAATAGACACCGGAAATCCACCAGTTGATGGAGGAAAGCGCTTCGCCGCCGGATTCAATATCCTGATTTGCGTCTATGAATGCTTGCCAGATAGTCTCAAGTTTCCGGGGCGCCTCAGAGCTCAAGGTGCTACCCACCTCGCTATTCTGCCACCAGGCAATGAGGTTGGCCGCGGACGCTGCATAGCACATGTAGTCATCGGCATCGCCATCATCAGGGTCAAGTTTTATTGGCATCATACCAGCCGCCGGTTTCGCTTACCCCATTTGTCCAGTAGATGCCGGTGAAAACAGAATCTTCGGTTGCAGTTTCAGCTGTTGCAACGCTGAAAGAAAGCCCTAATGATAATAACAAAAGTCGAGACGGTTTCATATATGGAAAAACTATATGGAGATAATAGTATATTCCCTTAGCTCTGTCAAACATCCGGATAGAAACTGACAGAATCACACCATTGCAAAAAAAAGCAAGGTCTTTCAGATATCGCGAGGGGCACGCAATAAAAAAACAGCAGCCGGCACATGACGTGTCGGCTGCTGATGGTTGAAACGGGTTGTGCTTGTCTTCAGCTGTAGGCGGATTCCACGCGGGCGGCCACATCCTTGTAGCCGTAGTCCACTTCGTAGATGGCCTTGAGGGTTTCGATGCTCTTTTCCTTGTTGCCGGCTTCTTCGTAGAGCACGCCAATCATGTAGAGCACTTCCTTCTTGGTGTCGTCCATGGTGAGCAGCTCCTTGTCGGCGTCTTCGAGCTGGCGGATGGCCATATCCACCATCTTCTTGGCGTGGTAGCACTTGCCGAGCATGAGCATGGATTTGATGCGGATGTTCGGGTTGGTGCGGGCGCGCTGCAGGGCAGGAATGGCTTCGGTGTATTCGCCAGCATCGAACAGAGCCTGGCCGAGCTTGAACTGCAGCTGGGCATCGGTCGGGTTGGCTTCCACGCGGGCGCGGGCATCGGCCACCACGGCCTGGGCAATTTCGGCCTTGCGCTGGGCGAGCGTGGCGGCGGCTTCCTCGTTGGTGGGGTCGGCTGCCAGCACGGATTCGTAGTAGGCGATTTCAGCCTGCATGGCCTTTTCGTGCATAGCCATGGCCTTGTCGTTCAGGGCTACGTCGGCAGAGCCGCCGAGCTGGTAGGCATAGGCATAGAAGGAGTAGGCGTTGGCGTAGTCTTCCATCTGCTCGTAGACGGAGGCGATGTCCTTCACCACGGGGAGGCTGGTGGTATCCGCAGCGTACTGCTCGGAGAGCTGAGCCAGGCGGGCCTCGAGTTCGGCGCGGGTAAGCCCCATCTTGTCACCGCTTTCGAGGTCTGCAGTGGCGTTGGCGTTCTTCATCTTGGTGCGGAAGTCTCCCTTGCCTTCCCAGTTGCCCTGCTTCATGGTGGCGCGGGCAGAGCAGTCCTTCTCTCCGCGCATGGCGATGGGGTCGGTGGGGTCGGCCTTGAGCACGCGGCGGTAGGTTTCTGCGGCTTCGGAGAACTGCTCGTTCTTGATGTAATGGTTGGCCAGCAGGTGCAGGTGCTTCTTGGCATTCGGCATGCCCTGGCAAATGGTTTCCAGAGCAAAGGCGGCGATATCCGGCAGCCCCAGGTCATTGGCCGCGGCGAACAGGGCTTCGTTGGCCGAAACGGAATAGGGGTCGCGCTCCAGCTCGTCCTCGATGTTCACCAGAACGGATTCGGGATCCTTACGGGTGGAGGTCATGCGCAGACCACCGAAGAGGGAGGCCTTGCGGCCGGCCTCGGGGCAGCTCTTTACTTCACAGGCGCGCAGCAGTTTGCGACCCTCCAGGAAGCCGGGAACGCGCTTCACCAGAGTCTTGAGAATGGTTACGGCATATTTGTAGTTCTTGGTCTGTACAGCCTGCAGAGCCTTTTTCCACAGACCCTGCTGGTCTGCAGCCAGCTGACGTTCGGTAATGATGGTGATTGCCATAAGAGAGGGATGATAGAGATGTAGTAAACGAGGGGCACGCCTGCGCGTAGCATTGGCGGCCAATGCTCCTGAATTGGTTTTACCACAGATATCAGCTAATTTCAACCTTGTTTTTTGAAAAAAATGTGGCACAATGCCTGCGGCATGAGAACAGATGCACTTTTGAGCCGATTCGGGTACTGCAGCCGGCGCGAGGTAGCGCAGTGGCTGAAGCGTGGACGCGTGACGCGCAACGGGGTGCCTGTGAAATCCGCGAATGAGAAGGTGGAACCGGAGGAGGTACTGGTGGATGGCGAGCCCGTGGAGTTTCCGCGCGGCCTGTATGTGGTGCTCAACAAGCCGCTGGGCTGTACCTGCAGCCACAAGGAGGATGGTGAGCTGGTTTACGACCTGCTGCCGGCTCAGTGGTTGCGTCGCAACCCGGTGGTGAACACGGTGGGACGCCTGGATAAGGAAACGAGCGGTCTGCTGCTGCTCACGGATGACGGCGCATTTGAGCACGCCCAGACCAGCCCCAGACGCCATGTGCCCAAGGTGTATGCCTTTACCACCACGGCGCCGGTGCCGGCAGAGGCAGTGGCTCAGTTTGCGAGCGGAGAGTTCATGCTGCAGGGTGAGCGCACACCGTGTCTGCCGGCGGAGCTGGTGCTGACGGGGGAATGCGCGGGCCGCCTGACCCTGCACGAGGGTCGCTACCACCAGGTGCGGCGCATGCTGGCTGCGGTGGGCGCACCGGTTGAGACCCTGACACGCATTGAGATTGGTCCGCTGAAGCTGGCAGACCTGAATCTGGAGCCCGGTGAGTGGGTGGAGATTGACCCGTCTTTCTTTTCCTGATGAGCTACGACATGCCCATCGCCGTGGTGCCTGAGTTCCGTGTTCTGTACGAGGACGACGGGGTGCTCGCGGTGGATAAGGCGGCGCCCCTGCTTACCCAC
Source organism: Akkermansia sp. (assembly GCA_045654325.1). GTDB lineage: Bacteria > Verrucomicrobiota > Verrucomicrobiia > Verrucomicrobiales > Akkermansiaceae > Akkermansia. The sequence continues at coordinate 6,498 of JAZONE010000077.1, forward strand.
CCCACCGGGGAGAAGAATGAACCGACCCTGTGGCATGGCCTGCATGAGCTGCTGGCATATGAGGTGGCCACGGGCGGGCAGGTGTCGCTCATCAACCGCCTGGACCGCGAGACGAGCGGTATCACCCTGGTGGCCAAGAATGCAGAAGCGGCGCGCGAGCTGGGCAAGGCTATGCAGGCACGCCTGCTGCACAAGGAATACTACGCCGTGGTGCAGGGGGTACCGCTGTGGAGTGCTGCCTGCTGCGCAGAACCCATTCTGCGTATGGGGGATGTAGCGCCGACTCGTATTCACGTGCGGCAGTGCTGTCATCCCACAGGCAAGGAATGCCGGACTGAGTTTGAGGTGCTGAGCCGCTGCTCCGGCATGGCGCTGCTGCGCTGCCGCCCGCACACGGGGCGTATGCACCAGATTCGTGTGCACGCGGCCCACATGGGGCATCCCCTGGTGGGTGATAAGATATACGGCGGTGATGAATCCTGCTATCTGGAGTTCATTGCTACCGGCTGGACCCCGGAGCTGGCGCGCCGGCTGATTCTGCCGCGCCAGGCGTTGCATGCCTGCCGTCTCACCTTCCCATGGAGGGGGCGGGAGATTACGGTGGAAAGCCCGCTGCCGGATGATATGAAACAGTTGCTGGAATCATGAATATACTCAGGAAAATAACCGGCTGGAGCGTGGCCGTAGCGCTGGTGTGCAGCGCGCAGGCCGCCGAGTGGTGTACCGATTTTGCTGCTGCGTTGAAGCGCGCCGGTGCGGAAAATAAACTGGTTCTGGCCGATTTTACCGGCTCGGACTGGTGCTACTACTGCATCCGCCTGCGGGCAGATGTGCTGGATAACCCGCGTTTTGCCGCCTGGGCGGAGTCGCATTTTGTGCTGCTGGAAATTGACCTGCCTGAAAATCCCGCCTTCGATCAGGCCAAACTGAAACAGAACCGCGAGCTCTGCGCCCGCTACGGGGTGGATTCATATCCCACAGTGCTGGTGCTGAGCGATACCGGCGAGCCGCTGGGTGGATTTTTCGGCTATGTGTCTGATCCGGCAGCGGTGCAGAAAGAGCTGGCCGCAGCGCTGCGGGTGGCTTCTCTGCTCCGCCAGGCGCGCCGCGCCACGGGTGAGGCTCGCCTGCGCCCCATGCTCAAGGCCTGGAAGCTCATTCCCGAAGACATGCGGGAGTTCTGCCCGAAACTGGCTGCCGAGGTCGCAGCCGTCGATACCCGAGATGAGTCAGGCCTGCGTGCCGCAGCTGCTGCTGAGCAGAAACTGCAGGAGTGCCGCGCCGCCGCTGATGCTGCCCCCACGGATACCGCAGCACTGCAGATTGTAGATGCCGCGCTGGCGCAGGCGGTGCCGCAGAACCGCCGCCAGTTGCTGGAGATGAAGTACCGGCTGATGGTCCGCTGTGTGGAGACGCATGCCGATGTGCTGGCCGCGGCGGAGGTGGCCTATGCATCCATCGATGCAGATCTGCGGCTTTCGCCCCGGGTGAAGGAAAGCCGCAAGCGCCAGATGCAGGGTGTTTTCGCCAATCCGCAGACCACCATCAACCGCAGCCGCATGCTGCTCCGCAAGCGCCCTGCGCGCTGAGTATCAGTGCAGGATTTCCGGGAGTGATTTCAGGTATGCGGTGATGCCGTTGAGCACCATCTGCACCGCCAGCAGAATAAGCAGTGTGCCCATGAGCCGGGTGATGGCGGTGGTGCCTTTCTCCCCCAGAAAATCGAGCAGCTTGCGCGAAAGCCCCAGGAAGGTGGCTGCGCATACCCAGGCCAGCAGTATGGCGGTGAGTCCTTCTATTTTCTGAGCCGGGGTGGTGCAGAGCGCCGCCTGCATCATGACCAGCGATATGGCCGCCGGCCCCACGATGATGGGCACCGTCACCGGCACGATGAACATCTCCGTGTTCCTGAAGGTGTTGATGGCGCTGGTACGGGTGGGAAACACCATGCCTACGGCAATGATGAAGAGCATGATACCGCCGCTCAGGTTCAGGGAGCTGCTGCTGATACCCATCCACCCCAGAAGACCTTTGCCCAGAAAGAAGAAAAAGAGAAGAAGCAGGAGCACAAAGCAGAGCTCGCGCACAAGAACACGGGCTCGTCGTTCCTCCGGCAGCTGCTGCAGCAGGCTTTTCACGATGGGGGCAGTCCCCGGCGGATCCATGACGAGAAATAAGGTGCCGGCAGCGGCGATGATGTGGTTCCAGTCCATATTGATATTCTCCTGTTCCCTGTAAGGATACTCAAGTGCTGCGGCAATGTCAATGCCGGTTTTGCGGGCGGAATGTGATTAAGGGACAAAGAATACGCGTTGGCATAATTAAGCGAGATTGTTGTTTCCGGAGCACGGGACTTCAGGCCCGTGCTCCGATGATTCACTTATTACGGCAACGCAAAATTCATTGCGTTATTATGCAGAATGAGTCAGCAAATCTGAAACGCCCCCTTTTATTGCTCCGGCAATTAAAGAATATTGCTTTGACAAAACGCCAAATTGATGTCTATACAAATTTTGTGGTAGGTTAAACCTGCACGCGGTAAAATAGCCGCGAGCACGGAGCTGGAATGAGCGGGTAGCTTTATCGGGCTGAAAGCCCGAGGAATTTTTGAGCCCACGGAGTGGGCGAAAGACCTTAGGCAGGGGTAAGAGCGCGCCAGCGCTCGCAGCCCCTGTTAACGGATAAATAAGATATCAGAGCCCGCTACGCGGGCGACAGAACGGTTACTTTAACTCATTGCCGCTGTTCTGTCACCCGTTCCACGGGTTCCAATTCATTTTTTGCATGAAGCAGGGGCTGCGCCCGCTTTGCGGGCTTACCCCTGCCTACCATCTTACGCCCGTTTCACGGGCTTTAAATTCCGTTCGCCTACGGCTCGCCAACTGCCCGATAAAGTCAATTTGTTACCCCTCCAGTACGTATAACACATCAATCTTTAATTGCCGCGTCAATAATCGCCGGGGCATAGGCGCTGGGCGCTTTCACATGGGGAGCAGGGCGTAGTTGTGCTCCAGCATCAGCGGGTCGGTGGAGCCATCTTCCGGAAGTTCGGAGTGGCCTATTTCTATTCCTGTGCACATAGTGAGCAGCTTGCCTCCGGAGGTGAAGACAAAGGAGGCGTTGCGCATGTAGTGGTACTTTCCGTGCCGGAAATAGGCGGTGGGGGCTTCCGCTTCCGTGTGGTTGTGGTAGAAGTGTACAAATCCTTTGCCGGTGGGCAGGGGGGAGTGCTGTTCTCCGCTCACGTCGCCCGGCAGCGCCAGCAGACGGGTGCGCACGTCTTTCCGTTTCATGTCGCCGGCCTTGCGGGCGATTTCGGTCATCTGCTGTTCCCAGCTGCGAGCGGCCGGGCTGTTATTTCGCTCCTTGGTGGAGAGGGTGAGTTCTTTGTGCCTGAACCCGGGGCGGTGGTACCACTTCGCGACGTAGGCATCGAGAAAACAGAAGGACTGCCCCTGCAGGCTGGGGATGATGCCGATGCGGATGAGATGTGAGCGGTGGAAGAGGAATACGGCCGCCGGGCTTCCGGGCTCTGTGCTGGCGGCATAGGCCAGCAGGCTGTAGTCCCGGTGCGCTCGAGTCTGCAATCTGGCTTCCAGCGGCGTGGCGAGGTCCGACATCAGGGGGGCCAGATCATCCTGCCTGGTTTCGTAGAGACGAAGTTTCAGTAGAAGCCCGAGTGTGGTGCTCCAGTCCTGCCTGGCGGCGGGGTGAGCTGCTTTCTTCTGCTGCAGAGTGAAGGGGATGCAATCCTCGTCCCCGGCTCGTTTTTCGCCGGCGGTGCCCGGTAGCACGCCCAGTATGCAGAGCAGGGCGATGACCAGAAAACGGATGAGTCGAAGGTTCATGACGGTGATTTGGTGAGCGTTTTCTGCTGACGGCGTTTCTCAATGAAGCAGAGCAGCTCGTGCAGCAGCCAGATGGGCAGGTAGCACCAGAATGCTGCCAGCTCTGCAATCCAGACGAAGCCCATGCCATAGGCCAGCGAATCAGCAGATTTGCTCCAGCAGATGCTGCAGGCCCAGATTGCCTGCAGCAAGGGGAATAACAGCCCGAGCAGCTGCAGCAGGCTGCCCCGGCTGCTACGAGCGGGCGAGAGCAGGGGAACATAGAGCGGCAGCGCCCACACCGCCAGAGCCGGTACAAATAGAAGACTCGTCAGCCCTTCTTCCGGATACACCTTGCGGATGGCGAATACCAGCAGACCGGCTATGGAAAACAGCGCACACACCAGCAGAAAGCGTCGGACAAAACGCCCTCGCGGCTGGACACAGCCCGGCAGCGGGGGCTCTTCCCGCGGCGCCGGTGGCGAGGGTGGTGCGGGAGTGGGGCGCATTGCATCTCCGTTGCGCGGGATGTGCAATTTTCTCGGCTTGTTGAGAGTAGAAGTCATGGCGTTATTCGGCCGGCTCTTTCGGCTGATGCGAGGGCATGCAGAGATGCAACAGCAGTACGAGCCAGCCGATGATGGGAAAGAACACCCACAGCAGATGCCAGATGCTCGAGCCGGCATCGCGCAGCCGGCGCACGGTCACCGCCAGCGTGGGGAGCAGTGTGGCCAGCTGGAAGACGCGTAACCAGTATTCCCAGATGGAATCGGGGTTCAGTTCCGGGTCACCCATCAGGGTGAGCAGCACGATGCAGACGCCCCACACCATCAGCAGCCAGTACCAGAACTCACTGAGCGGGGCACGACCCCGGAAGTCAGCATAGTGCTGCAGACAGGTGCGGATGGCGGTGATGGGTGTGTGGCCGGTGGGGGGCATGGCGGGCTTCAGCTCTCCTCGTCTTCGTCGGTTTCGTCGTCAGATTTTCTTTTCTTGCTCTTTTTATTCGCTGCTTTTTTCTTTTTTTCTGCGGCGTTCTTTTTGGCTTCTTCCTTTTCGATATCGCGGAGGAGTTTCTTCCAGCCCTTCACGAAATCGCTCACATCCGGGCCACCGGCTTCGGCAATTTTCGAGCCATCGGGGGTCACTGCAATCATGCAGGGCAGCAGGGGCTTGCCGGAGTAGGTCCACGGAATACCGCTGCTCATGCTCATGGTGGGGCTCATGACGGGGAAGGTCATCTTGGCCTTTTTCGCCCACTTTTCTGCGTCCTCGGGGGAGCGGTCCACATTCAGCATGACCATTTCACAGCCGCGGGCCTTCATCTTTCTGTACTCCTTCACCAGCGTGGGAGCCTCGGCCACGCAGATGCCGCAGGTGGAGCGCGACTGGTAGATGAAGTAGAGCTTGGCCTTCAGGTTCGGCTTTGCCTTGTTCACGTATTTGGCATCCTGCAGAGCCTGCGGTACAAGTGCCAGAGGCTCAGTGCTGCTTTCTTCCTGCGCAAGAACCGGCAGCCCGCAGATTGCCACAAGGGCCAGAGCAAGTGTGCGTATGAATTTGTTCATGCCTGATATATACCAGTTCTGTGGTGGTATTTCAAGCATGAAGTTGCTTCAGCACCATTGTTGTACCTCATTTATTCCGCATCACATGAGGATATTAGTATCGCCGGTGATGATGAGCCAGGTGAGATACAGAGTGGCCCAGGTTCCGGAGGCTACAGCGGTGACTACGGAGGCCGGTACGTCCACGGCGATAAGTGCCAGGGAGGCAGGATAGGTGAGCGCGGTGAGGGGCTCTAGGTGCCGTGCGGTGCAGGCCTGTATTTCGGTGCGGTGGCGCCAGTAGGCTTCGCTTACCGGGTTCGGCACGGCAGTGGCGGGGAGACTCGTGAGCCAACGGACCTCCTGTGTCCTGTTGTTGTACTCGCGGTAGTAGCGCGTTTTATCGTCGGTTTCGCCCAGAATCTCGAAATCGGTGGTGCTGCCTCGGCCCATCAGGCTGAGCCATTTTTCCTTGTGGCGGTAGCGCACCTTTCGCATAGCTACGTAGAAGACGCTGGCGGTGGTTTCACCCTCCTTCAGCGCTTCCATGAAACAGACGGGCTGATTCGTCTTTTCCACCAGTGCTGCGCAGGCGTATCCTTCGTATTCCCGCCCCACCTCGCGCACCACCTGGTTCAGGCGCGTGTAGGCACAGCTGCTCAGCATGAGCATGACCAGCAGGAGAATCAGGAAGCGGGTATGGGCGAAACCTGTGCGCATGTGGTTCAGTGAAAAATGCCATGAGGCGACTCGAGAACCCGCGGGTCCTGAGACCAGGCGCGAAGGTATTTCCACTCCAGACTGCGGAGCGTGCCTGCCCAGGCGCCATCGCAGCGGAACTGTTTGATGCGCATAAAGGCATCGTATGCCTCGCGGGTGCCCTGGCGGGCGATATTGCGCACGAGGTAGTAGTTGAACTCGTCGATTCCGTGAGTCCAGGCCTGCAGGCTATCGTGGTCATTCGGGTCGATGCGGCTGAGGGCGAAATAGAGCTTTTCCAGCGTGGGAATATCCGGAATGGAATCGATGTAGGGTTCCGCTACCTTGCTGAAGGTGTCCTGCGTATCATAACCGGCACCGTCTTGCAGCCAGGCGCGCTCAAATTGGTACAGCATGTTCTCCAGATTCTTCTGGTGTGCCTCGACGCTTATTTTTACGGCTGGGGGCTGCGACGGCCCGGGCAGATTGGTTCCGGTGCAACCGCAACAGGCGGCCAGGGTGAGCAGGAGCAAGGGAAGATGTTTCATACGCAGGAATGCTAGCATGCTCAGCATTCAGAGTCAAATCAAAATAGCGGAGCTTCCCTGTGTTACCACGTGTGTCCCAAAGATTGCAGAAGCCGCTGATAAATGAATGCCGTTTCATCAGAAGCCCCCCCCCGGTTATAACAAATGAGCGATGGGAATTTGTCGGGCTGAAAGCCCGAGGAATTTTGAGCCCTCGGAGAGGGCGACAGAACATTAGCCCAGGGTGGAGCTGCGTTAGCTGCGGAACCCTGGGTAAAACGAAGAACATATCAGAACCCCGAGCGTAGCGGAGTGGGTGGCAGCCCGCCACGGCGTAGGGCGTGAGCCCGGAGACGGGAAGCTTTGGATTAGTGTTTTATCCGCGCTTTCTGCCACCCGCTCACTTTGTTCGGGGTTCCGGGTATATTTAACACCAAACCCAGCGTTCCGCCGCAACGCGGCTCCACGCTGGGCTATGATTATGCCGCCCTACGGGCTCAGGTTTTCGCGGTCGTATCGACCGCCTGAATCACCCCTTCAAAGTCCAATTTATCGCGCTGTAAAATCTTTGGGACACATGTGTTGTGTTACATTTGTGTAACAACGTTTCCGGACTATTGACCTTATGGTTGAGTCTGTGCTATGGTTGCTGCGATGAAAAAGTGGTTTCGGAGGATACTCTGGGTACTGGCTGCGCCGGTGGTGTGGATTGCCGGCTGCCTGCTGCTCTGCATGGCGCCGGGGGGGCATGAGGTGGAATGCACCCCTGTGGCGGGGCTCCCCTCGCGCCCGCTGACCATGCGGGAGGTAGCAGAGCTCAACCGTATGCTGGATGAACGCTGCAGCGATATATGCGGGCTCTGGTATATCACATGGGGTGTCATGATGTCTAGCCCTGAGTATTATCTGGCTGTTCCCACGGCAGATGGCGGGCTGGAGCTGGTGCATGCCCGGCCGGCTCTGGTCTGGCCGCATGAGGAGTCGGGGGAATCTGCCGAAACCGTGGTGCAGGAGTGGCTGGCGGGATTAGACAGGAAAGGAGAAGTGGCACCATGAGCCGTATTAAACGTCTGTATATCTGTCTGCTGGCGGGGTGGCTGGTGTTTTGCGCTGTGCGTGTGCTGCTGCCATATCTGGGGGATTACTACCACGTGAGCGTGGAGGGGGGCTACGTTGTCTTTAGGTCCTGCATGGATATGGAGGCATATGAAGCGCAGGGGCAGATGCCTGCGGCTTTGTTTGCTGAGCTGAATGCGCGCCTGGAATCAGCCCAGCCCGGTACCCGGTTTTTCTATACCCCCTGTGAGACGACAGAGTACACCTGGAAGGGGCTGCTGTGTACCCCTGTACGCAGTGGGAGACCCGAGCTGTCTCCGGCGGCAGAGCAGGTGCAGCGTACCTGGCACGAGGAAACCGGGTACTGGTATTGACGCGGCAGAAATGGGAAATATCTGTGCCTTATTTCTCCGTGGTGGCCGGGCTCAGCCATGTCAGAACAAGCGCAACCACAGCTGATACCAGCGCCACGGCTAGCGAGGCACAGGCCGCCACCAGAGGTTCTACCGCATCGTCGAGCGCATCGTGCACCATGGCCTGCAGTATGTAGGGGGACTGACCCTCCGGCATGGGTTGCGGATGATTCAGCTCCATCCAGAAGTCTACCATTTCCAGCAGCATGCAGCAGCCGGCAGCTATAGCGCCCACTATGCCGACCAGCGCCAGCAGCTGGCAAAGAATATTCACAGTCTTTCGGGTTTTTGCAGTCATGTCTGTATCTTTCTTTCCGGGGTTAATACGCTGTCAATTGAACTATCAGATGTGTATTAACATAGGGTGATGGCGAAAGTCAAGTCTTTTGATAGGAAAAGGCTGCCAAGTCATGAAAAAAACACACCCGAACACCCGGTGGAAAAGCTGAGGGCAATTTGTATTGACGATTTACTATCGACTATTGTCCAGTTCCCTGCGCCGCAGGCGCAGCGAATTCAATCAATTGTCAATAGTCAACTGTCAATTGTCAATCCTCTTCAAGTTCTGATTATCGAACCGTCAGAGGATATTCCTCATTTTCTCCTCGGTGTTGCGGAAGCGGAGCACGGTGTTGAGGCGTTCATTTTCCAGCAGGGAAACGAAGCGGCCCTCCTTGACCAGGGTGCGCAGGCCGGGGTCGCGGAAGAGATCGAGCAGGCGGGTGGGCTGGGGGATGCCGCGGGGAACGAGCTGGCTCTGGTAGAAAGTGGTGAAGGTGGGCTCATCCAGCGTGCAGCCGAAGGCCACGAGACAGGCCAGATTGGTCTGGGCCGGGTCATCGATGGGGTCGAGCGCCTGAATCCAGCCGGTAATGGGAGAGTTGCGCAGGGCGGTGGAGGTGCGGGTGAACCAGGGAATTTCCGGTTTAGTGCGGCGATTCATCTGGGCTTCTGCCAGTTCGTGGTAGTAGCGGATGCGGCAGATATTGCCGTAGTAGAAGATACCCATGACGCTGACCCAGATCATGATGAGACTCATGAGCACCGTGGTGATGACACTGCCGAGCCCGGGGCGCTTGCGGAAGTTGAACAGCTGGGAGATCCACACCATGCCGTGGAAGAAAATCAGCAGAATGAAGACGGCCACACCCCAGGCCATGCCCTGAACCATCCAGGGCTGCGGGGTATCCGTCATGAACTCCACGTAGGTATATCCGTTTTTCTGCAGGAACATCCACGCCGCTACCGAGCCGGATACCGCAATGGCCAGAAGCAGCATTTTGATGACGCCCTTCATGAGCGCGAAAATAAGGATGGCGCCGGCGATGACGCCCAGAATGGTGAGAATGGCATGTGAACTTTCCATGGTGTGAGACGAGTTTGTATTCAGCGTACGTAGGCGCGGAGCTGGCGCAGCGCCTGGGCTGCAGCGGTATGCTGCGGGTCGAGATGCACCGCTTTCTGCATGGCGCGCAGGGCGGGGCCGTACTGGCGTAATTCGATGAGGATAAGGCCCAGCCGGTACTGCACCTCGGCATTCTGCGGGTGGGCTGCAGCGCAGGCCAGCATTTCGCGCAGAGCATCCACCGGGCGGTTCTGCTGCGCCAGGAACACGGCGTAGTCCATGCGAGCTACGGCACTGGCGGGGTCTCGCTCCACGGCGCGGCGGTATTGCGCTTCGGCTGTGGCGGTATCACCCTGTGCCGTGGCCAGCATAGCCAGCTGCATGGCACCTGTGGGCTGGTCAGCCTGGTGGGTGGCGGTGGCTTTCATTTCCTGCAGCACGGGATGCCCGGCCGGCAGATTGGGGAAGAGGCTCCAGCCTGCGGCGAGTCGCACGCAGCGCGTCTTGTCAGCCAGCGCCTTGCGGGCGGCATCCCCCCCCAGCAGCTCAGCCGCTGCGGCGCGCACCAGGGCATCGGCATCCTGTGTGGCACCCAGCGCCACAGCCTGCACCTCGGGGGTCAGGGGGTATTGCGCCAGCAGCCCCAGCAGGGTGGCCCGCCAGGCGGGAATCTCCTCCTCTGCATAAGCTGCCAGGAGCTCCTGCACGCTGCCCTTGCCCTGCATGGCGTGGCCTGCCGCGCGGAAACGCTTGCGGTACTTGCCCATGCGTTCCTCCTTGTAGCGTTTCTCCAGGTATTCCATACACCACTTGTCGTCCTTATCCTTGTGGCAGTTCAGACAGGCATTCGGCACGCCCAGTTCGATACTCATGCGCGGATCCGGCCAGTGCAGCGCGTGGTCGCGGCGCGGGTCGCGGCCCATGTAGGTCATCCTGGGCATGTGGCACTCGATGCAGGGCATGGCCTTGCCGCCGCAAAGTTTGTTGTGACCTACCTGCGGCGCCAGCACTCCGTTGATGACCTGGTTGTTGCCGTGGCACTGCAGGCACAGCTCGTCATTCTCGGTGGGGCGGGTTACCTTGCCCGAGTGTGGGTCGTGGCAGTCGAAACAGGTCACCCCCGTGCGTCCCATGCGGTGCAGACGGTAGCTCGTCTCGCTGTAGTCCTCCTCCAGCTGCAGACCGTTCGGGTGGAACACGCCGGGAATCTTCGGCAGCTCCAGGCGGAAATGGTCGTCGAACTTATCGCCCACAGTGAACCCGGGCGTCAGCTCCTCGCGGCGGGCGTGGCAGCTTGCGCAGTTGTCATCGTGCTGCTCATCGGTCAGGTTGCGATCCTTGCGGGAAACCAGGCAGCCGTCGTGGGCGTCCGGTTTGTCTGAAACCTTGTGGCAGCGGATGCAGGTGATACCCGGTTCCTTCCAGGTGGCCTTGAACGTATCCGTCGCCACGTCGTAATTTTTCTTGAACCCGCTCATGTGGCACCACGCGCACTGCGATTCCCAGTTCATGCCGCGGCCGGTCCAGTGCCCCCATTCTCCGGGCTTGCGCACCGCTCCGCCGCGCGACTGCTGCAGCGCGTCATCCCGGAACACATCGAACCACTCCTTTTTCTCCACATCCCATGCCGCGCTCGGTGTCTGCAGCCCGCCGTCCTTCCACTTGAGCAGATACTGCACCAGCGGCTCGCGGCCAATCACACCGCCCACGGTATATACCTTGCCCGTGGCGGCATCTCGCATCTGCAGATTCCCCTGCGCATCGCGCTGCATCTCCAGCACCATGCCGTGAGCCTCCACCCGCTGGCCTGCGAAAGCCTCGGCATCCAGACCTGCCTGCGGATACCGCCAGGCCCAGGCGTGGTCGCTGCCTTTCCACTCTTCGTATTCCTTCCGGTGGCATTCCGCGCACTTGCGCGAGATGGAAAGCGCCGATTCATCCCAATGCGGGCGGGGTGTTTCCTCTGCAAGGCAAAGGGCAGGGGCAATCAGCAGAAAACTGGGTAAAACGCGGTTCACGCCCCCATCTTATCACACACGCCCCCGCGCACGCAAACGCAAAGCCACCCCACCCCTGTCATACCAAATAAAACTTTTTTTCATTTTAGGCTTGCATTCTGCTTCGGCCTCTGCTATACTCCCGGCACACGCACGAGTAGCTCAGTGGTAGAGCGGTTGTCTTACACACAATTGGTCAGGAGTTCGAATCTCTTCTCGTGTATCAAGGCTGACTTCCAACCGAAAGTCAGCCTTTTTTCGTGACGTATGCTCGTTTCTCAATTATTGCGGAAGATCCTTCTTTTTCTTTGCGGAAGCTTGTTTGAAGAGCGGGATGAATGAGATGCCCCACGACTGGTGTTCGCCGATGTAGGGCTGCTCGATGATGATTTTATTTTTGCCCTTCTGCAGCTCCAGTTCGGTAGGGGAAAGGGACCACCAGATTTCTTCCTTATCCAGAGGGCTCTCGAAGTTCCAGGCATTGCCGGGGTGGCTGAATTTGCCCGCATTACGGTACGAGCGGGGATTGCGTATTTCCTTGCCGTTTATCCAGATGCGGGTTCCGGCTTGTGACCACTCACCGTTTTTCGGAATGCCGGTCCAGCGGCGGTTGGAACGGGCAGGGGCGTCAAAGCCAATCATGAAGGGGTATTTGCCGGCTTTTTTCACCTTGATGGTGGTGGTGGCCCACACCGTATTTCCCGGGCGGGCATTCATGAACATGCCCAGGAAACCGGTATCCGGTCGTGTGCGGAAATACAGGTTGGCGCAGTATGCTTTTCGCGAAGTGAGCCCGTCGAGCCTGCCGCTGAGTACTGCCTTGCGGGTGGACTCTGCCTGGGCGTTGGGCGTGGGCTCCACCACGGTCCAGCGCACGCTGCTTTCCGGCCACATGGGGAAGTCCTCGTTCTTGAAAATTGTTTTGCGGAGCCTGGCCATGCGCTGTTCGAACAGGTTGTATGCCCGGGCTGCTTCTGTGTCGGGGGCCGGCATTTCCAGCGGCAGCGCGTCGCCATTTGCCTCTCCGCCTATCCAGGAGCGTTCGGCCATGGCCATCATGCCCGGCCACATGGCGCAGAAGCCGGGAATCCATTCTTTGTTATCCACCTTGCCGTCCGGCCAGTAGCAGATGATGGTGCCCAGCTTGTTCGAGTCACCTTTGGCTGAACCGCAGGGGCGCATAAAGAAGTAGCGGCGCACCAGCATGGCCGGGTCCAGCAGATTGGCGTAACCCATGGTCGAGTCAAACACCGGGCGGGTGATGCGTTCTGCCCGCATCGATATGGCCGCTGTGCCCGGTCCCTCGCCCCAGCGCTGGCCTATGGAGGCATCTGCAACGACCAGGTCCCGGTCACTGGACCATTGCACCGGTGTGCGCTTGTGTTCCTGGAGTTTTGCTACCACCATGTCCACAAACTCCCTGGCATTCGGGATGTGTACCTCGTCACCACCGAAGTGAATGATGGGGCATATATCCGCGGGTATTTCCTTGCAGAATTCATCGAGCAGCTTGCTGACAATCTGCATGCCTTCTCTGGTGTGCATCTTGTGGCCGAATGCCCGCTCAAAATAAGCGCTGTGACCGGGCATGTCCAGCTCCGGTATGATGGAGATACAGCGCACCTTTGCATATTCGAACAGCTCGCGAATTTCGGCGTAGGTGTAGGTGTCGTTCTTATCACGCGTTCTGTGTGCCGGGGCGTTCAGGGCAGGGTATGCCTTGCACTGGATATGCCAGGCCGGGTAGTCTGTGAGATGCCAGTGGAAGAGGTTTACCTTGAGCCTTGCGGCGAGGTCGATTTCCTTTTTCAGTCGTTCCAGTTTGCGGAAATTGCGCCCGCAATCCTGCATGAATCCGCGGTATTGGAACGCCGGCCAGTCCCTGATGGAGCAACAGGGGATACTCTTCTTGCCGGCTACCAACTGGCGAAGCGTTTGCAGACCGTAGAAAAAGCCCGGATGGTTTGCCGCCGAGATGGAAATTTCGCCGTTCTTAACCGTCAGGGTATAGCCCTCGCGTTTCATCTCTTCCGGGAAAGATTTTGCCTTTACCAGTTTGACGGTGAGCTTGTCTTCTCCCTTTCCCTTGACCTCCTGCAGAAGACCATTCCATGCCAGTCTGACACTTGCGTTTTTCGATGCGCTTCCCTTCAGAATCCAGTTTTTAGCCGGGGGGAGATTCACTTGTTCACTATGCCACTTTACTTCCCGCGGGAACGGTATCAGCGCGTTAGGTGCAGACTCTTCGTTTGCAAGGTCATGTGGTGAGGTCCACTTTGCCATGCACACGTTTGCCAGCAAAAGAATAGCGGTCAGCAATCGGAATAACCTGAACATGTTCTTCATGTTATCAGAATCCGTCAGGAAAGCAAGTTTGCAGATGCGGAATTTCAGAAAAGTGGGATCACGGAGAGTTTATTGCTCCGGCAATTAAAGAATATTGCTTGGACTCAACGACAAATTGGAATTTGTTGAGGTGAGCGAAGCGAACAAACTTAAAAGCCCGCGTCAGCGGGCGACATATCAATAGCGAGGGGTGAAGAGGGGCGCGCGTAAGCGTGCCTCTCGCAACCCCTCGTTTGATAAATAAACAAATAAA
>JAZONE010000078.1:0-12401 GCA_045654325.1 Akkermansia sp.
AATAGCAGGGGCTGCGCCCGCTGACGCGGGCTTACCCCTGCCTCACCTCTACCGTCCCTGCGGGACTCAAGTTCCGCGGTCGTGCCGACCGCAAACTACCCTGCAAATTCCAATTTATCGCGCCGCAAAATCTTTGGGATACATGTGGCAGCGTGCTCACATGAGTGGAATTAAAAAGCCCGCAGGCGCGGGCTTTTTAATGTTGCTCAATGTGATGGTTAACTCCGGTATTTATGTCCGGCTTACTCAGGGTTGCCGCCCATGACCCAGCGGTAGAAATTGCAGCCCACGAAATTACCCAGCACGATGATGCCGTAGAAGGGGAGGATGCTGCTGAGGTTGGCTTGCCAGTAATCCAACGGAACGCAGGAGTAGAAGAAAGCATCGGCCACGCAGTGCGGAAATCCGCATACGATGAAGAGCGGTACACCGAAGAAGAGAGGAAGGTTGTTCCCCTTGCGGGCAAAGGTCACGGCGGTGGTCATGATGAACCCGCAGGCGATGGAGAGAATGCCGCCGTTTACCAGCCCCATATCGAGGCGGCTCTGCAGCAGAGCCTGGGCGGTCTCCTGCAGCGGCATGGGACTCAGGCGCGTGAGCAGGGAGAAGGTGGCGCAACCGATGATGTTGCCCAGCAGCACCTGGAGAAGCAGCCCCAGTTCATTTTTCCTGATGAATCCTGCGGTGCCTGTATAGAGGGCAAGCTTGTAGCACACCACAGCAATGAGCGCGAAGGCAAAGATAACGCACCCTGCCAGATACTGATCCTGCGACTTGAGAGAAAGGAAGCCGAACCCTGCAACGCCGATGCAGATGCCGGACATGAAAGCAGAGCGAAGCCTGTTGAAGATAGTCATACTTCATCTATACTAACAAATATTTCGGCGCTGCAAAGAAAAATCCGCGTCGTATGCAAAATTATGTCTAAGCTTGTTCTCGACAAACGGGCGCGGATGTGATTTAGTATTGCCACGTTTATCATTTTCCCCTCTAACGTATATGAAGTCCTACACCATTTTCCAGAAGTCTGACGACGAGACCGTCAACACTTTCCTTGAGTGGATGCGCAACCAGGAGCGCAACGTGTACCGCGCTGCTCTGCGCGAACTGGGTGCGCTCAAGAAACTGCGCCCGCAGTACATGCAGCAGAAGCCCGTGGCTGAGCAGTTTGCCTGGCTCAAGAAGATGCTCTCCTGGAAGCCCGCCGAGACGATTGCCGATCACCTGCTGCAGGTGTGGCTGATTCGTAAGCACGAGGGTATGCTCGTGAGCTTCATCGAGAAGCTGGGTATCGAGCACAATGGTCACGGTGTGGTGGATGTGCTGCCCGAGACGCTGGATGCCGACAAGCTGAAGGAAGCCGTGGATGGCCTCTTTGAGAAGTATCCCGCCGGTGCCGTGTCCGTGTACCTGCACATGTTCCAGAACCAGACCGAGGAAGGCTGGCCTGAGCTGCAGGATATCCTGGATAACGACGATCGCATCACCATCAAGTAATTGATTTAATGCCTTAAGCGGCCGGCCCGGGTGGGAAATCTGCCCGCCGGCCGCTTTTCTTTTCCTGCTGCCATGACTGAGGATGAGCAATTCATGCTGCTGGCGATGCGCGAGGCTGAAAAGGCCCGGCAGGCGAATGAGGTGCCCTGTGGCTGCGTGGTGGTGAAGGATGGCCGCGTGATTGCCCGCGGCTGGAACCAGGTGGAATCACTCAAGGATGCCACCGCTCATGCCGAGATGCTGGCTCTCACCGCTGCAGAGGCGGCAGTGGGCGATTGGCGTCTCGAAGGCTGCACGGTCTATGTGACCAAGGAACCGTGCCCCATGTGTGCCGGAGCACTGGTGCATTGCCGCCCGGATCGCGTGGTGTTCGGTATTCCGGACCCGAAGGGCGGAGCCTGCGGTGGGTGGATTAACCTGCTGGACTCGAATCCGCCGCTGAATCATAAATGCCCGGTGCAGGGCGGGGTGCTGGGCGATGCCTGCCTTGAGCAGTTTCAGTCATTTTTCCGCGCCGCCCGTGCTGCGGCCAAGGAACGCAAACGCCGCGAACGAGAGGAGGGGAACAATGATTCCGCAGATTGAGATTTACGTGAATGTAGAGAACGACTGGGTGACAGAGACCCTGGCTGAGCAGTTTCGCGAGGCTCTGCAGTCGCTGCTGCCCGAGCTGCTGGCCGCACCGAAGGGGCCTGACCATGTGCTCAGTGAACTGGATACCGTAGAAATCTCCATTGTGGATGACCCCACCATTGCCGAGGTGCATGGCGAGTTTCTGGATGACCCCACTGCGACAGATGCCATCACCTTCCCCTATGGCGAGGTTCTGGTAAGCTGCGATACCGCCGCCAGCTATGCGGCAGCTCATGACCTGCCGCGCGAGGAGGAACTCTTCCGCTACATGGTTCACGGGCTCACGCACCTGCATGGGTATCTGGACTATGAGCCCGCCGACCGCGAAGCTCTCTTTGCCGTGCAGGAGCCCCTGGTGACCCGCTATTTCCCCTTGCGTGCTCAGTGATGATGTAGTATAATGGCGGCAAGATGAACATGCTGTCAAAATGTATATGTGCGCTCGCCTGCTGTGCACTGTTCAGTTCCTGCGTGTGCCAGGTGCAGACGTCTGAGGCCATTGCCCTCTATGGTCAGGAATGCGAGGGTGTGATTATCCCCGGCTGGGGAAAGCGTGCGCCTGAGTTTTACCAGGCTGGAGAAAAGACCTATGTGAAAGGTTTCCGTACGCGTCTGGAGCGGGTGAATACTGAACTGGCCTGGTACCAGTGCCCCAGCAGACTCGAGCAATATATGCCGGTGGAAGGTGCAGAGCGGGTGCCGGTTTATCTGGAAGTGAAGGGCGATGCCACCCGTTATCCGGCAGTTGAATACCAGCTTGCTCTGCCCGAAGGCGCTCAGCCCGGAATTACGACGCCGGTCACAGTGCCCTGTATGGCCTATCTGGATTTCTGTCCGCTGGACCCCAGCCGCCCGGACCCGGTGGTTTGCCGTACCCCCATGCAGGCCAATGCACGTTCCTGGTATACCACCCCTCTTTCCTGGCTCAGCTTTGTGGTGGTCGATGTCCCCGGTACCATCATCGGTTCTGCCTTCGGTGCGGTGTATACCTTGCTTTCTCCGGATGAATCATTCTTCATGGAATATGATGAGTGGGGCTATGAGCCGCGCCCGTGAGCATGCTCAAGTGGGAGTCGATTGACCGTATTTTTGTCTTCTTGACTTGCAGTAAGGAGCACCGACTCCACATATTAAGCATGCTTGACCTACTTTTGGGTTTGACTTTTGGGAGCATCAGGAGTATAACCGATTTGCTATGAGTTTGATTCCCTGGATGCTGATGGCCGCCGGCAGCGCTGCCGTGGATTATGTGAATCCGCTCCCCCAGCCGGGAGATGCTGATTATACTTCAAAGCCCCGCCACCATTTCCGCATGGTGATGGAGAATGACTCCGCCGCAGGTAGCGATTGTAACTACTCGCACGGCACACGTTTTGACTATGCTCAGAGCTTTGCCAAGAATCAGAATCACGCATGGGGGCTCAGCCTGACTCAGAATATCTATACCCCGGATGACAAGCTCGGGGGCGCTGTGCCGGGACAGCATCCGTATGCCGGGTATCTTGCTGTGGGCGTGGCTCATCTCTACAGCGGTGAAATGGTCGGTTGCAGCACCGAGTTCCAGCTGGGAACCACGGGCAAGGCTTCTCTGGCTGATGAGGCTCAGGATTTCATTCATAAAGTGTGTGGCCTGGACCGCTGGAACGGCTGGCACGACCAGATTCCCTCTGAAGTGACCTTCCAGCTTACTTCGCGTCAGGATTACCGCCTGCCCTGGCTTGAAACGACTACAGCAAATGGCTTGCAGACAGATGCGGCCATTTTCACCCGGGAGGAACTGGGGACAGTCTCCATTGCCGCTGAGGCTGGCGCTTATATCCGTTTTGGTCGCAACTTGCCCAATAGCATGCAGATGAGTGGTAATCATGCCGGCGATTTCTCTCTGGGGCTTATCCGTAAGCCTTCCTATGACCCGACTGCCAGTTCCTGGTATGTGCTGGCCGGTGCTTCGGTGAAGTACGTAGCCCGTGATTTGTTCATCGATGGCGGCGTATTTCATGATTTTGACAGCACCTGCAGTCGCATGCCCTGGGTGAGCGAGGCTCAGCTGGGTTTTGGGGTGCGTCGGCGCGGTGTGGATTATTATGCCGGTCTGGTGGTTCGCTCAGATAATTTCCGAACCCAGAAGGATGATACCGTGTTCGGTACGTTCAGCTTCGGCTTCCATTGGTAAAGAAGTAGATGACAGCTTGGCTTAAGGGCGGAATCATGGCACTGGGCGCGGCCTGTGTGCTGTTGCTGGCTGGTGCATTCCCTCTGCTGGGTGCTCCGGAAGTGTATCGCAGCGGTGCTGTGTGGCTCCTTGGGCTTCTGGTGGTACTGCTCTGCCTGTGGGGCGGATGGCGTCTGGTGCCTGGAAGGAGGGTGCAGCTCATAGCGGGACTCATTTTCCTGTTTTTCACCGTTACCGGGCTCTGCATGCTGCTGGAGTACGGGGCCAAGGCTCTGGAATATGCCGGCATAGGCGGCCCGATGTGGGCCGGCTTTGTGGGCATGGGTTGTGTGGCGCTTACCGGCGTGGTGTTCATGGCGGTGTTCGGCTTCCTGTGCTACCGGGTCATGAACTCCCGCCAGCTGTGGCTGGCCGGGCTTCATTGGGCCGTGGCGTTGCTGGGTATCGGTGCCGTGGTGGATGCTATCTGGGAAATCCGCGTGCCGGTGACCATGCCGGCCGATGCCCGCACCGAGCTGACGGAACTGATTCTGGACGACGGCCGCTGCATCCCCCTGGGATTCCGCCTGCGGGTGGATGGCTTTGACGTGAAATACTACGATGACGCCACCTACACCATCTATACTTTTGAAAATGGCCGACCGAGCGCTGAAATGCCGGTGGAGCGCCGGGGAGATACCCTGCATCTGGGCTCAGAAAGCTGGCCGGTGAGCGCGCTGAAGAGTGCGCCGGGTATGCCGCATCCCTTTGCCATGCTGCCGGGCAAGCCAGCTCGTGTGTTGGTGCAGAAACCCGGCACCGTGCGCGACTACTGCGCTCATGTGGTGGCTTTCACTGATCACCGTGGCCGCCCTGAGACTCACAAGGCAGAGCTGCGTGTGAACTCTCCCTTTGCCTGCAAGGACTGGCGTTTCTCGCTTTCCTCATACCGCCAGGAAGGCGGACAGACCGAGGTGCTGCTGCAGGCTCGCTGCGCCCCGGGTCGCTTTGCTGCCATCTGTGGTATGCTGGGTATCATCATCTGCACCGCGGTCTGGTGCTGGTGGAGAAAGGGGGAGCGAGCATGATTACGCTGGTCTACTCACTGACAATTTTTGCGCTGCTGCTCTGCACCGGCAGTGTGGTGGCGGCTCTGTTGAACCGTTCGGCGGAAAGCCAGCGCACGTTTGACGCAGCCTGGGGGGTGGCACTGTTACTCTTTGTTGCTGACTGGGTGCTGGCGCAGGCACCGCCTTTTGGCAATATGCGGCACGTACTGGCCGTTTTTCCGCTGGTCATGGTGCCTGCTGCGCATTATCTGCGCCGTTTCCGCGGGTTGGAGCTCACTTCCTGGCTGGCGGCCGCTTCGGCTATAGCTCTGGTCGGGGCTCTCTGTATGCCGCTGCAGGCCACCTGGCGACAGATGCCCGCGCTGCAGTCACCCTGGTTTGCGCCACACGTCATAGCTTATGTAGTGTCCTACGGCCTCATGACCGTGGCCGCGCTGCTCACCCTGGCCTCGTTCCGCAATGAACAACGCCTGACCGCCGCAGGCGAAGTGGTGCGCCTGTCGCTGCCCTTCATGACTTTTGGCTTGTGGAGCGGTGCTATCTGGGCAGATGCCGCCTGGGGTGGCTACTGGGCCTGGGATATCAAGGAAGCCTGGTCACTGCTCACCTGGTGCCTCTACCTCATTTACCTGCACGTGGAGCGTTACCCCGCTTTTGCCTCCTGGCGCAGGCCGCTTCTGCTGCTCGGTTTTGCTGCAGTGGTTGTCACCTTTCTGGTGGTCAACCTCCTCCCGCGTATCGAGTCCATGCATTCCTATGCGCAATGACAGAAAACCAGACGGCATGAAATGCCGCCTGGTTTCCATGCGGTGAAATCAGAACTCGAAGCCCATCTGTTCGTGGATGGAGTCATCCAGCCCCTGCTGTTCATCCACGAGGGGCGGGGCAGGAGCCTCTGCCTGGGGGAGCGCTTCGGTTGTGGGGGGTGCGCTGGTGCCGTCGAGCAGGGCACTGAGGGTGCCTACGGGGGTGGGCGTGACTTCCGGTGCGGTGGTATCGGCTGCGCCTTCCTCGCCTGCAGCGCTGGGCATGATGCGTGAAATACGCTCTACCTGATTCTTGGTCACAATATTACCGAGCACGCCACGCCCCTTCACGCGGAGCTTGCCGAAATCGAAGGGAATCGGGCGGCGCAGGCGGCGGAGCTGGTTCTTGAGGTACACATTCACCTGCATGGCGCTGCTTTCCTCCTCGGTCTTGTGCACGGTGAAGAAGAACACGCGGCTGCCTTTGGTGCCCTGGGTGAGGTGGTATTCCTTGTCGCGGGTGAAGCCGCCGAGCTTGAAGCGCTTGGCGTAGGTGATGCCCTCCTTGCCATCGCGGTAAATCATGTTGAAAACCCAGTCATCCGTGGGACGCAGTACGCTGATGTGCAGCAGCTTCTTGCCTACATAGAACTTCTCCTGCACGCGGCGGATGGTGAGCACACCCTGATTGTCGATGACCAGAATATCACTCATGGTAGAGCATTTGTCGACGGCCTCGCCGCCCTTCTTGATGCCGTATCCGGCAAACCCTTCTTCATCGATGTAGAGGGTCTCATTCTCCACCGCGGCCACGGCGCGGGTGACGGTGTCGAAGGTGGTGAGCTCCGTGCGGCGGGGCCAGTTGGCGCCGTATTTCTTCTGTAGCTTCTCGAACCAGCGGATGGTGTACTTGGTGAGCTGAGCCAGGTTCTTGCGGCACTGGTCAATCTCGTCCTCCAGTCCGCGGATGTGTTCCTCGGCCTCGTGAATCTCGTATTTGGCAATCTTCTTGATGCGGATTTCGGTGAGGCGGATAATGTCGTCCCGTGTGATGGGGCGGATGAAGTCCTGCACAAAGGGTTGCAGACGCTCCTCAATTTCAGCGAGCGACTGCTCCCAGCTTTCACTTTCTTCCAGCACCTTGTAGATACGGTTCTCGATGAAGATTTTTTCCAGACTGGCCTGCATCCAGCTTTCCTGCAGCTCAGCCAGCTGTACTTCCAGCTCGCGGCGCAGGGTGTCTTTCGTGTTATCGACGTTGATTTTGAGAATCTCACTCACGCCCATGAACACGGGCTTCTTGTCCACGATGACCACGGCCTTGGGCGAGATGCTTACCTGGCATTCGGTGAAGGCGTAGAGCGCATTGCAGGTCTTCTCCACATCCTGCCCGGAGTGCAGATGAACCAGAATATCTGCGGTGGCTGCAGTGTTGTCCTCAATTTTGGCTACCTTGAGCTTACCCTTTTCCATGGCATTCTCGATGCTCTGGATGACGGATTCCGTGGTGGTGCCGTAGGGGATTTCGGTGATGCGGATGAGCTTTTTGGTGCTGGTGTCTAGCCTGGCGCGGCAGCGCAGGCGGCTGTTGCCTGTGCCATCGTTGTAGCCGCTCACGTCGAGCAGGCCGCCGGTGGCAAAATCGGGGTAGAGCTCGAAATCCTCATCTCGCAGGTAGTGGATGGCGGCTTCGATGAGCTCATTGAAATTGTGCGGCAGAATAAGGCAGTTCATGCCCACGGCAATGCCCAGCGCCCCCTGTGCCAGCAGCAGCGGAAACTTCACGGGCAGCGCCACAGGTTCCTTGTTGCGGCCATCGTAGCTCATTTTCCACTCGGTCACCTTCGGGCTGTACACCACTTCCTTGGCAAACTGGGAGAGGCGGGCTTCAATGTATCGCGGAGCAGCGGCAGCATCGCCGGTGAGTATGTTGCCCCAGTTACCCTGGGGGTCAATGAGCAGTCCCTTCTGCCCCAGAGTGACGAGCGCGCTGCCGATGGAGGCATCACCGTGCGGGTGGTATTTCATGGTGTCGCCCACAATGTTGGCGACTTTGTTGTAGCGGCCGTCATCCATGCGCTCCATGGAGTGCAGAATGCGTCGCTGCACGGGCTTCAATCCATCAATGATATGCGGAACAGCTCGTTCCAGAATCACATACGACGCGTATTCCAGATAGTAATCACCGAACATTTTCTGAATGAGGCTCGGGTTTTCCTGCAGGTATACGGGTGTGATGTCTTTGCTCATGGATTGAGCCCACTATATCACACGCGCGGGCGGAATTCAAGGCGGAAGCTTCGGAAAAGTTAATTTATAAGGACATACATGCGGCTTGCGCTGCTAATATGCCAAAGGAGAAGATTGACAGAAAGCGAATAATGTTGTAGTATACTCAAGCTTACATATGAAGAAGTCCTTTCTCATTCTTTTTCCCGTTGTTCTGGCAGTAGCCGGGGCAGGTGGGTATTATTGGTATACTCACCCGGAGGTTATGCCTTGGGATATCTTTTCCTCCGCTGATTCCGTGATGCCTGCAGAGCAGCCTGAGCCGGTTTCCACGCAACCGGAAGTGACAGCCCCGGAACCGGAGCCTGTGCCGGCACCCGCTCCTGATTCTGCGCCGGAACCGGAGCCGACCCCGGAACCCGAGCCTGCACCGGAACCAGCCCCCGAACCCCTGCCAGCCTTGAATGCGGAGGCGGAGCAGTTGAAGCCCCGCGCAGAAGCCGGGGATGCCGTAGCTCAGTTCAATCTGGCGCGTCAGTATGCTCTGGGAGAGGGAATGGCGGTGAACCGAGAGGAGTTTATCCGCTGGTGCACCACCGCCGCAGAGCAGGGACTGCCTGAAGCCCAGTACACCCTGGGTATGTGCTATCGCCGGGGACTTGGTGTGGAGACCAATGAGGCAGAAGCAACCCGTCTGCTCAAACTGGCGGCGGAAGCCGGTTATGCCCCCGCCGCAGATGCAATGAAACCATAATTTTAACAACTTAACTCTCTGATATATGTCGAAGATTATCGTACACGGAAGCGAAAATATTGTTAAGCCGGGCTTTTACATGCCCAACCGCATCAGCATAGAAGCGGGGAAGGCTCTGCATCGCCTGCTGGATGGCAAGGTATGTTACCTGGTCGATCCTACTTTCCCCCCGTCTGATGACATCATGGAGTTCCTCAAGTCCCACGATGTGGAGGTTGAGTACTTCGATTTTCGCCACACCACTTCGCTGGCAGTGCGTGAGCAGATTCGCGCGCACCTGAATGCCGGGGTGAGCGTGGTGTTCCTGCCGGGGCAGGTGGCCAAGTGGCGAGGCACGTACAGCGATGTGTCTTCTCCTTTCCTGCGCCACGTGGGCAGTCTGCACATATCGCCCATTCCTCTGTTCCTGGGGCACTACGGTAACACCGTGACGACTCTGTATCGCGAGCGCGAAGATGCTGATTGCCACGAGGAGTTCTGCATTCTGCCCAAGCTGGCTTCCGGCCCGCAGACCGGTGAGCGACTCATGGCCGCCTGGCTGGAGAAGAGCGCGGAGCTTTTTGCAGCCCGCCCGCTGCTGGATACCTCCCTCACCACCAATCTGGTGCATGCCATCAAGAAATACCCCAACGTAGAGATTGTGGACGGCATGACCGGTAGTGTGCTGCCCCAGTTCAAGGCACTGGGGGTGAGTATGGCTGTGGCCCGTATGTTCCGCAAGCGCGATGATAAGCGTATCGGCGTGATTCTGCCTCCCGGTGCAGGTGGTGTGATTGCCACATTGAGCTGCCTGCTGGCCGGTATCACTCCGGTGATGATTAACTACGCCACTTCCGCCGCGGCTTTCGAGAGCACGGTGCGCCAGGCGGGGCTCAAGACCTTCATCACCGCCCGCAAGTTCATGCAGAAGCTGCCGCAGTTCCCCTGGCCGCCGGAGGAACAGCTGATTCTGGTGGAAGACCTGCTGAAGAAGACCCCGAAGCTCCAGCTCATCACCAACGTGATGACGGCCAAGATGGCTCCGGCTTCTCTCATCTGCAAGATGTTTGATACCGATGCCCGCAAGGGACATGATGAAGCAGTCATGCTCTTCACCTCCGGCTCCAGCGGTGAGCCCAAGGGGGTGGCTCTCAGCCACCGCATGGTGCTGGCCAATGTCTGCCAGTGCGCCTGCCGACTCGACTTGACGGATTGCCGCTTCCTGGCCAGTCTGCCTATCTTTCACAGCTTCGGCATGACGGTGAACATGATGCTGCCCATGCTGACCGGGTGCATGGTGTGCTCATATCCGAACCCCACAGATGCCCGCACCCTCAACGAGCTTATCCAGAAATACAAGCTCACTCTGGTGTGCGCCACGCCTACCTTCGGCCGAGCCATGCTGCGCCGCGCCGATGCCGATACTTTCAAGAGCGTGCGCTATTTCGTGCTGGGTGCCGAGAAGCTGCAGCCTGATCTGGAGAAGGAGTTCATCGACAAATGCGGTGTATACCCCATGGAGGGCTACGGCCTTACGGAGACTTCTCCGGTTATTGCGGCCAACATGCCTGAACCGGCTGCGGTCAAGGGCTCCAAGTTCTACATTCCGGGTACGGTGCGTCCCGGTGTGGGTGCCATGCTGCCCGGCATTGCCATCCGTATTACCGATGTGGATGACGATACGAAGGAACTGCCCCTTACCGAGCGCGGTATGATCTGGTTCAAGGGTGCCAACGTGTTCAGCGGCTATATCGGCCGCCCGGAACTGAATAAGGAAATCTTCCACGATGGCTGGTTCAAGACCGGTGACATCGGCCAGATGGACTTGAACGGCTTCATTACCCTGGGAGGCCGCCTTTCCCGCTTCTCCAAGATTGGTGGCGAAATGGTTCCGCACGAAGGCGTGGAGCTGGCTCTCTGCCAGGGTCTCGAGCTGAGCGCTGAGGACGGTGTGCAGATTGCCATTGCCGGCGTGAGCGACGCGCAGAAGGGCGAGGCTCTGGTGCTGCTTTCCGCTCTGCCGCAGCACCAGTGCAGCTCCGAGGAGAAGGAAATCCTTTCCTCCATCCGCACCATGCTGGCAGATATGGCTATGCCCACGCTCTGGGCTCCCAAGTATCTGGTTCCGGTGGAATCTATTCCGGTGCTGCCCACCGGCAAGCTTGATTTGCGCGGCTGCAAGCTGCTGGCGGAAGAAGCGCTGGGTATGCAGTCCTGATTTATTCTTCCATATTGAAAACAAAGGCTCTTTTCCTGCGGGAAAAGAGCCTTTCTGCTGTGTGGCTGTCACATGCGGAGTATTTTGGCTTGCTTTTCACGCCAAAAAGGGCATAATAATCGCGTCCGGCGGCACCAGCTGCCAAATTCTCTTATCATTAATACCATGAAAACGCTCAAGCGATTCGTACTCGTAGGCGCCCCTGCTTCCGGCAAGGGTACTCAGTCTTCCTTCCTGTCCGAGACCTACGGTCTCAAGCCCCTGAGCACCGGCGCTCTGCTGCGTGCTGAGATTGCCGCCGGCTCCGAACTGGGTCTGGAGGCCAAGAAGTACATGGATGCCGCCATGTTCGTGCCCGATGAAGTGGTGAACGGTATCGTGGCCAAGTGGCTGGGTGAGAACAAGGACTGCGGCTGCCTGCTCGACGGCTATCCCCGCACCGTTTCCCAGGCCGAGACCCTGGATGCCAACCTCACGGCCATGGGCCTGGGTGTGGACATCGTGGTGTACCTCAACGTTTCTGCCGAGCTCATCGAAGCCCGCATGCTCAAGCGCAAGGCTTGCCCCGCCTGCGGTGAGACCACCCGCAACGGCGAGGAAATCTGCCCGAAGTGCGGCGGCGCCATGATTGTGCGTTCCGACGACAACCCCGAGGCTTTCGCCAAGCGCCGCAAGGACTACGAGACCCTCACCGTGCCCGTGGTGGAACACTACCGCGCTCAGGGTAAGGTGGTGCAGATTGACGTGACCGAGGAAGGCGAGCCCGAGGCTGTTTCCGCCCGCATCGCCGCAGCCGTGCGCACCTACTGCGAGAAGTAAATCTCCCCGTAGATTAAGTTCTTACACCAATCCCCCGGCTCCTGAAACAAGGCGCCGGGGGATTTTCTTTGATGGTGCAGGCAGCGCAGTAAATTTAGAATTTGCAGAGTAGTTTGCGGTCGGCACGACCGCGGAACTTGAGTCCCGCAGGGACGGTAGAGGAGAGGCAGGGGTAAGCCCGCGTCAGCGGGCGCAGCCCCTGCTAACAAACAAAAGATAAGGGAGCCCCGACGAAAGGAGTGGGCGGCAGCCAGTCACGGCGTAGGGCGTAAGCCCGGAGACGGAAGGCCACTGCTTTAATGTG
>JAZONE010000079.1:0-14219 GCA_045654325.1 Akkermansia sp.
TTCCACGGCTTCCCGTCTCCGGGCTCACGCCCTACGCCGTGGCAGGCTGTCACCCGTTTCACGGGTTCCGGATTATTTTTTGCATACGAGGGGTTCCGCCCGCCAACGCTACGCGTGTCGGGCTCTACCCCTCGCTATTGATATGTCGCCCTCCGGGCTCAAAGTTCCGCTCGCCGTTGGCTCGCCAACTTCCAATTTACCGGGCTGCATGGTAATTTCCAATTAGCCCAGCATAATGAGTCAGCAAATCTGAAAAAGGCCCCACAATACGCCGGCGATAAAGAACGCAGGGAAACCGAAATCCCCCGGTCTGATGACTCAGACCGGGGGATTTATTTTCAGCTCACAATGCAGTAATCTGCATCAGTACTTGTAGTCCACATAGAACTGGAACTGGCCGCCATCGTCTGCGCAGTTCTCAGACTTGAAGGGAATGGCGTAGTCCACAGCCAGCGGGCCCATGGGCAGGTTGATGCGCAGGCCGACACCGTAGTCAGCAGCCCACTGGTTGGGCTGGAAGTCGAAGCTGTCCTTGTGCACGAAACCAGCATCCACGAACATAGCGAAGCGCACGGATTCCACCACGGGGAGAGTCACTTCAAACTGAACGAAGGCAGAGGTGTTGCCACCCATGGTCTCATCGCCGGCCAGGGCTTCATCCACCATACCTACGTCGCGGTAACGGAAACCACGCAGGTTGGCAGGCCCACCCAGATAGCAGCGCTCGAAGATGGGCACCTCATCACCGCTGCTCACCGTATCAATCGTCTCCAGGCCGAAGTTCACGCTGAAGATGGAATCCCAGAACGAGTTATAGTAGTAGGAACCGGACAGACCGACGGAGTAAGTCTCCGTAGTGCTGCCGGGGCCGCTGTAGCCCACGAAGCCCTCCAGGTGACCACCACTACGGGGGGTGACCATGGCATCGCGCGAGTCGTACTCATAAGTTACGCGGAAATGGCTGCGGGTGTAGTCACCGGCCTGGTCCTGGAAGAACACGGGAGCATTGCCCTGAGCATCGATGCTGTACTGCTCGAGGCGGTACTCAAACTTGATGGAAGTCAGGTCGGTAAGAGCCTTACGCAGGGAAACGGCGTAGCCGTAGTTATCCTGCTCGTAGTAATCGCTCAGGTAAGTGGACTTGGTGTAGAAGAGCTCGTTACCCAGAGCAAGCTTACGGTCCAGGAACCAGGGCTCCAGCAGGTAAATGGAGGCGCTGCTGTATTCAGTACCCAGCTTACCGGAAACCGTGAGACGCTGGCCGCCACCCACAAAGGTGCCGCCGTTCACGAAGCCGCGGATATCAAAGTTCGACTGGGTGATAGTCGTGTACAGGTACAGGTTTTCAACCGTGGAGAAAGCCAGGCCGAGCGTCAGGCTGCCGGTCATCTTCTCCTGCACATCAACATTGATATCACGATAACCACTGCTGGTGGTCAGGCCCTGCTGCACCGAAACCTGATCAAAGTAATTGAGGTTCTTCAGGCGCTTCTCAGCAGTCTCAAGGTCCACAGAGTTCAGGTTCTCACCGGGCTTGAGCGGCATCTCACGCAGAATGACGTGCTGACGAGTCTTGGTATTGCCGCGCACATTGATACGACCCACCTTGTAACGGTTACCCTCGGTCACATCGTAACGGATATCGATAAGGTGCGTACCGTCTGCCAGCACGCCTGCTTCGTTGATATCCGGGCGCACGTCGGCATCGGCGTAGCCCTTGGCTCCGTAGTAGCGACGAATCATCGTCACATCGTCCGATACCTTCTGCAGCGAGTAGATATCGCCATCGAGCATGCTCAAGCCGGGCTCGAGTTCCTTCTGGGTATATGCCTTAATCGGGCCGAAAGTCACCTTACGCACCTGGTAGCGGGGACCTTCATCCACGGTTACCTTGAGGTGCAGCTTCTGGCGGCCTTCCTGGTTAGGGCTGGCGGTGTACTCCACCTTGGCCAGGCGGGCACGCAGGTAGCCGTAGTTCTTGTAATGCTTGACAATGGTCTCAAGGTCATCTTCCAGCTGTTCACGGTCCACACGACCGGATTTCGTGAACCAGGTGAAGAATCCGCGTTCCTTGGTTTCCATCAGCTGGCGAAGCTGTACATCGTCGAACACGGTATTACCTTCGAACGAGATGCTGTTCATGCTCACCTTGCGGTTTTCCTTGATATCGAAAACCACGTCCTTGTATGAACCGCTGGCCGTCTTCTGGGCACGCCAGTTTACCTGTACATCCGGGTAACCGGCTTCCTGGTATGCCTTGATGATATTGGCGCGAGCCGCAGCCAGCGTAGCATCGCTCAGCACAGCACCAGCCTGCAGCTTACAGGTCTCACGCAGGTCATCATCATCAAACTCTACATTACCGGAAAAACCCACACCTGCCAGCACGCTGCTGGCACGCACGTGGAAAATCACCTTCACCCCCTTGCCACTGGGCTGCACGGAAACCGAAGCATCCGGATCCACCAGGCTGCGTTCAATCAGACGCTCCAGGTCTGCATTCACACGCTGGGAGGAGTACTCACCGCCGGCGCGGGTCTGTACCACGTCCATCAGGCGGCGGTCAGGCAGCACCTTGCTGCCGGTGTAGCGGAACTCCACTCCGGAAACACGCTTACCATCGAAAGCGGCATCGTTGTGGAACAGGCCGGTGGCGGGCCCCAGCTCGCGGGTTACCTCGGCATCGTCCAGCAATTTGGCTTCAGTCGCTGCGCTGACCAGAGTGGTAGACGGCTGCTTAGCGTCTTCCGGTGTTTTCTGACCAGCTGCCTGCTCCCGGCTATTCATTGCTTCCAGGAAAGGGTCTTGTTCGCCGGAAACGGTCTGAGTTTCCGTCTGAGGAGCCTGCTGGTCCTTCATCATGGCATCCAGGAACGGATCGCCAGTAGATTCCTGACCATATGCAGGCACCGAAATCGTCAGTGCCAGCGCTGCCAGCGTGGCACTCCAATGCATTGTGGGCCTGTTCATGTCGAGCATCCTATACCTCTATTAACGGTTCGTCAAGATTTTATTCCTGCATCACCATACAATTTACGCGCACGCGAAGCGCGTTTTTTAGGAGCACAGGGGCAAATTTGGCTTGCCTTTCAATCAAAATGCGCTATGCTAGTGCGAGCAGGGCGGCGCTACACCCCTGCGTGCACTATTATGGCCAGCGATAACCTTCAGGAACTCGAGACTAACTTCATGTGCGACCCGGATGCAGACGGCGGATTTGTCTACACCACGGTCGAAGCTGCAATCAACTGGATGCACAAGTACTCCATGTGGCCCATGCCCATGGGCACCTCGTGCTGCGCCATCGAATATATGGCAGCCTCGTGCTCCCGATACGACATTTCCCGTTTCGGTGCAGAAGTAAACCGCTACGCTCCCCGCCAGGCTGACTTCATGTTCATCTGCGGCACCATCACCTACAAGATGGCCGCTCTGGTGCGCCGCATCTGGGACCAGATGCCTGCTCCGAAGTGGTGCATTGCCTGCGGCGCCTGCGCCTGCACCGGCGGCATGTTCCGCAGCTACTCCGTGCTGCAGGGTGTGGATAAGATTGTGCCTGTAGACGTGTACATTTCCGGATGTCCTCCCCGCCCGGAAGCTCTGCTGCAGGGGCTCATCACGCTGCAGGACAAGATTATGGCCACTGACCACCCGCTCAAGGGATTCTTCAAGGAGCACGACCTGCGCCAGGCTCAGAACGCCCACACCATCCCGGCCGGCATCATCACCCAGGACTAAGCAAACCACCATTATCCTTTCACCGCCATGCCTGCATCCACACTTTCCGATCTTCAGAAAGCCGCTGCCGACAAAATCTGTGCACGTTTCCCGCAGATTACCGCCAAGGAGTTCCGCGGCGACATCACATTGACCATTTCTCCGGCCGACCTGCTGGCCGCCATGCGCTATGCCAAGGACGCCTGCGGATTCGACATGCTTGTGTGCGTGTCCTCCGTGGACAATCTGGGGCAGGAGCCCCGCTTCGAGGTCAACTACACCATCACCCAGGCTGAAACCGGCGCCAACCTGCTGGTCCGCACGCCTGTGAGTGAGGCAGAATGCACAGTACCGAGCATGGTACCGGTGTGGCGCGCTGCCAACTGGCTTGAGCGTGAGCAGTACGACCTGATGGGAATCGAGTTTACAGGGCACCCGGATCTGCGCCGCATCATGATGTGGGAAGGTTACCCCTACCACCCGCTGCGCAAGGATTTCCCTGTAGCCGGTAAGGACTTTGAACAGGCTGGTGTAGCCTTTACCCAGAAAGCCCCCACGGGCGGTGCGCCGTTCACCACGACGCCTGGTGTCAAGACCGCCGGCGAACGCGAACCGCGCTCCCGCGGCTGATAACCGCCCGCAATGCGGAAACTCCCCGGCACCATTCTCTGTCTGGCTGCAGCCCTGCCCCTGTTGGTGGCAAGCTGCAGCCATTCTGACCCTCGCACCCAGGCACTCATTGACCTGCGGGACGACGTAGAGCCGCATCTGGAGCAACTGAATCCCGGCGACTGGATTATCATCGGCCCCACACCGGCCATGGAACGAGCCGCCGGCGTACGCAGCCCGCGCCACCTGAGCGTACTGGCCAGCAACGTGAATACCCTCCGTGAGACGCTCGACCTCATGGAGAAGGAAGACCGGCTCACCCCCCGGCTGTGGATTTGCCGGGAGATGGAGAAAACCGAGACGCGCGCCCTGCCTGGCAAGGCGCGCATGCGCACCCATTTGAATGACCTGCTCACCGGGCGCACCCACTTTGCGGTAGATGAGCGGGTAATCAGCATGCAGCTCAAGCTGCTGAAGCCCGACCAGCAGTTGCTGTTCATCCACACCGATACCACGCTGCCGCACAGCAGCATCGGCATTGAGCTGGACACCACCGCAACCAATACTGTTTCCCCGATTCGCACCCCATCTGCCACTGGCAAACCCACTTACCAACATGCCGACCTTAAGTCCTGACCAAGATCCCGTAGCACGCGCCCAGGCCTGGGTGGGCGATGCCGTGCTGGCGCTCTACGTGCGCGAGTGGATTCTCTCATTCAAGGGAGAAATCGACGGCGCACTCTTCATTGAGTTCACCAGCAACAACTTCCTGCGCCTCACCGGCAACGCCACAGGCGTGGAAGCTCAGATTGGCCGCATCTACAAAGCCGACGGGCTGGCCGCCGCCAACGCCTGGATTGAGGAAAACCTCCGCCCGCGTATGGAGCAGCGCCTGCACAAGCTCCGCTCCGTTCACCCCCACCACCGGAAATAAGTCACGCCCCGCCATGAAACTCATCAGCTGGAATGTCAACGGTATACGCGCCACCCTGGGCAAGGGACTGGCTGAAAAAATGGATGCCTTGCAGCCGGATATTCTCTGCCTGCAGGAAGTGAAGGCCCGCCCTGAGCAGGTGAGCGACCTGTGGCTGGCCTCCTGGCCGTACACCCTGTGGAACCCGGCTCAGCGCCCCGGTTACTCGGGAGTTCTCATTCTCTCTCGCGTGGCACCGCTGAGCACCAGCACCGGCATAGGCTGCCCGGAGCACGACACGGAAGGACGTGTGGCCACCATGGAGTTCGATGATTTCTACCTGGTGAACTGCTACACCCCGAACTCGCAGAACGAGCTCGCCCGCCTGCCCTACCGCCAGGAGTGGGACGCCGCTTTCCGCGCCTATGTGGCCGGTCTCGCAGAAAAGAAACCCGTTATCTTCTGCGGTGATCTGAACGTGGCACACGAGGAAATTGACCTCGCCCGGCCTGCGACCAATCACTTCTCCGCCGGGTTCTCTGATGAGGAACGCGCCGGCTTCACCGAGCTGCTCGGTGCCGGATTTGCCGATACATTCCGCCGGCTGCATCCGGATGCGAGGGATGCCTACTCGTGGTGGAGTTTCCGCGGCGGTGCCCGCGCACGGAACGTGGGCTGGCGCATTGACTACTTCTGCGTTTCCGAGCCCCTGCTTCCTCGTGTACAAAGCGCTGAAATTCATGCCGACGTCACCGGCTCAGACCACTGTCCTGTTTCTATCACCCTGAACTAATACTGCATATTTTATGAAGCCCCTTACCAAACTGGGAGAAAAAGTACTCGACAACGGCTCCACCTGGGAGCTCTGGGAGCGCGATGGCGTGCTCACCCTGCAGCTGGACGGCATGCCCTGCGCCAACTCCTTCACCTACGGCAGCGAACAGGCCATGGCCGAACTCGCCACATCTCCCATCACGCGTGCAGGCCAGCCCTGCATCATGATTGCCGGCCTCGGGCTGGGATACGGGCTGGCAAAAGCCATGGAGTGTCTTCCCAAGGAAAAGGCACGTTTCATCGTGGCTGAACCGGTGACCGATATCGTGAAATGGAACCGCGAGTTCGGCGAAAACAAGGAGCTGTGGGAAGACAAGCGAGTGAGCACCGAACCCGCCACCGCTGCGGAGCTTTGCCGCAAGCGCACTGGTTCGCTGCATGCCATTCTGCTGCGCCACGCACACGCCCGCTGCGAGCTGAGTCTGGGCGATGCCCAGGCCTTCTTCAACGCACTGAAGGGCGGCAGCCTGCTGGCCATCAACCTGAGCAAGGCAGATAAACGACTGGAAGCCACGCTGCGCCGCGCAGGTTTCGAAGTAAGCACCACCGCCGTACCCGCATCGTCAAAAGGCAAACAGATGCGCCTGCACACCCTGGTGCTGGCTCGCCGCGGCCGCTTCGTGCCCTTTGCTGAACGCGCCTGATTTTCCACCACACACCACAACCCGCCATGTTTCTACCCTTCGGCACGCACCGCATTCCGACCCTCGAGGAAATCGAGGATCAGCGCCAGCTTCGCTCGAGCGGAATACGGGGCATGCTCAAAGTAGCAGGTGTCATCTTTCTTGCTCTGGTGGCATTTATATCCTCCATGCTGCTGCTCAATCCCATGATGGAGATTCACATACTGGAGCAGGAACGCGCCCGCGCCCAGCAGCAGCTTCAACGCGCCAGAAGTGTGGAAGACGAAGCCTACCACCGCTTCCTCTGGATGGAGGATCCGGAATACTTCGAGCAGATAGCCCGCGACCGCGCCAATCAAGCCAAAGAAGGTGAGCACATCATCCGCCGCCCCACGGCAGAAGAACTCCGCCAGATGGAGCAGAAAGCCAACCAGAAACGCAAACAGCAGCAACGCCGCCGCGACTAATCCGCCTTCACCCGTTACCTCTTTCCCCAGCCATGACCACTTATCAGGCTCCCGCCAAAATCAATTTATCACTGCGCGTGCAGACCCGCCTGCGCGAGGACGGCTACCACAATGTAGACATCCTCATGGCGCCCATCGACCTGTACGACCAGCTCGATTTCCACAACTCGCGCACCACCACTCTGCTGTGCGACACCCCCGGCGTACCCACAGACGAGAGCAACCTGGTAATCAAGGCAATCCGGGAGTTTGAAAAAGCCTACGGTCGCAAGGCAAAGCAGCGCATCACCCTCACCAAACGCATTCCCCACGGTGCAGGTCTGGGAGGCGGCAGCAGTGATGCCGCCATCACCCTGCAGGCGGTAAATGAAATTCTGGGCACCAACTACGACCTGGCAGAACTGAGCTCCATGGCAGCCCAGCTCGGCAGCGATGTACCCTATTTCCTCACCCCCACCATCTGCCGGTGCAAGGGACGAGGGGAGATTGTGACCCCCGTACCGGAGCTGGCCGGATGGAGCAGCCCCATCGTATTGCTCAAGCCTGCTTTCGGAGTAAGCACCCCCACCGCCTACAAAGGGCTCACCTGCAGCCGCCGACTCAAGGGCGTAAGCTACGGTCCGCAGAAGGTGGACGGTATCACCCTCGTGAATGACCTGGAACGCCCCGTATTCTCCAAATTCCCGATACTGGCCCGCATGAAGCACTGGTTGCTCGACCAGCCCGGCACCCGCGCGGCGCTGATGAGTGGCAGCGGCTCCACCATGTTCGCCCTCACCGAAACCCCGGAACAGGCACGCGAAATCGCCGCCCGGGCTCTGCAGGAGCTCGACCCCACGCTCTTTACCCACTGCGGCACCGTCAACCCACAGCCTCAGGCCGAATGAACCACCCTGCCAGTGCTGCAGACCCACTCAACCACCGGATTCTCTGCGTAGCGGAAGACGCCGTCACCGGCTTCCACCGCCACCCGTTCCGCTGCATTGCCGACCGCACCGGCATCGATGAAGCGGAAGTCATCTCCCGACTCAAAGGCATGCTGCAGGCCGGCACCATACGCCGCGTGCGCCAGACCCTGCTTTCCACCAGTCTGGCAGAAGGCGCCCTCATAGCCTGGCGGGTACCGGAATCCCGTCTGGAAAGCGCCTATGCCTGGCTCAGCGCGCATGATCCCTTCACCGGTCACGTGGTCATACGAGAGTGCAGCAACAGCACTGCCCCCGGTGCAGATTACCGCCTGTGGACCACCCTCAAGGTACCCACAGGCTACGGCAGTGTAGAAGAACACAACAACCTGATTAAGCCCCTCATCGGCGCCACTGACTGGGTGGCTCTGCCCGTGGTGGGCATGTTTGCCCTGGGCGTGGGACACACCCGCCGAGCCGGACTCAGACCGGGTGATAAACTGTCCGCACCACCGGCCATGCAATGCCCCACCAGTCCGCAGCTCAGCGAATTGGAATGGGCCGTGCTCCTCAGTCTCAAGGAAAGCCTCACCCCGTCCGAGTTTGTGTCCTGCCCGTGGGAAAGCCGGGCAGCAGCCATAGGCCTGAGCTGCGAGGAATACTGCCGCACCGCCGAAGCGCTCGATACCCGCAAAGTCATCGGCCGCTTCGCCACCTTCCTCGACCACCAGCGCGGCGGCAGCAACCGCAGCACCGGCACAGGAGCTGCGGGGCTCTTCCACTGGGCCGTACCCGCCGGCATGGAGGAACGCGCCGGGGCCGAATGCGGCCGCCACATCTGCATGACCCACTGCTACTGGCGCAGCGGTGGTGCTACGTTCGGCGGTGCCCAGATTATGGGTGTAGTCCACGCCCCCACCCGGGAGGAAGTGCTGGCGCACAAAGCCGCCATCGACTCGCACCTGGCCTCCTGCGGCATCCCCGTGCTTCACACCGCCGTATTCTGGAGTCTCAGGGCTGAAATCCGCCCCAGCGAAATTTCCCCGCTCATCTACAAGGAGTGGCTGCAGACCATGCAAGGCAAATAGCTTAACGCCATGAGCTAACCGGAAGGCCGGCCCACGTGCCGTAAACCGCAACATTTTTTTACGAAAGGCAAATCGTTTCCGCTTGCATTGAATTGCAACACAGGGTAAAATAGGAAACGTGAACGGAATGGACATGCAGGAAGCGGCGCGCCGCGCCTACCGGGCCATGGTAATGGCCCGGGCATTTGATACCAAGATATCTGCGCTTTACAAGGCCGGCAAGATATTCGGCGGCGTATTTCTAGGGCGCGGGCACGAGGCCATAGCGGCCAGTCAGGCGGTCTTCCTGACCAGAGGAGAGGACGTATACAACCCCTTTATCCGTGAGCAGGCAGGGCGCTGCGCCTGGGGCGAAAGCGTGCTGGAAAGCGCTCGCTCGTATCTAGGCAGCTCTCAGGGCTATATGCGCGGGCGCGACAGCAATATTCACTGGGGCAACCCCGCCATGGGACAGCCTGCCCCCATCTCACACCTGGGAGCCATGGTTTCCGTGGTAGCCGGCATGCTGCTGGCCAAGCGTTTCAAAGGCCAGACCGGCCGCGTGGGCGTCATCAACATAGGCGACGGTACCACCTCCGTGGGCGCTACCCATGAGGGGTTGAACCTCACCGCTGTGGAAAAACTGCCCATGGTCATCGTGGTCACCAACAATCAGTTCGCCTACTCCACCCCCAACAGCCAGGAGTTCGTCGGCAGCCTAATGGACCGTGGCCGCGGCTATGGATTTGCCTGCCACGAATGCGATGGCACCGATTTCATGGCCACACTGGCCACCATGCAGCGGGCCATTTCTGCAGCTCGCGCGGGCGAAGGTCCGCAGTGGGTGGTAGCCAATACCTTGCGCATGTGCGGCCACGGCGAGCACGACGATGCCGCCTACATTCCAGCAGAGCTCAAGGCCGCTTATGCCGACCGGGACCCGCTGGTAACAGCACGCCGGCAGATGCTGGAAGCAGGCTGGCTTACCGAAGCAGAAGCCACCGCCTGGGACGACGAATGCCGCGATGAAGTACAGCTTCTGGTAGCTCAGGCTCAGCGAGAAGCAACCCCGAACCCCGCAGACGAGGACTGGCGCGCCACCTCGTGGAACCCCGAATACTGATTTTGCTGACTATGAGCGTGACCTACATCGATGCGATTCACCAGGCGCTGGATGAGCTGCTGGCCGAAGACCCCGACGTTTTCCTGCTGGGTGAAGATATTGCCGGCAAGTTCGGCGGGGCATTCAAGGCAACCAAAGGACTGG
The DNA here is from genome assembly GCA_045654325.1 of Akkermansia sp. GTDB lineage: Bacteria > Verrucomicrobiota > Verrucomicrobiia > Verrucomicrobiales > Akkermansiaceae > Akkermansia. The sequence goes on from JAZONE010000079.1 coordinate 10,403, forward strand.
ATGCCAAATATCCGGGCCGGGTGATGAACGCCCCCATAGCAGAAGACGCCATAGCGGGCGTGGGTATAGGCGCCGCGCTGGGCGGCATGAAACCGATTGTGGAAATGCAGTTTGCCGACTTCGGCGTGCTGGCACTCAACCAGGCGGGCAACAACGCAGGCGCCCACTTCTACCGCACCGGCATGCCGGTGAACCTGACCCTGCGCATGCCCTGCGGCGGCACCCCCGGCGGCGGCCCCTACCACAGCCAGAGCCTGGAGGCACTTTTTGCCCACTTCCCGGGGCTGCATGTCTTCACCCCCGCCACCGTGGCCGATGCGTACTACATGCTCAAGCAGGCAGTGCAGATACCTGACCCCGTGGTATTCCTGGAGCACAAGTTCCTCTACCGCTGGCTCAAGGCCGAGACCTGGCTGGACCCGGATCCCCTGCCCATAGGCCAGGCCCGCATCGCGCGCCCCGGTCAGCATGCCACCGTGGTTGCCTTCTCAGCCATGGTGCCCGAGGCCTTGCGCGCAGCCGATGAACTGGCTGCCACCAGTGGCTACGAGCTGGAAGTGGTAGACCTGCGCAGCGTCAAACCGCTGGATACCGAGACCATTCTGGATTCCGTAGCACGCACCGCGCGCCTGCTGGTGGTGAGCGAGGACTTTCCCTGGGGAGGTGTAGCCGCCGAAGTAGTATCGCGCGTATCAGCTCAGGGGTTCCACCTGCTGGATGCCCCGCCCCTTAGGCTCTGCTCGCATGACACCCCGATTCCCGCTCACCCGGATTTGTGGAAAGCCCACCGCCCGAGCGCAGCCAGCATAGCCGAAGCCGCCCGTTATCTCATTACCCGCTAACCGCATTTCATCACATGCCGAAAGTAGCCATTCTCATGCCCCAGCTGGGCGAATCCATTGCCGAAGCCACCATCATGCAACTGCTGGTGAAACCCGGTGACACCGTACAGGCCGATCAGGAGGTATTCGAAGTAGAAACCAACAAAGCCGTGATGGGGGTGACCACTATCTGCGGCGGCACCATCATCTCGCTCGATGCCAGCCCCGGTGAAACCCTGCCCGTGGGTGCACTGCTTGGCGTCATCGAAGCCACTGAGGAAGAAATCGAACGCTCCGGCGCCACCCCTCTGAACGAAAATGCCACCCAGGCTCCTGCCGCTGCCCCCACCACAGAAAAATCCGGCAATCAGGACGGAGCTCACTTCCGCACCGAGGGTGAGTTCCGCGAAGGCCAGCCCGGTGGCGGCCGCCGCCGGCCGCTGGGCGATGGTGGCCGCGGACTTCCTGTACCCATGGGCCAGCGCGGCTCCCGCTTCCTCTCCCCCCGCATCCGCGCCCGCATGGATGAACTCGGCATCACCGAGGCCGATATGGCCTACGTCATCGGCACAGGCCCGAATGGCCGCATCACCATCGATGACTTTGAGCAGTTCATCAACTACGTGGATGGCTGGCCCTCTCACCAGGCCTCGCCCATGCGCCGCAGCGTAGCCAGCAGCATGCAGCGCACCTGGCGCCGCCCCATTGCCAGCTGCGGGCGCCCCATCTTCATGGCGCCCATCAGCCTGCACCGCAAGAGCCACCCCCGCAAGCCCGGCATCACCCTCTACTTCCTGCGTGCACTGGCACTGGCGCTGGCAGAAGCCCCCGAGTGCGCCGGCTACATGGTGGGCGGTCGCATTCTGACCCCGCGGCACATTGACCTGGGCGTGGCTGTACAGGTGACCGATGGCGTGATGGTACCGGTCATGCGCAATGTGAACGAGTACACACTCAATGAGCTCATTGATGAGTACAACAAGGTGGTGAAGCAGGCGCGCGACCGCCGCCTTGACCCCGCCTACCAGGGCGGAGGCATTGCCACGGTGTCCAATTTCGGCGGCTTCGGCCTCACCCATGCCACCCCCATGCCCCTGCCCAGCGAAAGTCTCATTCTGGGTGTGGGCGCTGTGCAGAAAGTACCGGTGTGGAGCGATGAAGTGGAATGCTTCCTGCCCGTGGAGCAGGCACACATCGTAGCCTCCTTCGACCACCGCGTGGTGGATGGCGGCGACGTAGGGCGCCTCATGCAGCGCATTGCGCACTATCTGGAACACCCGGAGTTCCTGTAACCTGCCATGAGTGAATACCCAAAAGACATGGTGCTGGGCATCATAGCCTGCGCGGGCGAGTTCCCGCGCATGGTGATTCAGGGCGCACGCCGCGCCGGTGTGCCTGTGGTGGCAGCCGGCATGCGCGGCGCCGTGGGGCCGGAAATACCCGGCCTGGTAGATGCCTACAAATGCTTCCGCGTGGGGTCACTGGACGGCCCGGCAGAATTTTTCCACCAGCACGGGGTCACTCATGTCATGCTCACCGGGCAGATCAAGCCTGCCTGCATCTACACCATGTGGCCGGATTCCACAGCGCGCAAGCTGCTGGCCACGCTCGACCGCCGCAACGCACACACCATCTTCACCACGGTCTGCGACTATATTCACTCCAAAAATATGGAGGTGCTGCCCTCCATCACCTTTATGGAGGAACAATTGCCCGGCCCAGGCCACCTGGCCGGCCCCGAACCCACTGCGGAGCAGCTCGATGAAGCCCGATTCGGCCTGTCCCAAGCCCGTGAAATCGCCCGCCTGGACATAGGCCAGAGCATCGTGGTACACGGGCACAGCGTCGTGTGTGTCGAGGCGTTCAAGGGCACCAACGAATGCCTGCACGCCGGTGGTCACCGGGAATACGGCGTCACCCTCTGCAAGGTCACCAAACCCGACCACGATATGCGATTCGATGTCCCCTGCATCGGCACCGGCACCATCCGGAACGCCATCAAAGCCGGGGTGAACCACATTGTTTTCGAGGCGAACCGCACCATTCTCTTCCAGCGAGAGGAAGTTGTGCGTCTCTGCAATAAACACGGCATCACCCTGCATGCCATGGCCGTCCCCGTGCCTGAGCAGGAAGGCGCCGACCCCGGCCACATCCTCACCGATGCCGCCCACGCCGCCGCCATGGCCACCGAAATCGCCGCCCTTGGCATCGGCACATGTGCCGTTGTGTGCGATGGCGTGGTCATTGCCGTAGACGATGCCGATGGCCCCGTCAAATGCATACGACGCGCAGCCGCCTACATGAAGCGCCTGCGTTTCGCACGTCTGGTGAACTGGATTTGCCGCGTGCTGCTTGGTCGCCCGGGATCACCGCCCGCCCCCATGGTGCTGGCCACCGCGCCCGGTCACCCGCTTCCCCCTGCAGCCGCCCAGGCCGCCCGCAAAGCTGGTATTCAGCTTGTGTAGCGCCGTTGTCAGCTCCCTGAGCAGATAAGCACGAGCGTATCGGGCATTTTTGTGCAAAAAAAATGCCTGAACCATCATTCATTTATAGTAAGCACACAACCAAAAGCCTTGTATAAGACTGTGCGATAATGTGAATCTATGTTTACATTACCGCACAATACCATAGCATATCTATACAAGGAAGCCATCGACATGCGTCTGGGGATGTTCCGGCTGCAGGGTGTCATTGCAGAACAACTCAGTCAGCCCATGGTCAGAGGCAGCTTCTTTTTATTCATCAACAAACCACATACTTTGCTTATTGTCGCGGCAATTAAAGATTGATGTGTTATACGTACTGGACGGGTAACAAATTGATATTTGTCGTTCCGACAAAAGTACGAAGTTCGAGGTGGGAGGTACGAAGTGAAAGTTCCGCGAGCCTTGCGGCTCGCCATTTGTTATCAATAGAAAACACCTGCAGGCGCAGCCTGCCTGACTTTATACTTCGCACTTCCCACCTCGTACCTCGTACTTCTGCATATTCCAATT
>JAZONE010000080.1:0-38663 GCA_045654325.1 Akkermansia sp.
GCGAAGTATAAAGTCAGGCAGGCTGCGCCTGCAGGTGTTTTCTATTGATATTGCTCCGGCAATTAAAGAATATTGCTTTGACGAAACGCCAAATTGGACTTTGCAGGGTAGTTTGCGGGCGGCACGACCGGGGAACTTGAGTCCCGCAGGGACGGTAGAGGTGAGGCAGGGGTGGAGTCGAGAAGCGACGGAACCCCTGCTAACCATAAAATAAATCCGAACCCCGAACGTAGTGAGCGGGTGGCAGAGGCTATTGCTATACATTGAAGCAGTGGCCTTCCGTCTCCGGGCTTACGCCCTACGCCGTGACTGGCTGCCGCCCACTCCTTTCGTCGGGGCTCCCTTATCTTTTGTTTGTTAGCAGGGGGTGGGCTCGCTGGCGCGGGGCTTCCCCCGCCTCCCCCCCTGCCTCCCCTCTCCCGTCCCTGCGGGACTCAAGTTCCGCGGTCGTGCCGACCGCAAACTACCCTGCAAAGTCCAATTTGGCGTTTCGTCAAAGCAATATTCTTTAATTGCCGGAGCAATATCAATAGAAAACACCTGCAGGCGCAGCCTGCCTGACTTTATACTTCGCACTTCCCACCTCGTACCTCGTACTTCTGCATATTCCCATTTTTCGAACAAAATTCGCTTTCCTACCTAATTTATAGAAATTACTCTTGACGGAGCTGAGTTCTTATGCTAGATTGGAATCATTCCAAGCAACAAGATAGAAAGAAAGCCGGACGATGAGCAACTACACAGCAAAGACAGTACACGAGGGCGGCATGAGGTGCCGCAATGAGTTCACCCAGGGGGGCGCGGTATTCACCACGGATGTGGCCGCAGCGCTGGGCGGACGCGGAGAGCAGCCGAGCCCCGCTGCCCTGCTGGCAGCCACGGTGGCTTCGTGCATGGGCAGCATGATGGCCTTTCTCGGAGCCCGCCGCGGTATCAACACCGAGGGCATCAGCATCGAATCCGGCTACGAGGAGGGGAAGAACGGGCTGAGTGCCCTGGTATTCCACATCACGGTGCCGCATGCGGTGGCCGAGGCCGAACGCAGCGTGCTGGAAGCCGCGGTGAAAGGCTGCCCCGTGGGTGCGGCGATTGCCCCCACGGTGGAAAAGAAGATTTCCTGGACATGGGCTTGAGAAAGCCCACTGGCATAACAGAAGACAACACAACCAATAGAGAGAGAAAGGTGACCGGGAGGGGCTTATGTGTGTGGCCCTTCCCGGTTTCTTCTTTACATCCCCCGGCACTCATGCTACAACTTGTGCATGACTAAGTTCCGGAAAATTCTCCGCTGGGTGCTGCGCTCGCTGGCGGCTCTGCTTCTGCTCTCCGTCATCGGGCTGGGTGGCGGTGCGGTCTGGCTGTGGGGCTGGACCTGGAAGGGGGCGCCGGATTTCCACGAAAGCTGGACCGCCGGGGAACGTGCCGCAATCACCGAGTTCGACCGCTATCTGCGACAGGATTTTGCGCGCGACACCACCTGCAGCATACAAAACTGGTACGACATGCTGAATGCCGGCTTCGGCGGCACCCGCAGTGTTGGTCTGATCGAACATCTGTCCGGTGCCTACACAGCTAAACAAATAGCTGACCCCATATCCGGCATGCTGCACCAAATCGCCGAAAGCGGTGATGCCCGGGAAACAGGCACGGTCAGCTACGAAGACACGCACGGCTTTACCCCCGCCATCGTTGCCGGGCTGACAGCGCACCTGGACGCGCTGGAGGCACTGGTGCGCCACGGGGCAAATCCGAACGCCCAGACCTACCACCAGGCAAACGAGTTCACCAATCCCATGGATGGCGACACACCACTCTCTCCCATTATCAACGGACAATTCATCAACGACCGCAGACTTCCCTGGGAATCCCGTCGGCAGACAGCAGAGTTTCTTCTGGAACAAGGCGCTGACCTCAACAGCGGCGGGCGCATGCACGCCCTGAGCTGCGCCATGCCCATCATGCTGCGCCAGCAGGAAGGCGCCACGCCCTGGCTCTGGGCGATTGAGCACGGCATGAAAGTGCAGCACGAATACGTGGCGAGCGTCATGTCCTACCCCGCCGCCCAGCCGCTGCTGGAACGCGTGCTGCGCGAAAAACGGGTGGATGTGAACGATGTCAGCGGAAAAATCACCATGCTTCAGGCGCTGGTGAAAATACTCGTGTATCCCTTCGATGAGGAACGGTGGCAGGATGACCAGGTGGAAGAAATCATGCTACCCCGCCTGAACATGCTGCTGACCGCGGGAGCCGACCCGAATCTGATTCCGAAATCAGCTGAGCCTCAGCGTCCCGGTGAAAGTGATGAAGAATACGATAACCGCATGTGGGACACTGACTCGCAGGCCCGCAAAAGGCCGCTGGAAATCGTAGAAACGGCACTGGAACGCGCCGAGCTTCCCGCCCAGCGCGAGCTCTGCAGGCGGGTGATAGAAAGACTCCGCGCCGCAGGAGCAGTTTCCCGCAGCGCGGAATAAAATCATTTACCCGCACTATCAGCGGCGCTTCTTGTTCTTAGCCTCCATCCCGGGGCAAGGTGCGGTGGGCAGGCCAGCCTCGTTCACAAGGTTCGGGGTCATGAATACGGCCCAGCCATAGCGCATGTACTTGGGAGCCTTCACGCCCTCAGCCGTGAGCACCACGGTTTCACCCTTGATTTCAGCGGTGGCGGGGGCATACTTCTTATCGGCGCCGGCCAGCTCGAAGCCCACGGGTGCAGCACCATCGGTCGTGGTCAGGCCCTTGGCGTGGTCAAACTTCACCTGCACCTTGCTGCCCTTCACCTTGATGGCAGATGCCACGGGGCCGCTGCATTCCACATCCTTGCCGTACACGGTCTTGAGTGCGGTGTTGGCGAGGCGCTCGCCTACCTCGACCTTGCGCGGGGGATGCACATCGCTGTTGGTGGAGCCCAGGTCCATGGTCACCACGCATTCTACGCCCGGCATTTCCTCTGCCACCTCAGACTGCACCTGGCGGAACTCAGGCCAGTAGGCACGCAGCTTGCTCTTATCATTGATACGGGGGAGCTGAACCTGCAGGAAGGGCAGCTTCTCGTTGCCCAGCTTCTGGCGCCAGGAAGTGATGATATCCTTGAGCAGCTTCTTATTCTGCTCATTGTCCAGGATTTCAGCATCGGATTCGCCCTGGTACCAGATAGCGCCGGCCACGGGGAAACCTTCCCACTTCTCCAGACCAGTCTCGTACAGGTAGGACGGCGCATAGGGATGCAGGGAGAAATCGCCGCCGGGGCCCACGTTCTGCTGGGCGCGACCGCGCACCCATTCGCTGGCGTACTTGCTCTTCACCCAGTCGCCGCCCTGGCAGCCAGGGTACTCCTTCTTCACCACATCGCGGGGAATCCAGGCCAGCATGTTAGAGCCACCCAGCGAGGCATGAATGATACCCACGGGCACACCCAGCTGTTTCTGCAGTTTTTGGCCGAAGTAGTAGCCCACGGCACTCATGCGAGGAGAGGTTTCAGGAGCGCTGACAGACCACTTGCACTCGTACATGCGCTTTTCCTTCACGCGCTTGAGCAGGTCCTCATTGTAGCGGGGCGGGCTGGTGTGTACCTGCGGCTCGCTATGGTAGAATCGGAAATCCGGGTTAGCAGACTGGGCAATGGTGGCCGGGTTGCCGGGGGTCTGGTTCAGGCGCCAGAGCATGTTTGACTGGCCGCTGGCAATCCACACTTCACCCACCACCACATTCTTCACGCTGGCGCTGCCGCTCTTCTGGCTGGCCTCAAGCGGCTGCCCGGTGGCGTTTGCCTGCATGGGCTGCAGCACCGCCTGCCAGTTCCTGCCCTTGGTCCGGGCCTTCACTGTCTGGCCGTTGAAACTCACCGTCACCGGCTCGCCGGGCGTATCCGTAGTGCCGCGCACCACAATCTCGCGCCCCTGCTGCAGCACCATACCATCGCCATAGATGGCATCGAACTCAACCGCCGCCAGCAGCGGCGCACTTCCCAGAATGAAGGCATACACGCTTTTCATAGTCTCTGTATATCATATTGGAAGCTGAAACGGAAGATTTTTTTCTGCTCTCGTAGCGTATCTCGATAAATTGGAATTGGGCGAGCCGATACAGGCGCACGTAGTGCGCGGAATTCTGAGCCCGTTAGGGCGGCATAATCATAGCCCAGCGTGGAGCCGCAACGCGGCGGAACGCTGGGTTTGGTGTTAAATATACCCGGAACCCCGAACGAAGTGAGTGGGTGACAGGGAGGCCGCAGCTTATTGTGGCGCAACACTTTCTGCCGCCCACTCGCCATGCTCGGGGCTCTGATATCATTTTCATTTTACCCAGGGTTCCGCGACTGCGTCGCTGCACCCTGGGCTATTATTGTGTCGCCCTAACGGGCTCAAATTTCCGCTCGCCTGCGGCTCGCCAACTTCCAATTTCTCGCGCTGCATTGTAATTTCGGGCTTATTAACCGAGTACCCAACTCTCCCCCTGATGCTGGGATCATTCTCCCTCACTACCCGGCAGACGGGCAGGAAATGGGAAACTTTGTCTGCATCTGACGAAAAATGAAGAAAAAAGGACATTTTTTGCCCGACGGACGAAATTCCGCTTGACAGAAAAGTCGAAATACTGTATATACAGCGCCCACAAAGTTATGGCAAAGAAAAGCTGGATTGAAAGAAACAAGAAGAAGGCAGCTGTCGCGGCTCGTTATGCAGACCTCCGCGCCAAGCTGAAGGCTGAAGGCGACTACATCGGTCTGACGATGCTGCCGCGCAACGCTTCCCCCGTGCGTCTGGTGAACCGCTGCGAGCTCACCGGTCGTCGTCACGCTTTCCTGCGCCGTTTCCACCTTTCCCGTATCGCTTTCCGCGAACTGGCCAACGCCGGCATGATTCCCGGTGTGACCAAGTCCAGCTGGTAAGTACTGATAAAGACTTGACAATTTTGACACGCGGGCTATCCTATACGGACTAGCCCGCGTTAGTCTATTATACGGAATGCCAATCTACGAATACATATCTGAGAATCCGGAAGATCCGGAGAAGTCGTGCCGGATGTGCCGGAAAGGCTTTGAGCTGATGAGGTCAGTAGACCGCGCTCCCCTGACGCACTGTATGTACTGCAAGAACCCGGTGCGCAAGAAGATTGGCCATGTAAACGTGCCGAAGATAACGGCTCCGCTGAGTATCAGCGATGCGAAGAAAGCCGGCTTCACGGTCATGCAGAAACGCGACCTGGGCGTTTACGAAAAGCTTTAATTCACCATACCCTCAATGCAATTCTTTCTCACCCCTGAAGAAATCGCCGGACTGGAGTGGACCTACCCCAGCGCAGGCGAGATTGTGCTGTTCATCGTCGGCATCAGCTTCTTCCTGTTTCTGAACGCCTTTTTCGTGGCAAATGAATTTGCGTGTGCCCGCGTGCGCGAGAGCCAGCTGACCGAAGACGCCGATGACAGCAGGGCACAGGCACACCGCCGCCGCACGGCGCGCCACATCGTGCGCCACCTGGACACCTACCTCTCGGCTAATCAGGTGGGTATCACCTTTGCTTCGCTGGCTCTGGGTGCCATGGGTGAACCCTTCATCGCCAGCCTGATTGAGAGCCCTCTGAGCTACTGGCTGCACCTGACGCCCACGGTGGTGCATGTCATCTCATACACTATTTCCTATGCGTTGTTCACCTTTGCGCATGTGGTGCTGGGTGAGCTGGTGCCCAAGAGTCTGGCCATCCGCAAGCCGCTGGAAATTTCACTGGCCACGGCGGTCTCCATGCACCGCTTTGCCAAGTACACCAAGTGGATTATCCTGCTCTTCAACAACACGGCCAATGCCATTGCCCACCGCGTCTTCGGCATCGACCCCCACTATGAGCCGAACGAATCCCACAGCGCTGAGGAAATTGCCATGATTGTGGAAGCCGGCAGCCGCAGCAAGGAAGTGACCGAAACCGAGGCAGAGATTTCCATGAACGCACTGGAGCTCAATGACCGCTCCGTGCGCGACATTCTGGTACCCCGCAGCCGCGTGGAGGTGCTGGATATCAACAAGAGTTTCGATGAACTGCTGGAGCAGGTGCTCACCAGCCGCCACAGCCGCTTTGCCCTGGTTTCAGGGCATCTGGACCACGCCAAGGGGTGGATTCACGTGAAGGACGTGCTGCAGATGCTGCACAGCGGCACCAGCGATATCATGGCCGAGCGCCGCGAGCTCAAGGTGGTGCCCGAGACCATGAAACTGGACACCCTGCTGGATTTCTTCGCCAAGGAACACACCCATTTTGCGCTGGTGGTGGATGAATACGGCGAGGCGCAGGGGCTGGTGTATCTGGACGACGTGCTGGAAGAAATCGTGGGTAACGATATTCAGGACGAGTTTGAAATGGAGGCCGCCCGCACCTTCTTCAAGGTAGGCACGGGGCAATTCATCGCCAGCGGCTCCATTGCCCTCTTTGACCTGGAGGAAGAACTGCCGCAGCTCGGCGAAATCGAGAAGGACACCGGCATTTCCACCCTCAGCGGCTATATCACCGACCGCCTGGGGCACCTGCCTGAATGCGATGAACAAATCCGCCTGCGCGACTACCTGCTCACCGTCATCGGCAGCGATGGCCGCCGCGTGACCCAGGTGAAGATTGAATACGACCCGCTGAACACCGACGACGAAGACGACGAATTAGACGTATAAACCGCTATGCATCTCTACGAAACACTTTCACTGGCCCCCACAGGCTTCACCATGGGCATGGTGCTCATGCTGCTGAGCCTGTATGTCCTGCTGTTCCCGGAGCGCTTCCGCCAGCAGCTTTGCACCGTGCACTCCAAGAGCAGCGCCGGCACCGTTCTGCTGGGCATTGATATGCTGTGGGTGGCCCTGCTGCTCTTCAAGGCGGACTGGAACCCGCTCTGCATGCCGCTGTTCGAGTTTGAGTTCTCGCGCGGCATCCTGCTGCTCCTCTGCCCCATCATCTGGTTTGTGATGAGCAGCATGGCCAAGGAGCAGCTTTTCGCCCGGGCTCTGGGCATGTTCCTGCTGCTCATGGCCATCGTGCCCATGAGCGCCGCATTCCTGCAGGACCCCGCCACGCGCATCCTCATTCCGCTGTGGTGGTACCCCGTGCTCACCGTGGCCATGTTCTGGGTGGGTAAACCCTACCTCTTCCGCGACTGGATGGCCCGTCTTGTGAAGCACCCTGCCCTCATCTCCGGCATCGCGGTGTTCAATTTCATCTATGGTCTGGCCATCTGCACCTGCGCCGGTCTCTTCTGGTAATTTTTCCACGCATATGATTTCCCTTTACACCGCCGACTACGTCGTCACACAGAATGACGCCCGCGATATCATCGAAAATGCCGCCGTGGCGGTGCAGGATGGACGCATCCTGAGCGTGGGCCATACCGACCTGCTTGAGATTCTCTTCCCGGAGCACCGCCGCGTGGATATGGGGCGCGCTGTCATCATGCCGGGTCTCATCAATGCGCACACGCATATTCCCATGAGCCTGCTGCGCGGGTATTCCGATGACAAGGCACTCATGGACTGGCTTACACAGGATATTTTCCCTGCCGAAGCCAGGCTCACCCCCGAGCTGGTGGAGCTGGGTGCCACCTTCTCGCTGGCAGAAATGATTCGCACCGGCACCACCGCCTTCTATGATATGTACATGCACCAGCGCAGCGTGTTCCGCGCTGCGGATAAACTGGGTATGCGCGCGGTGATGGGCGAAAGCGTGACCCAGTACTTCCCCAGCCTCTCCTGCAAGGATGCCGAGGCATACTACGAGCTGGTCCGCGCCCAGGCGGAGGAGTGGAAGGGCCACCCGCGCATCCGCCAGGCCATTGTCCCCCACGCTCCCTACACCACCAACCCGGACCTGCTGAAAAAATGCCGTGAACTGGCAGATGAAACCGGCTCGCTCTTCGGCATGCACCTGGCCGAGACGGAGAGCGAGACGCAGAGCTGCCTGCAGAGTTTCGGCATGCGTCCCGTCCCCTACTGTCAGAGCCTGGGGCTGCTGCAGCCGGATACCACATTCTTCCACGTGGTGCATGCGGACGAGCAGGACATGGAACTGCTTGCCGAAAACCGATGCGCCGTGGTGCACAACCCCGCCAGCAACATGAAACTGGCCAGCGGTGTGGCACCCATCGGCGCCATGCAGCGCCACCGCATCCCCGTGGCACTGGGTACAGACGGCCCCGCCAGCAACAACGCCCAGAACATGGTGCGTGAAATGTACGTGGCCAGCCTCCTGCAGAAGGTGCAGAACCTCGACCCCACCGCCTGCCCCGCCCGGATGGCGCTCGACATGGCCACCCGCGGCGGCTCCGATGCCCTGCACGAACCACTCATCGGCACCCTGGAACCCGGCATGAAGGCCGATTTCATTGCCCTGGACCTCACCACGCCCAACATGCAGCCCGTACACAACATCGTTTCCAACATCGTGTACGCCGCCACCGGGCTGGAAAACAAGCTCACCGTGGTCGATGGCCAGGAGCTCTACCGCGACGGCAAGTTCCTCACCTGCGATTACGATGCCCTCTGCGCCGAAATGAAGGCCATCCACGGCTGGCAGAACAAGTAAGCCGTGAAAACGACCGCGCTGGAGGATTTGAGCTGGGCAGCCATCGATTTCGAGTCTGCCGGCACCGCCCCGGGTGAAACAGATTGCCCGGTGCAGGTCGGCATTGTGCGCGTGGACGGGCTATTCTCCCCCGAGCCTCAGATTTTCACCAGCTACATCGCCTGCCACCGCCCTGTGCGCTGGAGCGCAGCCAAGGTGCACGGCATCACCGCCGATATGCTGAAAGATGCGCCGGAGTTCACCACGCTCTGGCCCCAGCTGCGCACGCTGCTGCGCGGCGCCGTGGTGCTGGGCCACAATCCCGCCACCGAAAAACGCTTCCTGCGCACCTTTCCCGGCCACGGCTTCGGTCCCTGGGTGGATACGCTGGTGCTTGCCCGCAAAGCAATACCCGACCTGCCCGACCATTCCCTCGCCACCATCTGCGATGCCCTGGGCATCAGCCCCGGGGTCAGCGCCCTGATTCCCGACCGCCGCTGGCACGATGCACTGTACGATGCAGCCGCCTCCCTGCTGCTCTTCCGCACCCTGGTGCAGGCGCTCGGCATGCACCGCACCACGCTGGCGGACATCGATTTTGCCGTAAGTGAATAAACAAAAAAGCCCGAGGCTATAACCTCGGGCTTTTTTATGGAGCATCCCCACGCGGATTCGAACCGCGGTTCTATGACTGAGAATCATATGTCCTAACCCCTAGACGATGGGGACATGTAGTACGCGAATCGGGACTCGAACCCGAGACCAATAGATTAAAAGTCTACTGCTCTACCAACTGAGCTATTCGCGCACTGGTGCCGGATGAACGGCGAGCAGATACTACAGGGAACGCCGGGCAAAGTCAAGCATAAATCTGCACAAAAGCGGAAAAACATGGACAAATGACGTGGCGCGTGCTATACCTTGGGCATGCACGCCGCCCGCAGAACCACCGCAACGCTGGCAGCCCTGGCAGGGCTGCTGGGGTTTCCTGTCTCTGCGGCAGAGAATCTGAGCGAATGGGACGTAGAGGGCATGTATGTGCAGGCACGCGCCATGCTGGAGGACCGCTCCATTCAGAATGTGGACAGCGTACCGATGCTGCTGGAGACCTGTGCGCGCGAAGGTCACCCGGAGGCCACCCGCCTGCTGCTGGATGTGTATGAGGGCAAGTTCAAAGGACTGGCGGCCAACCTGCCGCATGCGGCGCATCTGGCCAGATCACTTGCCGAAGCTCAACAGCTCGACCAACTGGCTCACGGAGGCAGCGGCATGCGCACCGAAGCCATGTTCCGCCTGGCTCTCTATCTGGAAAAAGGTAGTGGCTGCGAGGCAAACCCGGCAGAAGCCTGTGAGTGGATGGAGCGGGCCGCGCGCCGCGGCATGTCACGGGCAAGGGTGGAACTGGCGCGTTACCTGATGAACGGCAGCGGGGTCAAGCCGGATTCCCGGCGAGCCTGGCAGCTGCTGCACAAGGAAGCAAGGGAGAACCCGAAGACGCCCAACATATTCTTTTACATGGGATACATGTGCGAACGAGGACTCGGAATGCCGCGTTCGCCGCGCAAGGCGTTCGAACTTTACCGCATGGGGGCTCAGTTGAATGATGCCCAGTGCCTGAATAATCTGGGCACCATGTTTGAAAAAGGCTACCCTACCCCGCGAGACCCGGAAACCGCACTGCGACTGTACCGCAAGGCCGCCCACCTGGGCAACAGGCAGGCCTCTGCCAATATGCAGCGTCTGGCCTTCAAGGAAGGAATCCGCGCCAGCAGCCTCAGCTCCACCCCGGCTGCCGAACGCATTGACAACGCCACGCTGCGCATCATTCAGGCACTGCCTGTCACGGAAGACACCCGTGAGCGCCTGCGCGACTGGCTGAAACTCACCCGAACCCCGGAGGAGTCGTGATGGCCCCGCACCCCATACGCCAGGCGCTGGAATACGCCGCAGCAGCACTGGGATTTTCTGCAGTCGGGGTAGCCGATGCTCACACCGCCCAGGGTGAGCAGCTTTCAAACTTCATTGCGGAAGGGAAACACGCCGATATGGCGTGGATGGAGCGCCACCTGCCCGCCCGGCTGAATCCTGAGCTGGTGTTGCCGGGGGTGCGCAGCGTCATCATGCTGACCTATGAATACCCCCGCACGGATGCCCGAGCGGAAAACACCGGCAGCATTGCGCGCTATGCCCAGGGAGAGGATTACCACAAATTGCTGGCCGGCAAGCTGGCGGATCTGGACGAAACGCTGCAATTCTACGGCGGGCAGCAGCGCTGCTTCACCGACAGCGGGCCCGTGAGCGAACGCTTCTTTGCCGCCCAGGCCGGGCTTGGCTGGATTGGGAGAAACGGCTTGCTCATCCGCCCGGGGCGTGGGTCGTACTGTTTCCTGGCCTGCATTCTCACCACGCTGGAGCTGCCTGCGGATTCCCCCATGCCCAGCCACTGCGGCAACTGCCACCGCTGCGAGCAGGCCTGCCCCACACAGGCACTGAGCAATGGCTGCTGCGATGCCCGCCGTTGCCTTTCGTTCTGGACCATTGAGTCAAAAAGCCCCACTCCGCCGGAAATTGCAGCGCTGCAAGGGAACCGCATCTACGGCTGCGATGCCTGCCAGGAGGCCTGCCCCTGGAACCGCCCGCGCCCGGGGAGCGAAGTGAGAATTGACCCGCACCTGCTGATGCCGGCCCCCCTCGTACACACCCTGCCCGCCGAATTGGCAACACTCGATCAGGAAAGCTTCGACAAACTTCTGGCAGGCAGTCCCATCCGCCGCATCGGGGGGGCTCACCTGAAGCAGAACATAGAAAACAGCAACTGTTATTTTGAACAACAAACGCACAATACCGGTCATATCTGACAGAAATAAACTATGATTGCACACATCACAACTACTCTTGCGCAGGCCACCTATTACGGCGGATATGATACTTATTACGGCAACTCCGGCTCCATGGGCGGCATGTACAGCGGTGTCACCCTCATCGGTCTGGCTATTCTGGTGATTTCCATGCTGGTGGGTGGCGCGGTGCAGATGGGGCTGAAAAATGCTTTTGCCCGCTACTCGGAAGAACCGGCACCCCTCACCGGTGCCGAGGTAGCCCGCCGCATGCTCCGGCAATACGGGCTGGATGATGTGCAGGTTACCAGTACCCCGGGAGAACTGACCGACCACTACAACCCGCTCAACCGCACGGTGAACCTCAGTGACAGCGTATACAATGAAGCCACTGTAGCCGCCATGGCCGTGGCTGCGCACGAATGCGGCCACGCAGTGCAGCATGCCCGGGCCTACCCCTGGCTGGGGCTCCGTTCCCGGCTTGTGCCCATGGTGAACATCGGCTCCCGTCTCGGGCAGGTGGTGCTCTTCATCGGTCTGCTGTTACTGGGTGCAGGCAGCGGTACCACCGTGGCCTGGATTGGCCTGGCGCTGTATGCCACCACCACCCTGTTTGCCTTTGTGACCCTGCCGGTGGAGTTTGATGCCTCCCGCCGCGCTCTTGCCTGGATTGAGCGCTGCGACTGGGCAAACCACGCCATGCATGGCCAGGCCGGCACCGCCCTGCGCTGGGCAGCCATGACCTATGTCTCGGCAGCGCTTTCCTCACTGGCCATGCTGCTGTACTATGCGCTCATCATCTTCAGCCGCATGAACCAGGGCAGCCGCGACTAAGTTTCCATGAACCGGGCAGACCTGCAGGAACTGGTTCGCCAGAGGCTCGGCGGCACCGCCACCCCCATGGCGGCGCAGCTCGCGGTGGATGCCGTGCTGAAAGCTATCCATCAGGGCTTGCTGCGCGATGGCGAAGTCAAGCTTGCCCGCTTCGGTACGTTCCGCGTGCAGCAGCGCGCCCAGCGGCGGCTGCTGCTCCCGGGCAGCGGGCAGAGCATGACCCTGCCACCGCGCAAGGTGGTACAGTTCAGACCAAGCCCGGAGGCCTGACACCCACATGTTCCCAAAGATTTTGCGGCACGATAGATTGAAATTTGGCGGCATGAAATGCCGCCATGTCCCCATGCGTCTGCATGGGGATTTCTTACATCGGCAACGCCGATGTATTTCATGCGGCTTCGCCGCATTTCATACCGCAGGAACTGCGGTATTTCGAGCACCGAAGGTGCAATTCATTGAGCCCCGCAAAGCGGGGCGACTGCTTCGCAGGCCGAGGGAAAAAAAAAAACAATAATATAGAATATTAAGCTTAGGTGCTTATTGCGATTCTCTGCCTATGTAATTCAACGCTTCAATCAGCAGTCGGGCGCTACGCTCCCTCAATGAAATACTCGCTGTGCGAGTATGAAATCCGCCGTACCGGCGGAAGAAACCACTGCTTTGCAGTGGATGAATTCCTTTGCTGCGCAAAAGGACGAAATACCTGCGCTTCACGCAGGTACAAATTTGACTAACAGAATGAGTCAGCAAATCTGAAACAGGCCCCGCTTTTTGAGAACAGGCGCATTTGAACTTGCAATCCATCGAGCTGCAGACTATACTGCCATGCGGCTATGGATATGATGTCGTTTGTTTTACTTGTTTCTCTGCCGGTTGTTGTATTTGCTTGTATACGAGTCATCAGACGCTGCAAAAAGCTGCGCCGAAGAAAAATTAAAGAGCAACGCAATGCGGAGGCCATGGCTTGCATACCGGGTATGCTGCCCGAGCACCAGCCGCTCCTTATTCCGACAAGTAACGGGGACGGTTTGAAGCATGATGATTTATGGATTGCGCATGGCGGGGGAATCGGAGATTATGCTCATTCGAATTGTCTTGAGGCAATAAGGGATTCCATCGATAAAGGATTTAAATTCATTGAAATAGACTTTGAAGAAACAACGGATGGTCATTTGGTCGGGGGGCATACCTGGAAAGAGTTGCGCCGTATGCTGGGAGCAAAACGAGTTTGTTCTGCTCCGATGAGCAAGCATGAAATAATGGCACTCCGTAATCAATGGAAAAAAACACCTGTTTTTTCTGAGGATATATGCAATTTACTGCAAGAATATTCTCATCTGATACTGGTGACTGATAAAACTCAGAATTTTGAATTGCTGATGCAGGAGATTCCTTATGCAGACAGAATGTTAATTGAGGCATCCGATTGTTACAATTACATGCAGGCCTTGCGCGCCGGTGTAAAAAATGTGGCGCTTTCAGTATGGTCAATGGAGGATTTGGAAAAAGCTCACGAGTTGCATTTGCCGGGCATTGTTTTGTCTGCAACCGTTATGCGGGATACCCCTGATTCCGTGAAGCTGATTAAAACGATGAGGAAGAATGGCTGCTGTATCAATGTTCATTGGGCATCCATTTGTGATGCTCCTGATTTCATTCGGGAGCATCTGGGAAATAGCATCAGCAGGATTTATACCGATACATGGTCTCCTGGTAATACCCCTTAAGTATTCGGGGTAAACATGTAGTCTGTGAAAAAACAGTTCAGGTCAGGAGGCGTGGCCGGGATTTGCGTTCCGGGCAGTGTTACCTGAAGATATTCTGTTTTTTGCTGGCTTCGGAGCCTTCCATGTAACGGACATAGCGGCTTACGCCGGCTCCGTAGGGGGAGAAAAGACGGATATCGGAATCGCTTTCGACCAGTTTTGAAGAGCTGCGCAACCAGTTCAGGAAAAGGTATATCAGCCCGATGCCGGCAAGTATGGCCAGAGGATAAACCACTGAGTTCACCTTTACCGGGTCTTCAACGAACTCAAGCACGTAATCCTTGATTTTCCTTTTCTTTACCTTTTCCTTTTTCCGGATTTCGATATCAATCAGCGGTGCTTTGCCATTGGTTGCTTCTGTCACCGGAACAAAATTATCGGAAAGCGGGGTGATGAGGCTGCTGAGACATTTCAGGGCATTCATAAGCCCCACGGCGCTGCCGTCATCTGCCGCTTTCCGCGTTTTCTGCAACCAGTCGATACGCTGTTCCTCGGTGGGTTTGATTTCCTGGTAGCCCAGTTCAATGCCTTCAGGATTGCCTACCGGGAAGCGCATGACTACTGCAAACTCGCAGGGCTGAGCCGTGGCAGATACGAGCATATCCACTGAAAGCTCGCTGGGTATGGTCTGCCCGCCTTTGAATACGGTCACATACAGGCGGAACCTGGCATTGGCGTTCAGCATGCGCAGCACGTGCACGATATCATCGCGTTCCACCGTGGTGAGCAGCCCCTGCGGGTCATTCAATTCTGTATCATGCGGGGGGCGTGTGTAGGCGTCGCAATAACGCCCCAGCACCCTGGTGTCGCTCTCCTCGGGTTTATCGAGGATTCGGGTAGTACGGGGGAGCTGTCGTGCCTGTTGTTTGCGCAGCTCGCGTTGCTGGCGTTGCAGTTCTTTCAGTCGTTCCTGCTCGGCTTTGATTTCCTCCGGGGTGGGTTTTGCCGGGAAAAGGGAGGTATAACCGGTGAGCAGATCGCCCGACATCAGGTGCCGGTAGTCATCGCCCCGCCAGTGAGGCATACCTTCCGTCGGGGCGGAATCCTGAGCCTGAGCGGCGGCTCCCAGCAGCATAGCTGCCGCCGCCAGTGCAGAAGCTTTCTGCGTGAGCCGCAGCTTGCGGTTCACGCTGCGGGCCTTATTGGAAATATGGCGGGCAGCGGCCCGCATCACCTTTTTAAGGCCGGTAATCATGGCGCGCTCGCGGAATTGCAGGCGGGCTTTCTTGATGCATATGTTGATGAGATCTTCATCAACATACGGGTCAAGCTTGTAGCCCCACGAAAAACATGCCATTTCCAGCTGCACATCCATCACGAGAATCAGCATCCATTCATGCCGCACTGGGGGCGGTAGGGGGTGCAGGGCGTCCATCACATAGTCACGAAGTCCCTGCCAGGCCCTGACCAGCCAGTTCGGGCTTGCTTCCTCCTGGGGCCTGCCTTCGCCGGGGCGGCGTTCGAGCAGGGCTGCGTCTTCGATAGCCTTGTACTGCTCGCGTTTGCCGAATGAGGGATGGTGAATGCGTGCGTGGTTCAGAATCCAATGCGCGTGAGTAGGCAATTCCTCGGCCTGGCCTACGTCTGTGATGTACACACAAAGAGCCACCGGGCGCAGGCGGCGCTCCAGTCTTTCGAGCATGCGCATCAGTTCAATACGCTCCTGGTGGGTCAAGGCGCCGGCGGCATCCACCACGCGGGTGAACTCCACCTGTCCATCGCCATATCTCGCTTCAGCTTCGCGGATGCTGTATCCGCAGGAGGGACACGCACCTTCTAATCCGTCGTGAAACGAGCTCGTGCATCTGGGACAAATCGCCATATACGCAGTTATAGCGGGTTTTCTACCAGAGGTGAAGATTTATTATTGTCATTTAACCCGGTCTCACAATTCCCAATCCACGGGAATCTGCTCCACCTCGCCCTTCTTGTTCTCGTAGAGCACGTAGCCGTTCTGCGCACCGAACTTGTACACCTCCATGGTCACTTTTACGTCAAAACAGCAGTAGCGTGCTATATCCAGCAGCTTCTGCGCTTCACCGGTCTTTTCGTATTCTGCCCACCATTTCAAGGCATCCGTTCCTTCGGCGGTTTTTGAATTGCCGCCCAGCGTCACCTTTGCCACCGAATCCAGCTTCAGGCGGTGCCCGATACGGGCGGTCAGGTCAGCACAGATATCAAGATTCTGGGTCACATCGGCCACTGTCCAGAACGTAAAGGCCTGAAGCACGCCATAATCGAAGCCTATGTGGTTGTAGCCCACCACCAGGTCGGCCATGCGGAGCTCATCAATAAGCTCCTCCACGCGGTCTTCGGTGTAGATATGGTACGCATTATCCTTTGTGGAGAATGTAACACCCACCGACATACCCATCTTGGCGGTTTCGTGCCAGCCGCCTACTTCGGCAGCTGAGCGGCGGGTTTCGAGGTCGAAATAGACGATATTTTTCATAACTGAGTAGTGGGAAGAGTGCGGCGAAGTCCCTCGTAGAGCATGATGGCTACCGAGGTGGAAAGATTCAGTGAGCGGGCGTGCGCGCCCGGCATGGGAATGCGCAGGGCTGTATCCGGGTGGGCGTCAATCCAGCGCTGGGGCAGGCCTTTGGACTCTGGCCCGAAGACGAAGTAGTCGCCATCCTGCAGAGGAAGCGAGGGCTCCCAGATGCCATGGCTTGCCTTGGTGGAAAGATACCAGAACCGGGCACCGGGAGCAGCTGCGGCCTCCAGTTCCTCCAGCGAATCCCAGAGATGCAGGTCCACATGCGGCCAGTAATCAAGCCCGGTGCGGCGTACGTGTTTTTCATCCAGACTGAAACCCAGCGGCTTGATGAGATGAAGTCTGGCTTCGGTGGCCACGGCAAGACGCCCGGCGGCGCCGGTGTTGTGCGGGATTTCCGGGTGAAAGAGGACGATGTGGAACATACGAAGCGGTTTTACTTGGCTCCCTTTCCGAATAACACGGCCGGAATGGTGCGGAGGAACAGCTTCATATCCAGCCACAGGCTCCATTCGTCGATGTAGCGCAGGTCTTTGTTGACCATGTTGTCAAAATCGCCGTTGTCGCTGCGGTCCTCAATCTGCCAGAAGCAGGTGAGCCCCGGCTTCACGCTCAGGCGGCGGCGGTGCTCAATCTTCGGGAAGGCTTCCGTTTCGTACACCGGCAGCGGGCGCGGGCCCACGATGCTCATGTCGCCTGCCAGGATGTTGAGCAGCTGCGGCAGCTCGTCAATGGAGGTCTTGCGGATGAAATGACCGAACTTGAAGATGCGGGGGTCGTTTGTCAGCTTGAAGATAGGGCCGTTCATTTCATTGCCGTACTTCGCTTTGATTTCTTCCAGTCGGGATTCGGCATCTACATACATGGAGCGGAACTTCCACATGTGGAATACTTTGCCGTACAACCCGGAGCGGCGCTGGCGGAAGAAGACGGGTCCCTTCGGGTCGCTGATCTTGATGCCGATGGCCGTAACCAGCCAGACCGGAGAGGAACATATCAGAAGGCAGATTGCCAGCACGCGGTCCAGAATCCCCTTGCATATCCGGGACCAGGAGAAATCGGGCGTGGTGCTCAGCACCAGCATGCGGGTGTCACCCACTTCATTCAGAATGACCTTCATGCTGGAGGAAAGCCGGTTGCGCATAATCAGGTTCACATCGATGCCCTGAACCTCGCATTGCTCAACCAGTGCATGAAAGCGGTGGTATGCCGAAAGTCCGCCGAATACGTAGAGGTCGGATACGTGGAACATCTCGATGAGTTGCTGCAGTTTTTTCTCGTTGCCCTCGACGGAGTGGAAGCGACCCACTACATTCAGATTGCGGCGCCAGTGGGGCGGCAGACTCTCCCAGCGTTCCTCCATGGTGGCCTCATCTCCCAGCAGAATGACCTGGCGGCGGTATTCAACAGCCCTGGGGCGGAAGTAGTTGATGGTGCGTACAATCAGATAGCGAACGAAAATGACCAGGGGAATGCCCACCAGGTTCACCAGCAGAATCTGGCTGTTGTAGATGGAGGATGAGAAAAAGGTGGTGTACAGCCCCATGGCGCAGAGGTAGTATACCACGAAAGTCAGCAGCTGGCGCAGAGCCGTGATGGTGCGCTGCATGTTCTGCTTGCGGTAGAACCCAATCTGGCGCAGACAGAGCGGCATGGACATGAGCGCTGCTCCTGCAAGGAATGGAGAGGCCGTGAACAGGTTGAAGAATGCACTCTGCTGCCAGCCGAATAACGGTGCGACCCAGTTCGTTATGTAAGGGGCATAATAGGCAAAAATACCCGCCAGAATAAAGTCTAACAAAGGGTAAAGGCTTTGAACGAGAAATCTGCTGTTTTTGGTCATAACGAAGGCGTTGGGAGTCTACCATGTTGCCGGTGCGGGGGCAAGCAAAAAGCCCATGCATGCCATGCATGCCGGGCGAATTTTCTTTTTCCTTGAAAGATTAACGGCATTTCGGTAGTATACATTCCGTATGAACTTGCTTAAAAGCATGACGGCAATGATAGCAATGACCGGTGCTCTTGCTCTTGGTCAGAATGCGTACGAACCGCATCCTGACTGGGAGAACCCGCAGAATCTTTCTCAGGGTCGTGAGGAAGCCCGTGCATTCTATGTTCCGTTCGCGAATCGTGACGAGGCGTTGAAAGGTCACCGCAAAGATTCTTCGCTGGTACTCTCTCTCAACGGCAACTGGAAATTCCGCTGGTCACCCAGCCCTGAAACCCGACCGCTGGATTTCTACAAGCCCACCACAGATATCAGCCAGTGGGCGGAAATCGATGTGCCCAGCAACTGGCAGATGCGTGGCTACGGCACCCCCATTTACAGCAACCAGCGCTACACCTTTGTGCGCGATTGGCCCCGGGTGATGACCAAACCCCGCAACGCGGATGAGGAGAAATTCACCTGCCCCGCTACCGAACCCAACGCAGTGGGCAGCTACCGGCGCGATGTAGAGCTGCCGGCTGACTGGAATGGTCGCCAGGTATTCCTTCGTTTCGATGGTGTGGACTCCTTCTTCTACCTCTGGGTGAACGGTCAGAAGGTTGGTTTCTCGAAGGATAGCCGCACCGCCGCCGTGTTCGATATCACCAAGTACCTGCAGCCGGGCAGAAATGTGATTGCTGCAGAGGTGTACCGCTACAGCGATGGTTCCTACCTGGAGTGCCAGGACATGTGGCGTCTCTCCGGTATCTTCCGCGATGTGTACATGTACACCACCCCCAAGGTGCAGATCCGCGACTTCTTTGTGCACACCGATTTCGAGGGTGAACCCGGCAGAAAGAACTACGGCAAGAGCAACCTGAGCATCGAGGTCGATGTGGATAACCGCAGTGACGCTGCCGGTACCACTACCGTGGAAGGCGAACTTATTGATGCCGCCGGCAAGACTGTGGCCACCATGACCAGTGCCCCGCTCAGCATCGCCCCCGGTGCCGAGGTGAAGACCACCCTGGCCACCAGCATTGCCAACCCCGCTCTGTGGAGCGCTGAGAAGCCGAATCTCTACCGCCTGCTGCTTACCCTCAAGAATGAGCAGGGTGAAATCACCGAAACGCTGTCGCGTAAGATTGGCTTCCGCGACGTGCAGCTGGTGGATGGCCGCTTCCTGGTGAACGGTATGCCCGTGAAGCTCAAGGGTGTGAACCGCCACGAAAGTCAGCACGCCAACGGTCACACGGTGACCGAGGAAGAGTGCTACCAGGAGCTCCTGCTCATGAAGCGTGGCAATATCAACCACATCCGCAACTCTCACTACCCGCAGGTAGACCGCTTCTACGAGATGTGCGATGAACTCGGTATCTACGTGTGCGATGAAGCCAACATCGAATCTCACGGGTACTACTACGGTGACCTTTCGCTCTCCCACCCGGCAGAGTGGAAAGCCCAGCACGTATGGCGCAACAAGAATATGGTGGAGCAGAGCAAGAACCACCCCTGTGTGGTTATCTGGTCCTACGGCAATGAAGCCGGTCCCGGTGAAAACTTTGCCGCGGTGCGCGACTGGATCAAGAGCCGCGACACCTCCCGCCTGACCCAGTATGAACGCAACAACGACCTGGCCGACCTCTGCTCTAACCAGTACCCCAGCGTGAACTGGACCCGCAACATTGCCGGTACGAAGCTCCAGAAACCCTGGTACATCTCCGAGTATGCTCACATTCTCTGCAACTCCATGGGCAACCTGGCTGATTACTGGGAAGCCATCGACAGCAGCGACTCCATCATCGGCGGCGGTATCTGGGAGTGGATTCACCAGAGCTATGACCAGCAGGTCACTCTCCCCGATGGCCGCAAGGTTACCCGCCAGGCATATGGTGGTGACCACGGAGAATACCCGCACGACGGTATCTTCTGCATCAAGGGCGTGATTTACAGCGACCGCACCGTGACCCCGCTTTACGAGGAAATCCGCAAGGTGCAGCAGAACGCTGCCTTCTCCCTGGGTGAACTCACGGAGCAGGGGCTCATCGTGAACATCCGCAATAAGCACCTCTTCACTGACCTGGCTGAGTACGACGGTACCTGGACTCTGGCTGAAGAGGGCAGCAAGGAGGTAGCCCGGGGCAGCTTTGCACCCGCCGGTGCCCCGCTTACCAATACCAGCGTGACTCTTCCGCTTACGCAGGAGCAGCTGCTTTCCCTCAAGAAGGACCGCCGCTACTACCTTACCGTGAACCTGCACCTCAAGCAGGATTCCAACTGGGCTCAGAAGGGCTACGTCATTGCTACCGAGCAGATGGAACTCCCGGAGACCATGACCGGGTATGATGCCCGCCAGAACCTGATGCAGCTGAGCGATGCCCGCATCGACGTGCGCAACCAGAGCGGCCAGATGCTGGTGATTGGCCCGAATTTCACCCTCAGCGTGGATAAGGCTACCGGCGGTATCAAGAACTACATCGTGAACGGCCAGCAGCTGCTGGGCGAGAAGCCCACCGTGCATCTGAATGCCTTCCGTGCTCCTGTGGCCAATGACAAGTGGGCCATGAACCAGTGGCTGAACAACGGTCTGGGCAACCTGACCCACACCGCCACCCCCCTGCTGGTGGAGCGTCTGGAACATGGTGTGGTGCGCATCTCCTGCGATGTGACAAGCCAGGGTACCCGCAAGGAAAACCTCAACAGCGGTGAGTACGACCAGGGTACCTACAAGGTAAAGGACCTCGGCCCCATCACCGAGAAGGACTTCAAGTTCACCACTCAGCTGGTCTACACCATTCTGCCCAACGGCTACGTGAGCGTGCAGGCCGGTATCATCCCCAGCATGAACAAGGTGGTGCTGCCCAAGCTGGGCTACACCCTCATGCTGCCGGAGCGCTTCTCCAATGTGCGCTGGTATGGCCGCGGCCCCGGTGAAAACTACACCGACCGCAAGGCCGGCTCCCACATCGGTATCTGGAACACCACCGTGGAAAACATGGTGGAGCGCTACCCCTTCCCCATGGAAATGGGTAACCGCATGGATACCAACTGGGTGGCTATAACCGATGACCGCGGCGTAGGCCTCGTCATCGCTGCGGAACCGCACGAGAACTTCAACTTCTCCGCCCTGCCTTATACCGCCCGTGATATCTTCGAAGCCTCCCACCCGGAGGAAGTGAAGCGCGCCGGTGCCACGGTGGTGAGCGTGGATGCCTTCACCCTGGGTCTGGGTGGTGCCGCCTGTGGCCCGCTGCCCATGGACCGCGATATCCCGCTTTCCGGGCCCACCACCTTTGTGTTCTCCCTGCGCCCTGTGCTGCATGGTCAGAATCCCGCCGATATCGGCCGCACCATGTTGCCGCTCACGGGTGCTGTGACCCTCTCCCGCGACAGCGTGGGTTATGTGCACGCCACCTGCGGTTCCCGCGATGCCAAGATTGTGGTGACTCTGCCCGATGGCTCCAAGATGGATTACACAGAGCCCTTCCTGCAGCGTGAGGATGGTATTGTGCGCGCCAACGCCAGCAGCGAAGGCTGCATGAAGAGCGTGAGCGTGTACCAGAGCCTGCCCGAGTGGAAGCCGGATAATGTGATGCGCATTGTCTACTGCTCCAGCTATGCCGGCATCAGTAACTCCCCCTGGAACCTCATCGACGGCCGCCGCGATACCTTCTGGCACTCTGAGTGGCGTGAATCGCCCATTCCCCCGTATCCCCATGAGGTGATTGTCGACCTGGGCGCTCTTTCCGAGCTGCGTGGTCTGGCTCTCACTCCCCGCCAGGGTCGCTCTTCCTCCCGCGCCGGCAAGATTGAGATTTACTTCTCGACCGACGGTAAGTCCTGGAGCTGCACGCCTGATTGCGTGGCTCAGATGGTAGACCAGGATAGCGAGCAGCGTACCATGCTGCCCGAGCCTGTGACCACCAAGTTCATCAAGATGGTCTTCGTCTCCCCGCTTTCCGGTTCGGAACCCTACGCCGCACTGGCCGAGATGCAGCCCATCGTGACCCGTGTGGTAGGTGAATACCCGCCCCATGCCTTCTTCTCGGTGGCCTACGTCAGCTCTGACCTGCCCGAGGGTGGCCCCGCACGTAATGTGCTCGATGGTAATCCCGATACCTACTGGCACACCCTCAAGGGCGTGACCATGGCCAGCTACCCGCACGAAATCCGCCTCGATATGGGCGATGTGCGCACCGTTCGTGGTCTGGCTTTCCAGAGCGCCAAGCTCAAGGAGGCCCGCGTGAAGGATTATGAGGTCTACGTCAGCACCGATGGTAAGAACTGGGGTGACCCCGTGGCCCGCGGCACCATGGCTAACACGGCCGACCGCCAGGAGGCTCTCTTCTTCACCCCGGCCACTGGTAAGTACCTCCGCTTCGTTGCTCTCTCCTCTCACGATGGCAGTGACTCTGCCGCTGTGGCTGAGCTCAATATCATCACCGATTAAGAGCAGACCAGGCAACTGACTTTCATTCATCCGCTTTCCTCTTCCCGGAGGAAAGCGGATTTTTTAATTTAATTGCCGAGATAACGAAGTTCTGGCTTTACAAGTTTCAGTTAATCGGCTACCATGAGAGTCGGAATTAGCGAAATACTTTGTGCTGTATCATTTAATTAACTGAGCTGGTAAATATAAAGCGTATTCATATATGAAGCTGCATCTTAATTTTACACTTCGTCGTGCATTGCTGGCTGCCATGGCGCTGCTTACCGTGCAAGTAACGCGGGCTGAACTGATCTATACGAACAACCTGGATTCGGATATTCAGGATGTCAGCAAAGATGATGCATACATAACCGGAGAAGGGACAGTAACCATCGACGATTGGTACAATCGGGTCTGGGTAGATGGCATATACACCCTTTCCATCGGCACGTACCAGGGAGAAGGTATTGTAACACTGGCTCCCGGCGAATACACCACCTCCCTTTTTTCCAGTATCTTTATCGGCGGTGCCGGCTATGACTCCGCAGCTGAGGGCAGTAACAGTGGTACCCTGAATATCGGCTCCGGCAGTGTACTCGCTCCCACTTATGCCCTGCATGTTGGTAATTCGCAGCAAGCTGTTACCGGCACCCTGCATGTAAATGGCGGCGAAGTGCGCAACGTGCCTGAGTTCAATGTGGGCATGTACAGCGGCACAGGCATTGTCATTGTTGACAACGGGGGCAAGATTTCCGCGGTCGGTACCGGGTTATTGAACCCGACTACCTTCCGCATGGCTTCCGGCTCGCAGAATGCCGCCGGTGAAATGGTGCTGAAGAACGGGTCTTCCTTGGTGGTAGGGTCTGCCGGTGCTACTGCGCCTGTTTATTCATCCATCGGTACAGATGGTAAAGCCTCACTTATTCTCGAATCCGACAGCTCTGCGCGATTCTATGGTCAGACCATCATTGGTGAAAAAGCAGGTGCCGAAGGTAAGGTCTCGCTTTCTGATTCCACCCTCGACGCGGATTTTCTCGTGGTGGGGATGAATGGTATAAGTGCCGGTCAGAAAGCCGGTGTGGGCTCTGTCTCACTTACCGGCACTTCCGCACTGACCACCACCAACTGGCTGTATGTAGGTTATGAGAGTGAAATTTCTGCATCCAATCAATCTGCCGTCACCACCCCCGGGCTTGTTTTGTGGGGAAATGACTCCAGCCTTACATTAGCCGGGGCTTCCACCCTGACGGCTGAAATGCTGGCAGGAACGGGCAAGATGATTTTTGCCATTAATTCCGAAACCGTTTCCGGTACCATGGCGACGGTGGGAATGGCGGTGGCTATCAACCCCAATCCGAGCGTTCCGGAAGATGCCATCCCGATGGATGTGCAGTACAGCGTCGTTATAGACGCCGGTAACCCCGATGCTCTGGTGGGTAAGAGTGTGGATTTCATTTCCATTGCAGACACACTGCAGGGGGTTGATAATGCCGATATCAGCATAACCGGGTGTCAGGAAGCAGACGGAGCCCACGAAGCCTGTATCAGCTGGGCAGGTGGAAGTATCGTTTACGGAACCACAGAAAATGGTCTGGAAAAACAGCTTCTCTTCACCACCCACGAGGGTAGCTTTATCACTACGTCCGGCGATGGCGACTATGCAGGGGGCGCAACCACGGGCATAACATTCACGGCTCTGGCTCAGCAGAACGGCGCCGGTGAAACCTACATAGAGTCATATAATCAGGCCGCTGCCGGGACATCCGTGCTCAGCGGCACCACTACTGGTGATGATGGTACTACTACTACGATTCAATCAGTCATTTCGGGTTCTGCGAATCTGACTCCCGCTGATTCGGTGACCACTGCTGCCGTGGCTGGCTTGGCCACCAGCAAGGAGAAGTCTGATGTCATTATCGGCAAAAATGTTACCATGGAAGGAGATGTGCTGGCAAAGATGCTCTCCATCGACAAGGTGAACAATGCTGGTGCCGTGATAGAACGGATTGGCTCGACCGGCGTGTGTCTGGTGTACAACGGTGAGGTTTCTCTGACCGGTGGAAATGACTCCGTGCTGGGCTTTAAGTACGGAACTGAAGGCAGTGTCGAGAAAACAATCACTGTAGTAGAGCCCACGGGCTCGACTGAGACGAGGGAAATCACCGAGGAAATCGAACTGGTGGATGTTATTAGCCTGAATGCCGGAGCCAAAGTGGTGATGATCGATATGGAAGTCAATGCAACTCATGCTCTCATCATTGCCGGCACGGCAGATAAGCAGACATCACTGACTCTGGCCGGCAATGTGGATATGCTCATAGGCGGTTCGGTGGATACGCACCTTTTCGAAGAAGTGGAGTCCGAAGATGGTACCATCATTTCCGTGGAAAGTGACCACCACGTGACAACCCATTCCGAAATCTCGAATGCCGAAATTACGCTGAAAGATGAAGCCGGGCTTGCATTCAAGAAGGTCTCTGATGACAAAGGTCACGAAATCGGCTCTGTCACCTTTGAGAACTGCATCATTACCCAGGAGAAAGGTACAAGCCTGGGCAGTCTGGATGCCCACGCAGATACCATTGAGCTGGAGAATAGCACTATATCCGGTTCCGGTTCCGTTTATAACTTCCATATGGTCGGGGGTAAGTTCAAGGTCGGCAGCTCGCCTACCACAAAGGAAGCGGCCGGCGGTATTCTGGAAGGCTCGGATTTAGAGTTTGCCATCATTACCAATTCTGTGCAGTGGGATGATTATGATGGCTCCGGCAGCAGTCTTTCAGCCACCGGGCATGCCGATAATGCCGTGGCGGATGGCGATTTCGGTGCTATCTCTCAACTTCTTATCACGGGTCCGGTAACCCTGGATGGCGCTACGTTCAGAATCGCCTACGAAGAGGGTTCGGTTCTGCAGGGCGGGACGGATGGTCAGGGTAATGCCGTGCCTGACCGATACCGGTTCAGCGAAGGCGATAAGAGCTCTCTTCCCCTGTTCGACGAGGGTGACACCATTCAGTTCATCACCTTTGAAAATGGTGGTTCTCTCACTGGTACCTTCAACGTAGACGCCGAAAGCCTGCCGGACCTGGTTGACCCGGATAACATGGAATGGGATTTCTCCTCTCTGCTGAGCAATGGCTCGATCAAGGTCATCTTCAGTGATATGCTGGAAGAACCTGTGCGTATTGCCAACAGCCTGCTGAGTGCAGGAGATACGGTGCTGGATTTCGGACGACTGACTGAGACCCAGGCCAGCCTGCGCAAAGCCGGGACCACCCGCACCTGGGGTAGTGCACTGGCTGTGTTCGATAGTGTGGGCAGCGAAAACGGCCGCGCGGGGTACGACTACAACGCCTGGGGTGGCGCCGTGGGTGTGGACTACGCGTTCTCCGGCCGCACCGTAGCGGGCGCAGCTTTCGGCTGCAGCTGGGGCGAGAACAAAGCAACGCTCGGCACGGATTATTACGATGGCGGCAAAATCGACCAGGACGGCACGATGCTCGGGCTGTACGGCACGCATAAGTTCAGAACCAAAGGTCTGCTGAATGATGTGAAGTTGAGCGGTTTTGCGGCTTATGGCTGGTTTGAGAACAGCAGCCGCCGCGCCAGCATGCGTGGAAACCATTCCGCCGTTGCTGAGTGGGACTCCTCCGCCTGGGTGCTCAGTGCCTCGCTTTCCCGCGATATCACTACTGACAAGGGCCTGGTTATTACTCCCTGGGTGGGCATAGAATATACGAAGACCGGCATGGATGACTTCTCCGAAACCAGTCCCGGTCTCCGGGCTGACTATTCCGCCGCTGAGGACTACAGCAACCTGGCTCTCAAGTTTGGTGTCGGGGTCAGCAGGAGTATCGGCCGTTTCATGCCCTATGCCGGTATTTCCTACATCTGCGATGTAGCCCGTGATACCCCTGCGGTGACTGCTTCCGGTCACCATGTGGTAACCGGCAGAGCCAGTATGCCCGGTCGCCATGCTGTCAGGTTCAATGTAGGTACCGGTGTGAAACTCAGTGATTCCTGGGATGCCTATGCCGGTTACTCTGCTGAGCTGCGTGATAAGGCTACGGAACACAATGTGAATGTAGGTGTGGGTTACACCTTCTGACGCATTTGATACATATTGCAAAGAGCCTTGCGCCGGGTGGTGCGGGGCTCTTTGCTTTGTGAACCGGAGTGTTCCGGAGCTTGCAGAAAGCCCTCCTGAAATAACAGATGAATGATAAAACTCAGGGATTCACGTGGACAGTATGAACTCTTGAGTTATGCGGTGAAATCCGTTAGAATATCGGCGGTATGCTGAAATTGCTCCGAGGTTTTGTTTTTTCTGTGGCCACGCTGGCATTGCCGGCGGTGGCGGATTCTCTGTCGACATGGGAGTTGCAGGGAATTGTGAATATTAATTTTGATGAGCCGGTGGTGCCGCAGTCTGTGGTGGAGAATCAGGCCGATGCCCGTGCCTCGGCGGCGGATAAGGGGTTGGAGTTGTTTACGCTCAGTGGCGATGAAGCACACCCGCCGCGAGTGGTGTGGGTAGACCAGGACTGCCTGCGTATTGAGCCATCGCCCGGCACGAGCGTGCAGACGGAGTATTGCCTGCGCTTCAAGTCGGAGGTGCGCTACCAGAGCGGCCGACCGCTGCAGCAGCGCGAGTTCCGTTTTCATGCGCCTGCCAGTCCGCTGGTGCACGAGGATTTGCGTTCTCATGCGAATGGTGCAGCGCTGGTGTTTGCCCGCCACCAGAACACGATTGAGGCCCGCAGCCTGAACCCGCAGAGCCCGGTTCAGTATGCCTTTACCCGGTTGAAAATGGATGACCGCGGGGATTTCTTCGAGTCCGGAGAGACTGCCGAGGCGGTGGTGGAGCCGGCACAGGTGCGCCACGGTAACAGTTATAACATGCTGCGCAGCCTGGCTGCGCTGGGGGCTGACTGGGAAAAGCTGGAGCAGAATACCCCTCTGCCTGGTTATGTGGTGGTGCGTCCGGCGCGCCAGCTGCCGCAGGGCAGTATCTGGCGGCTTACCGCCCGCCCTGCGGCGGGTAGTGGTATTGCAGAGAGCAACCTGGGGCCCATTTACGTGAACCGCTATCTGAATGCCCGCCTGGTGCAGAGTGATAGTGCAGGGGAAAGTGATGCAGCGCAGAATATACTGGAACTGCGTTTCAATGCGCAGATGGATAAGGAAAAACTGCAGCAGGCTTTCCGCGAGATGCGCCTCACACTTGACGGAGTGGAGACCACGCTTTCGGACGACGGCCGCACCCGTACGGCGGTGGTGCAGGGGCACGAGCTCCGGGTGCGCTATCTGGGCGAGCTGGAGTCAGATACCTTCAGCGTGACCCCGGATGTGCTGCGGAATCTGGGCGAGGATGCAGAGGAATTGCGCGATGTGCGCGTGGCGTACTGCAATCCCTCTGTCTCGCGTGGCATGAAGCTGAGTGTGGAGAGCCCGGTGCCTGTGCTGGCCGAATGCACATTGAAAAAGGGTTTGCAGGCGGTGCTGGGCCTGCCGCTGGAAGAGGATTTCACCTGTCGCTGCAGCGTAACTCCCATGGCTCCTGCCGTGGGAGACGATACCTGGCCGCAGCTGCCGCTCCGGGGGAAACATCAGTTGGAGCTGCCGGTGGTGAATGGCAGCCGGGCACAGGTGCGCCTGCGCCATTGGAGTGCCGGTGAGGCTGCCGCTGCGCTGCCGCATATCTGCCGCCACCTGGAGCAGCAGAAGCGCCGCGGAAATCTGGGTGAGCTGCAGTACGCTCGCGCCGTGGTGCAGGCCCGCATCAAGGCCGGGCTCGCTACGGAACAGGATATGCCCGCCCTGCCGGAAGGCTTTGAGCGCGCCCGCGAGGTATACCGCGACCGCATCTTCCTGCAGCCTGCGGGGGGCAGGGTGGTGGCTGAGCAGCGCGTGGACCTGCCCGCTGGGGAGAATGCGCTCATGAACACCGGCAGGCTTGCGGTGGATATGGATGCCCTGTGTGGCGGACAGCCGAAGCCCGGCATGTATCTGGTGGAGGTGGATTTCCATCCGTCGGAGGCGGTGGCAGCCGCTGCGCGGGGCATGGGGCTGAACCCGGCGGAACTGGTGCTTCGGCGGGATAAGCTGGTTTCGGTTTCTGATCTGGCCGTGTTCCGGTTGCATGATTCGGAATCGACCCGCCTGCTGGTGCTGCAGCAGAGCGATGGCAGTGTGGTGCAGACCGGTTCGGCCACGCTGGTGACCGATGAGGGGACTCAGACTCATGCCCCGGTGAAGGAAGGGATGGTGCAGCTGGATTGCCGGGAATCCGGCCATGTTCTGGTGCGCCATGGTGAGGATTATTGCGTGAGCCACCAGAAGAATCTGTTCAATGACCTCAGCCTGGAGCAGGTGGAACCCCGCAATGAGGGGCCCGAGCTGCGTGCTGCGGTCTGGACAGACCGCCCGATGTATCGTCCGGGAGAGAAGGTGTATGTGCGTGGGTTCCTGCGAGCGGTGGATGGACAGAACCGCATCACTCACTCGCAGCACCGTGAGCTGCAGCTGCAGTTTCTCTCGCCCTCTGGTGAAAAGCTCTTTACCCGGGTGTTCGAGGTGGATGAGTTCGGCGCATTCAGCCAGGAGCTGACCCTGCCGCAGGGGCAGGAGGATGTGTGCGGGGAATATGCTATTGAGGTGGGTACGACACGCCCGCGGACGCTGGCGCGCCGCTCTGTGGCGTGCGAGGTGTTCCGCCGCGATTCGTTTGAGGTAGAGGTCGAGGACCTGACCGAAAAAGTGTCACCGAAGGAACTCGCACTGCGCGTGAAAGCGGTGGATTTCAATGGTGCTCCCGTGAGCCGTGGCCGTGTGGTGCTGAAACTGCACACCCGGTTGCCTCTGGCGGGCTCGAGTGCCGTGAGGGTAGGTGATACCCCTGCCTATGAGCTCGAAACTGAGCTGCCGCTGGCTGAGGATGGTACGGCAGAGTTCCGCAAGGCAATAGAAGATAAAGTGACGGAGGATTTTGATGTATGGTACGAAGGCTCCGTTGCAAATGAGCGAGAGGAACACATCACCTTTTCTTATTACAGCATATGCTATGCGTCGGAGGTGGTTCCCGTATTGATGGATGAAGAGGCGAATCTGCGGCTGCTCTGCGCATGCTGCTATGAGGCGTTGCCGTATGGCCTGTCGGTGCGCGTGACGCTGCTGAACCGCCGGGAGCATGTGCAGAAGATGCCGAATGGCTTTGCCCTGGTCGGTAAGCAGGAGGAAAAGCTCTGGTCGGAGTGGGTGAATGTGCCGGCCGATTGCGGCGCGGGCGTGCCGCTGCCGCTGGCCGATGTGGTGAGCCGCAATGGTGTGCCTCTGGATGGTGAGTTCACCGTGCTGGTTGAAGGTCGTGATTACCGGGGAAACCTGTTTACAAGCTCATTCTCGTATTTTCCCCGGCAGCAGAGTCTTGGGAATGGTGTTTCCGGTCTGGCTAAGGGTGATAAACCCGGTGAGCTGGTGCTGGAGACGCAGGAGGATGGCGAGCTGCTGCTGCTGCTGGTTCGCCATGGTTCCTCTACTCGCGCGGTAGTGCAGGCGGTGCAGAAAGGCGTGTCGCGCTTCATGGCTCCGCTGATGGAGCATGAGACCGGCCAGGTGGTGCTGAATGCTGCCATGATTCACCGGAATCCGGAAACCGGTACGCTTTCTCTCTCAAGCGCGACTTTTGAGGTGTTGCAACTGCCGGCCACGCAGAATGAATTGAAGGTGCAGCTCGAGCTGCCGGGTACGGTGCGTCCCGGCACGAGTCAGACACTATCCGGTCGTGTGACGCTGCCGGATGGCAGCCCCGCCTGTGCAGCGGTGACCCTGTATGCGGTGGATGCGGGCATGCTGGAGTCCAGGGGTGGTTCTGCCCCCGATGTGGTGAAATCGCTGAGCCGCTGGCGTGGCTTCTGGCCTTACCTGCTGGATGAGGATTTTGATTTGAACTGGGACGCAGAGCGCCTGACGCTGAGTCCGCTTCCCGGTGTGTGGCAGGGTGAGGGGCGCATGGCGGACGGCAGCTGGAAGCAGCAGCCCTGGTGGATGCAGGAGTTCATAGATGTCCGGCTGGATGATTCTGCTGACGATGGTATTGCGGTCATTGTGGGCACGGGGATGGATTCTTCCCGGCCTTCCTACGTTGCGGCGCATGCCTCGGGTTCTACTCTTTATCGGAAATCTGCCAGAGATTCATACCGCGCGCGCGCCCTGGCCGTGCTTGGCCCGCCGATGAGTGCAGCTCCTGTGCGTCGCGATTTTGCGCCGCTGGCGTTGTGGCGCAGCGCGCTGAAGACGGATGCGGAGGGGCGCTTCAGCACCACCTGCACCCTGCCGGATACGCTGACCACTTACCGCGTGTTTGCGGTGGCGGCAGACAAGGACGGCAGCCGCTTCGGTTCACAGACAGGTGAGTTCACGGTGAATCAGCCGGTAATGCTCAGCGCCGGCACCCCTCTGTTCATGAGCGTGGGCGATAAGCTGCAGCTGCCGGTTACGGTGACCAACAATACCGCCGTAGAGGGCAGCTGGCAGGTGCAGCTGGAAGACTGCGGTGAGCCGCAGCAGGTCACGATTCCTGCGGGTGGCAGCGCTACGCTTGTGTTTGAGGTGGCACCGCAGCAGGCCGGTACCCACACCTGCCGCTGGATTGCTACCGGTGAGAGCGGCCAGGATGCCGCCGAGGGTAGCTTCGCTGTGCGCCACCCCTCGCCGCTGCTCAAGGAAGCCCACCATCTGGTGCTGGAGACGGGGCAGGGCGCGCTGGTGCCGCAGAATCTGCTGGCACCGGAACTGGTCAACACGCCCGGTTGCGAGCTGGAACTGCTGGTTTCGGCCAATCCGCTGCTGCACCTGCAGGGCGGGGTGGATTTCCTGCTGCAGCAGACCGGGTGGCCGTTCCTGGAGAGCCGGGCTTCGGCTCTGATGCCCTGGCTGCTGTATGATCGCCTGGCACCGCTGTGCCCGCGCATGGCTCAGACTCCGGCAGAACAGGTGAGCCGCACTATTTCCCGCGAGGTGGTGCAGCTGTTCAACCACCAGAATGCCGATGGCGGCCTGCCTTCCTGCATATCCGGCGGCGAAAGCTCTCCCTGGGTGAGTGCGCACGTGGCCATGGTGCTGCGCATGGCCGAGGAACGTGGGCACACGCTCCCCTGGGACAAGTGGTACAAGCTGCTCGATTATCTGGCTAAGACGGACCTTTCTGCCACCAACCCGCTCACCCGCTACGAGGCAGCCCGCGCTCTGCAGAACCGTGAAGCCCAGCGCGATGCCCTGAAAGCTGCCCTGGAGCAGACGGAGCAGAGCTGGTGGTGCAGCGGCAGTGTGCGCCAGGATATCGAGTTCCTCGAGTATCTGCGCACCAATAACGACGGCCGTCACGAAGCTTTCCTGCGCTGGATGCGCTCCCGCGCGGCCGATGAACGCCACTACAGCAGCTGGCGCAGCGCCTGGTCGCTCTACGCACTCATGACCTATGTGGGTAACTCCCCCGGTGCCAGGGTGGAGGCCATTCTGCGTCTGCCGCACGGCGTTGCCACGCTCGACCGCGGGGTGTACACCGTGCAGAATCCGCAGCCGGGTTTCCGTTACGATGCGCTCCGTGGCACGGTCTATGCCGTGCTGCGTGCCAAGGCTCAGCCGCAGCAGACCGAGTACCCCGGCGTGACGGAGAAGGGGCTGCAGATGACCCGCGTGTATGAAAAGAAGGGAGAAGACGGTATCTGGCGCGAAGCTACGGAGTTTGCCGTGGGCGATGTGGTGCGCGTTTCGCTCACCTGCGCCAAGGCGGGCGAGCAGGAACTCAACCACCTCGTGCTGGAGGATTACCTCCCCGCCAGCATGGAGGCTATCAACCCGAATGTGCCCAGTCAGGCTGCCGGACTGGAGCCGCTGACCTGGAGCGATTTCTTCGACTACCGCGAGTACCTGGCCGACCGAGTGCGCGGCTTCTGCACCCGCTGGCCGGGGCGGGATATTGTGAACATGCGCTACTATGCCCGTGTGAAGCGCGCCGGCGCCGCCACTGCACCACCTGCTCAGGCGCAGCTTTTCTATGAGCCGCAGACCTACGGGCTCTCCCCCAGCCGGAGAATCGAAACAAAGTAAACATGCAGAAAGCGCTCTGAGTTTTTTCCTCAGAGCGCTTTTTTACTTTATCCGGCGGTTAGTTGCCTTTTCCGGAGGGGGAGGCTATGCGGCGTATGGCGCACAGCAGGGCAAGTGATGCAACCGCGCCTACAGCGGTGAAATAGAGGGGCAGCTGCCAGGCGTCCGGCTCGTGGGCTGCGGCGGAGTGAGCCACCAGCAGAGTGAGGGGCAGGTGCCAGAAAGTGCCCAGCAGGAAGATATAGACCAGGCTCCGCCTGTTCACCCCGCCGTGGAGGAACAACAACTTGCGCACCATACCCGCCACTACGGCTGACACAGCCATAGCCACCGGTACCAGCCCGCCGATGCTGCCGGCGGTTTCGCGCAGTCGCTCTGCGGTCACTGCTTCGCTCAGCAGGTCGCGTACCGGCGTGTAGCACAGCAGCAGGAAAACTACCGCTCCATAGGCCATGGAGCGGTTAAAGATGTGCCGGAAACTGAATGGATCATCCGCTATCATTTGCGGCTCTTCTTTTTCTTACTCTTCTTCTTCTTTTTCTTCCTGGGCTCCTCCTCGGCTTCTTCCGGTTCATCGGCTTGAGCTGCATCGCCCTTGGTGTAGTAACGCACGTAGTCGATTTCGAACTGCACCGGGTACTGGTCAGCCGCGGGGGCTTCGGCCCAGCCGTCGATGGCGGTGTTCATGATGAGGTAGCAGGGGGTGAGCAGCGGGTTGTTGCCGTCCGGGTAATTTGCCTCAGAGATGGCGACGCTCCCGACCTCCTTATCATCGATGAGGATGCGCATGGTCTGTTCGTCCCACTCCAGTACATAGGTGTGGAAATCCTTGCTGTAGTTCGGAATGTTGGTGGTGCGGATGACCTTGTGCTCCTGGTTGCCGCCGTTGGCTCCCCAGCGGAAGATGGAGTAACAGGTGTCCGGCTCCTGAGAGATGTGCTCCAGAATATCAATCTCACCATTTGCCGGCCAGCCGTACTGGTTCACATGCATGGTCCACAGCGCAGG
The DNA here is from genome assembly GCA_045654325.1 of Akkermansia sp. GTDB lineage: Bacteria > Verrucomicrobiota > Verrucomicrobiia > Verrucomicrobiales > Akkermansiaceae > Akkermansia. The sequence goes on from JAZONE010000080.1 coordinate 33,944, forward strand.
CCATACTCCCTTGGCCTTGGGGATTTTGGCGCGGATTTCCAGGCGCCCGGGGCAGGTGAAGTGCTTGACATCGCGTGTGGTCACTGAACCACTGGCGTAGGGCATGGCCTTGAGCTGGTGCTGCCACCCCTGTTTCTGCGGATGATAAGTGGAGTTTTTTGTTTCCTTTGCCTTGGAAATGAGAATCAGCTTGCCGCCGCGAACCTTCACGCAGTCCTTGGTGTAGGTCTGCACGGCATCCTGGTTGCGGATGACGCCCAGCTCGTGTTTCCACTTCTTCGGGTCCAGCTTGCTGCCCTTGAACTCATCGCCCCAGGCAAATCGCCAGCCGCCGGGAAGCGTTTCCGGAGCATCGGCAGCCGCCGCGCTCAGAGGTAGTAGTGTGCAGGCCGCTGCTAACAGAAATTGTTTGAAAAATGTACCAGCCATGCGCGTTAGACACATCAGAAACTGTTTTTGCTCAATTTTTCTATTATTTTGCGCATCAATTTTTCGCACGCCTGAATTTCGAGTCATAGCGTGCATAATACCATTGCCACGCGGGTACAGGTGGAGTAGAATACAGGCATGAGTTACGATTTGATTGTGATTGGCGGCGGTCCCGCCGGGTATGTGGGTGCCATTCGTGCTGCGCAGCTGGGTAAGCGCGTGGTGTGCGTGGAGCGCGAGCGCGTGGGCGGTACCTGCCTGAACTGGGGCTGCATTCCGACCAAGGCTCTGCTGAAGAATGGTGAGGTGTACAACACCATCAACAAGCGCGCGGCTGAGTTCGGTATCGCCACCGAAGGGCTGAGCGTGGATTGGAGCGCAGTCATCGGCCGTTCGCGTCAGATCAGCGACCGTCTTTCCGCCGGTATCGCGTTCCTTTTCAAGAAAAACAAGATTGAGTGTGTGACCGGCGAGGCCAGCATCCCGGCATCCGGCAAGGTGGAAGTGAAGGCTGCCGATGGAAGCGTGACCACGCTGGAGGCACCGCAGATTCTCATTGCCACAGGTGCCCGCACCCGTGAGGTGCCCGTGTTCCCCTTCAATGGCAAAACCATCATCGGCAGCAAGGATGCGCTGGTCATGGAGAAACGCCCGGAGAGCATGATTGTCATCGGTTCCGGAGCCATCGGCAGTGAGCTTTCCTACGTGTACCACTGCTTCGGTACTAAGGTGACCCTGGTGGAGGCTCTGCCGCGTATCCTGCCGAATGAAGATGACGAGGTGAGCCAGGCGGTGGAGCGTTCGTTCAAGAAGCAGGGTATCACCTGCATGGCCGGTGCCAAGGTGGATGCCCTGAAGGACAATGGTGACAGCGTGACCGCTACTATCACGGCCAGGAACGGCAAGGTGCAGGAAATCACTGCAGATGTGTGTCTGGTGGCCATTGGTGTGGTGCCGGTGGTGCCGCAGGCTGCCGGGCTGGAACTCACCGAGCGCGGCTTCATCAAGGTGAATGACCGCTACGAAACCAATATCAATGGCGTTTATGCCGTGGGCGACTGCATCGGCGGTATCATGCTGGCACACACCGCCAGTTACGAGGCTGAGCAGGCAGTGGAAGGCATGTTTGTGGAAGGGCACACCCCGAAGCAGGCTACCATCGTGCCGGGCTGCACCTACTGCCACCCGCAGGTGGCCAGCGTGGGCAAGCGCGAGCGTGAGCTCAAGGAAGCCGGCGTGGAGTACAAGGTGGGCAAGTTCCCGTTCCAGGCTATTGGCCGCGCTGTAGCCGGCGGTGATACCGAGGGCTTTGTGAAGCTTCTGTTCGGCAAGGAACATGGCGAGCTGCTGGGTGCCCACATCGTGGGCGATAACGCTACGGAGTTGCTGACTGCTCCTGAGCTGGCTCTGAACAGCGAGCTGACGGATGCTGATCTGAATGCCATGATTTACGCGCACCCCACCCTTTCTGAGGCTATTCACGAAGCCGTGCTGGCTGCTGATGGCCGCGCGATTCACGCCTGATTAACGAATGCCCTGACTACCCAATGGCCCGTAAATTCTATTACGACACCGGTAGCGAAAAGGTCGGCCCCGTGAGCGGGGCTGATTTGGTGCGCCTGCGTGCCAGCGGCGAAATCAGCAATGATACCTGGGTTCGCCGCGCCGATAACAACACCTGGCGCCCGCTGCACACCGTCAACCTCAGCGAGGAGGAGGAAGAAGAGCGCAACCCCGGGCTCTTCACCATCCTGCGCCGCAGCGGCCTGCTGGGGCCGGTGCTGATTGTGCTGCTGGGGCTGGTGCTCTTCATCATCATCGCCATCGGCGCCATCAAGGTATTCTGGCCGGTGCTGCTGATGCTCTTTATTTTCTGGCTTCTGGCCAAAGCGCTTAAGTAATGATGCCTCTCGATACATGCAGCCTGGACAGCCTGCACTCTGTGGCCAGCTTTGAGCAGCACCCCCTCTATTACTTCTGCTGCGTTTTTGCCACAGTGGTGGGTGCCATTGCCGGTGCCACGGCTTCCAGTCGCGTGCGCATGGATATTGTAGGTGTGCTGGTGTGCGGTACCATTGCATCGCTGGGCGGTGGTACGGTGCGCGATATGCTGCTTTCCGGCATGATGACCCAGAGTGGCACGCCCGTGACCGTCTACTGGGTGGTGGGCAGTGATGTGCAGTTCCTTTACATGGCTCTGGCTACCTCGCTGCTCATGTTTTATGTGACTCGCTTCTGGAATCCGCCTGTGGGCACTATTCGCGTGGCGGACGCGTTCTCCATGGCGTTCTTTACCCTGCTGGGGGCCGCCAAGGCTTATTATCTGGGCTGTCCCGGCATTGTCTGCATCTGCATGGGGGTGTGCACCGGTGTGGCCGGTGGCGCGCTGCGCGATGTGCTTACCGGCAATGTGCCCTACGTATTCCGTTCCAAGGAGGTATATGCTTCCGCGGCCTTCTCGGGCAGCCTGATTTTCATTATTCTGCAGTATTTCAACTGCCCCTACGAGCTTTCGTATATCCTCGGCACTATTGTGGTGTTCCTGGTTCGCATGGCGGCTGTGTATATGAACTGGCGCCTGCCTTCCTACCGTCCTCTCTTTGATACTGCTCCGGCCGATGATGAGGTGAACCCCGCTGAGGATAAAGATTCCCGGAATTGATCCTGAAAACAAATGGGACTTCTTAAAAGTCCGGAAATTATACGCAGCCCGACAAATTGGACTTTGTCGGGCTGAAAGCCCGAGGAATTTTGAGCCCTCGGAGAGGGCGACAGAACATTAGCCCAGGGTGGAGCTGCGTCAGCTGCGGAACCCTGGGTAAAACAAAGAACATATCAGAACCCCGGAGCGTAGCGGAGTGGGTGGCAGAAGCTTTGGCTTAGTGTTTTAGCCGCGCTTTCTGCCACCCGCTCACTTCGTTCGGGGTTCCGGGTATGTTTAACACCAAACCCAGCGTTCGGGGCTTCGCGTCTCGCGTTGCTCGCTTGCTACGCCCTCGCAGGCCGCCGCATTGCGGCTCCACGCTGGGCTATGATTCTATCGCCCTTGCGGGCTCAAATTTCCGCTCGCCGTTGGCTCGCCAAAGTCCAATTTATCATCGTCTGATGACGATGGTGAAATCGCGCCTATGGCGCGGCAGCATCAATGCGCGCTCCGCGCGCCTAACTACAATACTTCGTAATTCAAATTCCTATCTATCGGGCTGCATTGTAATTTACGGGCTTATTCAAAGCAGCCTATTAATAAAAATCAGCAGGAAAGCAAATTGCAGCTTGTCATTATGCGAAAAACATGCTAAAAAGAAAAGTGCTATGAAACGTGTACTTTCTGTTCTTACCATGCTGGCTGCACTTGCAGGTTCTGCTTCTGCTGCGGGTTATGTTCTTCCTCCCTATCAGGCTGGTGCTCTGCAGCCTTCTGACTGGATGCCCTCTTACAACATTGAAGGTCTGTACGCCGTAGGTCAGGCCGATACGCCCGATGCATGGGGCGTGCGCGGCAGCTTCAGCCTGTATGATGACGGCAACGGCGCAGTACGCCACCAGTTCAGCATCAGCATTGCGGCAGAGTTCGGTTCCGACACATACGAGGATCTGGGCGTAAAAATTAACCAGGATATGTGGATGATGCCCATCACTGGTGCCTATGACATGAACATCGGCATCACGGATTCGGTGTATCTCGATCTGGGAGTCAGAGCTGGTTGGGCCATGGGTAGCTACGAGGAAAGCGTCATGGATGCTAAGTGGGAAAAAGACTTCAACGGCTTCACCGTCGGCGTGGGGGCAGGCATCAAGATTTTCTGCAGCGAGCGTCTTTATGTGAAGGTTGGCTATGAGTTCAACCGCACTTTTGTCCACGATGACATTGGCGAGAACCTTACCCAGCATGTCATCTCCGCCGGCATCGGAACTGCATTCTAATCAACTGACTTCATTTTAACCACAAGCAAACCGCCTGTCCCGGAGAACGAGACAGGCGGTTTTGTTCATTAAAAGCCAGGGCAGAGCGCCACTTACCTGGCACCGGCAGCGCGGAGAAGCGCGGCACAATCCTCAGCCCCCCTGTTCTCCGCCTTCTGGAGCGGAGTCCTGCCATCGGAATCTGCCTTGTTCACATCAATCCCCCGAGCCGCCAGCAAGAGCTTCACACATTGTACGTAGCCATCCGTAGCTGCCCGCCACAAGGGGGTGCGACCCTCCGAATCGGCCTTATTCACATCAATACCGGGAACCTCCAGCAGGGCTTTGACCGCGTTGGGTTCATTCCTGTCCACAGCCCTGTACAGCG
>JAZONE010000081.1:0-15223 GCA_045654325.1 Akkermansia sp.
TTTCCGTCTGCGGGCAGCGCCCGCAGATTTCGGCCGAACGGAGTGAGGATTTCGACCCGCGAAGCGGGATTTCGACCAGCCGCAGGCTGGATTTCGTTACCTATAGAGCAGGGGCAGGGCACAGAGCCATTCATAGGGAAGAAAGAGCCCCGCGCTCCATGAGTCGGGACTAAAAGTCCCGTGCCCCGATAATAAAGCTTCCGTCTACGCTGTTGCGCAGGCTGGATTTCGTTACCTATAGAGCAGGAGCAGTGCAAAGAGCCATCTATTGGGAAGCCCAAGGCAAAAGCCGTCCCGCGACCCGTCTCCGCTGCTGCGCAGCTACGCCGAGGCCTACGCCAGCTATCGCCGGCTCCGGGAGTAGATAGCTGCCAGGGTAAACAAAGCCGGCAGGACGAAAGTTCTGCGGGCTTTTCCGTCTGCGGGCAGCGCCCGCAGATTTCGACCGAACGCAGTGAGGATTTCGACCGGCGAAGCCGGATTTCGACCAGCCGCAGGCTGGATTTCGTTACCTATAAAGCCGTGATGGGACAAAGAGCCACCCATAGGGAAGCAAGTGACCCGCGCTCCGTGAGTCGGGACTAAAGTCCCGTGCCTCGACAATAATGCTTCCGTCTCCGCTGCTGCGCAGGCTGGATTTCGTTACCAAAACAGCCGGGAATAACAAAGAGCCATTCATAGGGAAGCAAGAGACCCCGCCCTCTGCGTCGGGACTGAAGTCCCGAGCCCCGACAATAATGCTTCCGTCTCCGCGGCTGTAGCAGCTCCTGTCTACGTTCTTTGGCCTAGGCGCGTCAAGTCCCTTTTAGGGGGATTACAACGCTATGAAGTGTTTTTCTTTCATCGCGCATAGGGCGCTTGTATCAGATTCATCTGCACTATGGAGAGGAAAAACAAGCCCATGGTTTACCATGGGCTTGTTCTGGGATAAAATTGAAGATGTATCCTTAATCAGCGGCGGCGTCTGCGGCTCTTGGGCTCTTCCTTCTCCTTGGGGGAGAGGGTAACCTTGAACGCTTTTTCGGGGGTGTTGGCCCAGGCAGCGCAAGTCATGATGCCGTTGAGCTTGCCGTCTTTGCCGAGCTGAAGGGAAATCATGCCATCCTTGGCATCATAAACTTCGGCAGTGGGCTGATCGGGGTCGTATTGACCTTCATAGATGGAGATGTCAACCTGAGTGGTGCCGTCTTCTTTCGGGGTAAGCTCGCAACGACCGATAATCTGGAGGCTGGCTTCGGGCAGGTTGGTGTCGAAGATAGTACCGCTGAACTGCACGGCATTGTCGAGGCGCTTGGCAGTTTCGATATGCAGGGAAAGCTCTCCGAAATGTTTATCTCGCGTCCATTCACCTGCGAAGAGCTTGTCGCTTGCAAGATGCTGTATGTAGGCGTTGAGGCATTCCTGTCGGGCTGCTTCTTCAGCTGCAGCCTGTTCAGTGATGCGGCGGGCTTCCTCTTCGGCTTTTGCCTGGTATTCGGTGAGAGTGGCGCGGGCGGCTTCTTCGCGACCCTTGATGTAGGGTTCTGCCAGTTGATTGAAAGCTGCTACTTTTTCACGAATGATGGCCTTGCGGGTTTCTTCGAACTCGGGAGTGAGGATAGATGCATCCTGGGGCAGGGCGCTTTGTGCAGCGTAATCATTGAGCGCGAGAAGGGCCGCATTGTCCACGGTGATGTTGCTGAATTGCCAGGCTCCATCAACGTAGGTGGCTGTGAAAGTAGCCGATGTCTCTACTTCATCACCGGTGTTCATGACCTTGCGATAGACTGAAGATTCGCTGAGCTCCTTGAGTTCATGGAGCGGGGCGAGAAGGTTTTCCGGCAGCGGTTTGGCTGCACGGTCGGCGTCAGTGATGAGGTCAGTAGTAGCGCCAACCTGGAAGAGATAAACGGACTCCGGTTTCATGGCCGTGTTAGCGGCTTCATTTACTGCTTCGCGTTCCTTATTGAAGGCAGCCGGAGCCGTTTCTCGGGCGTACATATCCTCCTTCACGACCATTTTGAGCGTAGCACTCATGGTAACGCTGGAGTCGGGATTCGTAGTGGGTTCCCCACAGGTGAGAGTGCCGGCGGAGGCGGCATCGCAACCGCTGAGCTGTTCAATAAGCATGCGGCTGATTTCCTCGTTTGTGGGTTGCGTGGGCAAAGCCGGCGCAGCCGGTTCTTCTACGGCCGGTTCTGACGGGGCTGAATCCGCATTAAAAAACTGTTTCACCTCATCAAAGCATGAGGTGAGCATCGTTGTGGAAACGGTAAGAACGGCTGTTTGAATCAGGAGTCTCTTCATGGCATTGCGCACATGCTCGTGCGTCGTCCTATCTTGCATATTTTGTGCAAAATGTCAAGCTGCATAAGTGCCTGCGATGGATAAACTCCGGTGAATGACAAATTTTGACCGCCTGAGAGGGGGTGGGCATAAAAACGAGCATCCGCAAAGTTGGATGAGAACCAAGTTTGCGGATGCTGCGAGATATTATGCAGTGGAAATTAATGTCCCGTTACCTTGGTCGTAAATGTCGTTACGATGCCAAGAATATTGTCAATGTGTGTGTCAACGGAAGATACCGTGCTGATATTGCCGTTGCGCTTAGCGGCAGCGATGGAAGAGTCACCGCGAGAGAAGAGGCCAAGATAGGTGACAGACGTAGATGTGCCAACTTTGTTGCCACCAGCGGATGTGGCCTGACCAGGAATCGTCACGTCGGAAAAGACCATGCCAACGGGGGTGAGACAGGAGGTCAGCAGGAGTGCAGTTGCTGCGATGAGGTAAGCGGCTTTTTTCATAATCAAAAGTAGGTGTATTGTTTTGTGGTAAGTATATGTGTTTCGAATGAGGAGAAGTCATTCGTCGCACGTTGCAATTCTACTGGATGAAAAAATCAAGTCAATGAAAAACTGCGGAATCTGAATATTTTTGGTGTTTGCGAAGAAAGGTGCTAGGTGATGAGCCTCGAATAGTCGTTGACGAATTTTGCTCCAATGACCGAGATTTTATACAGAAAAAACTTGCGCCGCCCGTTCGATTCTGGTTGCCAAAGATGGATATATCTGATAGACTGACAGTAGTTCATGAGTACGCCAGAAACTGAGAAAATGTGGGAGGTGATTAGACCCATGCTGAAGCAGTATATTCTGCCGAGGTGGCCTATGGTTGCCGGGGGAGTAGCAGCAGGGGTGGTTGCAGCAGCAGCAGCCGGCTTTGGTTTGCCGTTCATGGCTCAATACATTTTCCCCATTGTGTTTGGAAAAGCGCAGCCGCCTGCAGTTGTCGAAGAATTAGTGCGCATGTATTTTCCGTCGGTCGAGAATATGGAGTATGCGTTGATGTGGGTTGCAGCCGCTTGCATACCGCTGGTGATGGCCGTGCGTGGTCTGGCAACGTACGCGAATACCTACCTTTTGACGCGCTTCGGGACGGAAGCGCTTATGGATTTGCGGATAAAGGTGTTTGATCGATTGCAGCGGTTATCATTTTCATACCACGACCGAAGCACTCGAGGTCAGTTGATGACGGCTGTGATTCAGTATACGCAGATGGCGCAGCTGAACATGGTGACAGTGTTACATGAGCTGGGTATTCAGCCACTCACACTGATTGCTGCTGTTGGGTACCTGGTGTTTGCCGCATGCACGAGTGCGGAGAGTGCTATGCTGTTGGTGAATTTGCTTGTGTCTGCAGCATGTATCCCGTTGGTTCGTATGGTGGGTAAGCGCATGGTGAAACACTTGCGCAAGGCGATGGTTGGTATGGGAATTATTACGTCGGTGGTAGAGGAAACTTTCTCTGCGCAGCGTGAAGTGCGCGCCTTTAATCTCGAGAAATACCGTACGAAGCTTTTACGTGAGCAGATACAGAAGTACAATTCCATCATCATTCGCATGAATGCCTGGAAACAGAGCGTGGGACCTTCTGTGGAAATTGCATCTGCCTTGGCGATGTCCTATTCTCTGTACCGCGGGTGTAGCGATGGATTGACCCTGGAGCAGTTTTCCGCCATAGCTTTTGCTTTCTATTTCTGCTACGAACCATTCAAGCAGTTGGGCAACATGGCTGCAGTGTTCAAGCTTATGGCTACCGGAATATCGGGCGTAAATCAGATACTTGATGCCAAGGATGAAACTCCGGAAGCTGCCGAACCGGTGATTATGAATCTTCCCATTAGCGGACAGGTGGATTTTGAGCACGTGAGTTTTGCTTATAATGAGGAGAAAACTGTTCTTAAGGACATCAGTGTGCATGTGCCCGCTGGGCAGGTTGTGGCGCTGGTGGGACCCAGCGGTTCGGGTAAAACAACTTTCATCAATTTGATTTGCCGTTTCTACGATGCGGACAAGGGAAGCGTGAAGATAGATGGAGTGGATGTGCGTCAGATATCGCGCAATGACCGGGTTCAGAGTATCGGGTTGGTTTCGCAGTTTGCGGCGCTGTTCAATGATAGTATTTATGAGAATATCCGAGTAGGACGTCCGGGAGCATCCCGTGATGAAGTGATTGCAGCCGCCAGACGGGCAAGAGTAGATGAGTTTGCTGAGCAGAAACCGGAGGGCTACGACCTGCTGCTGGGAGAAGGTGGCAGTGGCTTGTCCGGTGGTCAGCGTCAGCGCGTGTCCATTGCCCGTGCATTCCTGAAGAATGCGCCGGTACTGATTCTTGACGAGGCGACATCGGCTCTCGATATGAAAAGTGAGGCGGCTATTCAGGGGGAACTGGAAGAACTGGCTAAAGGTCACACAACATTTGTCATTGCGCACCGATTCAGTACGATACGAATGGCTCAGCGAATTCTGGTATTTGATGAAGGCCGGATTGTGGCAGATGGATCGCATGCTGAATTGTATGAACAATGTGTACTCTACCGCAACCTGTATGATGAACAGGTGCGCCAGGAGGAAAAGGAGAAAGGAGAGGAGTCGGAAGTATGAAAAATATCATCTACTTTTTGAAGCGGTTTATGCAGCCGCATCTGGGGCTGTTTGCCTTGGTTCTGTTAACCGGGCTTGTCGCAGCTGCTGCAAGTGGTGCGGGTGTTCCGTTTATGGTGAAGTATGTCTTTCCGGTTGTTTTCCGGAATGAGGGAGATGCTGCACCAGAGCTTCTGGAAATCATACCTGCATTGCAGTCTCTTGAACCGGGTACTTTGTTGCTGTTGGCCTGCGCTTTTATCCCTGCAGTATTTGTGCTGCGAGGGGTAGCCATGTGGGGCAATGCAGTGATGGTGAATATACTGGGGATACGTATTCTGGAGTCGCTGCGTATGTCTGTGTTCAACCGGGTGCAGGAACTCCCCATTGCGTTTCTCGAGAACCGCAACAAAGGAGATATCATCAGTCGCATTCTGGCGGATACCAGTAGTGTTCAGAATGTTCTTACCACGGTTTCGAATGATTTAATCAAACAGCCTATAACTGCTGTGTGTGCCGTGGGAGCATTCATTTTCCTGCTGGTGAGTTCCGGACAGGGCATGCTGTTTTTTGTCAATCTGCTGTTTATCGGCCTTGCTGCCTGGCCTATCTGGGTGTTTGGTAAGCGCATATCAATAAAGTCTCAGCGCGCGCAGGCGGGACTTGGTAAGTTGAATACTACAGTACAGCAGAACCTCGAGAACCAGCGGGAAATCCGCGCCTATGCCATGGAAGAACGCGAAATTGAGGGATTTAAGCGCGATTCGCAGCACCTGTGCCGGAATCAGGTTAAACTGGTGAAGTACCAGAAAGCCCTGATACCGGTGATGGAGACAGTCACGGCATTGGCCCTTGCTTTCCTGCTGGTGCGCGGTCGCATGTGCGGGCTGGATCTGACCGATTTCATGGCTATTGCGGCGTCATTATTCTTCACTTTTGATTCAATAAAACGCGCCGGTACGGCCTGGAATCGATTCAATGAAGCTCAGGGTTCCTTAAGGCGTCTCAGTGAGGTGATGCTGGAACCCAATACGATACCGGAAGCGGAAAATCCACAGTCATTCGCCGGCCGGGTGAAGGGAGAAATCCGTTTTGAAAATGTGAATTTCGCTTATGAACCGGGTAAGCCGGTCTTGCGTGATATCAATCTTACGATTCCTGCGGGGCAGGTTGTGGGCCTGGTAGGCCCCAGTGGATCCGGCAAGACAACATTTGCTTCTCTCATCCCTCGCTTTTATGAGGTATCAGGAGGTTCGGTTTCGGTGGATGGCATTGATGTGCGCGAACTTCGCACTCAGGAACTGCGTGGGCAGCTGTCCCTGGTGGGGCAGCAGGCATTGCTCTTTGCCGGCACTATTCGTGAGAATATACGCCTGGGGCGCATGACCGCATCTGATGCCGACGTGATGGCTGCAGCTGATTCAGCTGCCGTAAGCAAGTTCCTTGAGTCTCAGCCCAAGGGAATTGATACCGAGCTGGGGCAGGGTGGTGCCGGGCTTTCCGGCGGGCAGCGTCAGCGTGTGGCCATTGCGCGTGCCTTTGTGAAGGATGCTCCCATTCTGATTCTGGACGAGGCGACAGCTTCTCTGGATGCTGAGAGCGAGCGCGAAATACAGGAGGAGCTTGATAAGCTGGCTCAGGGGCGCACTACGCTTATCGTGGCGCACCGCTTCAGCACCATCCGCAATGCCGACCGCATTCTGGTGTTCGATGCCGGACGCATTGTGGGTGACGGCACACACGAGGAGCTATATGCGGGCTGCCCGCTGTACAAGGAACTGTACGACCGACAGGGTATAGATTAAGCCGTAGCAAAAAAGCCGGAGTATCTGCTCCGGCTTTTTTTGTGCTTATTTGTGATGCCGGTGCTCTTTGTGATGTTTCCCCGGCTTCCGGTAATCGTGTTTTCGTTGCTCTTTGCGCTCATGTGAGCGTCGTTCCTCGGCTCGTTTTTGGCGGCGTTCGTCCTGTTTGTAATCTCCGTAATCTCTGGCGGCATCCAGAATCTGGCCAATGGCGGAGGTGTTGTCTTGCGCGATTCCGGGAGCGAAATACCCGGCTGCGATAAATAAGAGAATCAGAGTCGTTTTCTTGAACATGGAGGGTGAGACCCCGCATGTTCTGAACCTGCGCAGAAACAGCTATCTCAGGAGAGCTTTTGCTTCTTCTGCCTGTTCGCGGGGCAGGTTCATGAAGCCATCGGGGGAATGGTCGTGGCCGTCTGCATCGGCCGTGCTCACGTATTCGAAGACGAGACTCCGGGTGCCATTCAGGTGGTAAATGTCTTCTTTTACCATGCCGGGGCTGATGTGCCAGCTGCGGGTGCGGGGTGGCAGCGGTCCCAGCTTGGCCCGGTGCCGGATGGCGCGCTGCGTGGTGATGTAATAGGTGGTGCGCCGCTCCTGCTCTCGGAATACCCAGGGCGCGATGACGAATGGCAAGGCAAGCAATCGCCATGCAGCATAATCCGGGTTCACCAGAAGAAACCAGGCAAGAGCCGCACCCCAGAAGCTTACGCAGGCAGTAATACTGAGTCGCGCGCGGGGGTGCCCGCGCCACCGGATTTCCTCACCGGGCTGGAGCCGCGGTTGCATTTACGCCAGCGTGGTGCGCATGCCCAGGGTGGTGAGCAGTGCAGTGAAGCGGGAGTAGTCGCTTTCGCGGTCAGCAGAGACCAGTGCAAACTGGTACTCGCCCATGCGGGCGTCTTCTGCTGCGGCGTTACGCAGGCGAAGCTGGATGACCTCCTCCGCATCGGTCTGGCGGCCGCGCAGTCGGGCTTCCAGTTCGGCAGAAGGAACGTGGATGTACACATCGGCATAGGCGCGGCGGATGATGGCATCGTCGCAGGCGCGGATGCTGGCGGCCCCCTGAACGTCGATATCCATGACCACATTCTTACCTGCCTGCAGGAGGTCAATGATATCGCTCTTGAGCGTACCGTAGCTGTTGCCATGCACGGTGGCGTGTTCCAGGAAATCGCCGGCGGCTACTTTTGCGGCAAAAACTTCGGGGGTGAGGAAGTGGTAGTCCACGCCATCCTGTTCGCCGGGGCGGGGCTGGCGGGTGGTGCAGGAGATGGAGTAGGCGGTCAGACCATCATTCTCTGCACGGCGGCAGAGGGTGGTTTTGCCACTGCCGGAAGGGCCGGATACGATAAGAAGGGAACCAAGCATAGTGAGTGAATAGTGAAAGAGTGAATAGTGACGAAGGGGTTATTCGATGTTCTGCACCTGTTCGCGGATTTTTTCGAGTTCGGTCTTGGCGGAGACGACAAGCTGAGCGAGCTCGGCATCGTTGGCCTTGGAGCCGGTGGTGTTGAGCTCGCGGAAGATTTCCTGGCAGAGGAAGTCGAGCGTGCGGCCTACGGGTTCAGCCTTGTCGCAGATTGCTTCGAACTGGTTGAGGTGGGATTCGAGACGGGTCATTTCTTCGGACACATCGCACCGGTCTGCGAAGAGTGCGATTTCCTTGATGATTCGTTCGTCATCCAAGGGCAGGGGGAGTCCTGCCTCCGCCAGACGCTTGAGAAGAACCTCGCGATGTCGGGTGGCCACTCCGGCAGCGCGAGCCATCAGAGCGCTGCGGAAGCTGCGCAGGGTGTCGATGCGTGCAAGAAGATCGCGTTTCATATTAGCGCCTTCCTGCGCGCGGAGGGTGATGAAGGCTTCCAGAGCCTCACGCAAGGCGGGTTCGACTGCGGCCGTTACGTTTTCCAGCGGGATTTCGGTGTCGCTTTCTTCGGCGATGATACCGAGGCGCAACAGGGCGTCGAGCGATGTGTCAACCTTGCGGCCAAGTGTGTTTTCGGCATCAGCCAGTGCGGCGGTGAGCGCGGAGAGCTTATCGCGATTCAGCGCAAGTGGTGAGGTGACCCCGGGCACCTGCTGCAGAGAGATGCTCACGTTGACTCGCCCGCGGGAAACGGCTGCGGCAACCGTGTCGCGCACGGTTGTTTCGAGAGCCGCCCAGGCACGGGGCAGGGAAACGGCTATTTCTGCTTGCTTGCGGTTGACACCGCCGATTTCTACCCGGATGGAGGAACCACCCAGGGGAGCCGTGGCGGCTCCGAACCCGGTCATGCTGTTCATAACGTGTTATTGCCGATGATGTTGAGTAAATGGGAATCGAGGATAAGAGCCTCGTTTACGTTGAAGTTGAGGTCGGTGCGCAGGGCTTCCAGAGCACGCATGCGGCGCAGCAGGTCGGCTACCGGGCGGGCCTCTGCCAATGCGGTGATCTCCGGAGTGGCCGGTTGCACATCCGGAGCATGGGAGGCCAGCAGCACTGCCTGACCGAGACAGAGGGAAAGCAGCTCCAGCATCTGTTCGCGTTCGGCCAGGTATTCGGTTTCAATGAGAGCAGCAGTGGCGTCTTTCTGCCGGGCTTCCCAGTCACGGATGTCCGTGCCTTCTGCAATGGCCTTGGCCTCAGCCTTAATCGCAGCGGTGAGCCGTTTGGTGATTTGTTCCTTACGTTCTGTAAGCAGAGACTGGAAGTCGGCTCTCAACGCCAGGGCTGCTACATCTGAACCGATAAGTGGCAACGCTGCCGCCACGGCAGGGAGGAATGCCTGCTGGGCTTCGGAAAGTCGCAGGGTATTGCTGGTCTCGCGCAGGGGTACGCGCACGCAGCGCGAAAGGATGGTGGTAAGCAGACGGCTGGGCTGCTCGGTGATAAGGATGATGACCGTTTGCGGCGGTGGTTCTTCCAGAGTTTTCAGGAAAGCATTGGCTGCTTCTTCCATCATGCGGTCTGCCTCCAGAATGATGACCAGCTTGGTTTCTCCTGCGGCCGCGCGCAGTGCCAGAAAGGGCTCCACCCCGCGGATGTCCTCAATGAGAATCTTCCGGCTCTTTGAACCGGGACGTAACACCCGGCACATGGGGTGGCGCAGGGTTTCGAGCGCATCGGCCCGTGCGCCGTTCAGCTCGGCGGCCAGATACAGAGCGAGCTGGTGCGTGCCCGCTGCGGGGCTGCCGGTGAGCAGCAGGGCATGGGGCAGGCGTCCGCTCTGCCTTGCATGCATGAGTAATCGGTGGGCTTGTTCCAGACTGAAAGACATGGGGAAGTTTGTTTACTTTTCAGGGTAGGAACCGAGCACTTTGAATACCGGGCATTCTGCCTTCAGCTCGGCCAGACAACTGCGCAGCGGTTCCTCGCTTTCGTGCCCCTCAACATCGATGTAGAAGAGATATTCCCAGGCGGTGTCACGCGTGGGGCGGGAATCGAGGCAATGAATGTTGATGTTATGGTTGCGGAAGTGCTCAAGCACCTCCACCAGGGCACCGGAGCGGTGCGGCACGGTGAAACAGATGGTGGTGCGATCCAGCCCGCTGGGGCGTGTGCTCTGGGTGCCGATGACCACGAAGCGCGTGGTGTTGGTAGCGATGTCCTGCACCTGTTCGGCCAGTATTTCAAGCCCGTGCAAGCGGGCTGCAAGCGGGCTGCCGAGAGCGGCAGCTCCATCTGCCGCTTTTTCTACGGCCAGTCTGGCGGCTGCAGTGCTGCTGGCAGTAGGGATCTGATCCGCGTGCGGATAATTCTGCTGCAGCCACTGGCTGCACTGCCCCAGCACCTGGGGGTGCGAGTAGATGGTGCGTATGTCCTTGGCCGGTATGTTAGCCATGAGACAATTCTGAACGCTCTGGTGTACCTGGGCGCAGATGCGCAGGTGGGTGTGGGCAAAGAAATCCATGGCCTGCACCACGTTGCCGTGGGTGCTGTTTTCCAGAGGAATCACACCGTAGTTGACCTCGTTGCGCTCCACGGCTGCAAAAATGTGGGCGAACGAGGCAAAGGGAACCAGCTCCACGCTATCACCGAAGCGGCTGAGTGCAGCCTGGTGGCTCCAGGTCCCTTCCGGACCCAGGTAACCAATGCGCATGTTGCCCTCCAGGTGGAACGAGCAGCTCACAATCTGCCGCCAGATGCTCAGCACGCTTTTTTCCGGTAATACGCCGTCGTTCAGCTTGAGAAGTTTGGAAATAAGGGCGCTTTCTCTCTCCGGTACAAAAGTGGGCGCGCCATCGGCATGCTTGATTGCTCCTACCTGGTGTACGCAGGCGGCACGCTGTTTCAGCAGCTCTACCAGCTGCGCATCTATGCCGTCAATTCTGTTTCTCAGCTCGTCCAATGTCATACCTGTGCGCGCATTGTACCATAGAGGAGCAGCTGGTTCAATCCTGATTTTGATTTTCGCTCCGCCAGCAGGTGAAAGCTCTCTGAAAAAGGGGTGCGCCGGAGCCGATTTTGCTTGACTCATGGGGTGGCTTGTGTATAGTTACAGAGTACTCGCATTTTGTTCTATGAAATTGAGACACACTCAAAAACTCTCTTCTTCTTCATGCAAACGCCCGAAGAAAGGCTTTGCGTTGATTGCTACTCTGACGCTTATGATGCTGTTGGCGATGCTTGCAGTGGCGATTATGGCCATGGCAGCCTCGCAGAACCGCATTGCGCTGCAGACCATGCTGCAGGCGGAGGCTCGTCAGCAGGCTCTGGTGGGGCTTGATGCCGCCATCGGTGAACTGCAGGCAGAGCTTGGTCCGGACCAGCGCGTGTCTGCTTCCTCCGGTATTATCAATGAGAGCGAAGGTAGCACCGCCCAGCACCTGCTCGGTGTGTGGAACAGCTGGGACGGCCCCATCTACGGTCGCAGCGTTTCAGGGCATGGAAGCAAGATTTCCGGCACCTATTCCCGCGGACGTTCGGATATGTTCCGCCGCTGGCTGATTTCCAGCCGCGATGTGAACAGCACCCGCAGTATGGATGCCGCAAACCAGCTCTGCAGCCGCGCTCCCGGTCAGCGCATCTGCCTGGTGGGCGAAGGTACTCTGGGTAAATCACTTTCCGCTCAGCATTATGTGTATGCCGACCTGCTCAGCATGCCTGCCACGGGTAAGAATGAAGCATGCTTTGCCTGGTGGGTAGGCGGCGAAAACCAGAAAGCCAAGGTTTCCGTGCAGAATCGCAAGGACACCGATGACCCCTACGAAATGCTTCACCGCACCTGGGATACTCCGGCTCCGCGTTTTGTGGATAACCGTGACCTGGATTTCCTGCAGGGGGATATTGAGGAACCCTCCCGTCTGGTGACGCTGGCCTCACTGCCTCTTGTCGGCTCATCTTCTCAGGCTGCAGGTATGCCGTATTTCTTTGATGTGACGACTACGTCGTACACTCTGCCCATCAATGTCAGCATGGGCGGTTTCAAGCAGGATCTTTGCCTGCTGCTGAATAAGAAATCGTTGAAAGATACAGATTTCGCAGCCCGCACGGATCAGGATTGCCCGCTGGTGGATAATCAGGATACTCCCCAGGGCACTGAGGCAAACATGCCCATCGGTTCCTGGCAGAACCTGCATGCCTATTACAACTGCTGGCCGAATGGTGAGGCAAAGGATAATAAGAACTTTACGGCTCGTCTGCTTGGCAACGTCGGCAAGCCCTATACTCGAATGAGTGGTGCCGCGTTCGATTCAAACCTTCAGTATGCAGATGATATCAACTCCGCAGGTGGCAGCGGCGATGGTCAGACCTTCTTCGATTCCCGCTCCCTGATGGAAGAAGGAAGCGATTCGGCAGGTTATGCCCGTACCCCGGTTATGCTTGCATTCGTGTCCAACTTCGGTTTGGTGACGACTCCCACGGATAAGATGGCAGGTGAAGACATGACCTATGACCTGGACATGTGCTTTGCGCCTATGTTCCTGTGGTGGAATCCCTATAATGTGCCGATGCGCGTGCGCGGACGTCAGCTTTGGGCTCAGTCTCTGCCGTACAAGACGACGTGGATTGATACATATTGCGTGCAGGAGACCAACACCTGGAAATACGGCTGGAACAACTACCTGATGCAGCAGAACCGCTATGGTCAGGACTTTGGTGATTATTTCCTTGCATCTGCAGGCGATAATGACGGAGACATTGTCTTTGAACCTGGTGAAGTGTTGTTCTTCTCGCCGGGCAAGGCCCGCGTGTCTTCAGATTACAGCAAGCCCTTCTCGAACCCCTGGGTGCCCGGTTATAACCCGAGCTCCGTATCCGGTTATAAGGCACGCTTCTATTCCGGCCGTGCTGCCAGTTCCGGCGACGCTGCCGGCGTGCCCACGCAGACAAATATTGATGGCGGTAAGTTCTATGTGAAGCTTCGACTGGGGCAGGGCAACCCGGAAGGAACCCGCTCAGACGGTTATTGGTTTGCTCCTCGTCGAGCCGAGTGTCTTACCGTGTTCGCAGGCTATGCTGGTGCGGGGCAGGCAGACGGTGGCGATACCGCCAATAATAAGAAGGGTATTTCCCCGCAGCGATATGTGCTTGGTTGGTATGACCCCCAGGCGATGAGTGAAGAGCAGACTCAGTTCTGCGGTGGCTCTGATTCTGAGTGGAAAACGGATGGTTCTCAGGAAGACCCCGATGTTCCCTACTACATCGGCGCTGTGGGTGTGGTGGCTAAATCTGCCGGTTCTCACACAAACTCTGTTCTGTTCCCCGGCGACTATCGTACGAAGCTGTGGCAGCACTCCAGCCCTGCGTTCTGGGGCGGTGCTATCACGAACCCCGATGACCAGATGCGCAAGTACCATCCGTATCAGCTTGCCGCTCTGCGCGTGAGTGCCGGTATGGACAGTGCTCCCATGGACAATATCGGGCGCAATGGCTTCCTGGGTATCACAAGCGAGGGTGAGCAGGTCTCGTACGCCTCTGTGCTCGAGCTCCCTGTGCATCCTCCGTTCTCGCTTGCCGGTTTTGCCGGTATGCGTCTGCAGCCCGGTTGGTATAGGGCCGAATCGGGGGGCGATTTCAAGTCTCAGGGAGCCTTGCGCCGTATGCAGTACCAGGCAGGTGTACCCGGCGTGGGTATCGGCAATGCCTTTGCTGACCCCTGTCTGCCTGCGGATGACGTGTATACGTACTTCCAGAGCAATCTGGAAGCCAGTCAGCTGGCCTCCAACAGCAAGTTGTTCGGTGATTTCTTCGACCACGGTCTGTTGATTAACGACGCCATGTGGGATCGCTGGTTCTGCTCCTCTGTCTCCGATATGCCGGATAAGGGTGGTAAGAAAATTGAAGCAGAAGAAGTGCTCACCAAGTTCATCAAGGGCGAAGACGAGCTTCCGGTATCCCGTTACAAGCGTGTCAATACACCCTACAATGATGAGCAGGTCATCAAGCGTATCATGGCCGATGACGGCTGGAAGCACATTGCTCAGTATATCATGATTGATGGTGGTTTCAACGTGAACTCCATCTCTGTCGAGGCCTGGGCCGCCACGCTTCAGGGCCTGGCACAGCGCAAGCTCGTGACCGGCAGAAATAATGAGCTTCGTCAGGTTGAGGAGGGCAAGAGCGATAATCAGGTGCTCTTCTCCCGTTTCATGCTTTCCACCACGGACCAGAGTATTGATGGTCAGGGCGGTTACAGCATGATGCAGGGTTCCTCCAACTTCCGCGATGGCGGCATGGCTACTGCCTGGGGTGAGGTTCGTATGCTGGAGGCCGAGGGCATCCGCAAGCTTGCTGAGGAAATGGTGAAGCAGGTGCGCAAGCGCGGCCCCTTCCTGAGCATGTCCGATTTCATCAACCGTCGTCTTGAGCCCGGTGCAAACAGCCTCAAGGGTGCACTTCAGGCAGCCATTGATGCAACTGATATCAACCGCGACTTCGATGAGGTTCGTGTGCCCGCCGCTCGTGGTAATATGTTCAAGAACCCCGAGGCCGGTATGGGTTCACTTCATACCGCAGCACCCGGTTACCTGATTCAGAGTGACGTGCTGGCTTCCCTTGGTAACATCCTCACCGTGCGTGACGATACGTTCACCGTGCGTGCATACGGCTGCGTGCGCAATCCGAACAAGGCCATTCTGGCTCAGGCCTGGTGCGAGGCAGTGGTGCAGCGTACCATGGATTATGTGGATCCCACCAATAATCCGTCAGATGTGGAATACAAACCCGATGGCAGCAAGGGCGATGGCCTGAGCAACACCAATAAGGTACTTGGCCGCCAGTTCCGCATCGTGTCTTTCAAATGGCTGGATAACTGGGATATCTAAACACCTTTTCATTTCAGTGAAAAACCAGGGCGACTCCGGAAACGGAGTCGCCTCTGTTTATCCGTGGATGTGTGCGGACAGCGAAATCAGAAGAGGATAGATGATTGGGAAATTTTTCTAAAAAGTCAGCGTATCGATCGGAATTTGGCGGGGACATAACGCGCTGGCATAATTAAGCGAGATTGTTGTATTCGGAGCACGGGACTTCAGTCCCGTAAATCGCGGAGAGTGTAATCGGGACTGAAGTCCCGTGCTCCGATGAAGTTC
>JAZONE010000082.1:0-1947 GCA_045654325.1 Akkermansia sp.
CATCTATGACTTCAATGGGGGAACCCGATAATTTGTGGTGACTCCGTGCCTTGTGTTCCCCTGGTTATCCTGCTTGATAAATTGGAATTTGGCGGCGAACTTCATCGGAGCACGGGACTTCAGTCCCGATTACACTCTCCGTGATTTACGGGACTGAAGTCCCGTGCTCCGAAAACAACAATCTCGCTTAATTATGCCAGCGCGTAATATCCCCGACAAATTCTGGTTCGATGGAGGTGTCTGATGATGCAACCGTGCAAATTGTTACCGTCTTTTCCTCAGGCTGGCGGGGAGAATGCGGAGGGCATCGCGGTATTTTGCGATGGTGCGTCGGGCGATGCTGATGCCTTCGTCTGCCAGCAGTTGCTCAATTTTGGCGTCGCTCAGGGGGTGGGCAGGGTCTTCTTCGTCAATGAGTTCGCGGATGCGGGTCTGCACGGCTTCGGGGGAGACGGCGGAGTCCTGACCGGCGGGCAGGGCGGTGGTGAAAAAGTGGCGCAGCTCGAAAACGCCACGGTCGCATTTGAGGTATTTGCCGTTAACTGCGCGGGAGATGGTCGAGATATGCAGCCCTGTGGCTTCGGCCAGTTGTTCCATGCGCAGCGGCACCAGAGCCGCGTGCTGCAGGAAAAAGCTCTGCTGGTGCAGCACCAGCTGCTGTGCCACCTGCAGGATGGTGCTCTGGCGCTGCTCGATGGCTTTGATAAACTCCCGACCTTCGCTGAAACAGCGGGAAAGATAGCGGCGCACCTCGGGCTTGTCCGCCTGGTCTGCCATCATTTCCCGGTATTCGGCAGAGAGGGCGAGACGTGGCACGTTGGCGCCAGTCAGCGTCACTTCCAGGTCGTTTTCGCTTCGGGTGACCAGCACGTCGGGCTCAATCACGCTGTTGTCTGTCCGCTCAAAGGCGCTGCCGGGGTCTGGGTTCAGCTGAGCAATGCGGCGGGCGGCTCCTGCCACGGCCAGCTCGCTTTCACCCAGCGCGCGGGCGGTATCTGCATAGCGGTGTTGCACCAGCTCCTGCCAGTGCTCGCGCAGCAGCTGCATGGCCAGGGTGTTTTCCTCGCCTTCGCGGCGGAGCTGCAGCATCAGGCTTTCGCGCAAGTCCTCCGCTCCCACACCAGCCGGGTCCAGGTCCTGAACCGCCCGCAGAGCCTTTTGCAGCAGTGAGGCTTTCCAGCCGTTCTGCTCGGCGATATCGGCGGGAGCATCAGCAAAATACCCGCGTTCATCCAGGTGCTGCACCAGCTCCAGCGCGGCCTGTTCCACCTTGGTGGGCAGGGCACTGCGGCGCACCTGTTCCTCCAGATGCGCAGCCAGGCTCGGGGCTTCGGTAAGTGAATCGAGCAGGAAATCGTGGCGGCGTGCGGCGGCAGTATCAGGCGCGCCGGGCATCGCTTCATCTGCCTCGGCCGGTGGCAGCTCTTCCAGCGCCGGGTTAGCCGCCATAGCCTGTGAGGCCAGCGTGCGCAGCTCCATGTTGGTAGCCTGCAGCGCACGCATGAACTGCTGCATGGCAGCCGTAGCCACCATGCTCTGCTTCATACCCTGCTGCATCCCTGCGCTGCTCATCCTGCCTGCGTTTTAGCAGATTGCCCCGGTGGTTTCAAGCGTAATCCGTGTCCGCCCCCGCAAGGAGGATTTTTCGGGGCTGTTTCAAATTTGCTGGTAGATATATATGCACCAGAACCAGCTAACGTGATGAACGAACAAAGATTACGCGTTTGAATAATGAAACAGTAGCTACAAAATCGGGATTGGGGATTTCTATAAGTCAGGAAATCACCATGCAACCCGATAAATTGAAAATTGGCGAGCCCATACAGGCGCACGTAGTGCGCGGAATTCTGAGCCCGTAGGGCGGCATAATCATAGCCCAGCGTGGAGCCGCAACGCGGCGGAACGCTGGGTTTGGTGTTAAATATACCCGGAACCCCGAACGAAGTG
>JAZONE010000083.1:0-98587 GCA_045654325.1 Akkermansia sp.
AATCCTGACCACCACAGCCCTGTGCCTTGCGGCGATGGCCGTAGCACCGCTTCATGCTGAGTGCTCACTTGAGTATCTGCAACCGGAGCAAGCGCAGGAAGTCATTGATATCTATCGCCACACTCCGGAGCTGAGCGCGACGTACGAATCGAGCCGTAATTGGGTTTTTGTTCCCATGCTGTATCATGAAATCACACCGGACTGTTATCTGCTTTGCGTTGAAGTCGGTTCCGGCGCAAGTATTTATTTGTTCAGTTTGGTAAAAAAACAACCGGATAGCAGCTGGCAATTGCTCAACCAGACAATCATGAGCCCCGGATATCCCGGGCGTGACCTCCGCTGCAAACTCGAAAATGACCGCTACCTCATCGAAATACAGTGTGGCAGGGAATGGGAAACTGTTTTTTCCGGAAGATTCTCTCAACCGACTCGTACTTACCAATACCTGCCAGCCTATGAAGCGCCCAAGGCTGGCCTAGAATGAGCCTTGATTCCCGTCCATCGCTTGCAAGTGTCTTTTTATCCCATTGCAAGCGATGTTTCATTTTAGGTTGCCACTCGCGGAAAAATGCGCCTTAAACACCTGATTCTGTGTAGCTTGCCAGTTCGAAACATCTTTGCTTGTCACAGAGTTGCTATCGTCCCAAAATCGCCTAAGCTCACAGAATCAGCGGATTATAGATTCGAAGCATCTTTAGTGACCCTAAAAGGCGTTCGCGCTTAGGAAAACGGGCTTAGGCATGCTTAGGCTTTTTGGCCTTTTGGAGCCGTTTTGCGCCCGGCAGGGCGGTGACGGGACTTGCGAGCGTGCAATGCCTACGCTTGCGTAGCTATTGAAAATCAATGTAAAGCAAAAACCGAACCAGATTGTTTTCTGATTCGGTTTCTGGGATTAAGTGGAGCATAGGGGATTCGAACCCCTGACCTGTTGCGTGCGATTCCGAGTCGGGCAACAGGATTACCCCATAATTATAAGTAATTCTAAAGGCGCTAGAGACAGTGTATCAAAGCTTTCTGTGTTATGCAAGCTTTATTTGTAAAATATTTTCAGAAGGCAAAAAAGCCCAAAAAGACGCTAAAAAGAGCAGAAAAACGCTGAAAGTTTGCGACCATTTGCGACCACAAATGCACACAAATCTACTGATTTTCAACAAAAACACAATATTTACAATTCAAGAAAGTTATTAACACGACCTGTAATATCCCTCTTTACAGGTTATATGTATGCGATAAGCCCTCCCTGGCTTCCACCAGAGAGGGCCAATTTTATGCGTTTACGTTTGATTTCTTTTTAATATTCACTAGGGTAGAATGTTGCTGCCGGTGTGCAGAAAGCTCGGGTACGGGCTTCCATCCACTGCTTGCAGGCGTCCAGATTATATCGCGGGCGTGATCCCTTTCCCGGAGTCTGACGGGAGCCTATGAAGTATGTGGGCATACCTTGCTTGGTAAGGCGAGTAATCGTGCAGACGCTGCATTTGAAAAACTTTGCGAGCTGGTCTCGGGTCAACAGCTCTGCCGGATCAATAGCATTTTGTGTGTGTTTACGTGTGGCCATATATCTAATGTGACTTTGTTACACACATTAAACCTCTTTCTACCCCTATTTTCTAGTTGCGATTGCGCACTGAAGAAAATATCTTGCACAAAACGTCCCTATACTGGCTCAATTACGAGCACCAAGACACCGTTACCGGGAGTATGAGATCATACACCGGCTAGAAATCACCTTCACAACTTAAGCAGTACGAGGATTTCTTCCTGCTATGTGTTTAGCTATATCGGCTCAGAACCTTATTCAAGAGGATGTGAAGATTGCACCCTCTTTCCAATGAACGTAATTCGCCCGGTTTGGATATATAGTCCCACGATTCTCCGTATTCGCCGGCAGGCACCGCCGGCGGCACCGTCGAGATGAAGCTGAGGAAGTCTGCCGGTGAATCGCGATATTGATCATCAAATTGATCGGACAACTTCAATTTTTCCCACGTTGAGCAATCCTTCTCTATATCGTACAGAACATGTTCTAGGTTGCGTGAACAGTAATACGCTTCGTAGGGTATTTTCTTGTACGTTGTCCCCATGTGGGCAAGGAGAAGCATATTGCTGCTCTTGGTCGCATTACGCTTCTTCACATCGTCTTCGCTTGGTGCAGTAATAGTCGTAGTCGTGTAGACGAATCCGGCTACAGTCGAATCTTCCAGAATAGCAGATTCCGGGACAAAAGCCCCATCTGTATCCATCAGGTGTACCACTTGTAGCAAGTCCTGGGCTTGCAAGCGATACGAGGTCATGAACTTTTTGACCAAATCATTTACCAGAGTCTTTACGCTGATGGAACCACGTCTTTGCTTCGTTGTAATGTCTGCGCCAACTACGTGGAAGCGAATCTTCTCGTTGCTGAGCAATTTAGAGAGCACGCCTTCCAGGGCAGCCGCATCCGACTGTCCTTCCACAATGAACAATAAAACCTTTCTTGCGGCCATGGCAGTTAATCTCTGGGAATTGTCTTACGGATAGCGCGAGCAATCTCTGTCTTGTTTGTCTCTTCGTACAGCTCCAACTCCTGTCCACCAATAAAGATGGATCGCAGATATACATCGCGCAGGTTGTTGCTCGTCTTGATGTTCTTCATGCGAATGAAGCGATGATTTGGATCAACCGTGGTAAACACCACGCTACGCTTGTCGAGCATTTCCAGCGGATGCAGGTTGTGTGCGGTGAAGATAAGCTGCCCCTGGGCGTTTTCCTCCCACACCGAAAGCAACTCGCCCAGAAGATATTCAAAGATGCTGGCGTCCAGCTCATCCACAATTAAACAGGAACCGGGGGTATTGGAGACGATAATCCAATACAACAGGAGCGAGATGATTTTTTTAATACCGTCCGATTCGAACTTCAACGGAATCTCCATCCCTTGTCGGGATGCCAGTAGCTCCATACGCATCAGCTCCTCATTAAGAGAGCTAAGCTCCAACCCCAGTTCCCGGACTTGCAGATTGAACCCGGGTATAATCTTGCACATCACCTGATTCATGTGAGCCAGGGATTGCTTGAATTCCTGATAAATAGGCAGCGGCAGCGTAGAGGGTGCATTCAAGTTAATCAGGCAAGTCCCTACGGCAGAACAATCACAATTGGAATCTGTGTGTGTGATAGGTATAGGCTGCAAGTTGACATTGACCAGGCCGGATTTGCTATGGCCAATGACGTAGAGATTACGCTCAACGTAGCAACGCACTGCGCGAAGCAGATCAACAGCCTCGGTTTCCAACTTAAGGAACAGAGGATACATGCGCTGGTTGAATATATAGGAAGTACGTTCCTGATAAGTCAGAACCTTGTTGATGATTAGATCCTGTCTAGAGCTGTTGCTCACAACCTTATTGAAAGAGGCATTAGGCACAAACTCGGCTTCCGTTGGCAATGCCGGTTCTGAAAACTCAGCGACGATGTTGGTGCGAGCTTTGGGTGCATTTGCCTTCATGGTAAAGCTCTCTTGCTTTACCCTTGCCCCGTCGGTATCCACGCCGATAGTGACAGTATATTGAGCAACATGGTTGCATGTTCCACCCTCGATGCTGAACAGGATGGAAAGAGTGGCCTCTTTTTCTCCACATGTAATCAGCGATGCGGTGTCTGCCTCCAAGGGCAATCCACAAATAAGGCGTTGGAGCAAGATAATCGCATTGACCACAGATGTCTTGCCGGAGCCGTTTTGCCCGTATATGCCCAGCAGCTCGCCTTTCCCGGGATCGTACCCCGGGAGGCGATTTGGCATCTCTATTTTACCGTGCCTGACATTTTTTATGTTGGAAATCTCAAACGAGCATATACGCACCACCGTCTTCATAGCACAGATAGCTTACCATAAAATAGCATTTTGTCAACATTACACACGATAAAAGGTATAAAAAATACCGTTTTCTGATTTATTTTTATAAAATCTGCAATTTTACCCCCTATTTTCTATTCCAGAGACCTAATTGCAGGGCAAATAAACGCACTCTCCTGCCAGACGGCCTCTCATGTATGAAAATTGGCGTTTTTGCGGGTTATATATGCCTGAGCGGGATGGTTATCCCACTCCGCACGCATTGGGCGTGTGTTTTTTATCAAAAATAACCCACTATTCGCCAACAATGAGTACACGATCAAACATCGGTATCCAGAATGAGGATGGAAGTCTGGATGTCATTTATTGTCACTGGGATGGTTATCCGTCGCATAACGGAGCTATCCTTCTCCATCATTACCAGAATCCGGAGAAAATCAGGGAACTGATTGCTCTGGGTGATATCAGTTCTCTGGCGGAAGCTGTAAAGCCGGCCTCCGGAGAACATTCATTTGAATCACCACAGGAAGGTGTGGTAGTTGCCTACGGGCGTGATCGCCATGAAGATGGAATCGGCAGCAGGCATTTCGATTCCTTAGACGATTATCAGAATCTCATGCGTTCGGAAGGCGGGTACATCGAATATGTGTACCTGTACAAAGTCGCAGACAGGAAATGGATCTGGTCGCCGGCTCGTGACAACACCGGCATCGTGGAGCTTCAGGACTTAACGGAAAGGAGCGTGGCAGCATGAGTCAGGAAGAAGTGAAGAAGCAGCTGCTGGAGCTCGACTTCCCTAATCTCTGTCGGCTTACCGTTACTGTGGAGGTGCATCCGCGTTGCGTTGCGCTGTGCAACGACGGTAAGGAATACGCTGTAACGATACACGAAATGCTTTGCAAGCGTGCCAAGGTATATTACCACGGCTCCAAGGCTGCGTGTGTCGAGGCGTATAAGTCTCTCATCAAAGTATTCACTGACCCCGATTCCGTATCATGCACCCGGTCGTAAAAGAGCTTATCTGTGCCGTGGTGATAGCCCTGTTAAGCCAGGGTATTGATTCCATTCGAGAAAGGCACATGAGAAGGCAAACTGAGCACCCTGGCCAGGAATACTGGTCATAACGCCACCGGCACCCCCTCCGAAATCATTCTGGAGGGGGTGCCCTGTTTTTAACTTCAACGAAACAAGAACGATGTGTCAACAAAGCAACACGATCGCGCATGACCTGTTCTACCCACTGGATGCAGCGAACGAGCGGCAATCCCCGGGAGGCCGCTTTTCCATTCACCGGGGAAAGGATTTCAGCGTGGCCTATTCCTACAGAACACCTATAGCCGTATACCCGGATAACGGTAGTTTTGTTCTGCTGGATTCCGCCTACTTTTCTAACACCACAACTAAGCACCAGAGCAGTATTCGTCAGGCTGTTCCCTACAATGTGCAGCGAATCGAGTGCGACTGGCTCGGTAAGAATGATCTCTGGTACTCGCCTCATCACGATACCTTCCAGACTCAGTTCCGAAAGTTCATCAGGGATGTGGCGGCGGGGATTCCGAATATCGGAAAATCGGACAGTGATTTTGCCTACGCCCGCAAGCGTACAGAAACGCTTAACCGGCTGAATGGTTTGCGGAAGCTGGCGGAGGTCAGCCACATTCGTAAAACCATCATCGCCCGTGTGGACAAGCGCGTAGCGGCTATTACTGCCCCCAAGCGCATTGAGGCTGCACAGAAGCGGGCGGTCAAGCAGCGTACCGACGCAAGAAAGCGCATCCAGCAACGCCGGCAGGAGGATAAACTCCACATCGAGCTGAACCGGCTCTTTGAAACCAACGAGACAGTGGAAAAGGCTGTTTCAGATGCCGCCGAGACGCTGCTGAACCGCTTTCCCTTTCACCAGTGGAAATGGCTTCCGGAAGGACTGAAAGAGCCTCATGTTCAGCCGGCGCGGCAGATTTACCGCTTTACCCGGAGTGCGGTCAGAGACGTTGCTGCGCATCTGTGGAAGCATAAGTACGGTCAGCCTACAATCACTGACGACTGCGACATCCGGTGGCACAGCGATGGTTTATTCCACACCACCAAGGGCGTAGCGATACGCTATGCCGAGCTTCAGCGCTGTCTGGAGCTGTGGAAGAACCGGCAGTTCCTAGGCGAGCTTGTCGATAATCGATTCCGGGTGCTCCGCAATGATGAGGAAGTTCTCATCATCGGTTGCCACTGTTTTCATCAGAAAACGGTGCAAAGCATCTGGAACCGATATGCCCACAAAAGCCCCAAGACCATTGCCCAAGAGGAACGCCTGCGCAAACAGGAAGCAGAGGAGTTCATCCGTCTGGTGATGCATCCTCTATTGAAACTGGTACAGCGGGAGTTCCGCAAAGTCAACCAGCAGCTAAACCAGAAACAACCAACATAACATACTCACCTGAAAACAATGACAACAGAAAGCAAAACAATCAACGTCCACTTCATCGACCTCTACACAGAGGACGAGAACGACGAACTCAACACAATCAATGACCACTCCACCACGGGGCTCAGCTTCCAGATATCCCGAGAGGAGTATGCTGATATCCGCAAGGTTCAACGAGCCTTGCAGGAATCACAGAAAGCACAGGACGCGCCCTTCCGCTACCTGCATGTCTGCGTGAGCTGGGAGATAGATGATAAGCCCAACCTGATGATGAATGGTGTCGAGTTCCATCCGCGTGAATCAGAACTGGAAATCTCTGCATACGGAGTGGAGCTGAACATCTACCACTACGGCGAGCGTTCATGCAAGGTGAAGACCGATCTCACAACGTACCTGAAGGATCTGTTCCCGGAGATTGACTATCCGAAGGAGATAACCTCCTGGGATGAACTGGCCGGCGAGTTGGCCGGGCATATCACCAAGGAAGTCAGCGTGCGGATCACCGGCGACTTTGCCAAGCAATATCCCATGCTGGCGCGGCCAGAGCTGGATGAAGGCAGCAACCTCAAAGAGCTCTGGAGATTCCGCTACCTTTCATTCCAGTACGAGGAAGCACCGGCAGACGAAGATGCCGACATGTATGCGCTGGAGTTCGTACAGGTTTACCGAGGCTCAGGCCCGGAGCTTGTACTCCGGGTATCTGAAGTTGATGCCGAAGGGAATATCAGCACCAGCAACCTCGTGTATTCCACAGAGAAAGTCGAGGTGCTGAAGAACGTACAGAATAGCGTCGAAATCCTTATTCATACCTACAATTCTGAGAAGAAAGGAGGCAGCGATGGGATGGAGCGGTAACTACTGTACGAAGCCGGCAACAAGGCAGGAACAAGCCGAGCTGTTGCTGGAATACTTCAATGCGGACGGCTACACACTCCCGACTCGTGTTCTGAAGCACCGGCTGATCGGAAGCGTGTGGTACGCCAAGGTGGAAACAACCCGGGAAGATGGTTCTGTCCTTCGCTGGATTGCTGTCTGTCTGGTACGCTGGGAAGACGGCATGCTGCTGCGGAAGATGATGGATAATTCCGTGGGACCATACGCCGATGACTGTCCAGTTAGCTGGTTCTCTGACGTGCCGGTGGCCGGCAGATTCGACCAGGAATGGCGTGACCGATGCCATGCCAAACAGGATAGGCACCGGCATACGATGCGACATATCCGAAATCTGGAGGCCGGCGACAGCGTTAGGTTCAGCACCAAATACGATGATGCCGATGT
Organism: Akkermansia sp.; assembly: GCA_045654325.1. Taxonomy (GTDB): domain Bacteria; phylum Verrucomicrobiota; class Verrucomicrobiia; order Verrucomicrobiales; family Akkermansiaceae; genus Akkermansia. The sequence goes on from JAZONE010000083.1 coordinate 7,533, forward strand.
ATGGATCTACACCGGCATTCCCTGGCTCTTCCGCAAAACTCCGGGAGGTAACGCCTGTCGCCTCCGCAACTGGCGCAAGCACCTCATCGAAATCAAACCTCATAACACACAAGACACGAATATGATCACACAACACACAAGAAAGGAGGTAGCCCATGCCTAACTGGTGCTTTACCGACTACATGCTCATCGGCTCCGCTGAGGATACCAAGGCGGCGTACGATGCTCTGCACAAGGTAGAGGAAACTAAACGTCCCGGGCCGTTCGCGACATGGAGCTTCGAGTCGAATCCGAACTGGCTGGGCTACGTGGCGGAAGATGTCATTGGCCTTACCTGGAGCGCTGTCGCGTGCCGTGGTACCTTTGACAATCTGCGCCTGACCACATGGAAAGACAAATCTGCTGTGGCGCTAAGCACGGAAACCGCATGGGGACCCTGTGAAGAGCTGATGGACGCGCTCGCGCAGAAATACAGGTTATCGCTGAACTTCCATGCTACCGAACCGGGGAACATGTACTTTGCCAAAGGTGGAGCTGATGAAGTCTACACCGAGACGCTACACTACTCGGACGACGACGGTGAGGAATACTTCGACACCTTGGAAGAGTTCCTCGCGCAGTACGGCGATAAGTACGACCTGAAAGCCGATACCACCTTGGATGAAGCCTTAGCTGCGGTCAATGACTCTGAGGATGGGCTACTGGCTCCAATCACAGAGTAATCATACTCCCGGCAAGATATCCGGGCAGATGGCATTGCTACCACATCTAATCAACACACCCAAGAAGTCACCATAGACTTGCCCCTACCCAAACAAGCGCAACGCCCGCAGCCGGAATAACGCCGACTGCGGGCGTTGTGATGAACGATACAACCAGATATACAAACATGAACACAACAACACTCAATTCCGATGCATTGCAAAAAGCACTGACAATCGCTGCCGGTGATGCAATTACAAGCCCTGTACTCACAACTGAGGCCTACATCAGAATGCAAACCTGCTTTTGGTCTAATCTGATAGCCATGCTCGATACGTGGCGACATACACCGGGAACAGGCATACAGGTCTATGGCCTCGCAAGTGAGTACGCAAAGCGAGTTGGTCGCAGCCTTAACACCATTAAGGACTGGCTCCGAAATCTGGAGTATAAGGGAATGATTCATCCCATAGAAGGATCTCCGAGCAAACCGGGAGCTGTAGGTGATACGCTCTACAACTTCATAGAGGTTGACAACGCATTGCGTGAGATCCGCCAGCAACGCTTAGCCAAAGCATCAGAGTAACCATACCTGCCGACCTCTCTGACCTACAATACAGAGAGGCCGGCGGTGCAGTGCTTTCGGATGCCCGGGAAAAAGAAATAGATTCTTCTTTTTACCTGCCTCCCGGTTCAGCAAGCTTCTTCCGGGAAGCCAGATGGTATACGACGCAGCCAGAGTAGCGACGTAGATCTCCTCATCCTGTCCCCCGGGTCGAAGGTCAGCGAGTTCAAGATACAGGCCCTCGATGCCCTTGTCGCTATTGATGAGGGACCCTATATCGCTTTCTCCTTTTTCTAACTCCAACTCACGCACCTGCGGATAGCCTCCGTTGTCGAGCTCGATCTCGATGAAGTCCATCACGTACTCGGCATTGCGACAAAGGGTCTCCTCCAGCTGATTCCAGATGACGACATACGGACGGAGCTTACACTTCCTCAGCTCCGGGACAGAGAGTTTGACTTCTTCGTACATGACATGTCGCTGGTCCAGGTCATCTGTAAAACGGTTGATGAACTCTTCTTCGATTGCGTACCGGGCGTAGCAGTCTTCAAGGAGAACGGAAAAGTCGTCGAAGCTCAACGAGGATCTGCGCGACAGATAGGATTCGATCTCCAGATCTCTATCCTGAACGAAGCCGGGATCATGCTTGCGAAGCTTCTTCATGATCGCGGATGGGGTGTCTTTGGCCGCTATCGCGGCGAGTTTGATTATGTTTTTGTACATGGTGGTTTTTGGGTTGAAAATTGAATGAGCCGGGGAGATGGTGGACTCCCCGGCTCTAATCCCGTCACAGCCTTCGCAGCCAGGAAGCGAGTGGCTCGCACAGACACAAACTGAGCACTGCACCTTTGCCGCAAGAACCTATCCTTGCCGGGAACCAGAATAGGGCCTTCTACTGATGAACAATTGTCGATTTTTGAGAGGCTTGAAAGGTTGTAACTCGTTGCTCCTAAATCCAATACAAAAATCAAAAGTCATAAAGCGTTGATTTTTAGAGAGTTATGAAAAGTGCCAAAATTTACGCACTGCATTTTTGCACTGCATTTTTGCAGCCTTCACAAGACGGCTAACAGCCGCCCCACCATTATATACATTAAAATGTATATAATGGTGGGGTTAGTTAAGGGTAGCCGCTCCGACTGCATTTTTGCAGCAGGGGCTGCAAAAACAGCAGTCGGAGCAAGGGAGCCCTTTAATTTTTGATCAAACTCAAACCATCCACTCACCCGGCCATTTTCATCCCCGATTCCTGGATTTTTGAAACCACTTACCCGGGATGAAAAATATCTATTCACCCCAAAAGCGAGATGTGCCTGTTGCTGCCCGGGAAATAGGCCTAGGAGCTCGTTGATCTCAATTTTGGGCAAGTGGATACTAAAAGAGATGAAACGCCGTTCTAGAGGTGTTCTGGGAGGTTTTATCGGGTAGCGGTGTGATGCGATGCTCCTGTCTTTCACGGGGCGCAGCAGGCGGCACACCTGCTGCGCCCCGTGAAAGACAGGAGCAGATCATTGCATTGCTACCCATATATGTGGAATTATCGTCCGCCGTAACGGCGCACCTCCGATCATCGCATAATATAAACTCTTCGTTCCTTTGTGTGAAGACAAATGGAAGTCAATCAAGAATTGCTAATATTAAAAGCTCCAAGTATACTGAGAATCAGTATACTTCCCCAGGAGCTGCTTATCACCCCCTCATAATTAGAAGATTAGCAACTCCCGGCTAATTTCGGAATCATCTCTTCATTTCGCACTTGCTTCCACCAGCATTAAAGGCTCATTCCGGCAAATAATCCTCTCATTTTTATTATATCCCCAGTTAAGAATCGGGAAATCACATCGTGAAAACAAACTGCTTTATGGCTTAAGCACCGAATTATACCCGGCTGCATGTTCAAAGGCTCCTGACATTTCCTCTTGTTGCGCTACCGGGGTTCCCATATTCGTTGCAATGCTTCTCCAGCCTGATACCGCCCGGGCTCTCGTAAATCATTTCCAACTTTCTTCAGGACTTTTGCGGCTTTCGGATAAAGTGGTCAGTTATTCGAAAAAATCGTATAACTGGATCATTTTTGATGCTTGTCTCATATCTGAGTAAAAAGTACGAGTTTTTGCTCAGATGTAGGACAAAACGCTTCCCTTTATTGTGATCACTGGAATCTTTTTACTGTTTATTCTGTTCCCGGGTCATCGTCACAAAATCCAGACCAGCATGCGAAGGAATAAGCTACAACACCGGCAGTTATCCGAAAAATTAGGATAACTGACTCCATTGTGTTACTTTTTTTGTAACCTTTTTCAGATTTAGGGTTACACTTTTTTCCCATTTTTTCCGAGTACCAATCTTGTACCGGAGCGTTTTCGATGGAAAAAGCGGCGCATCAACCCTATCTCAATGACGATTTATGCATTTAACTGTCGATAAGAGATGCGAATCCGACTACTCCGGCTCCTACGATTAGAAGCCAGAAAGCGTGAAGTTGGCGAGGTTTCACGTAGACTAAATCCAGTCTGTTTTGGCACGATGCATATACCCGGGATTCTAAGATCACGCAAGCCGGCTTTCTTCTTAAAAACATGTGAAATTGTCCCACTTTCGTTTCCCATTTTTTACTTTCTATTTCCGACGGTCTCTAATCGACCTTCTGCATTTTACCAGCATTCATGCGTCTATAGTTAACTAGGCTGACGGTTAACATACAGCAGCAGGTGATTTTACCCTAATGTTCTACTCTGCTTTCTGAGCCGAGCAAACGTCAAGGGGGCGGTTTCTCATTTCAATGGGGCTCTGGTGCGTGAGTATTACGGCAAGGAGATGATCAAGAAGTTCAAGAAGACTTGTAAAGAGAAAAAGCTCTGGGACGAATAATCCTCAGAGATTTTCAGTCTGATTGGGAAGCGGTATTAGCCTACTCTTGGCTTAAACACCTTGCGAATCTGGAGAGACTTTTCTCTCATCCACGCGAACAACTCAGGCCAAGTCTCTTTGTTTCTGAGGTCGCACTTGTGGATTTTGTTGATAGTGCAATCCTTGTTTGCCTCAGTCCAAATCATTTTGCAGCCCATTTCTTCCTCAATAGTGGCTGCGTCATTGCGCAGATCTGCAAATAGCTCCTTGTCACCGCTGATATAGAGGAGTGCCGTGACGTGGTTCTTCTGTGTGTTTACTCGCAGGGAAATAACGCAGGTTGAGTTGCCGATGCTGAGGTCGTACCATGCCTGGGCGTGAGCTTTGCGCAAGCTAAAGACCTGCATAAACTCGGCATCTTCCTTTGCGGCATCACGGAATGCTGACCAGAACTCCAGTTGCATCAGCTTTGTGTCACTCTGAGGGCCACTTTCTTTTACAGACTTAGCCCACTCATTCGGCTGCTCGACCACATTAAACTTAACAGCCGTCCTTGAGTTGTCAATCTTCCACAACTCAATTTCAAGCAGGAAAAAGCCCAGTGAATTATCAGTTCTTTGATTCAGCCATTCTATAGCCTGTCGATGTTCATCGCGAGCCTTCTTAACCACCCAGATTACCACATCAGCCGACTTGCCGGAGGCGTATGTAATGAGTTTGCCGAGGTGATCGTGGTCTGTTGCTTCAAGCTGATTCTCAATAATGATTCGGCGATTAGTACCTTCCTCCTTTACGAAAATGTCGGCGCTGAATGCACCTACGGAAGATTCTTTTTCTTCCAGCACCAAATCAAGGCCAACGGCATCACCAAGCAATTTCAGGTTCTCCTCCTTGGCAAGCCAAGGAGTGAAATCTCTTGCCTCATCAGGCCAGATGCTTCGCAGATTCTCCACCCGGGTAATTACGCCCAAGTCTATAGTTTTATTGTTCGCCATGTTAATCGGTTGTGTTTCTAAGTATATTACCAGATTGCATTTAAAAAGCAAGATGATAGAGAGTTACCCTCTATTTTGTTACTGCGTCAGCGCTCCAGATATTGCCTCTCCTGTCTTGCATGATAGTAGCATCTCGTGTACACTATTCAACCACGGATGCCGCCTAAATCGTACATCGCCATTGATCTCAAATCTTTCTACGCCTCTGTTGAGTGCATAGAGAGAGGCTTGGATCCGCTTGATACGAATCTGGTTGTGGCGGATGAGTCTCGCACCGACAAGACAATATGCCTGGCTGTGACGCCGGCACTCAAATCCTACGGTATTCCCGGCAGGCCTAGATTGTTTGAAGTCCGCCAGAAGGTGGATGAAGTAAACCGGGAGCGTCGTTACAAGGCTCGTGGGCTTCAGGGTTCGTCACATTCGTATGCGGAGCTTCATCGCGACGCCCGGCTTGCCCTGGACTTCATCATTGCCCCGCCACGCATGGCGTACTACATGGAGTACAGTACACGCATCTACAACGTGTATACCAAGTATGTCTCCTCCGAGCATATTGTCGTCTACTCCATCGATGAGGTGTTCATCGATGCCACTCCTTATCTGGCAACCTACCGCTGTACGGCACATGAGCTGGCTCGCCGTATTATCAGAGATGTACTGACCACCACCGGCATCACGGCTACCGCCGGTATCGGCACCAACCTGTATCTGGCCAAGGTGGCTATGGATATCGTGGCGAAGCATATCCCGGCAGATGCAGAAGGCGTACGCATCGCCGAGCTGGATGAAATGAGCTACCGCCGCATGCTGTGGAATCACCGCCCGCTTACAGACTTCTGGCGCGTGGGAAAAGGCTACGTACGTAAGCTGGAGCAACATGGGCTCTATACCATGGGCGATATCGCCCGGCGTTCGGTGCAGAATGAAGAATCGCTGTACCGCATGTTCGGCAAGAATGCAGAGCTGCTCATTGATCACGCCTGGGGGTGGGAGCCCTGTACTGTAGAAGCTATCAAAGCCTATCACCCGGAATCGAAGAGCCTTGGTTCCGGGCAGGTACTGCATGAGCCCTATTCCCCGGAGAAAGCCAAGCTGGTGCTGCGGGAAATGGCTGACCTCCTTGTGTTGGATTTGGTTGAAAAAGGTTTAGTGACTGACCAAATCGTGATTACAGTAGGCTATGACATCGAGAACCTTACCGACCCGGTACGCCGCAGCCAATACCGGGGAGCTATCACAACCGATGCCTACGGGAGAGAGGTGCCGGCGCATTCGCATGGCACACACAATCTCGGGCGCTTCACATCCTCCACGAAGCTGATTCTACAAGCCGTCACCGAGCTGGCTGACAGGCTGGTGGACATGAACCTACTGGTGCGCCGGCTTAATATCGTTGCCAATCACGTTATCCCGGAGGACAAAGCGCCGCAGCAGGAACAATCAATGCAGCAGCTCGACCTCTTTACCGATTACGATGCCGAAGCTGCCCGGAAGGAAGAGGAAGAAGCTCAGCTGGACAAAGAACGCAAGATGCAGCAAGCCCTGCTAAGCATCAGAGGTAAGTTCGGCAAGAATGCCATTCTCCGGGGCATGAATCTGGAAGCAGGAGCCACCACCCGCGATCGCAACGAGCAGATAGGAGGACACAAAGCATGATGTACGATGCTGAAGACAAGTACGCAGATATCATCCATCTGCCGCATCACGTTTCCCGGAAACACCCGCAGATGAGCATGGCTGATCGCGCTGCCCAGTTCTCGCCCTTTGCCGCGCTCACGGGACACGATGCCGCTATCGCCGAAGCCGCCCGCCTCACAGACGAGCGGCCTATTCTGGATGAATCCGTAAAGCAGGAAATCTCCGATCTTCTCCAACTGGCCGCAACCGATTCCAACCTAGTCCTGAACCTCGTCTATTTCGTCCCGGACACCCGCAAGGCCGGCGGCGCCTACATGGAGATCACCGGGCGCATCAAGAAGCTTATACCACACGAAAAGCTGCTTATCATGGACACCGGCACCCGCATCCCGGTGGAGGATATTGTGGAGGCTGCTGTAAATGCATAAGCTCGATGAGTTTGTTGCGCCGTAGATTCGAGACTGGAACCGGTAGCTTCACCCGGTAACGTGTAGTAATTACATCATCTGGCGCGCATGAAACTCGCTACACTACGTCAGATCACGTAGGGCTTATTTTGCTAATTCCCTGATTCCCTTTATCAACTCAATTAACGGAAGGATTCCAGACGAATACTTTTCTTTTCTAGCCTGGTCTTTATCCCGTCGCCAAATCTCATAATCGTCTTCTAATTTTGCTATACTATCATTGCAAGCCTCATATATACTAGCTCTGTTAGATATTCTCTGATGAAGCTCCACAGAAATTTCAAGGCATTCACTAATATACTGCATTAGATCATACACACTCGTATTTGCGAAGCTAGAATTTACACCACCTAAAATCTCAGCACTTCTGTACTGATGCCCCATAAATAACACCCAATGCTCAATAAACATGGCTTTAGAGGATAATTGGCTGATAAATTTGCCGATACCCTGACGCATAGCCTCCAAATATTTCGGCTCTGATGTTTCGCGATACACCTGGTAGGCGAAAGTATACCAGGACTGATCCGTAGCTAAACTAACCGGATAATCAGATATAGCATTTGCTAAATGAACTCCATATAAATAGCATAATTTTTCTACGAATAACGAGTACTCCGCAGTACGCGCTATTTGTAAAACATAGTCGTCATCATCGTTTTCAGATTCATAGTTTTTTTCTTTCAAATAGAAATAATGAGCCAAGTGTTGCCCTTTTTCTCCAATCGGCATAAGATCGAACACATGAGATAATATACTCAATGTCTTCTTCCACACTTCCCCCTTTACATATTTCTTTACCTGCCACATATCCTCCAATCTGCTCACGAAGAAACGTGCATCCAATTGTGAACAACATCGTAAATATTGATCCGTTTCACTCTCAATTTCCTTTTCGAGAGATGTATCTATATTTTCCAATAATTGCAATAAGTTAATCTCACAAGTAGGATCAAAGCTACGATTTGCACGAATTCTGGATATAATCTGTGCTGCACTATTCAAATGCTTTTCCAGCAGAGACAGGGATGCTTCAGCCAGATACGATGTTTCTAAAGTCTCTTCCTTCTGATTAAAAAATAGCTTTAATTTTTCAGAATACGATACATCGAAGAAAGTCGGATCTATCAAGATATTTTCCTTTTCCCACTCCATTAGTGTGGTGCAACGTATATATTTTGCATTAACGGCATCAACAAAGAGCTTTTCATAATCCTCATTTGAATGCCATGGCAAAGTGAAATCATATTTCATGTGATGCAATACACACTTTACTAAATTACCGCGTCCAATTATCTCGTTCAGAGTCGAATACTTGGCGGTCCACTCTTTTTCTTTATCTAACTGCTTCTGCTTTTGAGCCTCGTCCGAAGGCAAATATTTAGAAAAATTATAAATACCATCTTCATTTGTTATAAATGAAGACGATTGCGGTACAATTGATACGGGAATCCCCTTAAAAAACTCGTACAAATGAAGTTCTTTTACCAATTCCCTTATCACTATCGGATTTGTCAATCTGAGAGACTCGACAAGGAAAATGTACTTTATCTCTGCAAGAACAGCCGTTTTTACATCATCGTTCTCCTGATTAACAAAGTCATAGGGACACTCTGCATAATACTGCCGTTCGATACTCGTAAGTTTATCCACTACCCTAATCATTTGGCGAGCGGAGTCAAAGCGAAGCGGATACTTCTTCAAAAAGCTTCTCACCATTTTGCAATCATCGCATTTAGAATCCAATAATTGATTCTGAAAATTTTTGATTGCAGTATACGCTACGGTCGGGATCTCGATCCTCAAATCAAAAAGCTTATTGAGATGTCCATGGGCAAACTCTTCCTCCATTTTTTGCCTCTTGAAAACATGCTTGAGTTCATGCTCAGCCACAGCACAGATTACAATCAAGTTGGGCAGCGTTTTTAATCGTTCAAACAAAGGCAACATTGCCTTGATAATCTCGAAATCGGCACGTTCCAGATCATCAAAGACCAGCACCAACTTCTTATTTTCCATTCGTTTCCGGGTTTCCCTAAGTATTCGTTTATTGTACTCGGGGAGAACTAATTTAGAAATTTCGTTCCCAACAGCAAATCGGGAGCTGAACACGGAGAGAATAGAAAAGAAGACCTTGCTATACTTACCATAATTGATTGGATATCTTCCATATATTCCGTAAAACAGTGATGACACCACACGATTCCAAGCATCATCAAGCGAGGACGCCTCCCACAATTCGACGTTGGGACAAATCGTGAATTCCTTCGCGTAAAGTTCTTTATCTTCTGTAGACAGATGCTGAGACAGCTTATAAAGTAGATTTTGAATAAAAAAACTTTTACCGCTTCCCCATTGACCACATATCCCTATTGTTACACCTCTATTTTCGGTACAAGCAAGTTTGCGAATCTGTCGATGAGTTCTATTAAAAAGACGAGATCTATACATCCAATCATTTTGTCGCTCAACTACATGAGGTGGTGGCAGGTTTTCAACTTTTCGCGCATACACATAATACGCAGCAATGCCCACTAAGAGACAACCGAGAATAGTAAGCGTAGGTTCAGATATGTATAAACATACAACAACGCCCCAAAGCAACATCACGATGCTAATCCCCAATAATCTATGTGATATAAGCCACCGTTTCCAGTAGTCTATATATAACCATATACATATCAGTCCACTTAACGCGATAGAAATCACGTGTTCCGTGTTCTGCCTCACGTAGTCCTCAATTTCGCTAGAGTACGTAAAGATAATACATCCAGATATTATCAGCCCCATAAAAAGAAGCATGTATGTACTTCGATATTTCACAACATGCATACAAAAAAGTATTATTCTTGGCCACAGTTGTTCTATTACCGGGCCAAAGAGAATTCTTGCTCCCGTCGTGGATGATACGAGAGCATCGTCATTCATGCCAAACATATTGCTTATAAATGCATAAGTTACAATATCCCTCTACCCCGTTTACGCCGCAATCCACCCGTAGCCTTGGATTGCCATGTCGATGAAGTGATTGAGCAGCAGACTGATTTTTGACTCGAATGACTCCTTGTCGTAGCAAGTCGGCAGGTCTTCATCCAGGGAATCTTCTATGGCGGTCTTTACCTTCAGCATAGGCTGCTCATCCTTGTACCAGTCTACCACCAGCAGTTCATCGCGATGCTCGGTCAGCTTTTTGTACAGGTTCTTGGCAGCCAGCTTTACCTTCTGCTCTTCTGCCTTGGTGAGTTTGCGCCCGCGTGTCAGCAGATCATACAGCTCCAGCTCCTCTTCAGTCAGCCCCTCTGTATTGGGTCGCTGCTGTTCCTTCTGCAAGTCCTCCAGAAGCTTGATTAGCTGCTCGTAGTAATCCTCATTTTCGGAGGCGCCGGCGTTGTAGCGGTCAATGATATTCCTGAAGCGATTGGAGAAAGAATCCCGGGTGCAGTTGCGGGAAAGCATATCCTGCAATGTTTTTTCAAGGAACGCCTTGAGATCATCGATTTCGATGGCCTTATACTCTGCTCGCTTAATCTCCTTGCGCAGCTCCTCTGCATCAATCTTGGATAGGTCGATAACCTTGGTGCCGTGTATAGCGTACTCTTTCAGTTGATCTTCCGCCTTATCAGAAGTCACACTGTAATCCAGCACCTGAGCCATGCGCAGCTTAGCCTTGCGAATCTTCTCGTCATCGATACGATTCACCATCAGACCATGCAGGTACGCCAGAGGAAGATATTTACTGTTCTCCCAATGACGCTCAAAAATCTCCGGCTTCGAGGCATCATGCAGGTTGTTCATCGCATTGGCGATAACCTTGAACTTCTCCTTATAGTTATCATTCGACACGATGACATCGTATGCCCGGCGCAAGGCATCCAGCTGATCAAACGTGGAGCTTTCGCCGATGATAGCATCCAGCGATATCCCAATTGTCTGCAAGAAGGCATCGCCCTCACCAATGCAGGCATCCAGATACCCAATGAGCGCATCCACGTCCTTGGCGGGCATCATGGTATCATCATCGGGCACAGCATAATCAGCTAAGGCTCGCTTCATGTGCATAAACACATTCACATAGTCCACAATAATGCCACAGGGTTTGCCCGGGTATACACGGTTCGCACGGGCTATGGCCTGCATGAGTGTGTGCGACTTCATCGGCTTGTCCAGATACAGCGTGGAAAGATTCTTCACATCGAAGCCGGTAAGCCACATGGCACAGACAAACACCAGATGCAGCTTGTCGTGGGGATCTTTGTATCTGTCCTCAATGTCCTTGCCGTCCGCTGTGATATCCTCCATCTTTGCGCGATGCATAGTAATATCCAGCCCCTTGGCAGCAAACTTTTCGGTTTCACCTTCCTCTTTGGAGATCACCACCGCCATCTCCACGTTGTTCATGTAGTCAAGAATCGTAGAGAACTTGTCTCTCTCTTCTTTTGTCTTGGCGGCGTTGCGCTCAGCCATGATGGCTTTCTTCTCCTCTGCCCAGTAATGCTGCACCTTGTTGTACATGTTCACGGCGGTGTATTTATCCACCGATACCACCATGCCTTTTCCAAGGAATCCTCGGCGCGGGAAATGATGCGCAATATCGCGAGCTATCTTATCAAGGCGGTCTTCGCGCTTGATGACTTCCAGAATCCGGGAGGAAGAGTTTTCCAGCAGTCGCGCCTCTTCCTCGTTGAGGTTTTCCTGTTCGATGATTTCCACCACATCATCATCCAGGAAATCATTTTTCAACCACGCCCCCGGCACGCGGCGGCTGTAGAACAGCGGCACGGTAGAGCCATCTTCCACAGACTGGGCAAAGTTGTACTCGGAAACGTAGTTACCAAACCATTGATTCGTCAGACGCTTAGAGCCCAGCAGCGGTGTGCCGGTAAAGGCCACAAAGTTGGCATTCGGCAAAGCGGCTCGCATATTCTCCGCCAGGTCTTTGTACTGCGTGCGGTGTGCCTCATCTACCAACACAAAGATATCATCTCTGGTTGTCAGGATGGGGTATTTCTTGGTCTTGTCGTAGCGGAACTTTTGGATCAGCGTGAAGATGAACTCCTTGTTTTTTGTCAAGAACTTGCGAAGCTGCTTGCCGTCCTTGGGATGGCATTCATCCTGGTTGCCGATAACTTCCGTGCGCAGGAAGTTCTTGTGAATCTGGGTGTCCAGGTCTTCGCGGTCAGTGATAATCAGGAAGGTGAAGTTTCCTTCCACCTTGCGCTTCACCTTGCGGGCAAACATCACCATGGAATAGGATTTTCCACTGCCCTGCGTGTGCCAGAACACGCCCAGCTTGCCTTTCAGCTCATCGCGGCGTGCCACGGCATCCATCAGATTGTTCACGCCCAGGTACTGGTGGTTCTTGGCTATAATCTTGTACTTCTGACTCTCAAAGAGGATGAAGTTCTCGATATAGTCAATCAGGCGCTCTTTCCGCAGCAGGCCGTCAATAAAACGGGTGATGGAAAGCCCGGTCTCCCGGATTTCGCCGCGCTTCGGCTTTTCTTTTTCGCTGTCTACCTTCAGCCACTCAAAGAAGAAGTCATAGCTGGCGTTGAATGCCCCCAGCTTGGTTTCCAACCCGTTTGAGATCACACAAATCTGATTAAAGGCGAACAGATTGGGAATATCCCTGCGGTAGTTTTGCAGATTACTGTTGTAGGCCTCCTCCACCTTCACCACACTGTTCTTCAGCTCGATGAACACCATGGGTAAGCCGTTCACGAAGATGAGCACATCAGGCCGGCGGGGGTACACCTTGCCCTGTATCCACATCTGCGATACGGCAGTAAAGGTATTGTTCTGCGGATTATTGAAATCCACCAGCTGCACAAAATCAAAATCCTCCTTGCCGTTGCGGCGCAGTGTCACCTTGATACCGTTGCGAATCTTATTGTACAGCTCATAGTTGGTGGCTACCATGTCGGTGCCGGTGTAGTCCCGGCGCAGTGTCTGCACTACTTCTTCGATGATGTTTTCCGGGATGTGCGGATTGATACGCACCAGGGAAGTCTTCAGTACCTCCGGCAAAACACATTCTTTCTTGGTGGCACGTCCGGTGCCGTCTTTCAGATCCTCACGCTTACTGGGATCCGGGTCGCAGTATATACGCGTGTAGTTGAATTCCGGCTGACCAAGCCGCTCCATGACGGCTTGCTCTATGTCATCCTCTGTAATGTATTTTGCCATGTCGCGTCTCCTTGGGTTATACTTCCAGCTTGCCGAACATCAGACGGGGCAGGAGCATGTCACGCTGTTTAGTGAGGTTTTGGTTCTTCATCGTCAATGAATATATCTGACCAAAGATAGGTTTTACCAAATCGTTGAACAAAGATAAAATTATGTCTGTAGGCTTTGTGAAAAGATATCTTTTCAATATATCCGTCTTTAAATTAGTGAAAATTGCTCCGTTGCCTTTACTTAACAAGTGAGGGCGTATGTGATTAAAAAGCAGGTATAAATACTCATTGCTTAATTTTTTCTTTGGAAAGTATAACCAACCGTCATGAATACATGAATCAATCGTTAATATGCGTGGCAATCCGGGAGTCGCACTATTGGATAGGACTAGAGAGCCAGCTTTAAGATAAACAGTTTTCTTTAGCCCCTCTTCTATGATAGATTCCTCAATGTTCACTATGTATGGATTATCACTTTGGGTTGCATCAGATATCTTCAACCATTTTAAACCCGTATCTGATAAATATTCATGTATCGGACGAGGAGAACCGCCTCGTTTAACCTCTAACTCATCACCTAAACGCTTCGTCTCCCACCCCTTCGGTATGCCATTCTCGAACTCAGCTTGCTCATACCCCGGGAATCGGAAGCGGACAAACCATTCCTTGTACAGATTCTCGGCCATCTTCTCCAGAATCTTGATGCGCTTGTTGTTGTTTTCAATCAAGTCATCGTAGGCGGAAATTACTTTCGCAATCTTAACCTGAACATCATAATCAGGGGCATAAAACTTTACTCTTCTCAGTTTATCTAACGATAAATTGTCTTGCGTGGTGCCTTTTGAAATTTGTTGCATATAGACCTTAAATTCGTCCAATAAATATTTAACGAATTTAAGGTCTGCCTTATTTTTCTTTGGAACAAATCCCACCACACTATCGGGGAAGCAGGCATCAAACCCTAATATAGCACTTTCTGCAATGTTTGCAGCTATAGTTATGCATAGAGTGTCTTTAGGCCATAATCTACTTTGGGCTAGGCCAAATTCTGAATATGTGGTATCAAACTCAGTTATATAAAGATTAGCTTTTTTTACATCACCTGTTTGAATGAACGGGTATTTGCCGCCAAATAAGCGGGCATCATTTCGAGGCCTGTGTTTGGACTTTCCTCGATTTATGTCACCCAAGTCATCTATACGACACACATTCCACATCATTACTTCTTCTCCAACAGGAAATTAAGATTTTTTGTAATAGTATCTTGCAATTTAGAGGATGCCTCATTCAATGTATGCAACTCCTCATTCAATGCCAGCATCTCAGCCTTAAACTCCTCAGCCGTCAGACCATCATCTTCAATCACCACGCCGACATAACGCCCGGCGTTAAGGGAATAATCCTGGTCGATGATGCCGTCCTCGCCATCGAGACTGGCCACTTTGCAGAGGCCGACGACATCACAGTACACGCCATTCGGGAAGCGTTCGGTGAGCCAATCGATTTGGGCTTGGTAATAAGCCTTACTCTTTTCTTCCTTATCATCGGAGTTCTCCGGGGCGGCAGCCATGGACTCCCTATATTCCGCGAGCAGGTCGGCGTATGCCTGAGTATCGCCCTCGTACAAGCGGGAGATGATGCCGAGGTTCTTAATCTGTTCATCGCTGAACTTACGGTGAGCGCGATCCACCTGGATGAACACATTGCGGGCATCGATAAAGAGGATTTCGTCCTTTCTGTCGGTGGCAGCCTTGGCCTTATCGAAGAACCAGAGAGTGGCGGGCAAAGTGACAGAGGCGAACATATTGGAGGGAAGCGTTACCATCTGGCTGATGATGCCCTCCTCAATCATCTTCTTGCGGATTTCGTACTCGCTCTTTCCTGCATCGGAAGCAGAGTTAGCCATGACCAGCGCAGCCTTGCCGGACTCATTCAGCGCGGAGGCAAAATAAGAAATCCAGAGATAGTTGGCATTCGGCACCGTCTCCTTCTTGTCGCTTTCCTTCTTGCCGGTGGCTTTGGTCTTGTTTCTGGGGATGCCGTAGGTATTGAAACGGGCATCGTCCTTCACTTTATCATATACCACCTCGTCCACATTGAACGGCGGGTTAGCCATCACATAGTCGAAGTTACCAACGGCATCGTGGGGGTCGGAATAGAAGGAGTTAGCCTCGATAATGTCACCGCGCACGTTATTGAGCAGCAGGTTCATCTTGGCCAGTTTCACCGTGTCCGGCTCCTTTTCCACGCCATAGCAGCGGAACTTGAGCGTATCAACCGCGCCGGCGTTGTGCTGGTGCATGAAGCGGGCAGCCTGCACAAACATGCCACCGGAACCACAGGCCGGGTCAAGAATCTTCTTGTCGCCACCGGATGTAGGCTGTAACACCTCCACCATGTAACGCACCACCGAGGCGGGGGTATAGAACGTGCCGCCGTCCTTACCCTCTGCAAGAGCAAAGCTGCCGAGGAAAAACTCGTAGATCTCACCAAAAAGGTCGATACCGATATCCTCCGGGATATCCTTGAACACGCGCACAATCTTGGAGAGTAGCTCAGGTTCTTCCTCCGGCACAAGCTGGCCGTATACCTCCTTGGGTAGCACCCCGGCCATCTGTCGTTATTGTCCTCGATAGCTTGCATGGCATTCTTTACCAGAATAGCCTTGTTGGCATCATCCGGAGCGTCGTTGATTGCATCGAAATACGCCTCCGGCGGCAGGTAGAACCCACAGACCTCTATGGAAATTTCCTTAAGCGACTTCTCCCTACGCGTACCCTTGCGTTCGTTGTACTTAGCCTCAATCTCTGCCTTGTGCTGCTTATAGCGAATATCTGCATAGCGCAGGAAAATCAGGCCGAGAATGGGCTGTCCATACTTATTGGCAGCCAGATGGGCACCGGCACGCAGCATATCTGCTGAATGCCAGAGATCGTCTTTTAACTTCTTTAACTCCTTGTCGGTCATGTGTGTAAAATCTCTTTTCCGGGATGCAGAGGATAGCTGACACACCGCTATCCTCACCCCATAATTCGGTTTCTTAGTGTAGCATTTTTAGGCAGCTGAGTCAAACCCATAGCCCCGTTTCAGCGTGTAAGCGTGTAATAACGCCTTTTATGGCAGTTATTTCCACTCACGCTTTCTCTCCTCGTAAAACTGGATGGTTTCCTCCCCATACAGTTCATGAACAGTATTCTGACAACGGATGAAAAGTCTACGTCCATTCAACCAGACCAGTTGAGATCTGGGTGTTACTACAAGCTTACAGATAAGCTTACCGCTGCGTTCATCCTTTTTCACGCGTACGCTCACGTTACGGCTTGCAAGAGAGCCAAGCACCCGGGATATCGTATTCTGGAACTTCAGAGTAATACCATCGATGGTCAGTTTATATGTAAACCGATCCGAGGTGTCATCATTGATGAACTCCAGGTCTTTTTCGATGCCGCATACGGTACCGTCATCACGGTAGCCGATGTAAATGGTGCCTCCGTTACAATTCATGAAAGCTGCAACCTGACGCATGATTTCCTGGCCGAGTTGCTTTTCGATATCCGCAATACCATCGCAGGTGAAGACAAAAGAGCTCTTGTATTCAACGGTCTGTCCTTCCTCCCCGATATGATCGCTTTCAATCGTTTCCACCTTGGCTGCGATATCCGCAATAGACTGCGTTTTGCTAGGAGCAAGAGACAGACGACCGTTAACGATGTTGCGAACCTTGAGCTGGATCATTGAACCCACCGTGTGCTTATTTCTTCCGGAAGCACGGTAACGATGAAGGATGCCAACAATGTTATCTTTCACCGTAAGGTTGTTCTCCTCGACCTTGACTACCTCAAAATCGTACTGCTCGCCAACATTGAACGTCTTGGCAATAGTAGCAACATCGGGATGAACAAACTTCAGGCAGACTGGGCCAATGTCCTTGATTTCGAGCTGGATTCGCTCGCCGACACTATATTGTTTCCCCTCGTGGGGGAGGTAATGTTTGATGCCGTAGTGATCACGAAGAATATTCTTAGCCAGGACTTCTCCGTTGTCCATAAGAGTACCTTGGGGAACCTCCACGGAGAAAGTATATTCCTGACCGATAACGTAGTGTTCCTGCAACAGGGTGGAAATGTCCTGCACCAGCACAGGAAACTCTGTAGGCACGTTCCCAATGCGGTTAAAATCCTGAACATAGCACATCAGGACACGGGTGTCGTAATCATCCTGTTCCCAATCCTGCTGGAAAGGGAGTACACGAGTGCGGAAACACAGGTGCTCATAGCCGCGCATGGTTTCCTTACCCTTATAACGCAGGACGAAATAATCTGCACCGTTCCAGGTCTGCTTACGGCTAATGCGGAAAGGATATACTTTGTGGAGAATAAACATGGAAGAAAAATGAAGAAAGAAAAGTTAACGGGTGAGAGATTTACTTACGCAGCTTTTTGAGGAGATCATCAAGCTTCTGCTGCTTGATCTTGATGAGAGCTTCAAGCTCGTTGATTTCTTGAGCCAAGGCCTGAGCGTCTACCTGCTCCACAGCCGGGGGCGGACAGGTATACACATCAGGAGAAAGGTCATTTCCCTTCTCAGCAACCTCAGCAACGGTTGCCACGTATGAGAATTCCTGTTCTACGGTACGATTGGTATAGCAGGACACAATGCGTTCAATAGAAG
This sequence comes from Akkermansia sp., assembly GCA_045654325.1. Lineage (GTDB taxonomy): Bacteria > Verrucomicrobiota > Verrucomicrobiia > Verrucomicrobiales > Akkermansiaceae > Akkermansia. Next base: position 25,600 of record JAZONE010000083.1, read on the forward strand.
CAGCACTCAATTCTGCGCGTCCTCGCTTTGTTTCGCTGAGGTTAGCAGCATTGATGAATAAGATATCCTTGCGATTCTCCAACTCGGCACCGGGCTCACGGCGCTTGTCAATAACGAGCAACGCCGTTGCGATATTGGTATTGTAAAGCATCTTGGGTGGCAGCGCGATAACGGCATCGATAAGATTCTTCTCGACTAGCTGTGCTCTCAGGTTGCTCTCGTTACCCGTGGCGTACAGCATCCCCAGAGGAACCATAATAACGAGCTTACCCTGTTTCTCCCGGCAGTGAGCCAGCATATCGAATAAGAACAACCACTCCGAGCGACTGCGAGCCGTCAACCCCCAGTTAAATCGATTATGAGCATCCTTCACCAGTGTCTCAACAGGCATACGCATACCCATGGGAGGCTCCGTCAGGCACTTATCGAATCGCATCAGAGAACCGTCCTCTGCAAGAATGGGATCTGCAATGGAGTCGCCACAACTAATGCGAGCCGTCATATTGCCGTGCAGCATGCAGTTCATCAGCGCCAGCGTATAGCTGCAATTGTTCAGCTCCTGACCATATAACCGCAACGAGTCGTTTCCCCGGGTTGTGTTGATAAGCAGAGAAGCAAAACCAGCGCAAGGATCGTATACCGTATCTCCAGATTGAGGAGCAAGGAGCTTTGCCTTCAACTCAGCTACATCCAAAGGAGTAGACGGACAAACATTCTTGCAATTTTCAGACAAGAACTTAATCCAAGCTTCCATGAATACGGCAGAGGAGTTTTCCTCGGTAGCGGCATCAATACGCAGCGTTACCGATTTCATGGACTCAATCAGCGACACCAGGAATTTCGTAGCGATATTGGCTGAGGCCGGCTGGAAGATTGCCCACTTCGGCAGCAATATGTCGTTCCATGATTTGAATAAGCTATTCAACTCTTCCGACAGAGCTTCCGGGCAAGCATTCGCACATTCGATAATCTTGTCGAATGATATAGCAGAGGCTGTGTGATCCTTCAGGATTTCCGAGAGAGCAGCAGCATTTGCTGAATGCGTATCAGAGAGAGCTTTAGCGGTGACAATCTGAGAACACAGGAGAATGTTATCCTCCGTGGAAGATGCGCCGTTGTAGCTAATGAGGTGATGAGCAGCAGTATAAAAGATATCTGACATAAAGGTGAGAGTATTAGTTAAGGGTTGAAATAACGAGCTGGTGTTTCTTTTCGGCCAGATCGCATGCGAGCTGTTTAAGCTCCTGCGAAAGAGTTGCAATTTCTACGATGCTAGCCTGTTCTTCGTAGGGATGAAACTCCAATTCCAGATTGATGATATCCTGCCCTTTGATCATAGGAATCGATGTTCCCTTCGCGGCGTGCTGAAGAGCAAGCTGGCATTCCTTCTGATTCATTAGCCAGGAAAGATAGGCGGGAATAACCTTTGCATCTTCGTTCACGCGGATAACCATAAGCGGTGCCGCGAGACAGGTAGGGCGTTCTGGTTCCGCCTGAATATAGGTTGTGGTGAGTGATTTTCCACGAGTGCGGATGATAATATCACCGGCATGAATCAGGCTGCGGCTCTTACTTGTATCAAGTTCGATTCTCGTAAGCGTCGGCATTTTCCGAATCACCTCGCAGGTTAAATCCTTCATTTGGAGAAGATCGGTAGAACCGTTCTCGACCTCTTCTACCTGCCCACGGGCATTGAACCCCATGTGGACGGTAACAACATCTTTGAGCGCGTGTGTGGTTTTCATAAAATGTAGTAATCTTATTTTTACTTGCTGAGGCAATATTATCACCAACCCAGCAGGAAGTCAATAGAATTTTGCGTAAAAATTGCATTACTACACATTTTTTTTATTCAAAAGGGCCATTGAGGGGTAAAATAGATAGTTTTTGCCCCGATTTGATGTAGAAAGCGCGGCATCGGGTATAGGTTAGTGGCGAAAAAATAATTCTACGCCCTACGAATCGTGTGTCCTAAATTCGGAATTTCCTGATTTGCTACAAAGTTATACTAGGACACATAACTTCTCCGTTTGAACACGCGCGCATCAGAATAAGCTCTTGCATAGATATTTCAACTTGTGCAAAATTTGCACAAGTTGAACCATGCGACAATGAAAACAGCTGGTCTTAGATACCGTGGAAAGTGGGGGCTCTACTAAGCCGGTGAGCAGCTGTAGTTACCACCGGGGCATCGCGATACACGACACAATTTTTTCCTGTACGCTTACACTTGTGGCATATGAAAGTTGACAATGTAACATTTTACGCTTTTTCTCTCCATCTTGCCAGTTCTTGTTTCACAAGCTGGGTATAGGTCTTGGCGCATTCATATGACTCCCGCAAGTCTTTCAGATTGCTCTCGGCTTTAATGATTTGACCCAGCATGAGCTTTATTACATCGGGTAGGTTTTCTACTTCTGCTAATTTTTGCACTCTTGACAAGTTATCTTTTAACCTAGCCAGTTTTTGTTCTGCTTGATCTACCATCTGCTTTAGCTGCTCTTCGATGCCTGTCGCGTTGTGGCCCTCGTGTATTAGCGAGTGCTGCTGCCGCTTCCGATCTACAGACCAGGCCAGGCGCCGCTGGCACCAGTCTAATAGAACGCGGCTGATGGCATCCGGGACAGAAAGGTTTAGCCTCTTTGCTAAGGGCTCCATCATGGCATGCATGCCGGGTGGCATAGTATATGTCCATGCACCCTCCTGATTTTCTGCAAGGCTGACAACAGAACTACCTTGTTCCTGTTCAATCCTGCGCTTAATGAAGCGTCGCACCGATGCTTCTTTTTGCTCAGGGATTCGTTTTCCCGGGCGTAGCCAGCCTTTTAGGGTGGAGACGTGTTCTTTAAGCATCGCTGCAAAGACTTCGTAGCTCCAGCCCTCGCACTTTAACCATTGTTTCAATAACTCTGTTGGCAAGGGCTCCTTTTTATTTCCAACCGCTTCAAGCAACAGTCGGTTGATCTCCTCTGCGTCGTAAGTGTCTGGTGTCTGATCGCTCATGTGTGGTACAGTTTAAACCACAGTTGGAAACCAGTCAACGAGAAAAGCCGTCTACAGACAGTATTTTTTATTAGTAGCTTGCATTTATACGCGACGGTTTAATACGGTTTAATACTAAACCGGATTAATCATTGAAAATTTCTACGTCTGATGATACAATACACGCAGGAAAAGTCAGGGAGCGCATATAAGCTCCGGTCTGCTCCTGAAAGTATCATAAACAAGCATCCTAATTAAACACTCATTAAACCGGGAAGCCAACGAGCAGCACATGCTCCATGCCACTCCCGGACGAAGCAGTTATGTATATCCGTAGTAACGATGAAGCACATTACGAGCTTGCCGGCAGCAAGCTTGCAGCTGATACCATGATGGATCGTGTCAAGCCTCTTGGGCTCAGCGTGCTTGGAATCCTCTGGTCTCTGGGCAAGACCACAAAATTCAATGTATACGATCTCATTCACAGAGATCTTTCAACAGTCTCGCATAACGTGACAGATCTCATCGAGGAGGGCTACGTCCATGAACAGGTCATCTCTCGCAAAGTGAAGTACATCAGCCTCACCGAAAAGGGCAAGGACCTTTATTCTGAGTACATCAATAAGTCCATTGCTCTGACGAGAAAGCTCAGATCCGCGAATACGGGGCGTAAATTGGCACCCTTAAGTTTTATAATCGACCTTGGCATCGAAGAACCTTTTACTGCTCCTGTTGCCTGACAACGATATCCCCGGGAGCAGAATAAGCCCATTGACACGACATGTAAAAATCCCCAGCTTGACGAACATGCTGGGGATTTTCGTGGTCTCAGCAGAGGCCTAATGATTGCGGCGTGATATTTCAAAAAAATCATCCAGGCAAAAACATATTGACAAATATCCAAACGTCAATATAATTACCCTTGTCATGAGTTCCATTCTCTTTCTATGTACCGGTAATTCCTGCCGCAGCCAAATGGCGGAAGCATGGGCACGCGCCATTTGCTCAGGTGGCTGGCAGGTGTATTCTGCCGGTTTGGAGAAGCATGGACTCAACCCGGTCATGTTGAAAGTAATGGAAGAAGTCGGGGTAGATATGACAGGGCATTATTCAAAGACGATTGAGGAACTACCCTGCGATGTTGATTGGGATGTTGTTGTGACTGTGTGTGACCATGCGGCACAGAGTTGTCCGTATCTTCCGGCAAAGAAAGTGCTCCATATCCCTTTTGCTGATCCTCCTCGCGAGGCAAAAAACTTGCCTGAACACGAGGCGTTGGAGGTGTATCGTCGCGTGCGTGATGAGATTCGTGCTGCTGTGGGGCAGTTGATAAACTCTTTTAATTCTGATGTACGATGAAATGTGATTGCAATCAAACGGAAAATCTTGCTTTAGACGCCGCCGCTGCTGTATTTAAGGCACTTGGGCATCCTGTACGCCTCCATATTGTGCGCATGTTGCTGGATGGAGAGCGATGCGTCTGTGAGCTCCATAAGGGTACTCAGCGAGATATGTCCACTATATCCAGCCATTTGAACATACTGAAGAACGCAGGTGTCGTATCATCTGAGCAGAGAGGGAAAAATATCTACTACACACTGGCTAAACCCTGTCTCCGAACTGTAGTCGCTTGTCTTTGTAAGTGACTAGATATCTATTTTCAGGGAATTAACAACGCTAACGCTTTGAGATTCGTCCAAACGTAAAATAAAAATATGAAAGAACACACCATTACCATATATGGCCCCGGGTGCAGCAATTGCAACACTCTGGCAGATAACACCAGGCAAGCAGTACAAAGCATGTCGGGAAATTACGAAATCACCAAAATCAGCGATCCTTTACAAATAGCAGAAGCCGGCGTATTTCAGACCCCGGCATTGGCTTTAGACGGCAAACTGCTGACAAGTGGCAAAGTGATGAGCGTGGAGCAAATACGCAACCTTCTCAGCGAAGCCACGACGAAGGGAAATATCTGCTGTTGCAACAATCATACCCCGGAAAAACCTACTGAACCAGACAAGGCAGAGCCTTCAGAGCAATCTTGCTGTTGTGGAAGCTCATGCTCAGTCCCCCCTGAGCCCGAGCAAACGTGCAGTTGTGGAGCCGGAGATTCCTGCTGTATGCGAAGCGGTTTGAAAACAGCCTTGCTACTGGGGGGACTCGGTTTGATGGCCATTGCCGGGCTGCGCCAGCTGCAAGCGCCGCAGCCGCATGAAGCCGCTCCCGCAACTATGGCACCGCAGGCAGGTAGTACAACGGAGCTTGTATACTTCACTTTTGGGAAGCGCTGCCCGACCTGCGAGCGCATGGAGCAATGGGCACGCGCTGTTGCTGAACAGCAGCAGATTCCTTTCCGCGTACAAGATGCCGACGAAGCTACTGTAGCCCACTACGGTCTGACTACCAAAACGCTCATTCTCCGACACGTAGATAACGGTGAGGAAAAGTCCTGGCGTAATCTCGATAGAATCTGGGAACTGAGCCGCGATGAAGCCGCCTACAAGCAATATGTGGCAGAACAAATCGCACAACCTTGATGCCCCATGGTTTTTCTTTATCTCATTTTGGCCGGAATCATGACCGCGATTTCGCCTTGTCCTCTTGCGAGTAATGTAGCTGCAATCAGTTTCATCTGCCGCAATATGGATTCGCACAGGAGGGCAGCGGCGGCGAGTATTTGCTACACTCTGGGGCGAATATTATCCTACATAATCCTGGGAGCTCTCATAGGACTTGGGCTGGCTAGTGCGCCGGGTCTATCGCTGTGGCTGCAAGAAGCGCTACCGCTGTATATGGGGCCGGTGTTGATTATTTGCGGGCTAGTAGTGCTGGAATGCATTAACCTCCCATCCATCGGGCGTAAACCTACAGGTGAAACAATACAGAAACTGGGCAGCAGCTTGCCGGGCAGTTTTCTGCTTGGTGCACTGTTTGCCATGGCACTATGTCCACCAAGTGCAGCTATCTTCTTTGGTACAGCTTTACCACTTTCCACCGAAAGCGGGAGCTGGGCATGGCTGGGAATCAGCATGTTCGGACTAGGAACAGCCCTGCCGGTTGTATTCTTTGCCATGCTCATAGTCTGTAGTACCGCACGTGCAGCCACGGCTATGAAATGCCTCCCGACTGTGCAGAATTGGAGCCGGAACATCGCCGGCATCCTCCTCTTTCTGCTTGGGTCTTACCTCACTATCACTGAACTCATTATCTGATTATGAAATCATCATCTGAACTCACCAAACTGCTTTGGATGGTCATCGTATTCACGGCTTTGTTCTTCATGCCGATTGATAACGCAGCCTTCCAATCCGCCATACAAGCTACCCTCGATATTACAAAATGGTATGCACGGGAACATACCGTTTTGTGTCTGCTGCCGGCCTTCTTCATTGCCGGTGTCATTGCCGTATTCTTCAGCAAAGGTGCCATCATGCGTTACCTGGGCGCCGGAGCGTCTAAATGGATTTCCTATAGTATGGCAGCCATCTCAGGAGCTATTCTGTCGGTATGCTCCTGTACTGTGCTACCGCTGTTCACCAGCATACGAAATCGAGGTGCAGGACTTGGTCCGGCTATCGCTTTCCTGTATTCCGGCCCGGCTATCAGCATGATTGCCATTATCCTCACAACAAGGATTCTGGGGGTTGAAATGGGCATTGCTCGTACTACTTGTGCCATCATCTTCTCTATTATTGTTGGTGGTGTCATGGCCTGGATTTACCGCAAGGAGGAGCAACAACAGCAGGATTCGCTCATCTTGTCCCGACAGATTGAGAATGACAGCCTGAGCGTACCACGCACCATGATTCTGTTCTTTGCTTTGGTAGCGGTGCTACTCTTTGCCAACTGGGCTCCCCCGCAGGCGGAGAGCTCTGCATTTTCCATCCTCATCTTTGACTTCCGTTGGTATCTGGTTGCCTTCGCTGCCTTTGCCATCTGCTGGTCAATGATAGAGTCCCTGCATATTTCAATCGGCAAGGTTCTAATCGGTGTAGCTGCCACACTTGTTGCCACCGCGCTTTCGGTAATATTTGTGAAAGATGCGTTCTTCGTTCCCTTCATCCCGATGCTGGTAGCCATAGCTTCCCTTTCCTTTATCTTGCTCAAAGATAAGCGTTCTATTAACCGCCAATGGGCTTTTTCCAGCTGGGAATTTACTAAGCAAACAGTACCTCTCATGGCCGTTGGCATCGTTGTGACAGGTTTCCTGCTTGGTTCCACTCACGAATCTACATCTATTCCCGGCATTATTCCAGCCGAATGGGTTCAGCAGTCCGTAGGCGGCAACAGCTTATTGTCGACTTTCGTTGCATCGTTCGCAGGAGCATTCATGTACTTCTCTTCTCTCACAGAGATTCCCATTGTACAAGGGCTCATGGGCTCAGGCATGGGGAAAGGTCCCGCTCTTGCTCTGCTGCTGGCCGGGCCATCACTTTCGTTGCCTAATATGCTAGTTGTAAGTGGTGTTATGGGGTGGCGCAAGACTGCTGTATATGTATCTTTGGTTATCGTTTTATCAACCCTGTGCGGATATGCCTACGGCAATTTCATATAGTACTGAGTACCATGAAAAGAGGTGTATTCATTCGTAGAGATACCGTTGCCCTCGGGAATAGAATACACGATATGTAAAAATCCCCAGCTTGATGAACAAGCTGGGGATTTTCGATTGAACTCAGCAAAGGCCTAATGATTGCGGCGTGATGCTGAGCAGCTCCTCGGCATCTGCCGCTGTCATTGCCCGGCGATAGTGCCGGATGAGCATGCGCTCGCTATGCCCCAGAATATCGGCTGCGGCGCTCTTACCCAGGGTCACGCTCAAATTACTGGCAGCGGTGTGACGCAGACCATTCTTGGGGATTGTGATGCCGGCCTTGCGTGCCGAGCGTATAAAGGCGCCCTGACGATCCTCACGGCATTTCTCGGTGTCTACATCGGTCTTTACAATGAACTCATCGGAGCCGATAGGAAAGCCTAGCTCGGCAAAGTAATCCAGCCAGGCAGACATCGCCGGCGAGATAGGAATGACTCGGGCGTTGTTGGTCTTGGTAATCACGCGGCTCAGGTAAATCTCATCGCGACCACCGGGGCGGAAATCAGACCAGCGCATGCGACAACGCTCGGCATTACGCACACCGCAGAACACACCGAGTACGAGCACCGGCAGCATATTCTGCCACGATTCAGATTGCGCGCACCACACCAGCATGCGCTTCACCTCCTCGCAGGTCATCACCTCCGGTTCTGCCGTGGTGCCGGTATCAATGCAATCCATCGCCAATGTGGGGTTCATATCGGACTTGATAATGCGATGCCTTGCTGCATACGCGAACAGGGCACGTATCAGGTTGAAGTTCGCAGCCAGCGTCCACGAGGCCGGTTTGGCGCCCTTGCGACCTTTAATGGTCTTCAGATAGGCGCGCACATCCGACTCTTGAAAATCGTTTATGCGTTTCTTCTTCCAGTAAGCGCACATGTGCTTGGCGAGCCCGCGCTGCCGGATAATGTGTTTCTCCCCGGAGTGTGACTCCACATACTTCAGGTACTCTTCCATCACCTCGGGGAAAAGTGGAGCGCCACACGTGGCAGCCTTAGCCCACTCGATGCCTTTCAACAGCACATTCAGCACTCCGCAAGGCTGGATTCCCATCCCTATGCATTCCTTTTCATACTGCCGGTAGAACTCGATAGCCTGGCGCTCCATGACGGACAGGGCACCGAATTCTGCGCCGTACGATGTGATCTCCTTAGCGTTTAACTTAGCCTGCTCATTAGCCTGTTTAACGCCATCGGGAGTAATAGGGTAGGATTTGGTCTGCGTGGTACCATTGGCAAGGAAGACGCGTACAATCAGCTTGTCGACACCGCGACGCTTCCAGATTTGCACACCGGGGTTAAGGGAATGGAGTTTACCGTCAATCTTTACAGCACCGTCCAGTAGACGAATCTTCCCGGTGGCGGTAGACTTGCTATTGCGACGTGCGCCGGCACGCCCACTTGCCTCTGCGGAGGCTGCCATTGATATATCTTGAATCATTGCGTATCTGTTGCGTTAGATTTGCCTTTATCATACAGTAAGGCACTGTCTAATGATATTTGCGATTACGCAATAAGCGCAATCACACCCAGATACCGAATAGAAGGAGCAGAAACGCAAGTTTTGCGATCATTTGCGACCCAACCCCGAATTCGGCAAGCGCAGCTAAAATTAAGAACCTCCTAAACCATTTAGATTTAGGAGGTTATAAGAATGGAGCATAGGGGATTCGAACCCCTGACCTGTTGCGTGCGATGCAACCGCTCTACCAACTGAGCTAATGCCCCGGGTGTGGTTGTTGCTGGGGCATTTTACTCTGTGTGGGGGTGGGGTGCAAGCTTTATGTGTTTCTTTTTTTGTCAGCAAGGCAGAAAATGGTGCTTGTCGGTGGGTGGTGGGGCGTGTTATGATGCGGGTGCAATGAAAAAATGGGCATTGGGTCTGGGTCTTTTGCTGGCGCTGCTGCCGGGTGCAGTGGCGAAGGAGGTGGAGCGTGTGCTGATGATTGGTAACAGCTATACGTTCTATAATCATCTTCCTGAGGTGCTGATGGCGCTGAGTCAGAAGACGGAGTGCCCGATGGAGGTGGATTCGTACACGGTGGGTGCCATGAGTCTGCGCGGTTTTCTTGATTTGCCGGAGCATGCCAAGGCCCGGCAGATGCTGGAGCGGGGCGATTATGACTGGGTGGTGCTGCAGGACCAGAGCCAGACTCCGGCGTATAAGCCGGAGGAGACGCTGAATTCAGTGCGGCGCTGGGCCCAGCTGGCTAAGGCGCATAAGACGAGGGTGATGTTGTTTCTGACCTGGGCTCACGCCTCGAATGAGGGCGGGCGTATGCGACCACAGAGCGATATGCAGGAGAAGACGAGTGCAACCTACTGCCGCGCAGCGGTGGAGAACGGGGTGCGGGTGGCGCCGGTGGGCGAGGCCTGGGCCCGCTGGTACCGCAAGCCGCAGAACAAGCCGCTGCATGTGCGGGATTGTTCGCACCCGAATGAGGCAGGTACGTTTCTGGCGGCTTGTGTGCTGCACGGGGCAATGACCGGCAAGGCGGTGCGCGGGGTTCCTGCCACGCTGAAGCTGGGCCGCAAGGTGGTGCTGCGCGTGCCGGGCGGCCAGGCGGCGGAGCTGCAGAAGACGGCGAATGCCACACTGAAAGGTTTTACTCCCGAGAAGCTGCTGGAAAAGCAGGCCAAGCGAGATGCCGCCCTGCCCTCTGCCGAGGAGGTGAAGGCGGTTCTGAAAAAGGGTACGACGCTGGCCGAGCTGCAGGAGCTGCTGGGTAAACCGTTCTACTCCACGCGCCAGCATGGGCAACGCACCAGCCAGTTCAAGTTGCGCGGGGGGGCGGAGCTGTGCGCCTACTGCTCTGCCCAGGGCACGGTACGCCAGGTGAGCATCACTTCCCCGGGCAGCATGGTGGATATCATTGACCTGGAAAAGCTTTGATTTTACCCCAGGGATGAGGGGTACGGCCGACTGCTGGTAGCGGAGAAACGGTATCCTCGCCCTCGCGGGCTCGGACGGGGAATTATTTTCCCAATGAACGGGGAGAATAAATTGTAAAGGGACTCTGGGAACGATATCCTCTCTGCGTTCGGACGATATCTGCCCTGTGGGCAGACGATATCAAGCCCCCTGCCCTTAACGGGCCGGGGGCTCGACGATATCCTCGCCCTAGCGGGCTTGGACGGGGAATTATTTTCCCAATGAACGGGGGGCGTGAATGGACTAAGTTCCTACGGAGAACGATATCCTCTCTGCGCTCGGACGATATCTGCCCTGCGGGCAGACGATATCGAGCCCCCCTGCCCTTAACGGGCCGGGGGCTCGACGATATCCTCGCCCTATCGGGCTCGGACGGGGATGAGAGAAACACCCCAGGACTGATACTCGCCCACGTAGGGCTGCTCGATGATGAAGGTATTATCACCGGCTTTCAGGTCAAACTCCACGGGTTCCTGAATCCACCAGATTTCCTCGGGGTCGAGGGGCTTTTCAAAGTTCCAGGCGTTGCCGGGGTGCTTGCACTGGCCTGCCAGCTTATAGGTGCGGGGATTCTTCACTTCCTGGCCGTTGAGCCAGATGCGGGTGCCGCACTGTGACCATTCGCCGGCCTGGGGCACACCGCTCCAGCGGCGGTTGGAGCGGGCGGGAGCATCGAACCCGACCATGAATTTCTGCTTGCCGGCTTTTTCAGCCTTGATGGTGGTGATAGCCCACACGGTGTTGCCGGGTTTGGTGTGGGTGAACATGCCGAGGTAGCCGGTATCCGGGCGGGTGCGGAAGAAGAGGTTGGCGCAGTGGGCGGCGCGGGTCTTGAGCCCGGCCAGATTGCCGCTCAGCACGCGCGGGCGGATGGAATCTGCCTCGTTGGTGGGGCGGGGTTCCACCACGAGCCATTCCACAGCGGATTCAGGCCAGTGGGGGAAGGACTCTCCCGCAAACTGGGCGGGGCGCAGGGCTTCCATGCGCTGCTCGAACATGCGGTAAGCCAGGCCGGAGCTGGTGGCAGCACCGGTCATTTCCAGCGGCAGGTGGTCGCCATCTGCCGCGCCGCCTTTCCAGGCGCGCTCGGCCATAGCCATCATGCCCGGCCACATGGCGCACATGCCGGGAATGAGTTCCTTGTTGTCCACCTTGCCATCGGGCCAGATGCAGATGATGGGACCCAGGCAGTTCGCATCGCTCCCGGCGGCACCGCAAGGGCGCATGAAGAAGTAACGGCGCACCAGCAGGGAGGGATCCAGCAGGTTGGCATAGCCCATGGTGGAGTCAAACGCGCGGCGCTTGATGCGATCTGCAGGAATGGACTTGGCCACCAGGTCGGCGCCCTCACCCCAGCGCTGCTCGATGGATTGCGGCCCCACGGGCAGGTCGCGGTGGCTGGCCCACTGCATGGGGGTGCGTCCGTGGCTCTGGAGTTTCTCCGTCACAAAGCCCACGAACTCCGCCGCATTCGGGATGCGCACTTCATCTGCCCCGAAGTGAACGATGGGGCAGACATCTGCCGGGATTTCGCGGCAGAATTCATCCAGCAGTTCACCCACAATCTTCATGCCCTGCGGAGTGTGCATCTTGAAACCGAACGCGCGGTCGAAATAGGCGCTGTGGCCGGGCATATCCAGCTCCGGAATGATGGTGATATTGCGCGCTGCGGCATAGGCGAACACCTCGCGGATCTGGTCGTAGGAGTAGGTATCATTCTTGTCGCGGGTGCGGTGCTGCGGCTGGTTGAGCACAGGGTACGCCTTGCTCTGCACGTGCCAGGCGGGGTAATCGGTGAGGTGCCAGTGGAAGAGATTCACCTTGAGCTGGGCGGCCAGGGAGATTTCCTTCTTAAGGCGCTCCACGCTGCGGAAGTTGCGACCGCAGTCCTGCATGTAGCCGCGGTAGCGGAAGGCAGGCCAGTCGGTTATGGCGCAGCAGGGAATCTGCCCGCCACCGGTAGCCAGCATCTGGCGAAGGGTCTGGAAACCATTGAAAAGACCGGTCTCTGTCACGGCGGTGATATCCACGCCGCCCTGTCCCACGGTCAGCTTGTAGCCCTCAGCGGCTTTATCCTGCGGCAGAGCATCGGCCTGCAGGGTGCAGCGCACCAGCAGCAAACCGGCAGTGCCTGCGGTGCGCCCGGCGGAATAATCCAGCAGCGCAGCCTGCATGAGCGGGCCCTGCACATCGCCCAGCAGCTGCAACCCCTTGTCCTTCACAGACAGACTGCCCTGCAGCCACTCCACCTGCTGCGGGAATGGCAGCAGTGCCACCTGAGAGGCAGCCTCCACCCGCAAATCATGAGGAGCATTCCAATTATTCTCCAGACGCGCAAGTTCACTCTGCGTCGGCATGTTCATGTTCGAGGCAAGCACCGGCATGGCCAGTGCCATGCTGCATGCTACAGAGATAAAGGATTTCAACATATCGCGCATACTACCATCTCTGTCGACTCAAGTCGAGCAAAAAACACAGCGGCAGGGGGTGTTTCAGATTTGCTGGACCTCGCAATAAATTACGCGCGGGCATAATAAAAGAATCATTGACAAAGTGGAATTTGAATTACGAAGTATTGTAGTTAGGCGCGAGGAGCGCGCATTGATACTGCCGCGCCGAAGGCGAGGGGCCAGCCTCGGCATAGCAAGCACGGCGCCAGCCGTGACGCGAAGGCGGGAACTTGCACATTCAAAATTCTACTTTCTACATCCTACATTACAAATTCCAATCTACTGTCCCGATTTGCCACCTGGTGCAGGGTGAATCATCATTTCTGAACAAGCCGTCCATGCGCGAGTCAGCGAAAATATTTCTTTACAAACGAGAACGCCAGGGGTAGACTGCGGCAGATGGCCAGTTCCCTCAGTTTCCACCGCACGCACCTCCTGAAAGCCCCGGCTGCCATAGTTGCAGGGCTCTACGTGGTGAGCAACTCGCTGCTCTGGGGACTCCAGGCAGGAGATGCCTTCATGGGGGCTGTCTGCACCGGCAGTATCAATGCTCTGCTGATTATGGTGGCGTGTTTCAGCGCTGCATGCCGCAGCCGGGGTATGCAAGTGGCACTCTGCTTTGCGGCGTTGCTGCAGTTCGGCATGATACCGATGAGCCTGGAGCTGATTGACCGGTTGCCGCACGCACCACATGCCACCTTGCTCCTGCCCAGCTTCGGCGGGCTGGCCTGTGGCCTGCACGCTGTTCTCACCCTGTCGCTGGCAGGCATCGCCTACGTGCTCAGAGACAAGCCGACCGGCAAGAAATAATATCCACATCCTGGTATTTTCCAACTCCATGTACTTATCAGCAGACGCAGCAGACTTCATTACCCGCTGGGGAAATGCCACCGGGGCGGAGGATGATTACGGCGCTGACCTGGTGGCACATCTGGCAGGGCTGCATAGCCGCACCCGTGGCGGTAATCTGGTGAGTCTTGGCAGCGCCTTACGCCACGGATATGAGCCGGACCACGATTCGACAGGTATCTGCCTTGGGGCTCTCCATGAAGCGGTAGATATGTGCCACTGGGCTGCAGCCGATGAGCTGCTGCGCCACCGCATCAAACGCAGCCACCTGCTCACCGCGCTGGGCACCCTGCTCTCACACGGCGAGTTCTACGGCTACACCGAGCCGGATTCCGGCAGAATCCACGAATACACGCTGCGGCTGATTCAACGGCTGGATGGTCTGACGCAGGCGGAATGCCAGCGCATGCTGAAGCAGGCATTCAACGGCTCCGCCATGTCCTTTCACCTGCCCTTCATGCTCAATGGTGCTACTCTTGCCCCCATGGAGGAATGGGGCGAACAGTCAGACTGGGAATGGGACTGCTGGGTGGTAGACGACGAGGAACAAGGCACTTTTGCCAGACTGCTGCGCCGGTTCTACAGCGAACGCCTGCCACGGCTGCTGGAGCAGCACCGCAACCACTTTCCTGATTTTCCGGTGCGCGACGGCAAACTCTACTTCACCGGTGACCCCAGTGCCCGTCTGCCCATGCTGAGCGTGCGCCGCCCGCGGAACCGCATGAAAGATATCGAACGCGCCGCCCTCCTTTTTGCCAGGCCATGATATTCCGATGCACCACAAGCGGCACCCCGATTGCCGAGATAAGCTTCACCTTCGATGATGAGGGACTGCAGGAGTTTCTGATGGTGTTCAGCCAGGAGCACTACTGGTGGCCGAATGGATACGACGAGCAGGAAGACGCGCTGGCAGCCAGAACCCCGGAGCAGGTGCACGCGCTGGATATTTTCACCGATGACGGCAGTTTCCCCGCACTGAACGGGAGCAGCATCATTGCCATCATGGAACAAAACATCTCCCGCCTCTCCCTCATAGGCACCGAAGACGGTTACCGGCAGTACGTCCACCTCCCGCTGCAGAACATGCTGCGCGATGGTCAGGCTACCACCACCCTGCCCCAGGGGCTGCGGATTACCTACCGCATCATCAAATAAAAATCAAACAGTCCCGGCGGGAATCGAACCCACATCTGCCCTTTAGGAGAGGGCCGTTCTATCCATTGAACTACGGGACCGGCTCTGATAGCGGAAATTATTTAACACATGGGGGCTGAGCTTGCAAGCAAAAGCCCTGCCCGAGTGTGTCAGCAGGCGCGGAAAGCTTCGCGCACACGCTGGAGTTGCCCGGCATCGAGTGCGGGGGAGAGCTCCGGGAGCATGCGAGCAAAGTATTCGGGCGCGGTCCAGCCGTGAAGCGGCTGGGGATTGGGTTTCTCGAAGGCCCAGGTCGGCACGGGAAGCGCCAGATCCAGAATAACCGGGGAAAGCGGAGCAATGCGGCAGAGAGCCTCGGTCACTTCCTCGGCAAGAGCCGGATACGACTCGAGCACGCGCAGCAGGAAGGTAAGACTGAGGCGGTTCGGCGTTGTAGACAGGTCATCGAGCAGCCCGGCCACGCGCTCCTCCGGCAGCTCCAGCAGGGGCTGCAGCAAGGGGAGCACACGCATATCGGCCATGCAGAGCATGGCATCGAGCAGCGTGGCGGGGGTGCTGTCATCGCGCACGAGGTATGACACCAGCTCCTGCACACCGGCCAGGGGTTCCTGCGGCCCGGGCTGAGCAAGCGTGGCCACGTAGGTGGCAGCCTTGCGGCTCAGGGCTTCATCCGGTTCATTGGTGGCATAGGGCACCATGGATTTCCAGCCTTCGCCCTTGCGGCCGGAGATAAAGCGGGAAAGCTGCACAAGGCTGCTTTTGCGTGCAGCCACGGTGGTGCGGGAGGCAAAGATATCGTAGATATCAAAGTTCTCCTCGAGCTTTTCCTCATCATTGCTGGCAATGAGACCGCAGGCCATCATGGTGAGCGGCCACTGGTCAGCACCGATTTCGAGCACCCGCACGGGGTCGTGAGCCATGGCGGCAAGGCGCTCCAACTCGGAAAGACCGGTGAAATTGTCCTGGTAAAGGCCCATGGCGTAACTTACATGCCGGGGTTAAAGGTCGATTCGCCTACCGTGGGCACCTCGCCAAAGGGAGAGCCGAAGGGGTCGGCAGGTTCGTCCTTCTTTTCGTCTTCGGCGGGCGGCTCGGGAGTCACCTGAGTGGGGGCATCCACATCCAGCAGGGTGAGACGCATCTCAATGGTCTTATCGGCCACGAGGGCGCTGGTGGGGCACTTGGCCTTGCACTGCTCGTACCAGTTGAGGGCGGCGTCCTTATCCCCCTTGGCGCTGGCGAGGTCACCGAGCATGAGATAGGCAAGCGCGGAGTAAGGATTTGCTTCCATCTGGGTCAGGCGCGTCCAGGTGGGGATGGAATCCTGCCCCTGCTGCAGCTGGTAGGTGCCGATGGCGGCCAGAGCACGGGAGCGCAGCTGCAGAGGCGCCTCGCTGGCGGCCACTGCTTCCAGAGCAGCCACGCCGGCTTCCTCACCCTTGGCCAGCTGGTTCAGAGCCGACATGAGCTGAGCCGTAGCAGCAGAGGGGGTTCCGCTGTAGTCCTGCTGCAGTGCCTGCAGGGTAGGAGCATCGTAATCAGAAGCGGAAGCCACCGCCTCACCGGGGGCAGTAATCTTCATGGCCTGCACCACCTGGGCGGCGGCCTCGTGGCGCATATCGTTGCAGTGAGAGAAGTAGGCAATGACACCACCGGCTACGATGCCGAGAGTGATACCGCCCCACATAAGCTTGCGGTAGTGGGCATTGAGGAACTGCTCGTGGCGGGAGGGGCCGATGGCAATCTCGCCGATAGCCTTGATATCCTCAGGAGAAAGCGGCATCGTGTCCTCGTTAGTCTTGCTGTTGGTATCCATATGTCTGGTTGATTATCTGTAAAGGTTATTGAGTGAGCGCAGGCGCTCGAGATCAAAGTAATTGTTGAAGCCGAGATTGTGGTAGATTTCCAGCGTGGCTTTGGAGCGATTGAGCGTGTAGAAGTGAATGCCGTCCACCTCGGCATCGAGCAGTTCGCTGCACTGGTTACTGGCGTAGTTGATACCAATGCGCTCGATGGATTTCTTATCGCCCGCAGCGCGGAGCATGGCCTTGAGCAGGCGGGCGGGGAAATTGGTACCGGCAGAGAGTTCAGCCATGCGGTTCATGCTGGAAATGGAGGTCACCGGCATGATGCCCGCAATAATAGGCACATTGATATCCATGAGCCTGCAGCGGTCGCGAAAATCGAAGAAGGCGTGGTTGTCAAAGAAGAGCTGAGTGCAGATATAGTCGGCGCCTTCATCAACCTTGGCCTTGAGGTAATCCATCTCCTTGAGGCGGTTGCGGGAATCCGGGTGACCCTCCGGGAAACCAGCCACGCCCAGCGTAAGCGGAGTGGAGAGGTGCTGTCTGCCCTCCCAGCTGCGGATGAAACGCACCAAGTCGACCGCATGACGGAACGCATCCCTGGACGGATCGTAAGGTCGATTGCGGGGAGGATCCCCGCGCAACACCATGATAGCCCGGGCCCCGGCGTTGATATACCCCTCCAGAATTTCCTCCATTTCCGCCTCCGTGTGCCCCACGCAGGTGAGATGCGGCACCGTGGGAATCCCCCTGCTCTGCATATCATGCACTACCGAGCGGGTGAGGTCACGGGAGCCGCCACCGGCACCATAGGTTACGCTCACAAAGCTGGGGTGAAACTCCTGCAGTTTCACCACCGACTCCAGCAATGAGGCAGCTCCCTCCGGGGTCTTGGGGGGGAAGAACTCAAATGAGAAGCTGGGAGACCGGTCAAAAAGAGCTTGCATGACTGCCACGTTTGAAAGATTGCTTATCAGGGAATCGGCTTAAGAACACCCTCGACCTCCGGCATGGGCTCCGGTGCGGGAGCCGGCAGATCCTGCGGAATGGAGGAGTCACCGTATTCCTCAAGGCGCAGGTCACGGCTGCTGGGGAACGGAGAGATGATAACCTCATCACCGGCGCGGGGAATCTGATTAGCCTCGGCCTCCGCATCAGCCACACCGCCGAAATTAGCAATCTTCACAGCGGCAGTAATCTGACCGGAAATCTCGTCCTTACCGTCAACCGTGGCTTCGCACACGATGAAGTCATCGCGGCGGATGGCAATAATAAGGCCTTCGTTCACCGGCATGGTACCGTTCGGCTTGAACAGCACAACCGTGCAATCCTCCAGGTAGGAGGTAACCACGCCCAGCACAGAGGGAGCTGCGGCTTCTTCAGCAGCGTTGGCTGATTCTTCAATCTCCTGACGGCGCTTGACAGATGCTATGACACTGTGCTCTTCGGCGGCAGTAAGGTCAGCAGCGTTCTTTTTATCTTCCTCTGCAGCGGCGGCTTTGGCAGCTGCCACCTCAGGGGTATCCACATCGGCACCGATGCGGGCCATGCGGGCTTCGTGCTCCTGCTGACGCTTCTCGTACTCTTTGATTTTAAGCTCAGTCTGATACATCTCATACTGACTCTGGCGAGCCGGAAGTAGTTCGACAAATGCGTAGAACATGAGCCCGACGGTCAGGCTCAGCAGAATAAGTATAGTGACGCGGAAAGCACTCATGCGTGGAAGTATAGCAGAAACAGATGTGTATTCAAGTCAAGAATCTGTCAGAAATTCTGCTCGTTTTTGGCATACATGCTTGATTTCTGCTTGCAAGTTGCGGCCCGGCAGGCTATAAAACATGCGATACAATGCTGAATCTGCCGAATTCCATCACACTGTCCCGCATCATCCTGGTCATCGTCTACACCGTGGCGCTGGCCGTGGATGGCAGCAAATCCCCCCATATCAATGAAGTAACCGGGCACTGGTTCCAACCGATTTCCATGACGGCATGCATTGCCCTGTGGGCCTTTGTGGTTGCAGCCATTACAGACTTCTTCGATGGCTACCTGGCACGCAAGTATAATCTGGTGACCAATTTCGGCAAGCTTATCGACCCGCTGGCAGATAAGATACTGGTAAGCGCAGCGTTCATCTATCTGACAGCGGTCGGTGTCTGCCCGTTCTGGGTGGCCATTCTCATCATTTTCCGGGAATTTCTGGTAACCGGTCTGCGCCAGCTGGCTGTGGCCAAGGGGCATGTGATGGCCGCGGACTGGTGCGGCAAGTGGAAAACCGCTGCCCAGCTTACCTACTGCATTGCCTGCATGGCTCAGCTGGCCTATGGTGGCAATCTGTTTGAACCGCTGCGTTCGCTGAGCATCGGCGAAACCGGCATGTGGTTCCGAGAAATTACGCTGTGGCTTAGCGTCATTCTGACCCTGTGGAGCGGTCTGAATTACTGCATCCAGAGCCGCCACCTGATTCGCGGTTAAGTCCTTTTTCCCCATTGCTATGAACAAGCCCCTCATTTTTCTCTTCAGCGTGGCAGCAGCAGCGCTGCTTGGCAGCTGCCAACAGAAACAGTACCGTGCCTACTTCCTGACGGAGTCCTCCAACCCGCAAGGTGGTGCTGCATTCAATGTGCGATACAACGGGCGCATGTATAACAACATGCCCATCATGAGCCTCAAGCACTTCGAGAAGTTCAAGTCATTCATGGCTGATGACGGCTCATACGGTGTAGTGCTTTACACGCCGAAAGAATACCGGCTGCGTCTCTATTCCGAAACCCAGCAGAATATCGGCAAGCACCTGCTTCCCGTTATCGATGGTCTGGCCTTCCCCCCCATGGAGATTGATTGCGGCATTACCGATGGTCAGCTCATCATCTGGAACGGGCTCAATGGCTACGACCTGCGCCGCATGAGCGAAACACTCAAACCCGTGGACGAGGAAATCGAGAAGAAGCGCTATCTGGAAGAAAACCCGCGACCCAAGCCCGAGGTACCGAAGAACGCTGAACCGACGAAGGATGCCCATGGCCGCCTGATTCCTGAATTATTCTCCCACTCACTGCACACCACCCGGAAGAAGCCGTGACCCTGATACGCCGTATCCTGATAATGCTGATGAGCAGCGCCGCCGTCTGGGCGCAGCCGTCGAACCTGGTATTCCGTCTTCCAACGGACAACGAAACCCTGTTCACCACGGGGGGTGATGACTACTACATGTATGTAGACCGCAACTTCGAAGGAGAAAAGACGAAACCCTGGCAAGGCGGCACCTACGGCATGGTACGCAACCCGTTCCGCCCGAGCCCGGGTGGGCAGATTCTGTACAGCAGGCTGCACGAAGGCATTGATGTAAAGCCCATCGACCGTGATGCCAACGGAGAGCCGCAGGATGAGGTTCGCCCTGTTGCACCGGGCACAGTGGTGTACACTTGTGAAAACCCGCGCCACAGCAACTACGGCCGCTATGTGGTAGTAGCCCACCAGCTGCCGGAAGGCACCATCTACTCGCTCTACGCGCATCTTGCCGCTGTCAGATGCCACGAAGGGCAGCGGGTAGGCACCGGCAACGTGCTGGGGCGGCTCGGCTACAGCGGTGTCGGGCTCAATAAGACACGCGCCCACCTGCATCTCGAAATTGCGCTCATGATCAACAGCCGCTTCGAGGAGTTCTACACAGGCGAAAACAAGCACGGCAACTACAACGGATTAAACCTCATCGGCTTCAACCCGACCCATGTTCTCCAGGCGTGTAAGAATGGACAGGAGTTCTCTCTGAAAGCCTATTTTAGTCAGTTGAAAGAGCACTACCGCATAGCCGTGCCCTGCGAACAGACGATGGATATCATGCGACGGCACCCGTTCCTGTACAAAGGAAGCCGCACGGAGCGCAAGCGCCCGAACTCCCTGGAGATTGCATTCACAGCAGAAGGCGTACCTATCGGCATCTACCCGGCAGACCGTAAAGTTGCCCAGCCCACGGTAGTCTATTGCCGCCCCATGCCCACCGTACAGCAGAACTGCACAGTGAACCGCATCAAGAACAGCAGCGCCAAGGCTGCGCTCACAAGGTCCGGTATGGGGTATATCCATCAATATCTCTGGCACGGCGAACAATCGCTGGCAAAGACCAACCGCTAACCGAAAACCTATTTCATGAAGCAGCATCTCTCTCTTCTCGTCTCCCTGCTGGCTACCCCCGGACTGCTGGCTGATACCGCAGAGGCCGGCAAACTGCTGCGCCAGGGCGATGCCGTTGCAGCGCTACAGGCACTGCAGACTGAAAGCGGGCCCGAGGCTGCGTTCTGGCGGGGGCGTACGCTCATTGAACTGGGGCGGTTACAGGAAGCCTGCAAACATTTGCTGAGTGTTCCAGCAGATCATGAATTATACCCCTATGCAGCAAAAGCCCTGCTGTATTGCGCCTGGCAGAACAACAGCGTTGACTTTGCTGTGATAGCCACGCCGCTGGCCACCAGCAATAACCAGGAAATCGCAACGCTCGCCACCGCAGCCCTGGCTGAATACTGGCTTCATAAGCCGCACAGCCAGGACAACAGCGCTCTGGGCCGCCTGCGAGACCTCGCTGCAAACCAACCTGAACTGCAGCCGGTTCTCCGGTTGCTCGAAATTGATAATTTCCGGCAGAAAGGGGAATATGACCAGGCAATAGAACAATGCAGAGCCATTGAAAATGACCGCAACCTGCCCATGATTATGCGCCACAGGGCGCGACTGGCTCTCGCGGAAGTATACTACACCAAGGAAGCGGCCAGAAAACCGGAAACGAGACCGGCAACGGAGTTTTCTCTCATTGGCAGCGAAGAAACTACAGACGAGCACTTCGATGACGGCAAAGGCGAGGAAACCCTGCTGCATTTCATCTCATCACACCCGGATTCACCGCTCCTGGAGGAAGCATTCCGCCGGCTCAGTAAACACGAAGCCTTTGAAAAAAGCGAATACGCCCGCACCAAACTCAGGGAATGGATTACCGACCCGCTCAAATCCAGGCGGGCAGCACAGGCGCTTCTTATTCAGCAGCATTTACTTAATCCGGAGGGAGCAACCGAAGCCCCGCTGGACGTAACCTGTGCCAACACGGCCGCCGCCACTTGTCCCAATGAAGCCGCCACCCACAGCATCCTGCTGGAACAGGTGCGCATGTATCTGGAGCGAGGCCAGCGACATGAAGCTGCGCTTTATCTGGGAATGATGCAGGGAGAGGATGAACGCAAAGGCTTTTACGAAATTCAGCTGAGCGAAGAAGGATGCGCCGAAGCAGCCAGAAAATACATTGAGTTCGCGCAGCGCGCGGCCGAGCCCTTCCGGAGCACAGCTCTGGTGAACGCACTGGTGTGTGCGCTGAAATCAGGCGATACTGAAGCTCAGAACATGCTTTTCAGCATACCGGATCTGACAGAGGCTCAGCACCACAGGCTGGTGATGGTTCGCTCAGCATACTGGCTGAAAAACAATCCGGATAAAGCACGCAGCGATATAGCGATACTCCAGGCGGAAAGCGGACTTGACAAAAACCTGAAGGCTGACGTGGAGATGGACTATGCTTACCTGGAAATGCAGAATAATCCGGGTATTGCGCGCGACATTCTGGAACGCAGCTCGATTAACCAGCACCTCGTCGAACTCAGCAGCGACCGCCAGTTGCGCTTCTTTTCCCTTCAGGAAGAAGCCCTGCTCCGCATGTCCGGAGAATCCGGAGGTACCGTGCCGGACGAGGTGATGGAATTGATACACGGGGCAGCCGGCAAAGTGCGCGAGCCCCAGGTAGTAGCAACTCTCACTCTGCACCTCGCAAGCCTGCATTCAGCCAAAGGAGAACACGAGGCAGCCATGCGCACGCTGCAGGCGCTGACGAGGAAATACCCGAAAGGCGATTTTGTACCCCGCTCGCTTTATATGAGTGCGCGCGAGTGCGAGTTCATCGCAACACATGATTCCCTTCGCCGAGCCATCGAGCTCTACACCAGCTGTGCAGAAAAAAGCGAGGAACTGGCAACTAAAGCCACCATACGACTTGCCGCAGTACACCTCCGGCTTGGTAATCACGTAGAAATGGAGCATGCCCTGACCCGACTGTGGAGAGAAAGGCCCGACATGCGCCCCGAAGACAAGGCTCTGGCCAATGCCGTGATGGCTAATTCCAAGGCACTGCTCGGCACGCCCGAAGGGCGACTTGAAGCCATAGAGATTGCGAGTAAGGCCATAAATGACATGGAATTACCCCGCTGGTGGCGTTTCCGTGCGCTGCTTCACCGGGCCACGCTTTGCGCAAGAGCCGACAAAAACGAAGATGCCCTGCGGGACTACGAGGAAGTGCTTTCCATGTTCGGTGAAGATGATAAAATGTACAGCGATGCAGAATGGCATATACTCTACAGTGCCGGTTCCGGGGCTGTGCTTCAGTTGCTGCAGTTGAAACGCTATCCGGAAGCGGCTGCCATGGCGGACCGCATCGGCAACTGGAATAAAAAACATGCCGATACCGCCAAGCATAAGCAATTCACCGACTGGGCAGACTTCATTCGCCAGACTAACTTTGTAAACAACCCCTCTATTCCTTTCTGATACTCCTATCATGAAGACGCCAATCGTCCGCAAAGTGGAAAAAGTGCAGATGAGCAGCTTCTACGAACGGTATCGCAGCACACTGGAACTGCAGCTGCTCAACACCCCGCTCGGACTCTCCCGCCCCATTGTTCAACCCGCATTCAATCGCCCCGGCCTTGCCCTGGCCGGGTATTTCGGATACTTTGCACACGAGCGAATCCAGGTTTTCGGGGCAGCCGAAATGGCCTACTTGTCAACCATGACAGAGGCAGAACGTGAAGAACGCCTGAACCGCATATGCAGCCAGGATGCCCCCTGCCTGATTTTTGCGCGCGGAGCGGATGTGCCGGAGGATGTGCTCCGCATTGCCGATAAATACAATCTCAGTGTGATGCGTACGAATCTCCTCACCATGGAGTTCGTGAACCGTGCCACGTTTATCCTCGAAAATGAGTTTGCAGACAGCACCACCATGCACGCCTGCATGGTCGACGTGCGTGGCGTAGGTGTTCTCATCACCGGCAAAGGTGGAGTCGGCAAGAGCGAAATCTCCCTGGGTCTGGTGGAGCGCGGCTCTTCCCTGGTGGCGGATGACATGGTGCGCATCCGCAATCTGGGCGGCGACCTCATCGCCACTGCGCCCCCGCTGAGCAGCGGCTTCATCGAAATCCGCGGGCTCGGCATCATCAACGTCACGAACCTCTTCGGTCTTAAGGCATTCCGCAAAGAAAAACGCATTGACATTGTCATCAATCTCTTCTCCGGCGAAATGTCTGAAATGGACCGACTCGGGCTGGAGCACAAGACCATCAATATTCTGGGGGTGGAAGTAGAGCACCTGAACCTGCCCGTGGCACCCGGGCGCGATATGTGCCGACTTGTGGAGGTGGCCGCACTTGGCCGGTATCTGCGCGACAGCGGCTACGACATGGCCAGCGAGTTTAATAAACGTCTCAACAAAGAAATAGCAAGACGCACCGTTTACCCCGGAAACGCCGAATAAGACCATGAGCATCCCTCTTTCAGAAATCGTCACCCTGCTGGACTCCACCCTCCGCATCGCGGAAATCAAAGATGCCTCAGTTGCCATGAACGGCCTGCAGGTGGAAAATGACGGTTGCGTCACTAAAGTAGCGCTCGGTGTGGACGGCTCGCAGAAAACCATCGACGATGCCATTGCCGCCGGGGCTGATCTGCTGGTGCTGCACCACGGCATTTTCTGGTGCGGGCTGCAGCCCATCAAAGGCTGGTGGAAGCAGAAAGTAGAAACCTGCCTGAAGCATAACCTCGCTATCTACTCTGCCCACCTGCCCCTGGATCTGCACCCTCAGCTGGGCAACAACGCCGGCATTGCCCGCGCGTTGGAGCTGCAGGACGTGCAGCCGGAGGTAGACTACCACGGCACGCTCATCGGACTCTCCGGCATCTTCCCCGGTACAGTGGCTGAACTGCGCGCCAGATACGCTGAAATTACCGGCGCCAAGGTCACCGGAGTGGTACACGATGCCACCCTGCCCGCCGGGCGCATCGCGCTCTGCAGCGGCGGAGGCGGCGAAGAGATTTACCAGATGCACGCCAAAGGCTACGGCACCTACCTGACAGGAGAGGAAAACCACTGGGTCAGCAATGCAGCGCGCGATATGGGCGTGAACATCCTTTTTGCCGGGCACTACGCCACAGAAACCTTCGGTGTAAAGTCCCTGGGTGAGCTGCTGGAGCAGAAGTTCGGCCTGCCCACCGTGTTCATCGACAACCCCACCGGCATGTAAGGATGCTCATCATCGTTGAAGACCAGCTCGGCACGCGCCTTGACCAGTATCTGGCAGCCCAGCTGCCGGAGCTTTCCCGCGCCCGCATCCAATCACTCATCAAGGAAGGCGAAATTACCGTAAACGGCAAATCCACCAAGGCCAAGACTCCGGTGGAGCGCAACATGCGCATCGAGGTCAACATCCCCGAACCGGAACCGGCAGAAGCCCAACCGCAGGATATTCCCATCTCCGTTCTGTTTGAAGACAAGCACGTCATCGTCATCGACAAGGAGAGCGGCATGGTGGTGCACCCCGCCGCCGGCAACCCGGACGGCACCCTGGTGAATGCAGTGCTCTTCCACTGCGGTGATTTATCCGGCATAGGCGGAGTGGAGCGCCCGGGCATTGTGCACCGGCTGGATAAAGATACCAGCGGCTGTATCGTAGTGGCCAAGAACGACCAGGCACATCTCTCCCTCACCACCCAGTTTGCCGAGCGCGATACCGGCAAGATTTATCTGGCTGTGGTACAAGGCTGCCCGAAGGAGCCGAAAGGCACGGTGTTCACCAACATCGGCCGCCACCCGGTGAACCGGCTTAAAATGGCCGTGGTGAATCCCGGCAGCGGCAAGCCCGCCATCACCGACTGGGAGGTGCTGCATTACGATGCCGCTACCGATTCTTCCCTGGTCATGTGTACCCTGCACACCGGGCGCACCCACCAGATTCGCGTGCACATGCTGCACCTGGGGCATCCGCTCATCGGGGACCCCATCTACGCCCACCCACAGAGACAGAAAGCCCGTCCAGGGCGTCTCATGCTGCATGCGTGGCGACTCGCCTTCAATCACCCTGCAGACGGGCGACGCATTGCCATTCAATCTCCCATACCGGCAGAATACACGCCGTGGCTCATTGGACACGAGCTGCCTGAGTGGGAGGAAACGCGCACCAACTGATTCCCGGCTCAGGGTTGCGGGCCGTCGTAGGCCCGAGCGGTCGGGTTGGTGAGATCCAGCTCAGCATTGTAATGGGGCGTTTCCAGGCGGAACAAGCCCAGAAGCGTGTGGAAGATATGCTCATGCGCCACCGTCTTGGCGGTATGCGCGCGCATCTGCTCCAGAGCCGTGGCAAAATGCGGATTCAACTGAGCAAACGCATCATTATAAATTACAAACATGCCCACCTTGCAACCGGTTGTAGAGTGGTAGGAAATATGCTGTTCGCCCAGAGCGGCACGCCCCCACATACCATCGTGCCCGAGGTATTCGCCATGGTCACTCACATAGACATACACAAAGGGACGCCCACCTATAGTCTCGACCACGCGGCGGAAAAACTCATCCGTATAATGAAGCGTGCTGTCGTAAGCATTGTTCACCTCAACCGCCTGAGAAGCCGGGTTCTGGAAATGGACCGCAGCGGGAGCAAAGGGGGTATTCTGCTTATCGTAGTGCTCAAAGGGGGTGTGGCTGCCCTCATTGTTCACAAAGAAAAGCAGGTTCTGCCCCGCCGGGGCCTGCTGCAGCACCTGCTGCATCTGCGGCACTGCGGTCCACGGACTGCCGGGGGCATTGAACTTTTCTTTCGACTTCCGCGCCAGCAGCTGCACCACTCGGTCGTACTTCAGCTTCTGCGCGCAGCGGCGGCCAAAGAAGGT
Source organism: Akkermansia sp. (assembly GCA_045654325.1). GTDB lineage: Bacteria > Verrucomicrobiota > Verrucomicrobiia > Verrucomicrobiales > Akkermansiaceae > Akkermansia. Next base: position 52,347 of record JAZONE010000083.1, read on the forward strand.
GTACATGTCAAACCCGTGCTTATCAAATAAATCCAGCACAGAACCGGTAGTGGGCACATAGCCGGGGCGCTTTTCATTCACATCGCGCCGGGCATTGGTCAGAATGGCAATCTGCGCCTGACAGGTATCACACGCGGCCGAAATGCAGGTGGGGAAATTGATGATGTTTGTCTGCTGGCGCAGCCAGGGTGTAGTATCACGCTCATAGCCATTCAGGCTCATACGGTCGGCGCGGATACTCTCGCCCACGTGCACGACCAGCACCACGCCTTCGCCCCCTTTCAGGGAATGCAGCGTGCTCGGCTGGTCTGCAGGCGAGCTGAGGCTCTCCACCTGGTTCAGAGTAGCCTCGTTGATGGTCAGAGCCTCGCTGGCTGCTTTGTACAACAGCGGCACCTCTGGCGCAGGCCAGTAGAAATCCTGCTTCTGCTTATTCGGCGGAACCAGCAGTCCCAGCGCCAGGCTTGCCCCGCAAAACAGGCAGGCCGCATTGAACAAGGCCAGGCTCCTCTCCTTGCGCAGGGTGCGCTTGATTGCCCAGCAGAAGAGCAGCGAAAGGATAAAGGACAGCACCAGCATCCCCAGGTTGATGGGGGTCATGTACGCAAGGGCCTCCTCCCATGAAGCCTCTATCGTTTCTGCCACCACCAGAGAATTGATGCGCGAGCCGTACTGCTCATACCCGCATATCTGCATGATTTCCAGCACCAGGAACACCACCCAGAACGCAATGGCTCCCGCCCGGAACACTGCCCAGAGCAGCAGCATGCAGCCCATCGTCATCAGCACAGACAAATGCAGCTGCCAGGGAGTGGAGTAGGCATACAGATTGCACACACTATCCACCGCAAAGGAAAGAAGAAGCACCACCCAGAGCGAGCGGACTCCGGGCAGTGCTTCCTGCTTCAGGCAGCGTGCCAGCAGCATGCCGCCCCCTCCCAGCAAAGGCAGGCTGACCGCCAGCCAGCCCCACCAGGGGAATTCAAAATCAACCCGCCAGGTATACGCACCCTGCCATGCCATGAAAGCAGCGACCACAGCCACCAGCAGCAGGAACAAGGCACGCGATTTTACCCAGCGGAACATAGTGAGAAAGATTTAATGCTTGCCGCACTTGCACTCGTGGCCTTCGCCGTGCTTACCGCAGCACTCGCCTTCGCCGTGCTTGCCGCAGCAATCGTCACCACAGGTGCATTCCTTGCCCTCCTGACAGCCGCAGGTGCAATCAGAACCGCAGTTGCAGCCATCGCCACAGGTGCATTCCTTGCCTTCCTGGCAGCCGCAAGTGCAATCAGGGCCGCAGTTGCAGGACTTCTTCCCGCAGGATTCGTTGCTGCAGTCGCTGCAATCGCCGTGGCAGCCACCACCGCAGGAGCAGGCGCTCATCTGCTGGTTCATGGCATCGGCCACTTCCTCATCGCTGGGGGCAGCGCCCTTCTCAATGGCCAGGCAGAGGTACTGGTTCACCACCTGCAGCATATCATCCAGCAGCTGGCGGGACTCCAGGAAGCCCTTGCACAGCTCATTCTCCACCACGGCGGAACGGAGCTGGTCAAACTTGTTGAGTTCCTCCTCCGAGGGGGGCATGCCTTCCATGTGCTTGTTGCGCAGGGTTTCACCGTATTCGCTCACCTTGCGGAAAAGGTCGGTAGCCTCGGGGTTCTGGTAGAAAAGACCGATACGGGCCTTGGCGGCCACGACTTTCTGACTAGCTGCAAAACCGGCTGCCAGCTCCTGAGCCAGCGCCGCAAGTTCGGGGGTAAGCGATGTATTTGCCATAACGCGCGCAAGAGTAGCACATTTCCGCCTTTCTGGCAATCCCAGAATCCTCTAAACGGCAAAATTTGAGCCCGTCAGGGCGGCATAATCATAGCCCAGCGTGGAGCCGCAACGCGGCGGCCTGCGAGGGCGTAGCAAGCGAGCAACGCGAGACGCGAAGCCCCGAACGCTGGGTTTGGTGTTAAATATACACGGAACCCCGAACGAAGTGAGTGGGTGGCAGGGAGGCCGCGGCTTATTGTGCAGCAAGCGATTCTGCCGCCCACTCGCTGCGCTCGGGGCTCCGGTTGTTTTTTTGCGATACCCGGGGTTCCGCGACTACGTCGCTCCACCCCGGGCTATTATTGTGTCGCCCTCTCCGAGGGCTCAAAATTCCTCGCGCTTTCAGCCCGACAAAGTCCAATTTATCGCGCCGCAAAATCTTTGGGACACATGTGCGAAAAAGGAAGCGGAGCAAGCGCTCCGCTTCCCTGCAAATCAGATTTCTGCACGCAGCGTCAGCCCTGCTGAGCGGCCTTCCGGGCGGCCTTCTCAGCAGCTTTGGCAGCCTTGGCTGCCATCTTCTCCTTCTCCTCTGCAGAGAGGATGCGGGGGAACACGGGGCTGGGAGCCTGTACAGTATGACCGTTCGGCACAAGGCCCCAGGCCAGGGTCTGCGGGGTGAGGCCGGCAGCATCCAGCTGCAGCTGGGAAAGTATGCGGGCGGAAGCCTCGGGCAGCACACAGCCAAGCAGGTAGCCGACCTGAGCGCAGCACTCCAGCAGGTGGGCAAGCACACGCTGCAGCTCGGGAAGATTCGCTTCATCCTTAGCCAGAGCCCAGGGCTGTTTCTGCTCAATGTAGCTGTTGCACAGCCCCACATGAGCACTCAGGGCAGCCAGAGCATCGGAGGTGTTGTAGGCATTCATGCAGTCGGAGAACTTAGCCACGGTAGAGGTCATGCTCTCGCGGAGGGCTGCAGAAAGCTCGTCGTCTCCCTCGGCAATGGTGACAGTACCACCACAGTAGCGCACGCACATGTTGAGTGAGCGGTTGCAGAGGTTACCGATGTCGTTGGCAAGCTCAGTGTTGTAAATCATCTTCATGCGCTCCGGGTCGAAGTCGCTGTCGTAACCGGTCTTGGTATCGCGCACCAGGTAGTAGCGCACAGCCTCGGCTCCGAAAGCATCGCACAGGTCGTTGGGGTCAACGATGTTGCCCAGAGACTTGGACATCTTCTCACCCTTGATATTGAGCCAGCCGTGCACCAGGAGCTGGGGCATCTGGTCATCTGCAAAGCCCATGGCGTGCAGCATGCACAGCCAGTAGATACCGTGAGCAGGCACCAGAATATCCTTACCAATCACCTCACAGGCAGCGGGCCAGAGCTTGTTGAAATCGGGCAGCCCGGCACCCTCCTCAGCCTTGTAGCCGGCAAAGGAGATATAGTTCACCAGAGCGTCGAACCATACGTAGGTCACGAAATCCGGGTCGAAGGGCAGCGGTATACCCCAGGAGAGGCGGTCTTTCGGGCGGGAAATGCAGAGATCCACGCCGGCGGAGCGCTCAATGGCGTTCAGGAGGTCCTGACGGCGGAACTCAGGGGTGACCACAGAGGGATGCGTGGTGACGTACTCCTTGAGCCACTCTACCTGCTGGCTGAGATTAAAGTACCAGTTCTCTTCCTCAAGCTCCACGACTTCGCCCCACTCAGGGCCGAACACACCTTCCTCGTTGCGTTCCTTGTCTGTAAGGAACTGCTCCTGACGGATAGAATAGAAACCCTTGTAGCCTTTCTTATAGAGGCAGCCCTTTTCCTTCAGGTCACTCAGGATGGACTGTACGCAGGCCTTGTGGCGGGCATCGGTCGTGGCGGCCCAGCCGTCATACTGAATCCCGAGGCGCTCCCAGAGGGCAACGAACTTCTGCGTGACCATATCGGCATATTCCTGGGGCTGCATACCGGCGGCTTCGGCCTTCTGCTGCACTTTCTGACCATGCTGGTCCACACCCGTCAGGAAGAACACCTCTTCGCCACACATTCGGTGCCAGCGGGCTAAAACGTCTGCCAGAACCTTCTCATACGCATGCCCGATGTGGGGAGCGCCGTTTGTGTAGTCAATTGCTGTCGTGATGTAGAACATAGCGGCGGCGATTCTACCACGCCACCCGGGGCAAGGCAAGCGCAATCTGGTTCATATTACAAACGCATTTCCGGCTTTACATTCAGACGGAACAGGTCTATCATGGGCGGCATGAGCCACTGCAAGGTATCTGACAATATGGAAGCGCTCATCAAGCTGGCGCTGGAAGAAGATTTTGGTGATGGAGATGTGACCTCCCTCTATTTCGTGCCGGCGGAGCTGCAGGCACGCGCCCTGCTGCGCCCCCGCACCCAGGGTGTACTTTCCGGTGTGGATGTGGCTCGTGCCGTATTCAAGGCCGTGGACCCCACTCTGAAAGTGGAGGTATACCTGAATGATGGCGATGAGGTATCCCCCGGTGCCGTGGTGATGATGATTGAAGGCAAGGCTCAGTCTATTCTGGGAGCTGAGCGCACCGCGCTCAACTTCATTCAGCGTCTTTCCGGCGTAGCCACCATGACCCACAAGTACGTGAAGGCTATCGCCCACACCGACTGCAAGCTGCTCGACACCCGCAAGACCACCCCCGGCTACCGTCTGCTGGAAAAGGCCGCAGTGGTACACGGCGGCGGCAATAACCACCGTCTCGGGCTGTATGACCGCGCCATGGTGAAAGATAACCACCTCATGACGGACGGCAACACCGACCACCTGCAGCGCTGCATCAACAAGCTCAAGAGCGAGCGCCCGGGTGTGGAAGTGCAGCTGGAAGCCGACAACCTGGAACAGGTAGAGGCTTTCCTGAAGCTGGACGGCGTGGACTACATCCTGCTCGATAACATGAGCAATGAAGAGATGCGTAAGGCTGTGGAAATGCGTGGCCAGGGCTGCAAGCCCTACTTCGAGGCCTCCGGCGGTCTCACGCTGGCTACGGCCCCTGCTGCCGCAGAAACCGGTGTGGATTTCATGAGCTTCGGCTGTCTCACTCACTCGGTACCCTCGCTCGATCTCGGGCTGGATTTCACCGTGGAGCGCTGATTCCACCTGCATGCTCTCCCCGCAAGAGGCATTGGTAACGCTCAACCTCATCCCCGGACTGGGGTCCATGAGGATTCAGGCGCTGCTGGAATACTTCGGCAGCGCTGAGCAGGTGCTTCATGCCCCGGAACGGCTGCTGGCGCTGGTACCTCGCATCGGCCCGAAGCTGGCAGCCGGCATAGCAGACTGGAGAAACTGCACTAACGCCCGCGCCGAGCTGGAATGCGCCGAGCAATACGGAGTGCGGGTAGTCACGCTTATTGATGCAGATTACCCGGAGTTTCTGCGCCGCATGAGCGATCCGCCCATCGTACTTTACGTGCGCGGCAACTGGCTGAGCTCTGACAGCGACCGAAGCATTGCCATCGTGGGTACCCGCCAGGCCACGCCTTACGGCGCCACGGCCGCACGCCGCTTCGGCCGAGAACTGGCAGATGCCGGGTGCACCATTATCTCCGGTCTGGCACGGGGAATCGACACCGCAGCACACTGGGGCGCGCTGGATGCAGGCGGGCGCACCATCGCAGTACTTGGGTTCGGCATGGCTGAGCTCTATCCGCCTGAGAACGCAGAGCTGGCCGACCGCATCTGCGCCGGACACGGCGCACTGGTGAGCGAGTTCCCCATGTACATGCGTCCCAGCAGAACCACTTTTCCGCAGAGGAACCGCATTGTAGCAGCCTGGAGCCGGGCTACGCTGGTAGTGGAAGCGCCGCACCACAGCGGCGCCCTGCACACCGCAACCATGGCCGCGGCCGACTATGGAAACGCCGTTTTTGCCGTACCCGGTCCCATTACCCAGCTGAGCTCCAGCGGATGCCACAATCTCATCCGCGATGGGGCTACTCTCTGCAGCTCGCCACGTGAGCTGCTCAGCGATATGGGCTGGGACCGGGCACCGCGGCAGATGGAATTATTCGACACGGCGCCGGAGACCCCTGCCCCTGCCCCCATACGCCAACCGGTGAGCGATGCCGAAGCCGTAGCTCTGCTGCATGCTCTGGCAGAGGGGCATGACACGCTCGATGCGCTTTGCGGAGCACTGGGCATGGGCGCCCACACCATTACGCCACTGCTTATGCGTCTGCAGATTGAGAGGCGCATCGTCCCCCAGGCAGGCGGACGCTTCACCTGCGTCTGATGCACGCAATTTAGACTTGCAAATACGCATCTGCTCGCCTAGACTGGTGCGCCATGCGTTTTCTTGCCACCATCCTGACGCTCTGCACCCTCATTACGCTTTCTGCACCTGCCGAAGGCTCCCTTTTCAGTCCCTTTTCTCAGAATCAACCCATCGCCGGGCATCGCCCTGCCCCCATTCCCGCAGCGGCCCGACAGGTGCGCCGTCCCTACGCCGGCAACCTGAATCCCACGCGCCCGCTCCGCATGCCGGCAAAACCTGCTCCGCAACCCCGCTGCGCAGCAGTCTGCGTCATTGACCCCTACAATGGCAATGTACTCTACGGATACAACGCCAACGAACGCCGACAGGTGGCCAGCACGCAGAAAATCATCACCGCACTCTGTGTCTGCGATGCCGGGGATCTGGACAAGCTCGTCACCATTCACCCCACCGACCGCTTTTCTCCTCGCATACGACTGGGTCTGCGCGGGGGCGAGAAGTACACGCGCCGGGAGTTGCTGCAAGCCATGCTTACCGGCAGCTTCAACGACGTAGCCATATCACTGGCGCGCGACTGCGGCGGCAGCGTGGAAGGATTCGTAGCCAAAATGAACGCACGCGCCCGCCGCATGCGCATGTACAACACTCACTTTGCCAACCCCAACGGGCTGCCGGCCGAGCAGTACTCCACCGCCTACGATATGGCGCTTGCCGCGTGCTATGCGTACAACAACCGCACTATACGCGGCATGATCAACATCCCTTCGTATGACTTCAGGCGCAATGACGGCAGCGTTCGACGCATCAACACCACGAACCGCCTGCTGACCTCGCACCCCCTGGTTCATGGCATGAAGACAGGCTATACGAATCTGGCGGGCAAATGTCTTATTTCCTGCGCCTCCAATGAGGGCAGAGCTGTGATTGTAGTGGTACTCGGTTCCACCTCTCGCGGTATCTGGGGAGAATCCCTCAAATACTTACGCTGGGCCTTGCCCGGTGTCTGATTTTTTCCTTTTCAAGGCAAGGGAAAAAGGCTATAATGCGTACGAATAGCAGCATGGCCAAAACAAGCAACAAAAAGCGCAGCAAAAAACGCGCAGAGAAGGACACTTCCCTGTGGGGCTTCCTTTTCGATAAAAACGCTGATGGTGGAGATATCACCAAGCGCGCTTTTTTTGCCCAGCCCGGAGAGGAAGAGCAAGAAGAGGATGATTCTGAGCAGCGGCATGTATTGCTGGAAATATGGAGCCGCTTCAACTTCTGGGGAATTCTGGCCATACTGATTTTCCTGACGTTTGTATTCATGCTCTTCGGCACAGTCATCAAGATGTGGACACCGCAGAATATGCGTGATATTGCAGGCTATTCTGACAATGGAAGCGCCCGTGACCTCACTGCGCTGCTTCGCAACGCCCATGGTCAGGAAATCGTTTTCACAGAGGGTGAAATCAACCGTTACCTGCGCGATACATGCCGCATGCGCCAGACAGGTATTTTTTCCATCATCACCCATGGTCAGGGAGTGGCGCTGCGGGTGCACGACGGGTACGCCGAACTGGTGCTGGACCGCATGATCGGGGCCAATATTCACCAGACCACCTCCGTTCACCTCACTTTTCACCAGAAAATCGAGCATGGACGCCCCGTGCTCAAAATTGAACTCAAAGGCGGAGAGCCGCTTCCCGGGAACCTGCCCCGGGGAGGCAGCATTGGCCTTGTGGGAATCCCTGAGCGTCACATCAGCGTGCTGACACCTGCGCTGGCATCGCTGGCTACATGCTACCCGGAAATTACTGAAATCATCGAAGAGTTCGGCTACTGCCCCTATTTCACCAAAGGCCAGAACGGTCATGAAAGCCAGGTACGTCTGGTGCCCTACAGGCCTTCATAATCCCCCTTCAGAACAAACCATCACATGAAAACACGCCACCTGATTCAAACTGTTTTTGCCGCAATCTGCACCATGAGCCTCAGCTCCTGCATTTTCCAGCAGATTGCTGATAAGTTTATCCGCGATGAATATCCGGGCGAACGCCCGCCGCACGTCATTGCGGACATCAACGGCAAACCTGCAAGCGAAGCATGGATTAAGGTAAACCCTCATGATTTACCCCCCTCGGGGCATCTTAACGGCCGCATTGAGTATGCCGACGACGGCCTGCCGTACGGTCTGCCCTGCGAGTTTTCCAACATTCTGGTCTCTCCCTATGAGCCGTACTACCAGCTGGACTACACCAAGAGCTCCGTGGGTGACAAAGTGTGGGACCCCTATACGCGTAAGCCGTTCTACATTCCGCGTTTCCTGACCATCAACTAAGGATTTTCTCTACCATGAGCACACCAGATAATGCTAAGGTCAAAGTCTCAGTCCTCCAGCGGCTCGGCGCCGCAGCCTACCAGATTTTCTGCGGCATTCTGAGGATAACGGATATACGACTTGTCGCCATTTTCGGGCGCATGATAGGCTATCTGGTGTGGGCACTCATGCCGGGGCGGCACCGCATCGTGGCCCGCAACCTGCGCATTGCAGTAGACCCCACCTTGCGTGGCAGCAAACTTTCCTCGCTGGTGCGGCGCAATATCGTGCGAACCTGCATGAATATGGCCTGCACCTTCAAAACCGGCCTGATGACGGATAAGGAGTTTCAACGAGCCGTGCGGGTCGAAGGTCGCGAAGAGTTTGAAAAAATGGCAGACGGGGGTGATTGCGTCATCGGATGTATTCCCCACGCAGGAAACTGGGAAGTCCTGGCTCGCATTCGCCCGCTTTTCCCCACAGTGAAGCGATTCGGCTCCATGTACCGGCGGTTGGACAACCCTCTGTTGGAAGAAATTGTGCTTAAATCTCGCACCGCGTACGGATGCGAGATGTTCAGCAGCCAGAAAGGGCTCAAGGAAGTGTTCCGCCTGGCCAAAGATGGCGGTATGCTCGGCGTGCTCTGTGACCAGTTCACCCAGCAAGGCTTGTTCCTCCCCTATTTCGGCAAGGTCACCGGCACTACACCTCTGCCCTCGCTGATTTTCAAACGCTGCAAGGATCGCGGCCACATGGTAGCGGTTTCAACCCGGAACACCGGCCTCGGCAAGTGGGACGCCGTGCTCAGCCGCGAAATATCGATTCCGAGTGAATCTGACAGTCTGGCCGCATCCACCATGGCGGTCAACCTTGCCATTGAAGAAGTACAGAAGGAAAGCATCATTGACGGGTTCTGGATGCACCACCGCTGGAAACCCACCGGAAAGTTTGCTCCGGAAGCAGATAGCGAGCAGCACGAAATCATACGCCGGTACGCACGGCTTCCGTTCCGTATCATGGTCTGTGTACCGGAAACATTTGAAGAAGCGGTATGCACCATTCCCATGCTCCGCACGGTGGCAGCCTGCCGTCCGGATATGCAGCTCATCATTCTGTGTCCCCCGGCTCAGCAGGCATTCTGGCGTACGCAGCCGTACATTGCGCACGCGGTAACCACAGAAGCCCCGCTGAGCCAGCTGGATGCAGATTCCATTTACAAGGACGGGCCATTCGATTATCTCTACATGTTCAGTGAGAACAAGAAGGTATTCCGTGCGCTTCAGAAGCTTCAGCCCTTCTATACCAGCGGATTCAAGAGCAATCGACTCAGCCGTAAGTTCCGCACTAAATATGTGCCCAAGGTCGGGCTCCCTGCACAACCCCGCTTCTGCGATTACCTCGATTTGCTCAAGGCTCACTGGCTGTCTGGAAATGAAGACGTGTACAACACGCCGCTTCCCGGAAACAATGCAGCAAGCGGCAACTTCATCGCCCCGTTCTCCAGCCTGGGCAAAGCAGATACATGGGAAACCGGCAAGTGGCAGGAACTGGTCGGTCGACTCAGCGGAACTACCACCCTGCTTGCCTTGGAAAACGACAGAACAGCAGCAGAAGCCCTGGCCAGAGAACTGGGAATTCCGTGCAGCATCGTGAAGCCGGAAGACATCTCCACCGTGCTCGGCCCCAACTGTCATCTGTACGCCGTAGACGGTATTCTGCCTCAGCTTGCAGCGCTGGTTGGCTGCAGCTGCAGTGTCGTCATGGCCAGCCGCTTAGCAGCAGTATACGCACCGCATGGTGAAAATCACCATAGCGTATACCGCCACACACCGTGCCACCCCTGCTATGCCGGTGCATGCGACCAGCAAACACCCTGCACCGCCGGGGTCAGTGTAGATGATTTGCTGAATCGCTAAGGAATCCTCCGCTCCTGACTCAAGGAACGGAAACAAAATCGACAGGTCTGTCGATAGGAGGAAAGCTCAGCTCTCCTCCGGAGCCAGCATGAACATGAGGCGATCCACACCGTAGCGGGAAACCTCTCCCCACAGAGTCTTTTCCATGGCTGCCAGGCGTGCGGAGCGTTCTTCCGGCATCATCGCATCCACGGCATCCTGCCCGTAGCACTCCACCAGGGTACGGGCAGAGAGTCTGGCCACCAGCTCTTCCCAGAACGAGCTGTCGCGGAACTCATCCAGAACATCTGAATAAAAGGCACGGTCTATATAGGGGCGTTTGAAAAACCAGTAACCGCAATCCGGGTTGAGCTCCATATCGCGGGCAATACCGGGCAAGGTGCGCCCGGCCTTGACAATTTCGACCAGCAGCTTGTGCCATGCATCCGCCCGCGGATTGCGACCATCGGGCATGGCCTGTCCGAGTATGGTCAGAGCCATAGCGCAGACCTCTGCAAGGTCCCGCATCTCCGGTTCGCTCAGCTCCAGTGTTACCTTACCCATCGTGTCAACCTTACTCGAGGCCAAGCTGCATGCGGGCTTCCTCAGTCATCATGTTCTGATTCCACGGGGGATCCCACACAAACTCAACATCAACACTCTTCACACCCTCCAGGGCAGCAATCCCCATCTCGGCTTCTGCCATGATATGGGGGCCCATGCCACAGCCGGGAGCAGTCAGGGTCATCTGCACGCTCACGTGACTACCATCCTCCTTCTGCGGAATAATCTCCACGCCGTAGATGAGGCCGAGATTAACGATATCCACAGGGATTTCCGGGTCGTAAATATTACTCAGGACTTTCCACACGCGTTCTTCCAGCGTCAGGTTCTCATCATCTTCCTGCACCGATTGAGAGGGGGCAATAATACCGGCGCGGGCAGCTTCTTCGCGAGTAATTCGAACCAGCCCCACATCAGTAGCAGCGGTAATGGAATTGCCCAGCATCTGGGTTACGTATATGCGAGACCCCTCAGGCAGCAGCACGGCATTGCCTGCAGGTATCTGAATTGCGGCGGTCTCCGCCTCAGTAATCACTTCCTGATTCAACATGGTGTGCGTGGCATTATGGCAGAAATCGCCCGGCATGCAAGGCAAATCTCTGCTACTGACTCAAATGAGCGACAAACAGTACTGCAGCACATCTGCGTAGAAGTTATATATATCGAATGCGCAGCTCTTGAAATCGGCCCAGTATCCGTGCAGCGAAATCACCCCGAAACAGCGCAGTACGAGCAGCAACGCTGCTATATTTGTCAGCATGATAATCAGGAACGAAAACACCACACCGTTTTCCAGCAGATCAGGCTGTTCGCGCGGGATTACCCACATGGTCCAGTATACGTGAAAACTCCACCAGAAGCCGAAACCGGCATAGAACCACGCACCATAAGATTCAAACGGCACTATCCAGTCCGCCACAAATAACACGGCCATCCACAGCAACATCCACAAAGGCACAAAATATGGCGCCAATGCAACAAAAATATTGTCTACGTTGGTTTCTACGTAGCCGCCATCCATCTCGACACTGACCGTTTCCACCTTACCGAAACACATCAGCGCTGCCAGGGCATGCGTAAGCTCGTGTCCTAATACATAAAAGTATATCAGGAAAGCATCCACCAGGCGGAAATACTTCAGACTGGCAAAGACAAGTGCCCCGAGCACACTGTACCACACCGGCACACTCTGCAGAAAATCAATGTTACCCACCACCGGCGCTGCATGGTACAGCTGCACCAGCAGCGCATACACCATGACTACCGACAGAGGCAGAAGTATCAACAGCCCCACCGAAAGCCGCAAAATGCGTTTACCTTTCGTCATGGGCTGCCATTCACTCAGATCCACCGCACCATACACCGGTTTGGTATTCATCAGATTCTGCGCCTGCACCTGCATACGCCTGATCACGCCCGGGGATTCGGTGCGCAGGTGTTCCGCCTCGTGGGGTTTATCCAGCGGGACCCGCCAATCGCCGAATTCCGGCTGAATCATGCACCGGTGCGGACGCCGGCGCTTCGTGGATGTTGGGCGTCTCGTCATATGGCGGATGCAGGGCGGATATCCTGAATGGAAATGGAAAGAGTCGTGCGACCACGCCACACATTGCGGTCTATGGTAAAGGCAATATCCCAGGGGGGATCCGGCAGGCGGACCGAACCACCGTTGAAATACATGGCGTCGCATTCGTGGCATCCCTGGCGCAACCCCAGCCGGAGGTGATTACCCTGGAGATGCCGGGGCGCATCAGTCAGCATCACATTGCGGCTCATAAACACGGGCTGGGGGTTTGAATTACCAAACGGCTCCAGCAGCTCGTAGCTGTCCAGCAGGTCAAGAGATAACTCCGGGAAACTCACCTCTGCATCAATACAGAGTGTAGGCTTCAGCTTATCTGCATCTACGGAATCACGAACAAATGCATCGAACTGCGCACGGAAGGTATCTATCATATCCTCGTGAATCACCAGTCCGGCAGCCATATCATGACCGCCACCGGAAATAAGAGAATCCGAACAGGCGTGAATTGCCTGAACCAGGGACACACCGGGAATGGAACGCCCACTCCCCTTGCCAATGCCGTTCTCATCCAGAGAAATGATAAAGGTAGGTTTGTGGTAACGGCGCATCAGCAGCGATGCGACAATACCCACCACACCGGGGTGCCAGGTCCGGGAACCCAGCACAATCACATTGTCACGATTGGGAGAAAATGTCCGCGAGAGCATATCCATCGCTTCGTTGCGAATTTTCTCTTCTTCCTGCTGCCGGGCCCTGTTATGCTGTTCGAGCCGCTCTGCCAGTTCCATGGCCCGGGCGGTGTCTCGCGTCATCAGCAGATTGAGAGCATCCTGGGGGCTGTCCATGCGACCGGCGGCATTCAGACGCGGACCAATCCGGAACGAAACGTGGCTGGCACTCGGACGCCGATTCAGGTTCGTAACCCGGTTCAATGCCTGTATGCCGATATTGCCGCCACTTTCCATCACCCGCAACCCATGACGGGTCAACAGGCGGTTTTCCTCCACCAGTGGCACAATATCTGCCACCGTGGCAATGGCCACGACATCAAGATAGTGCTTCAGGTCAAACTGGGGAAGCCGCCGGCGCTTCAACATGGCATGCGCCAGTTTGAACACTACCCCGGCACTGCACAAATAGGTGAACGGGCTGTCATCCTCAAGCTTGGCATTCACTACTGCCACTGCAGGCGGGCGCCCCTGGGTGCTGGCTTCGTGGTGGTCAAGAATCACCACATCAATCCCCTGCTCCTGCAGCCAGGCCACTTCCTCTACGGATGAGGTGCCACAGTCCACGGAAATAAGCAGACCGGGCTTGCCGCCGCATTTGGCAATAGCATTCGCCATGCCCTCCTCGCTCAGGCCATAGCCCTCGCGGGTGCGCACGGGAATAAAATAATCGGTGCGGATGTCATAGGCCCGAAGAATTGCGTACAGCAGGGTCACAGAGCTCACGCCGTCCACATCATAGTCACCATAGATGCAGACGTGCTCGCCGTTGTCTGCCGCGCGGAAGATGCGCTCAACGGCTGCATCCATCTCCCGCATGGCAAAAGGGTCCCCCAGATCCGCTAGCCTGGGTTTCAGGAACCGTTGTGCGTTCTCCCGACCGGAAATGCCCCTCTGTGCTAGTAGCTTTCTCACTAGCAGCGGTAGCTGCCGGTTAAGCTCTTCACCAAAATCAACACTCCCGTCCAGAGGGCGCAGTTCCCAACTGAACTTAGTACTCATGGGGCAATCTTATCATTCACGCCCCCTGCGCGTCAAGCTGGAAATATCAGGTATTCGCTTGCTGTGTCAACACGAGCATGGCTCAACGCAGATTTCTCATAAAAAAAGCCCCGCGGTTATGCGGGGCTTTTTATACGTCTGGCGGCTTAGAGCTTCTTCCAGGGAAGAGCGGCCAGCAGCTTGTCGAAGCCGAGGCCGGTGCCAGCGGGCACGGGGAACTCGGGGGTGATATTCATACCGAGTTCTTCGGAGAAAGCATTGGGGCGATACACGTGATGCGTCACGAGACCGCACAGAGGGACATCCTCAGCGGGTTTGCCGGTGTAGAACTTGGCGGCATTGTAGGCAGCCCAGCACTGACCGAGGGGGTGATCCATGTAAGTGGTGAACACAGGCAGACCGGTGTTACTCACGTGGCGGGCGGGCTTCACAATACGCATCATGGGCTTGCTGGTGCGGGCGGGAATGATGCTCTCGTTCTGCACAGGCATATCGTATGCAAGCGGCATGCCGGCATCCTGCAGCGTCTGCCAGGCTTCCACATCATAATAGCACGGATCTTCCACGAAATCGATACGCTGGCGCATGGCCTCGGGCAGCATATCCCAGAACTGCAGAGCCTCCTCAGTGCTCAGGGTGCAGTTGAAATCAATACGCCACTTCCAATCCGGCACCATGGCAGCCAGATTCACCAGACGCTCCACCGTGGCGGCGAGCTTGGGAATCACCTTGATTTTACCCACGCGGAAACCACGCTGGTGCAGGTTATACACCTGGGATGGAGTGGCACTCACCGTAAGCGTAGCATAGCTGCGGGGTACGGTCAGTCCCTCGAAAAGGCTTACCCCCTTGGCACGGGCTTCGCCATCCAGCTCAATGCACTTCAAGGCACGGGCTCCCAGACGCATGGGATTTCCCTCGCGCAGAGCATCCAGTTCGTACTCCAGCGGAGAATCACCCAGCTCAGGCCAGGCCTGCAGACAGGCATAACCGCCATTGTCACCACGCAGCAGCACGCCTTCGCGCGGCTGAGCTGCGGCACGGGCGCTCATGGCACCCACGGGATAAAGTGTGTACGGAGTATAGTGCATGCCCCTATTTAAGCACTTTAACCGCGTTTGTCACGCTCATTCTGTGTTTGCATCCATTATTTTTAGTCCCATAACTGCGCCATGCAGACTTTTGGTGCTTGCCTTTCCTCTGCCGCAGCGCTAGAATATGCGGGCGTATGAAGACATGTCTGGGCAGTCTGCTTCTGGTTCCCGTAATCCTGGCTCTGGTGATTACGGCGGTGTACCACACCTCGGTCAATTCCGAGCTCCAGTTTGAACAGCGCGACACAAATGCCCAGTATATCAACACCTCTCGCTCCTACCGACCGCAGATTAAGGAGTCCGAAAAGCCAGCCGGCCCCGTACCCGCACCGCCGGTAGACAAAAATGCCCCAGCCCCCGCCGGCTCCGTGCAGGGATTGGCAGATGATGACATAGCAGAAGAAGTATAATGCCATGAGTTCTCAGCTGCTGGAGCGCCCCGTCATCGGCTACACCCTGGGAGACCAGGCCGGCATAGGTCCGGAAATCATGCAGGCTGCTCTCGCTGCCATGCAGGGCGAACATGCCGAGTTCCGCCCTATGGGTCCGGCTATCAAAGCCACACCCGGCCACCCCACAACGGCGACGGCTCAAGCCGCATATGACCAGCTCGAAGCTGCGGCTGCAGCACTTAAGGATGGCAGCATCGATGCCGTGGTCACAGCCCCGGTGTATAAAGAAGGCCTGCACAAGGTGGGCTTCCACTTCCCCGGACAAACCGAATTCTTTGCTGACCGACTGGGCGTGCAGAACTTCGCCATGTGCCTCACCGGGCAGAGGCTCACTGTTGCTCTGGGCACCATTCATACAGCCCTGGCCGACGTACCGACGCTGCTTACCAGCGCCGAGCTGCTGCGCATCGGCACCTTGCTTGCTGAGTTTGTACGCCAGAGCAGCGGCAAGACCACACCCCGTATCGCGGTGGCCGGGCTTAACCCCCACAATGGTGAAAACGGCGCCTTTGGCGATGAGGAACTCCGCATCATCGCCCCAGCGGTAAAAATGCTCCAGGACGCGCTCCCCTGGGCTGAAATCACCGGCCCCTGTGTGCCGGACTGCGTCTACCGCGATGCCGCGCTGGGGCATTTCGATGCCGTTCTCGCCCCCTACCACGACCAGGCGCTCATCCCCCTCAAGCTGCTCGATTTTGATAATGCTGTAAATGTCACTCTCGGCCTGCCCCGCTACCGCACCAGCCCGGACCACGGAACAGCTTTCGGCATCGCCGGCAAAGGCATTGCCAACCCCGCCAGCACCATACGCGCCTTCCAGCTCGCCCTCGCCTGCGCCCGCTGATTCTTGCCAGGCAAAAAAATCAGGAAAGGTAAAACATCTTTCCTCCATTTTTCCCTCGCAGAGCCTATACCCCGACACCTGCATTCTGCCTGTCGGCATAAAATTAAACTTTTCTTAAACAAAACGCCGAAAACAGGCATCAAATCAAGCAAAATCGCCCTTCGCAAAGCTCGCGCGCACGCGCGCGATACCCGTTTCACGTCATATTTTTATCACAAACAGCCACAAAAACCAATTCAAACTTGACAAGAAATCGCCCCATAACAGATAAAACGCTTGCCAAAATGCCCTGTATTGTGTTAGTATGCCCCCCGACGCCGCGTCCCAGGACCCGGTGTTCCGGGAAAGTCACGCATTTTTTCACCTTGAAATCAGATATGATGAATCATTTTAAAAAGGCTCTCAGCGCCGCCGTACTGACTTTTGCGGCCGCTCTGTGGATGCCGGCAGCAGAAGCTGCGCACAATCCGGATGCCACCAGTTCGGGCTTTGTCCCGCCGGCACCGCCGCGCCGCTCCGCCATGCCGGACCGCCGCCTGCCCAACCTCGGGCGGGACAAGCACGGGTTCCCCTTCTACCACCCGCGCCAGCTGAATCGCGTGGTACGCACCACCGCCTACACCCACAGCGAAAGTGACCATATCGGTTACGGCCCGAAGAACGCCATCGGCACCTACCTGAAGTATGGCTCCCGCGTGCGCAGCGCCGCAGCCGACTGGTCCGTTTACCCGCTGGGAACCAAGTTCAAGATTAAGGGCGAACCCTACACCTACGTGATTGACGACTACGGCAGCGCGCTGGTAGGCACAGCAACCATCGACATCTACCAGCCGAACAAGCGACTCATGCGCCAGTGGGGACGCCGCGTGGTGGAAATCGAAGTCATCGAGTGGGGCTCCTCCCGCCTGAGCATGGAAAAACTCTCTGACCGCCGCGGTTACAAGCACTGCCGGCAGATGTATGCCGCCCTGCAGGAGCAGAGCCGCCACCGCAACACAGCCAAGCGTCGCTGATTTTTCCTGAACTTTTTTCCGGGCACCCGGCAGCATGACTGCCGGGTGTTCTTTTTTTTGCACACGCACGCGCGCGAAGCTTGACTCATACCTCATAATTTTGCTAGAAAGAACCGTTAATTCTGAACAGAATGGTGCTTTGTTGCATCGAACTAACAAAATAGCCCCATAGAGAGCTCATGAAATACCACAATATCCTCCCCATCGTAGCACTGGCACTGAGTGTACCCGTGCTCCGCGCACAGGAAGCCCCTGTCCAGCCGGCTCCTGAGCAGCTCGCGGCCGCAGAAATGCTTAAGGAACTGGCAGAAGACCCGCAAATCACCCGTGGTGAACTGCCCAATGGCATCAAATACATCATCCGCCCCACAGCAGAACCCCAGGGTCGCGCCTGCCTTCGCCTGTACGTGAATGTGGGCTCTCTGGATGAACAGGAGCATGAAAAAGGCATTTCCCACCTGCTGGAGCACCTGGTATTCAACGGCTCCCGCACCTACAAGCGAAACGAACTCATTCCTGCGCTCCAGCAGCGTGGTCTGGGCTTTGGTGGTGACGTGAACGCCTACACCGGCCTTCTGCAGACGGTCTACATGCTCAACCTCCCGAATCTGAAGGACGAAACCGTGGATTTCGCCTTCACCGTGCTGCGTGATTTTGCAGACGGCGCCACACTGACGGACGAAGCCATTGACCACGAGCGAGGCATTGTGAAGAGCGAGCTCTACGCCCGGGATTCTGCCAGCTACCGTGCCAGCATCGCCATGCTGCGCCACTGCGCCCCCGGCATGCGACTGCCGGATTACCTGCCCATCGGCACCGAGGAAGTCATCATGGGCGCCCCGTATGAGGTATTCCGCAATTATTACAAGACCCACTACGTACCGCGCAACATGACCGTGCTGGTCACCGGCGACTGCAAACCGGAAGATGCTGCCAAGTGGATAGAGAAGCACTTCTCCAGCATGGTGGACACACCGCCGCCCGCCCGCCCCAGCCTGGGAACCCTGAATCAGGACGGTCCGGCAGACATCGTGCTGCCCAACCCGGAAAGCGAGAACAGCTCGATTGTGCTGAGCATTTCCGACCCGTACACGGACAAGCCGGATACGCTTGAGCAGCGCATCAAGGACATGCCGCTGCAGCTGGCCTGCGCCATGCTCAACCAGCGGCTTTCCCGCATTGCCCGCGAGGCTGATTCTCCCTTCATGGGTGCCAATGTCGGCATGGAAGACATCTACGAGAGCGTATCCACCTTCAACCTGAACCTGAGCGCTCAGCACGAAAAATGGCAGCAGGGCATGGCAGCAGCCCTCACGGAGCTGCGCCGCGCCTGCATCTACGGCTTCTCGGCCAGTGAGCTGAACGAAATCGTGGCCGCCACCATGGCCGCCCACGAGCGCCAGATCGGCAGCTGGCCCACGGTGGATGCCGCCGCCATGGCCGAACGTCTCATCGGCAGCCTGCGAGATAAGGAACTTCCCACCGACCCGCAGGAAACACTGCGTTCCTTCCAGCTGGCCATGCAGCCCGTGCTGCAGAATCCGGATTTGTGCCGACAGGCGCTGGAAAAGGCCTTCGATGCCACCCGCGTACGTCTCCTGATGAGCGGCGCCAAGGTGCAAGACACTCAGGCTGAAGAACTGCGCCGCGTTTTTGACAGCGTGATGCAGCAGGAAGTGAGCGCCCCCGAAGCCGAGGAACTGCCTCCCTTCGCCTACAACGAAATGGGCACCCCCGGCACTATCGAGACTCAGGCCTATCTTGAGGATCTGGGTATCACCACCCTCACCCTTTCCAACGGCATCCGAGTGAACCTCAAGCCGGTGGATTTCCAGAAAGGCAGCGTAAAGGTAAGCGCCTACATGGACGGCGGTTCCCTGCGCATGATTAATGTTCCCGGTCTCTCCACTATGGCCAGCACCGTCATGCAGCTGGGCGGTCTGGAAGCCCATGACCTCACTGAGCTGGAAAAAATCATGGCTGGTGAGCACGTAAGCCTGAACTTCGGGCTGGGAGCAGACCGCATGCGTTTTGGCGGCAGCACCACGGCCGAGGACTTCGAGCTGCAGTGCAAGCTGCTGGTGGCCGGCATCCTGCACCCCGGTTTCCGCCCGGACGGTGAGGAACAGCTGCGCCGCGCCCTGCCCGCCATGTTCAACCGTTTTGAGACCACATCCGGCGGCGCATTCAGTCTGCAGGTTCCCCGCCACATCTACGGCAACGACCCCCGCTTCAACACCCCCACCAAGGAACAGTTCGCCGCCTGCACCGCCGCTCAGGTAAAGGAAGCCCTTACCCCCTGGCTGCAGCACGGAGCCATGGAAGTGAGCGTGGTGGGTGATTTCAAGGTAGAAGACGTGATTCCCGCCATCCTGCGCACCTTCGGCTCCATGCCCAAGCGCAACCGCGAGTTCACGCCGCTCACCGAGGCGGAGAAGGACGTGAGCAAGGCCAAGTGGGGTATGCGCAAGTTCCTGCCCTACACCACCGACCTTGACAAGACCATCGTGACCCAGATGCGCCCCTGTGGCGATGGCATGGACCACCGCCGCAACCGCCGCATGCAGGTACTGGCCAATATCACCCGTGAGAAACTCTTCGACGGTATCCGCGCCCAGCTCGGCGAAACCTACTCGCCCAGCGTGCGCTTCGCCCCGAACTCCGATTTCAGCAACGCCGCCACCATCACCACCTCCAGCGAGGGCGTGGTAGGCAACCGCCAGAAGGTGACCGCCGCCATGGATGCCATTCTGGTCGATATCGGTCTGGGCAACATCTCCCAGGGCGACCTGGACTGCGCCCTGCGTCCCTATATCTCCCGCACCATGAAGAACCTGCGCAGCGTGGGCTACTGGGAAAGCGCCCTGGCCAGCCTGCAGAGCGACCCGCGCCAGCTCCCGCTGCTGCGTGACCTGGAGCAGGACGTGAAGAGCATCACGCTGGAAGAAATCCAGCAGCTTGCCCGCGAGGTATTCGGTCCGCAGGATAAGACCAACTACTTCTTCACCATGCCGGCCAACGCCATTCCGGCAGAAGAAAAGGGAGAGGAAGCTCCCGCTGCAGAAGAAGCAGCTCCCGCCCCCGCAGAGAAACCGGCTCCCCAGCAGGTAGAAGACCCCGCCACGGGCTACACCATCATCTCCAGCAGCACCACCATGAACGACCCCGCCTGGGCCGCCGTGGCAGATGCGCTGAAGGCCAAGTACCCCGAGGCTCAGCTCTGCGTCCTGAACGACCTGAGCGAGGCGGAAATCAACAAGGCCATGCGCAACACCTCCTCCCGCTACGTAGCCTGTGTACTGCGCCCTCAGGAAGTGGATCGCGTGCTGGTGAACAACCTGCACCGCGCCGCCCGCGCCATTGACTCCGACCCCTGGGGCGACTGCATCTGGGGCATCATCACCGGCTACACGGCAGATGATGCTCTGCGCATCGCCAAGGCCGACGAGCCGCTGGTCATCAAGCGCATGCTGGGCTCCACCAATGTGGATCACTCCCGCTTTGAGCACAGCTGCTGCATCACCGACTGGACGGACGCCCCCGTGCGCATCCAGAGCGGCTATCAGGAACCCGTTACCACCACTTACCCCCAGGGTGGTGCAGATGACAAGCTGCTGGGCATCTTCTGCGGCGAACTCAGCTACCAGGGTCCGCAGTTTGTGGTCTCCTCCAGCCACGCAACGCCGTTCAACCTGGAAATGCCCTTCAGCCGAGGTCTCATCTTCTCCTACGGAAACCGCTTCCACCAGCTCCCCGCTGAGCAGTTCGGCAACTTCGGCACACCCATGATAAAAGCCATGGCTGGCAACAGCACCGAGCTCGGCAATCTGGCCACCAAGTACCCCACCGTGGAGCCCGATGGCACCACCCGCGTGTGGGTGGCTGCAGGTAACTGCCTTTTCGGCGATGCCCGTAACAGCGAGCACAGCATGTGCGTGACCGCTCTTTCCGCTTACACCTGCAACCAGGTGGTGGGTTATACCGTCCCCTCCTGGTACGGCGCAGGCGGCTGGGGCACGCTGGGCACCTTCATGGGCAACACCGCCGGCACCTCACTGGCTGAAGCCTGGTTCCTGAACAACCAGTTCATTCTCCACAAGACCACCCAGCTGAATCCCGAGCTTCTGCAGGTGAAGTTCGATGAAGAAACGTTCACCCCGACGCCTATCATCCGCCAGCTCATCGACAGCCGCATCAATGTGGACCCCGAAGCTGCGCAGGACGTATTCGGTCTGGTGCACGACCGCGATGTCGTAGCCTTCTACGGTGACCCCGCCTGGCGCGCCCAGCTCGATGAATCTCACGCCCAGGCTCCCTACTCCATCTCCTGGGAAGGCGACAAGAGCTTCACCATCACCGCCAACTACGACACCAAGGACCGTTGCGCCGTCTGGTTCCCCACCGGCGCCACCGGCAAAGGTGCCACCGGCTGCGATGCCCCCGGTGCTGTCTTCACCAACGACTTCATCCTCTTCCCCTCCATGGATATGAAGAAGGGTGAAAGCCTGAAGGTGAATATCAATTAAACGCATTCCATTCTGCATAAGTAGCATCCCCCGCTTCTGATTACCAGAAGCGGGGGATTTGCATTCGGAGCGTCACTCCACATCGGGCTCCAGAGGCGCCGGGGGCGTGAAAGCAGAAGTCTGCTCGATGATTGGCGGTTCAGCGCCGGGCGGCTTGCCGAACAAGCCGCCAAAGGTTCGTACGCCGAGGTAGGCGGGGTATTTGTGGTGCAGACCGGCCCGCCGACAGGCGCGCAGGTAGGCGCGGTCGGCCTCACGGCGGGCAAAGGGTGCCCCCCCCTGCAGGGAGTAGTAAAGCGCATCGTGTACCAGGCTGGGCAGTAATTCCTCAGAAACAGTACCACCGAAACTCTCGCCATCCCACACAAAGCTGCGGTGGATGATGAGGGTATCTCCGCGGCCTTCGAGCATAACACGATGCGGAGGCTGAGGATGCTTTGCCCTCCAGTAGCCCAGATTCATCTCCGAATCAAAGTAAATGATGTGATGACGTGTCTTCAGGCAGAAATGGGGTGCATACGCATGCAGGTATTCATACCATCCCCCTTTCCTGCTGCCGTATTCCACAATATCCGGCGCAAGCTGCTTCATGTTCACGGCGTCAATCACCTGACGACATGAACCGAGCAGCAACAAGGGAACGAGATACAAGAAACAACGCATCACTTCATTCGATTCCAGTGCTCATTCTAATGAGTCTGAAGCGGAATGTCAATGTTTCTGCAGCTCTTCGCGGGCTGTATCCAGTTTTTGGCGTTCCCTCTCCAGCCATCTGGGAGCAACTTCTGCATCGAACCGCAACCAGCGGTCCTTCTTTGCCAGCTCAGGGAGAATCGGAATCATGGCGGCAATTATCTCACAACGTTCCTCCAGAGCCGCTACCTTCTCCGGCGTGGGTTCAGGCTGACGCAACGCCAGTTCACGGCGTACGATGCGGGCTGCCTCTCTGGCGGATTCAGCAGCATCTGCCTCGCAGAATCCGTTGCGCTCACGGGCAGTCATCAGTTCTGCCAGGCGGTCATAACCAGCCAACAGCTCAGCGCGCAGCTTTTCACGAGCTTCTGGCTTTTTCCAGCTCTGTGCCAGCTTCACCTCACAGATGGCGACCGCCACCAGCAGCTCGTCATCTTTGCCCGCCTGACCATTCAGCTTCTGATTCTCAACAAGATTCGCCAACTTCACCAGAAAATCCCCGGCCCGTTTCAGCTGGGCCATGCTTACATCGGCATCTGCACTGCTGAGCTGCCGCCCCCGGAGCCAGGCATCCGCCAGCTGGGCGCGGTACAGTTTCCAATCACTGCAAAGCCCTTTCTTATGCCGGGCCTCCAGCCATTTGCGTCTCTCCCGCGCCACCTTGAACATCTTCCCCTTGTGCAGCAGGTGGGACTTCTCTCCATGAATCAGCGGTGCCTGCATATAGAGCAAGTCCAGCTGCGCATCCAGCACATCCCCGATATGGGCCATCCCCATCTCACACCGCTGCTTCTGCTGCTCCACTGCCTGCTCTGCAGCAGCCAGCGCCTGAGCATCCGGCATCACCATGGGGGTCTCATACGGTGAAATCCCAGTGCCGGGCATGATGAAAAACTCCAGAGGAGCAGCCTCAGCCGCTCCCAGCATGGACAGCAGAATAGCCAGAGCAGTCATCTTCATGCTTGTACTATATACCACCTTCCGGCACCAGTCAAAATAAACCTTACCTATTTAACTGTTTTTTACTGGACGATTCCGCAGCCCCTGAGGTAGAATACCGCATATGCAGGACATGATGGGGGGCTTCTTCGGACTTGAGCTGCCGGAATATGGAAACTTTCCATACCCGGAGAGCACCTGCTGTGCCTATGTGAACAGCGGGCGCGCAGCCTTTGAATGCCTGCTGCAGAATATGCCACGCCCCGAAAAAATCTGGATTCCCCGCTTCATCTGCGATACCGTGCTGCAGGCACCACAGCGGCTGCGAATTACGGTAGAGCGATACGGAATCAATGAACAACTGCAGCCCGAGCTCCCACCTGCGGGTAGAAATGACCTGGTGCTCCTGGTGAATTATTTCGGGCTTTCCGATTTAAGAGAAGCGGCTGCGCAGCTGCACGGGCGATGCATAGTGGATGCCACCACAGCACTCTACACCCCGCCACTCCCCGGGGTTCCCACTTTCTACAGTCCGAGAAAATTCTGCGGCGTGCCCGATGGCGGAGTAGCCTGTGCTCCCTTCCCCCTGCACAAGCAACCGGAAAACACAGGCAGCAGCAGCCGGCACAGTCTGCACCTGCTCCAGCGCATCGAGTGCGGTGCCGAAACAGCACTTCCCGCCAGTGAAACTGCCGAACAGCTGCTGGACAACCGGGTTGAGCGCATGAGCCCCCTGACACGCCGTCTGCTGAGCGGAATCAATTTCACCGCAGCCGCTCGCCAACGGCTGGAAAACTACTGTACCCTGCACCGCGCCCTGGGCTGCATCAACCGCCTGCAACTCCCCGATTCTCCGACGCACGCGCCCATGTGCTACCCGCTGGTGAGCGGCATTCCTGATCTGCGAGATGCCCTCATTGATGCCGGAGTGGCACTGCCGATTTACTGGCCGGAAGTCATCCACTGCACCAATGCGAGTGAAACGGAAAACAAATTGGCGCGCCTGCTGCTGCCGCTCCCGATTGACCAGCGCTACTCCAAATCGGACATGAAACGGCTCTCCGGCATGATTCTGGAGTAAAATCCGCGATTTTTCTTAATCGTTCGGGGAATTTTGACCTTTTTAGCTTGAAGCAGGGCCGGAGTCACGTTACTATAGGGATAGTAATAAAAGCATCCATTTCATGAACTATTCCACGCGCATATCCCAGCTTCTGATTACAGCAGGCCTTCCTCTGCTGGTAGCGACTGCCACAGCCGTGCCCGAAGGAACTGCCCCCGCAGCCGCACAGGCAACTGCATCTCCGGATTTGATACGTTCGGCGGCCAGGGGAGATTTAGCCAAGGCTACTGCGGTGCTTCAGGCAAGTCCTGCTCTGCTGAATGTGAGTGATACTAACGGTGTGACTCCGCTTATGGCTGCAGCAACGAATGGTCACTTGCCCGTAGTGCAGCTGCTGCTGAATGCCAAGGCAGATCTGGAGAAAACCAGTCCCAAGGGAGAAACGGCGCTTATGTTTGCAGCTTTCAATGGGCATCTTGCAGTAGTTCAGGCACTTCTCTCTGCCGGTGCTGACGTCAACGCCGCGCTTCCCTCGGGAGAAACGTCGCTCTGTCTGGCAGTAAAAGCCGGAAAAATCGATGTGGTACAGGCGCTGCTGAATGCCAAAGCCTATATGAATGTGCGGGACAAGGCAGGATGGACTCCGCTGCTGCACGCCGCGGCCTCCGGCCAGACAGACATGGTGCGGTTGCTGCTCTCTGTAGGCGCAAACAAGGAAATGCGCATGAAAGAAGGCGGCACCCCTCTTCTCATGGCAGCTGCCAGCGGATACACCGAAACGGTGCTGGTTCTGCTGCAGGCCGGCGCTAACCCGAACACCCGCAGCTACGCCGGAGAATGCGCCCTGCATTTTGCAGCGGCCAACGGAGACGACGATACCGTGCAGGCCCTGCTCAACGCCAAGGCAGAGACAGAAAGCAAACTGCGCACCGGCGAAACTCCGCTGCTGGTAGCGGCAGCCAAGGGGCACGCTGACATTGTGGCCATGCTCATCAACGCCGGCGCAGATAAAGAAGCCACCATGCCCATGGGTGACACCGCTCTGATGACTGCTGCCTTCAATGGCCACGAAGACGTGGTACAGGTACTGCTGAATGCAAAAGTAAACCCGGAAGCCAAGGACAAAAAAGGCAATACTGCTCTTGATTATGCCAAGGCACAGGGCAACGCCGATGTTCTGGCTCTGCTGCCGGGCGGCAAGGTAGCTATTCAGCAGGGTGGCGAGCATTCGCGCGATATTCTTGATGCCGCAGCTCACGGTGATACCACCCATGTGCTGGCTTTCCTGAAGGATGACCCCAGGTGCATTCGTGATACTGATGGTGATGGAGCAACAGCGCTCATCTACGCTGCGGCCAATGGCCACGTGGAAACGGTGCGCACCCTGCTGGCAAACGGCGCCAATATCGAAACGAAAGACAAGGCCGGGTTAACCGCGCTCTCCCACGCGGCAAAGGAAGGTGAAGTAGAAACCCTCAAAGCGCTTCTGGCAGCCGGCGCCAACATCGAAACACGCGGCCGCC
The DNA here is from genome assembly GCA_045654325.1 of Akkermansia sp. Classification (GTDB taxonomy): domain Bacteria; phylum Verrucomicrobiota; class Verrucomicrobiia; order Verrucomicrobiales; family Akkermansiaceae; genus Akkermansia. Next base: position 78,510 of record JAZONE010000083.1, read on the forward strand.
GCTGGCGCACTCCGCTCTCGCATGCCGCCGAAGCAGGTAAGGCAGAAGCGGTGAAAGTACTGCTCGAAGCCGGTGCCCGCAAGGAAATTCCCAGCAAAGACAAAGAAACAGCTCTCACCTACGCTGTAATGAGCGAAGACAAGAAGACCGTGGATACTCTGCTGGCTGCAGGAGCTCAGCGCGACCCCAAATCCAACACCGGCTGGACTCCGCTTATTGTAGCGGCCATCAATGGTCACACCGAAATCGTAAAATCGCTCATAGCAGCAGGAGCCGATATCAACGCCAAGGATGAAGACGACTGGACACCCCTGATGCAGGCGGTACAAGGTGGCCATATCGAAACCGTCAAGGTTCTGCTCAAAGCAGGCGCTACCGGCACAGCCGATGCAGCCAAACTGACCAGCGACCCGGCCATGCTGAAAGTGCTTCAGGCGCCTCCTGCCAGGTAATTCTGACTTTCTGCCGCATGAAACCCTACGCGCTCATTCTACCGCTGCTGCTCTGCACTGCCTGCCTGTGGCAGCAGCCGGTACGCAACTCGGATACCCCCGATACATCGGATTATCCCTTCCCGACGCGCGTGGGCAGAGCCACCTCCACCACCTGGTTCTGGCTGTGGGAAAGCGGCGATTCTTCCATAGAACAGGCCAAGGAAAAAGGCGGCATCGTCACGGTCAGTTCCATCACCACCAGTGAGCAGAGCTTCCTCGGCTTCATACGGAGAAACACGACTACAGTGAGAGGCAACTGATTCACCAACCAGCAGACAGATCCCCCCGATTCACAAAATCGGGGGATTTTTTATGCAAATGCGAAAAAAAACAAAAAAAATCACTGTCAGGGATTGACCTTGACTAAATATATGGTATCATGTCACTCACGTATGCATGCCGACCTTGAAAAACTTGTAAAGACTGGAAAAATTCCGGCCGATTTTGCAGCTCGTCTGGACCAGTTCTCCCCCGGTAAATATGTAATGCACCAGGACCATGGCGTGGGTAAGGTTGCCGCGTGGTCTCTGGCAAAGAGCAAAATCAAAATTGATTTTGAGAAGGGTAACACAGGCCGCATCCTGGGCCTGAAGCTCGCTTTCAACCAGCTCACTCCCATTCCCGCTGGCCATTTCCTCATCACATGCTTTGATGATCTTGCCGCATGCAAGAAACAGGCTGAGGACAAGGACACCATCCTCGACTTCCTCCGCATGGTTCTTACTTCCAACATCTCCCTGCGCGAAGGCATTAATGATGTGCTTCCCATGCAGCCGGAGGATTTGGAAAAGTTCCTCAGCGGTCGCGTCATTGACTCTGCAGACTGGAAGAACTGGTGGGAAAAAGCCCGCGCTGCCATGCGCGACAATCCTGGTTTCCGTCTGCCCACCAAGCGCGGCGAAGCCATCGTGCTGCGCACGGCCACCTCTGCCGCAGAGGCTCTGCTGGATGACTACAAGGATGCCACGTCTCTTGAATCCTGTGTACGCATTCTGGATCAGACCCGTCTCGAGGTACTCAAGGGCGAGTTCGAACTTACAGCCAAGCTGATTGAGGCCATGGAGAAGGACATTTCCCGTGGTTTCACCGAGCCCCAGCACGTTCTGGAACTCATCATCATCCGCGACGACGTGATGGAAACCGTGGCTGCTACTCCCGAAGACAAGGCCGCCATGGATGCCGCCCTCAGCGCCGCCGGTGTTGACTCCATCATCTCCATGGCAGATAAGCTCAAGACCCTCTCCTCTGAGGAGCTCGTGGGCTACATCGGCGAGCTTTCCGCTGCCCGCCAGCGCGAGGTGTATGAAGCCCTGCCTGAAGCCATGGGCGAGAGCTGGCTGCCCTACGCCACCAACATCTTCCTCTTCGGCGGCGCCAAGGTAACCGCCCCCGCAGCAGATTTCATCATCTCCAAGGGAGCTAAGGACCAGCTCTTCAACGATATCTCCAATGGCATTTCCCGCCAGAGCCTGCACCCGGATGTTCTCATCTGGATCTGCAAGGAACGTAACGGTGTGGCCGCTGAGGTAGTGAAGAAGAATCTCATGCCGCTGGGCGCCGCCATCATCAACTCTATCGAGCGCGACAGCTCCGAGGGTGGCCCGAACAAGGCGCTCCGCCTGCGCAACATGCTGATTGACGACAAGGATCTGGCCCCGGATCTGGTAAGCGGCCTTTCCGAACTGGAAGCCCGCCCCTTCGCTAAGTCCCTGTTCGATTCCTCCGTGCTTCCCGACCTGGACCGCAACCTGCTGCTGGCCAACATGATGAAGGTGCACCCTTCTCTGCAGGAGATTGCGCTCACCCGCCGCAACAGCAAGGAGAAGCAGACCATGTTCGTATCTCTGCGCTCCTATGCTGCCCGTAAGGCTGAGCTCGAGGACATCATCAACGTGCGTATTCCCAAGAACAAGCACGACCTGGAAATCACCCGCGCTGAAGGTGACCTTCGCGAAAACGGCGGTTACCAGGATGCCAAGGCCACTCAGCGCGTGCTGCTGCGCCGCAGCGAGGAACTCTCCCGCCTGCTTGCTCAGGCAGATCCCACCGACTTTGCCAATGTCGATTGCTCCGAAACCGGCATGGGCACCCAGGTTACCTTCTCTGCTCCGAAGGGTCGCAGCGTAGTGTACACCATTCTGGGCGCCTGGGACTCCGTGCCCGAGGAGAACATCGTTGCCTACAGCTCCAAGCTGGGCGCCAAGCTCATCGGCCACTCCGTGGGCGACAAGCTCCGCCTGCCGCTTGAGATGGGTGGCACCCCGGTGATGATGACCATCAAGTCCATTGTTCCTGCTCCGAAGGAACTCATCTACCCGGACGGCGAGATTCCTCAGGCCTAAGCAAGACTACAGCTATATAAAAAGCCATACTTTCACACCCGCAGTTGCGCAAAGCACTGCGGGTGTTTCCTTTTATTCACCCAGAGGATTCGCCGCAACAAAGCCGAACACAGGCGCCAGAATACAAGCAGAAGGCGTTGAGAGAGCCTCATTGTACTCGCGCACGGCGCGGTCAAAAAGAGCCGCGTACTGGTCCTGCTGATACAAAGCTGAAGAAACACGGCTGCAAAGCTGCTGCAGATGCACCTGACTACGCATAGCGGGCGATTCCTCCACCGCGCTCACCACCTCTGCCGCTGTGCGCCGCAACAAGCGCTCACCCGGTATCATACTCCCCTGCGCCTTACCCCAATGCGGTTCCAACGCCACCGATATTTCATGCTCTGAGCTTGTTACCATACTTTTCAATCGCTCAGACACATCACCATGCTGAGAAAGAAAACCGGCCAATGATGAAACAAAATCCTCAAGTGATACGTTACGAAGATGTGTCGACCTGCACCACTGCAACCAGTTCGCGCACACAGCGCGCCGCAAGTGATAAAGATGATTATATACGCCTGCCATCCAGGCAGCAAGAGCAACCAGTAAAGCAAAAGAAACAAGGTACTGCATGCCGGCATTCTGCCGCAGCAATACCTTGTTAGCAAGATTTAAGAACCAACTATTAGCGCATCATTACTCCAGTGTATCATGATGCGACACAGCATGCTGCGGCCTCGCTGCCAGATCCAGAGCTCTATCTGCCACTGCGGAGGGATTGGTGTCAAAACGATACGCCAGACAATCAGGGCAAGTGGCCGAGTTCTTATCCACAATGGCACCACACACCATGCAAAGTTTGTAGCTGGTGGGGTCATTCACCACTGTTGTCGCAATTTCCTTATAATCCTGGCGCATATTCAGTAAGAAAGACAGGCGGAGCACCGGGTACAACCGATACTCCGCCACGTTCAAAAACGGAAAACCTGAAAGGGAACTCAGGCGATGGTGGCCAGGGCCTTCGCAGCCTTGCTCTTGTAGTTGGAGGCGCGGTTGGCCGGCACGGTGCCCTTCTTGGCAGCCTTGTCGATGGCGGAAGCGAAGTTGTTATAAGCAACAGCGGCGGCAGCGGCATCCTTGGACTCCACGGCCTCGGCAACCTTCTTGCGAAGGGTACGTACGCGGGACATGATGGAGCGGTTGATAGCGGTGCGCTTGATAGTCTGGCGGATGCGCTTCTTAGCGGACTGAGTGTGAGCCATAATTCAGATGAAAAGTAATTTGGTTTTTCGTTTTGGTGGCAAGAGTTTACTCTCTTCCGACAAAATGTCAAGAGAATTGAAACGAAATGGCGCATTTTTTCGTCATCATCTTCCGAAAGGCCGCCAGCACGACATGAATAGTGCTTGCCACGTGCGTATGCGCGTGATAGTATAGGCCGCGAATGAAACGATTTGGCACCATCCCCTGTATCTGTACTCTGGCAATGCTGAGCTCATGCACCCTGACCCAACAGGCTGAGCCAATCAGCGCGGAGGATGCAACCACCTTGAAACAGTCCGGCGATATCACTTCCAAAGGTAAAGATTCCCCTCAGCAACAAAGTGCAAGCACGGATACAAAGGTGCTGGAAGCTGCAGCAGAAATTGAAAAAGCTGAAACAGCCGCACAGCAGGCAGCTGAAAGCGCCACCAGACCGGCACGCTTACCCCAATTGATGAGCAGCCGTCGCAGGCCTTCTGCCGAACCTGTGAAACCGGAACCCGAAGCCCAGGCCTCGCCTGAGCCCGAGGAAGAACCCGCGATTACCCCCACAGAAGAACAACAGGAGGCCGCTCAGAAATTCATCGAGCAAACCGCAGTACAGGAAAAAGAGCCAGCCAAGGTCCCTGTCCGGAAACCGCAGGAAACAACACCCGCACCGCAACCGGTAGTGGAAGCGACCCCGGAGCTGACTGTGCCCAGCGGCGGGCTCAGAATGCGCCGCTTTACCCCTCCGGAGGAACACAGCGATGACGGCAGCGAGGCTTTGCCGAATACCGTCGAACTCCGCGGCTTCCGTTCCCCCACCATGAAGGGCAAGCTCCCCATGAACATTGACGGTAAAATCATCAAGGAAGATTAAGACACCATGGATACACCTCCCCGCAAATTTGTACCGATTCCTTTCGCCTACCATCAGGAGATTGAGCTCACGATTGATAACCTTTCCAATCAGGGGCACGGCGTAGGCCGCGTTGACAACTGGGTTGTCTTTGTGCCCTACACCCTCCCCGGTGAGCGGGTGAAAGCACGCATCTACCGCAATGAAAAGAACTGCTCGCTGGCAGATCTGGTGGAGGTACTGGAACCTTCTCCCCAGCGGGTTCAGCCGCTCTGCCCGGTCTACGGATACTGCGGTGGCTGCCAGTACCAGCATCTGGAGTATCAGGCTCAGCTGGAATGGAAGACCTCTCAGGTGGCAGATTTGCTGCGCTTGCAGGCGGGGCTGGAACTTCCCGTTCTGCCGGCTATTGCCTCACCGCAGATTTACGGCTACCGCAGCAAGATTACCCCGCATTTCCACAAACCAAAGGATGCTAAAATGGGCAACATCGGTTTTCTTCGCGTCGGTTCCCGCAGCGAGGTATGCGATGTAAAGCAATGCCCCATTGCCATGGCAGAACTGAATGAGGCTCTGCCCGTGGTGCGCAAGGCCGTGCACCAGGCAGCAGCCCAGTACAAGCGGGGCGCCACTCTGCTCATGCGCGTCAGTGAAGGTTCTGTCATCACCAACAACAATGCAGTATGCACTGAGAAAGTGGGTGACCTCACCTTCAACTTCCTGGCCGGTGATTTCTTCCAGAATAATCCTTATATTCTTCCCGCTTTCACCGGCTACGTTGCCCGCCAGGCCTGCGCCGAGGGAGCCCGCTACCTGGTGGATGCCTACTGCGGCAGCGGCCTCTTTGCCCTCACGCTCGCTCCGCATTTTGAAAAAGTACTTGGCGTGGAAGTCAGCGAAACCAGCGCAGACTGGGCTCGCGCCAATGCCCGCAGCAACGGTATCACCCACGCCAGTTTCCTGGCAGCCAGTGCAGAAGCCATCTTCGAACAGGTTGACTTCCCGGCGGAAGAAAGTGCAGTGGTCATTGACCCGCCGCGCAAGGGATGTGACATGGCATTCCTTAACCAGCTGTTTGCCTTCGGCCCTGCCCGCGTAGTCTACGTATCCTGCAACCCGGCCACGCAGATTCGTGACCTTGCCGAGTTCGACAAAGCAGGCTACGAGGTGGTAGAAGTGCAGCCTTTTGACTTATTCCCGCAGACCAAGCACCTGGAGTGCGTGGCGACTCTCCGCAAGAAAAAGGCATGAGCACCCCTTTTGACAGACTGAGCCGCAGCGCTGAAGACTATCTCGAAGCCATCGGCCATTTGTGCCGCGAGCATGGCCGGGCTCAGGTAAGTGATGTTGCTGAGATGCTGGGAGTCAAGAAACCCAGCGTCACGGCTGCTGTGCACCAGTTAGCCGCAGAGGGACTCATCACCTACCGCCGTTATGCGCCCATAGAACTCACGGAAAAGGGAAAACTGTACGCAGACAGAGTGATACGGGCACACGATATTCTGCACCGATTCCTGGTGGAAGCAGCAGGTCTGGAACCAGAGAGAGCAAACGAGGTGGGCTGCCATATGGAGCACCTGCTGAGTATGGAAGAGATTGAGCGCATTGCCTCCAAACTGCACTGATTGAACAAAGCGACGCATACGCGCATCCAAATATAGTAATATGTACGAACGAAAACTCAGCGTAACGAACGCGCTCATCATCATCAACGTGGTGGTGTTCATGGTGGGTCTCATGGTGCAGAGAGAAGCGCTGCTTGGCATCTCATTCCCGCAGGGGCCCAAAACTTCAGTCTTTGAAATCACCTGCGCTTATTCCTGGTTCACCTGTTTTCTGGAAGGTCAGCTGTGGCGTCTGGTGACCTACCAGTTCGTTCATGCCAATTTCGGACATATTCTGTTCAATATGTGGGCGCTGTACTTCTTTGGTCCTGCTGTTGAGCATGCCATGGGGCCGCGCCGCTTCCTGCTATTTTACCTGGCATGTGGCGTTGCCGGTGCGCTTTTCTCCTCGCTTCTGGCCGGGCTTAATCTCTACACTTCCCTGCCCGATATTCCCCAAAAGGAAATCATCTGCAACCAGATTGCCGCATTTGCCGGATATGATGGTTACGTTCAGTGCTGGGAAATGATTCCGCTGGTCGGCGCATCTGCTGCCATCTATGGTGTCATGGTTGCCTGCGCCTTCATGTACCCGGATGTCATGATTTCCCTGCTTTTCCCGCCGATTACCCTGCGTCTGCGTACGTTTGCCATCATCATCATCGGTATCGCATCAGCCACCATCCTCTTCAACCTGGGCAACGCTGGCGGCGAAGCCGGCCACCTGGGCGGTATCATCATGGGTGCGCTGGTCATGGTAATCTGGAAATACCGCAACCGCTACAACAGCCCCTGGTAAGCGCTCATGACTGCTCTCTTTGACATGGACGGCACGCTCTTTGCGGGCGACTCGCAGCTGCGTTTTGCGCGGTGGATTCTGCGACGTCACGGCTGGCGGCGCCTCTACCTTCTCTGGCTCCTGCCCATGGGAATGCTGCGCGGGCTCCATATCATCAACACTGAGCTGATGAAACGCGCCTTCCTGGCCTATGCCTGGGGAATGAAACGTGAAGCGCTGCAGGCCGAATGCGAACAATTCGTTCAGCAGGAAATTCTGCAAATCCTCTATGCTCCCGTACTGGAGCGCCTGCGAGCCCACCAGGCAGCCGGCGACACCACGGTGCTCTGCTCTGCCTCTCCCGACTGGTGGACTCAACTCGTCGGTAAAGCTCTGGGCTTCACCCACACCATCGGCACACCTGCCGAACTTGGCGAATGCGTGGCGCTCATGCCCCACATACCAGCCCCCGGGAACAATAAAGGAGCGAACAAGCTCATCCGCCTGGCCGGCATCGGCATCGAATCTGCCGACATCGGTTACACCGACAGCGCGGCTGACCTGCCTATGCTCTCCATCTGCAGCAAAGCGGTACTGGTGAATCCTAAGACAAGCTTTGCTGTCCAGGTCCCTGATGCAGAGGTTCTGACTCCCCGGAAAGGCATAAGCCCGCTTGGTTTTACGCTGGGCTGCCTGCTGGGAATTTAATCACATCTCCAGGCGCGCACGCCAATCGCGCATCACCACCGCAAATGGTTCATTGCTCTGAGCATCAGCGGCATGGGGGTCGGTCCTGAAAGCTCCGGCATAATCCCCCTGCAGCAGAAGAGCCAGCGCCTGCAGTTCTTTCTGCAATGCTTTATTACCACGCAGCCCCGAAGCCAGCCCCACAATCTCAGCAGGCGCAGCTTCATCCGGAACGCTGATATTCTGAGACTTAAGAGTCTCGCAAAGCACCAGCATGATTTCCGCAGCCTCACTGAGTACCCGCATTTCTTCGCGTTCAAGGCGGGTGAGTTTCTGCTTCAGCACTTCTGCAGCCATTTCCCTGCCTGTCTGGAGGCGGCCATCGCGGAAATGCGACTTGATATCTGACAAGAATGTGCGGGCAACCCTGCGAGGAACCGACAGGCGGTACTGGTCCAGTTTTTCATTCAGCGCAGAGGCATCGCAGGAATTGATGATGGCAGAACTCTCATTCAACATGTCCTCTGCAGACTCACGCAGACTTGCATTGACCAGCACATCCGCCACCAGCACCAGTGCTGCAGATTTAAGAAGTGGGCTTTCAAATGCGTGTGACACCTCGGCTGCAGGAACTTCATTCCGCTTCAGCGCAGAAACCAGTGCTACCATTTTGTCAAACTCCGCCCGGCCAACCGGACTGACGTTCTGCGCATTCTCAGCCAGTTTTGTAAAACGCTCATAACCTGCCTCCGGCAACCTGCCTTCCAACACATCAATGGTGGTGCGTACGAGGGTTGCGGCACAAGCAATGGTAGGCTCCACCCCCTCTTGCGACAGGTTGACAAGCAATGTCCCCGCAGCAGTAGTATCCCCACGTCGCAACAGCTGCTCCGCCTCGAGGTACATATCACGCTCATTCCAGCGCATCACTTCGGTATCCAACGCCTCATACACATAACCGGAGGGAGTCAGGAACGACACAAGGAACGCACCAGCCAGACCGGCGGCAACAACCCCCAAGGCTCCACAGGCCGACAACACCCTCGTTCTGCGACGGCGCGCGCGCTCTTCCGGAGTAGCAGCTATCGCCAGCGCAGCCTGCACCTCCTCTATCTCTTCCAGCAGGTCATCATAACAAGCCGGGCGGTCCTCCGGGTCATAGGCCGTCATATGGTTAGCCAGCTCGCAGAGCGATGGCTCAAGATGCGGCGCCACCGCTGAGAGGCGCGGCAGCGTTTTCTTGGAAACAAGCATTTCCGGAATCGTCTGGGGCGACTGTGGCAGAGTTTCCTCACCAGTGAGAAGATTCCGCAAGGTCATTCCCAGCGCATAGATATCCGTCTGCACACTTTCAGGCTCTCGGCGCAAGGTCTCCGGCGGCACATAATAGGGGGTCGCCCAGATGAGTTCCTCTGTTTCCACCCCGCCGCGATCCTCCAGAGACAAACCGAAATCCAGTACGCGAGCCTGGCCGTCCGGCGTAATCAGCACATTGCCCGGCTTTACATCGCGATGCAGCAAACCGGCTTCATGAGCAGCCTGAAGCCCCAGCGCCACCTGCCGGACTATTTCCAGCGCATCCGTAGGGAGCAGGAATCCGCGTTCCGCAACTATCAACTCCAGATTACGGCCCTCTACCAGTTCCATTGCTATGTAGAACTGACCGCGCGCCCAACCGGCAGAATACACCGACACCACGTTCTCGTGGCGCACCTTAGCCATGAGTGAACACTCATTTTCAAAATGGGCGATGCGTTCAGGCTGATCCCGATACGCATCATTCAGCACCTTGATGGCAAGCGGGCGTCCCAGCACCAGGTCGCGCGCTTGAAACACCACACTCATGCCACCTATGCCCAGCACTGACTCCACCTTATAGTTGGCCAGCAGATGGTGCACGTGAGCCCGCGTGCCGCAGCTGGTGCACGCAATCTCGGTGAAAAAGCCCAGTGCAGATATATCCAGGCTCGTGCCGCAATGCGGACATGTCCAGAGTTCGGCTTTTTCGCTCATGGTGGTGGAGAGAGGAAAAGAAAAAGGGGGCAGAGGAGTCGGTGTATCCTCCCCTGCCCCTGAGAATCATGCTACCTTAGCCCAGCTTGGGCAGAGAAGCAGCGGCTACGGCCTGACCGTGACGCTTCGTCTTCTCATCCGGTACGCAAAGGGTGATGTTCAGCTGCGGGAACTCGCCCTTGAGCACCTCGTTGGCCTTGTCGATGATGAGCTGACCACCGTCACCCGTGGCCACGCGGCCCAGGAACAGGAGGTTGCGCACATCGTAGAAGTCGGCGAAGTAGGCGATGGTGTAACCGAACTCCACACCGATGGTCTCGTAAATCTTGCGGGCACGGTCGTCGCCTTCGGCCATAGCGGCCTGCACCTTCTTGAGCTGCTCCGGGTAGGGCATGGCACCGAACTCGAAACCGGCACGGGGAGCCAGACGAGCCACAGCCTGCTGGGAGAAGTACATGGCACCTACGCCCTTGTCCTTGGACCATTCGTCCACGCCGCCATCTTCCTGGTAGTCCACGGGAACGAAGGCAAGCTCGTTGAGCCAGGGCATGATGTGACCCTCGGGGTCCACATAACCAGCAGCCAGAGAAGTACCCATGGCGATACCGAGCACGGCGTCATCGTTCATGCCCATAGCACCGGCCAGAGCAGTCACTTCACCGTCGTTCACCACTTCAAAGGGAACTTCCTTACCCATGCGCTCGGACCAGCGGTCCTTCAGCGTGCCGAACATGCCGCGGATGACGTTCTGGAAGTCCTCGGGGGAAATACCGCGGAAAAGGGAACCCACGCGGGGCTCGCTGTTCACATACACACCGGCGGCGGAGCCACCGATGGCGTCCACCTGGGGCAGGTGCTTGGCAGCGCGCAGCAGGGAATCATCCACACCCTCAAGCTGGTACATGGGGTCGGTCTGGTGGTAGGGATCCCACACCACCTCTTCGGAGTACACCACTTCGCCGTTCACCACTGCGGCGCACTTGCGGTCGGAACCGCCCAGGTCGAAGCCGATGCGGTAGCCGTCCAGGTTGCGACCAAGGGAAACAGAGGTGCTGTTCTCGGCGGGCAGGTCGGCGGCGGAAGCCACCTTCACCACCTGAATCGGCTGGTCATAAATCTTCTTACCGATGAAGTCCCAGTCGAACTCGCGGGCACCACCGGCGCAGTAGGTTGCAGCCAGCATGTCAGCAATCTGATCATCGCCGGCCACCATGATGGTGCAGCCGCCCTTCATCCAGAGCAGGAACTTGACGATACGCTCAATGTACTGATTATTCAGGGCAATATTCTCGCCTTCCTGAGGCAGAATCTGGCCGCTCCAGCGGAAGCAGGTTCCATCCAGACGGGTCAGGGCGAGCTCCACGGTGTGAGAACCGGGAGTAGCAGCCACCTTATCAGCAAATGCCTTATTCCAAAGCACCGGAGCCACGAAGGCCGGGTCGAGCACGGGGGTGAATTTCGGTTGAATATTCATAACGGTACAGCGCGAGTATACACTATCCACTCCCGCCCTGACAAGCTCAAAATCCTGTTTTGCTGATTTTAAGGAAAAGCCGGCGCGTTCACACTCACATGAAACGTGGCTTCAGCGTGCAGATCCGGCGGCGCCTGAGCACGTATGGTGTGGGTTCCGGGGCGAAGCCGGGCATACCACCTGCCGTTCCGGTTCTCTATGCTCAGGGTCGGGCATTGCCAGCGGACCGCTGCCGGTGGCAGGGTAGATTTCAATTCAACCAGAGCTCCGGCTCCGGGCATTGTGGGTTCCAGCGTGATGGTGCTGCCCTCTGCCGGAATCAGAATGGCAGGCGGAATGTCGGCACTCCGGTCATCATCGAGGGCGTACAGATGCTTCTGCTGAGAACCTGCATACCAATCTGCATATCGGGCATCGAGTATGGCTCTTCCCTGAGAATCGTAGCGACCGGCAGGCAGTCTTTCCTTGTCAGCCTTTGTCGCCAGTTCGGTTCGGCAGCAGGTGGGCGGAGTTCCGGCCACAGCCGGGCCACCGGTGCGAGTATCGATGGGCACCGCATGCAAGGAATCCGGTTTCGCGGGAAAGCTTGCAGGCTGCAGCTCATGCAGCATGCTGAACACACGGTGGAAGATGGGGCCCGCACCGCTTACTCCGGAGATTTCCTGCATGGGGGAGTTATCAAAGTTCCCCACCCATACCCCCACGGTGTATTCAGCCGTGAACCCCACGCACCAGTTGTCACGAAAATTCGAGGAAGTGCCTGTTTTGGCTGCTACCCGGAACGGGAATGTCAGATTGGCAGCCCTGCCGAAGGTTGCTTCACGCGCATCGGCATCGCTCAACACATCTGCCAGGCGGTAGCAATCCTCTGCCGGCAGCAGCTGCCGCGGAGTTTCTGCCCGCAGTGGCAACCGGGTCTGCAAAGGGAGTGCCACACCATTACGGGCCAGAACCGAATAGGCCTGTACCAGTTCCATGAGCGAGATATGGGCATTGCCGATAGCCAGCCCCAGCCCGAAATTCTCAGCGCTCCCGGGCATACTGAACCCGAGAGTACGCAGCAGCGCCAGACACTCCTCTACGCTTCCGTAGCGGTTCAGCGCTTCCATGGCGGGGATATTCTGCGAGCAGGCCAGCGCCTGCCGGATAGTTACGGGGCCAAGGTAGCGGCCATCGTAATTAGTGGGCGCCTGCACTCCATCCATGCTGCGGTAGAGGGTGGGCACATCCGGCATCACAGTCCCAGGCCAGGCGCCGTGCCGGAATGCCATGGCATAGACAAAGGGCTTGAGCGTAGACCCCGCCGAGCGTGGTGTGTTGGTACCATCCAGCGCACCACCTCGCCCGCTTTCGGGGCAGGCAGCAGGCAGCGCCACCAGCACCTCTCCCGTGCGGTTATCGGCCACCACCACGGCTGCCTGCGACACATTGCGACTGCGAAGCTTTTCCACCTCGTCACGAGCCATGGCGGCGCAGCGGTGCTGCAGTGCGGCATCGAGTGTAAGCTGCCCGGGCTCGCTACCGGCGGCAGCGGGGGCATTGATGCTGCGCCCCTGCACACCGAGCGGGGCATCCATACTCTCCCCAAGTCGCAGCAAAATCAGGTTGCGCCGCTTATGAGCAGCCTGCGGGTGGCGCAGAGGGTTCAGCTGCGTAGGCGATTTGACCAGTGCCACCAGCAGGGCAGCTTCCGCAATATCCAGTTCCCCTGCTCCCTTTCCGAAATAGAAGCGGGCGGCGGTCTCGGCACCGCGGCACATGTTGCTGAAATCCGCGCGATTCAGGTAGGCACGCAGCAGTTCTTCCTTGCTGTGGGTCATCTCAAGCCGGCGGGCCTGCAGCATCTCTCGCAGTTTGGTGCGCAAATTCCGCGGAGCCGGGGGGCTGTACATCTTGGCCACCTGCATGCTGATGGTGCTGGCTCCGGATTTACCCTGCCCGCTCAGCTGCTGCCATATGGCACGCAGCATGGCCAGCGCATCTACCCCGCCGTGGGAATAGAAGCGTTTATCCTCCGCTGCCAGCAGCGCGCGCACCAGCTGCGGAGGCAGCTCCGCCAGCGGCTGGCAGCGGTAACCATCCGCCCCTGGCACATAGCCCAGCAGTTCACCATGCCGGTCCAGCACCCGGGAATCTACCGGAACGACCAGCTGCGGCAGCGGCACACAGAACGGCAGAAGATAATACACCGCCGCCGCGGTGCTCAACAGCACCCCGACGGCAATCAGAACTTTATACCGAGGCTTCAACGGGCGTCCACTTCAATTTCCTGCGGAATACTCAGGCCATGCACCTCAGGGCGGTACATGAGCTCAGCCTTGGCCGCGGGAGCAGTCACCTCGCCGCTGCGCACCACGCGGGCTACGTAGCTTACTTCCAGTTTACTGCGGTTGCTCCAGTTGTCCACAAAGACGCGTACGCGGTCTTTCAGGAACTCCCGGTGGCTCACGGCGGTGAAGTTCCACCACCGGCGAGCCGCATCAAGGCTCACTCCCTCGGGCAGAGCCTGCGACACCAACTCGGGATCCACTGCTTCGAAGGTGGAGGGCAAGCGGTCCTCCAGCACCACATAGCTCAGATTCCGCTCTCCGCTGGTCGACTCAGCACTCAGCGTCACGCGCACCACATCACCCACCCGGAACTCCGCTGTGGGTTCCCAGCTGCCGTCCGCCTGCAAAGCCTCGTAGCGGCGCTGCACGGCAAAGCCATTGTCCACCACCTGCTCCGGCTGCGTGTTCCTGAGGAATCCTTCCGCCTGCCCGTAAACGTAGACGGGGTTCTTCTCCACCTTGAACGGCACCATGGTGGACGATGCGAGCAGTGAATACTGGTGCGGAGCCCCGGCTGCCAGTTTCTCGCCATTGAGCACAGCTTTGATTTCCTTCTGCTTTGCGGCCTTCACATAGCGGCTGATGCTCAGCACCATCCAGGCGTTGCGCCAGGTAGAAGAGCGACCGGCTTCATCCAGCACATAGCGACGCAGCATCTGCGCCGTGGCGGTGGATTTAGGAGCCTCTGCCACAGCCAGCAGGCACTGCAGAGCCCTGACCGGTGGCAGGTGGTAATCTTCATAGCGCGATGCCTTGGCAGCCTGTGCCTTTTTCTTGAGTGCAGCGGCCTGCTTGTGGTTCAGCAGCCGGGCGCAGAGCGCCAGAGTCCACTGCTCCTGCGCAGAGGCAGCCTTGCGGCGTTTCTGCTCACGGCTCAGCAGCGTTTCAAAACCTTCGGAGTTAAGCTTGTCACACAGAGCCAGCGCCAGCATGGACATGAAGGGGTTATTCTTGCCCTCCTGCACATTCCGGCGCAAGGCCATGCGGTCGCCGAACTCATCATGGCTCAACCCCATCAGCTGCCTTACCATGACGACGTAGGGTGAGAAGAGGCTGGCATCCGCCTGACCATCCCAATAGGCATAGGCGCCATCATCCCGGCGGCGGAGTTTCAGCTTCTCATCTACTTCTGCCAGCACAGCCCGCGTATCCTCAGTCTCCGGGAAACGGATGCCGAGGGCGGTTTCAAGCTCTTCTCGGAAAATCCAGGGAATGACTGTGGAGCTGAGCTGCTCACTGCAGCCATAGGGGTAGGTGAATAGGTATTGCAGCGGATACACGATGCCCGCCAGCGGCGAAGTACTGAAGCTGACCTCCACCTTGGTTTCCGGACGGTAGTCACTTCGCAGCCACTGCCCCAGATTCCCCGTCTGCCCGGGCTGTATTACCGCATTGAAGCCGGTGCGGATGTAGGGAGTGGGCGGCACCACATTGAAACTGAGTTGCACCGCATCCCTGCAGCGGGAAAGAATGCTGCCGGGAGCGGCCTCTTCTGCCCGCACAAAATACTGCAGCTCCACATTGCCGGTGCGTTTCATCTCGATCGGGAAATGCAGTGTCACCGGTTCCTTGCCGCGGAGCTTGACGGTCTGCACCTCGTCATCGACTTCGGCATTGCGGGCGCGTAATTCCACCCGCCAGATCACGGGGGCTCCGTTGGCGGCATCGGGCAGATCTTCCGGCAGCATACTCACCGTCACCGGCACCAGCAGTTCATCACCTTCCGTGGCGCTCAAGGGAGCTGCGGGTTCCAGCATCACCGGCTTGGTCACATGGTAGGCAGCCTCTCCGGAGCCGAACTTATCCCCGGCGGAGGCCACGGCCATAAGCCGGTAGCGTGTCAGCGTATCAGGGTTGGCATAGGTAGCGGTGAAGCGACCCTGTGCATCCGTGCGCACGCTGGAGAGCCAGAGCGCACAGGGGGTGAAGTTGCGACGCATCTGCTCCGCCTCCGAATCCGTTACCGCGGCACCGTCTTCATCATCGCCGCCGCCACCGATGAACACCCCCTTGTTGCCGAAATACCGGCTTCCCAGGTTTTCGCTCACCAGCTGCCCGAGTGCGGAATATGTACCCACGCAGTGGTCACGCCCGCGCATGCTGTAGAAAAGGTCAGCGGGTTGAGGCAGTTTATACCCCATTACCTGCAGCGTTCCTTCATCCTCGGCAAAAAGTGTCACATCCGCGTTGGCTACAGGCTTGCCCGCTGCATCAGTAATCACGCCGCTTACGGCGCAGGGCTCACCCGGCAGCAGTTTCTGCTGCGGCGCCTGCAGCTGCACCTGCAGTTGCTTCTCCACCGCTTCCACCTGCACCAGACAGGTGCCCAGCTTCTGCAGCGGCTTGCCGTCTGCGCCACGTCCACCACCATTCTGCACCAGACTCACGCTCACATACACGCCGGGAGCATCGCCGGACTCCAACGGCAGCTCGATGACCGGGTTCTCCACCGTCACGGTCTTCCGGTAGTGGCGCAGCACACGCCCACGCTCCACGGTGACCAGCAGCTCGGCATCCACCGGGGTCTGCACCAGAATGCGAGCCGTCTCGCCGGGGCGGTATTTACCTATATCCGGCACCAGTTTCAGTTCGGAATCGTTCAGGTATTCCCAGGGCGACACATCATCGCCCCACACGTAGTGGCGCGTGGCGCTGTAGAACTCACGCCCCTCGGCATCGCGACCTCGCAGCTCCACATCATACCGCCCGGCTCCGCCCACGGGGATATCCAGCTTCCCGGGGCTGCCTGTCAGGCGCACCGGAATACGGGTCACGGGTGTTTCCTCCTCTACATTGCGCACGGCAGACTTGAATACTGAACCATAGCGATAGGGACGGAACACGGTGCGTTTCACCGTGATTTCCGCCTCCAGCGGTTCGCCGTTCCAGGCGCTGCCATCGGGTTTCACCGCAACCAGCTCCACGGGCAGCTTCCCCCCGGACTGAGCCAGCACCGACTCGGGGCGGATACCGCCATAAACCGCGGCGGGATGGAGCAACTGCTCCTGCACGCTGCGAATACTCTGCTCGTTGCCGTTGGTTACCGTGGTCGTAGCCACCAGATGCAGACAGGACGGATTATCGGAAGCAGGCAGAGTGAAACTGGCCGTACCCTTACCCTCGGCATCCAGCTCGCCGTTCTGGCTTTCAGAGAAGCCACCTCTATGAGCTTCGTCTTCGCCATAGCCCCAGGGGTCGCTGGTGTAATCGCCAAAGCGGAAACCGCTCCACTGCGGCTGCTTCGGCTGGAAATGGCGTTGCTCACGAAGCAGCGACCATTTCACCTTGCCATGCGAAACCGGGGTAGTGGTGAAATTGGTGGCAGTGGCCTCTACCTGTACTGTGCGGGTCTTATCATCCGCAACGATACTGCTCTTCACCTCGAATTCATTGCGACGGAATTCCTTGCACGGCAGGTAAATACTCTCCGTGCGGTCCAGATAATATCCATTGATTTCCTTACCTCCCAGGAACTTTTCATCCGGGCTTTCACCGGCAGCATCCCCTTTGTAGACAATCTTGAAAGCAATCGAGTGGTCGCCCACCATCTTCATGGGCGCATCCACCGTGAAACAGCCATCCGGTTCCAGCTTCACCGGCAGAGTGGCTACCGTCTCGTAGCGGCACTTCAACTCTGCGGTGATACTTTCCACCTCGGGCAGGCTGATTTTATTGTCCTTCACCCAGCGGATGATGCCTTTCACATGAGCAGTCTCCCCCGGACGGTACAGCGAACGGTCGCTGAAAAGATACACCAGCGGCGTCGCCTTGTCGGCAGGAGAGATTCCGTTTTTCAGCATCTCTCTGTTAAGCCAGGTGTGACCCTGATTGGCACTCCAATCCATATTCCCGGACCTATGCTGCAAGATAACCCGGTCATCGGCTGTCACCAGCTGCAGGAAACGCGTTTCTGCCGGAAAATTGCCCTGCACCAGACCCTGCTTCACCGGCAGCTCCGCCAGTGTGTCACCCTTGGCATCCAGCAGAAGAAGTCGCGCCTTCTGCACCTCCCTGGCCGAGCTCAGATGATAAGCCCAACCGAAAATCTGGCGGCCATTCGTTTTCCAGAGCAGTCCAAGGTCGGTCACCTGCACCAGCCCTTGGTTGAAGCACGGATTCTTGCTGTTGCGCATGGGTGTGCCTTCTACCTCAACCATGTAGAAGCCGCCTACCGGCTGATCCGGGAACAATTCGGACAGCTGCAGATTCACTTCCCCCGCAAGCGCCGGCGCCAGAGGGCGCTCAACCGTAGCCTGCACCGCCGGTAAATCAGACGTATCGATACGGTTATCTTCCATCTTCTTATCATCCAGCTCTGCTGCTGCGCGGGCTTTCTTGCGGGCCTCTTCATCATCCCAGTCCAAGTGCTCACCTGTGTAGCGGGTTCCATATTCTGTCAGCAGCTGCACAGCATCCTCTGCATCGCATCCAAGTTTCCAGAGGCGGATACGACCACCTTCCACGCGACCATAGCGGCAGCGGATGGTCGTGCTGCCTCGGAGTTGCATCTGACTGGCGCACACATCAGTATACAGGTACGGAGCCTGAGGTCGCATCTCCGTCACATCTTCGGGCACTTCAGGACGATCTTTCTCAGGCAGAGGTACGATACCTTCATAAAGCCCCTGCGTGCGGAGCCGCAGTTCCAGTCCACCGGTCTCCGCCACCAGATTCAGATGCGTGCAACCGGACTTTTCGCTGCCATCCACCATGCGATACTGGCGGGTCTGGAGTTCACCGGGGGTGATGACCACCTCTCGGTCATTCACCTGAGCACGCAACGCGCCATCGCGCCACTCCATGGGCTGATAAGCAGCCTCCGTTTCCTCATCCACCGGGCAGAGTTCCCAGCGGAACTGCTTGATAAGAGCTTCCGCCGTGGTGGCCGAAGAGGGCATATCCAGCTTGAGCTCAAGCTCATACTTCCCGGGTGATTTATAGGTATTTCTAACAGTCTGCTTCCACTCACACGGCCGCAGATAACTGATGACAGAGCTGACAAAAGCCTCTTCTTTCTCATCCCAGCTCGTTTCCGGCATCTCTACCTGTATCGGTTGCTCCACAGCAGCACCGGGTAACTCCAGCACCCAGGTATTCGGGATTTCCTCGTCGGGGGGAAGACTTGCCGCCTCAGCCCGGTCTTCATCGGTCACTCTGTGATAGGTCAGAGCCTTGAACTCCGTCCAATTCTCCAGCGCATCAGCCACTTTTGCAGGGCGAACCTTCACAGGGTGCTGTTTACCGTTCAATGTAAAATACAGGCGATTCACACGCTCGGCTACGATAGCGGCATACCTCTCGTTATCCGCCCGCAGAAACACATCGCCATTCACGCAGCGTTCTGTCGAATAGCCATAGAAAGACCGCGTGGTGCCAGTTTTTTTCACCACCGTGGGAATAACCTCCCCTTTCAGGCCCTTGACTCCCGGCAACACTTCTACTTGAAAAACCTCAAGCGCAGGCAGCAGCTTCTTCGGTTTCACCCGCAAGCGGGACTCGCTTACCCACACCAGTTCCATATCATCCGCATGGCTCACCTTCACTACCCCGGGCTGCGCCGGCTTACCTACCGACTCAGCCTTAACCATAGGCACAGGGAAATCTACCGTCAGCTCAAAATCCTCATCCATCTGGTAATAATACTGCGGCATCCCCACCACAGGAGCAGGCAACACGTCCGCAGCAGCCTGATACACAACCAGACCACTCAGCGCAAACAAGGAAAAAACATAGGAAAACGAGCTATTCATAACGCAAAACAACAGGGTTCATTTTACAAAGCGATGATGCAGGCATGATTTATGCACGCGAGATTCACTTCACAGGGCAGTTTAGCAAATCAATGTGCCCGGCTCAAGCTAAAACTATGTTACGTGAACAGAATCAAACCGAGCTATCGGAGCGCAGGACTTCAGTCCTGCATGATAGCAAGGGTCAGGGCGCGGGTCACTTGCTTCCCTATGAATGGCTCTTTGCGCTGCCCCTGCTCTATAGGTAACGAAATCCAGCCTGCGCAACAGCGGAGACGGACGCATTATTATCGGGGCACGGGACTTTTAGTCCCGACGCAGAGGGCGCGGGGCTCTTGCTTCCCTATGAAGGGCTCTGTGTTTTGCGCTGGCCTGTATCGGAAACGAAATCCAGCCTGCGGCTGGTCGAAATCCCGCTTCGCGGGTCGAAATCCTCACTCCGTTCGGTCGGAATCTGCGGGCAGCGCCCGCAGACGGAAAAGCCCGCAGAACTTTCGTTCTGCGGGCTTTGTTTACCCTG
>JAZONE010000084.1:0-1523 GCA_045654325.1 Akkermansia sp.
TGAAAGGAAAACCAGAATTGAGCATATTTTACTCATGAAGGATAAAACTCAACAAAGCGTCTGTAAGGCACTTAATTCTTTAGAACGGTATTATGGTGCCAGATTTTATGAGCTCTTCAAATCCATTACTTGTGATAATGGCACTGAATTTCTCGATGCGGCCGGAATCACCAAATCGTGCAGACGAAAAGATTTTGCAAGAACACAACTATTCTATGCTCATCCTTATTGCGCTTCTGAGCGTGGTAGTAATGAGAACGCAAACAGACTCATCAGACGCTTCCTTCCTAAAGGTACAAATCTTTCTTCCTTGACTCAAAAAGATTTAGATCACCTTGCTATGTGGATGAATAAATACCCCAGAAAGTTGCATGATGGTAGCTCCGCATGGCAACTTTCCAAGGTCTATTCTTACCATTTTAACAGAATCTCCGCTTAACTACGACTTTTTCCTTCTATGTCGCTTTTAACCTTGCAATTCACAGCATTATACCCGGATGCGAATAACAGACAAGCTGGGCTTTTATCCGCTGGGAACGTCGGAGCAACCACCCACCGCGGCACTTGAAATACCAGGTGACGGCTATATTGCTTGTTATCCCGACCGGCAGATTACAGATCCGTCACGCCGGGGAGCTCCCAGCGATCCTTGATGGAGACCTTCTCGTCCAGAGGAAGCGGCATCAGCGTGCTGTCATCATCGCCCAGGTAGAAGAGGTCCTTTTCAAAACGCAGCTGCCCACCCAGGATTTCATCTACAGGAAGCGCATAGAAACACACAAAGGAATGCTGCTGACCAGGATTCAGTTTCATGCCCATCATATCGCTTTTAGCATCGGTATAGTGCACAGACTCCACCTCTTCGTAATGCTTGCCACTGGCAGAAACGAAATCCGGAATCTGAAAAATCACCGAATCACGTCCCGTATTTCGCACACGTCCCTGCAGCACCAGCAGCACGTAACCCTCCGGTGCCATGTGAGTCTCAGCCCCGAAAGCGCAATCCGGCAGGCGAAGCACATTGGTAAGGTCTGCCTTCAGCAGCTCACAGGTCATCTGCCCGTTCTGCACGCTCGCCAGCACCTCGGCAGCAGCTGCAGGAGCTGCAGCTTTCTTGCGAATGGCATCACCCAGCGTGCCGCCACCCTGCACCAGCGAACTCCCGGCAAGCCAAAGAACCATCAGTAAGCACACTCTTCTCATAGCTCCGAACATACTCCCCTGCGCGCTGGAAGTCAACCCCATAATCACGAAAAAACAGTAGTCATGAGCATAATCCGGGCATCATGGGTTAATGCGTTGAGAGAATCATGCAAATATCGATAAATTGAAATTTGCAGGGTAGTTTGCGGAGCGTCAGCGTAGCGGAAATTTGAGTCCCGCAGGGACGGTAGAGGTGAGGCAGGGGTAAGCCCGCGTCAGCGGGCGCAGCCCCTGCTAACAAACAAAAGATAAGGGAGCCCCGACGAAAGGAGTGGGCGGCAGAGGGCACTGCTTCAATGTGTGGCAATAGCCTCTGCCAC
>JAZONE010000085.1:0-20381 GCA_045654325.1 Akkermansia sp.
TGCGGATGGTCATCTGCACATAGGAGGCCATGCGGGGGGGAGTCTTGAGCTGGCTCTCACGCACAACGCAGATATCGCCGTTGTAGTTCACGGCGTGACCTTTGCGGAGCTGAATAACGGGAACTTTTGCCATAACGCGCGCAGAGTAGCAGAGAGTCCCCTTATAGTCAAGCTTTTTCTCGCATCAGCGTTTCAAAAAGAAGCGCACCATAAGGAAATTCAACGGCACCACGATAACATACACCGGCAGGGGCAGCAGAGATTCAGGGCGCCCGAGCACCGGGAACAAATCCACCAGCCAGGGGGTAAGCCAGATGAGCAGCATGCTCAGCGCATCCCCCGCCCCCACAGCGCGGAACAGGTTGAGCAGCGCCAGGTGCATACCGGCATTCACCAGGTGAGAGAAGGCAAAACCCAGCCCCTTGCCCACGCTGCCCTCGGTCTTGAACGTCCAGCGCAGCGAAACAAAGTAATTAGCCACGAAACTGACGGCATAGCCAGCAGAATAAGTCAGCGTAATCCCCAGTGCATCCTTTTCACTGAGGTTGCAAGCCCAGTTCAGCAGCAGATACACCGCAAGATGCAGCAATGTAGCACCCACGCCCACCACAAAAAAGCGGGCAAACTCTCCACCGGTCTGTTTCAGCGTGGCTGAGGGCATCAGAGCAAATGCGGTGCAAAGTAGAACTTGAGCAGCTCCATCTGGTCTTCCTTTGTCACCAGGTAGCCATCCTTCGGGTCAAGCCACTGGAAGGAATGAATCGACTTGCGGTCGGAACCACGCGGGTCGGCAGACTCCGGGTCACGCAGCCGCTTGGCCAGTGCAGGATTCAGCAGCTCCACCAGCTCGGTGGTAGTCAGCTGCGGCATGGCAGGAATAATGGACGGAATACCCAGCGGAATGCAGCGGTCCACATCGCCCATGATACGCTGCGGCAGGTAGAGCTGGTGGTACTCCAGCGGAGCAAAGGGGAGCGGCTCTTTCGAATCATCCGGATTCAGCAGAGTAGCCAGCAGCGGGTTGAAATCCGGTGAGGGGTTAGCAATCTCCGGGATGTGCACATTAAGCACACGCCCGTACTGCCGGTTCAGCGCATGGTACAGGTCGATACGGTTCTGCACATACGGGTCATCACTGCTCTGCAGTGCGGGTGTGTTTTCATCCGCCGTCTCAGGCAGCATATCGCAGGTGGTCACAAAGACGGTAAGCTCCGGCTTGATGTCGGCCAGGTGGTTGATGAGGTAATTTGTGGCGCGCGTATCGCCCTCCACATCAGCACGCACCTTGGCAGGGCCATTAGCCACGGCGTTGTCCAGATACACCATCATGCCGAATGAGCGGCCGAAAGTCAGCTTGAAATTATCCTTATCAATCAGATAATCGAAAAAGCGACGCTTCGTCCAGTATTTACCGAATACCGTGCTCGCACCCAGGAATGCAGTTTCGTGTGCCATGATGGAGTTGATATGCTAAGCTCCCGCATTCTAACTCATTTTCCATCCAATAGCAAGCAGGAAAATCATACCACACGCCCCAGTTCAGGCATTTAACTCTACTCCGATTGCACCATCAGTACATTTATATCGGCTCCATACAGGTCTTCCTTATGGAAATATAGCAAGCGAAACAATCAGCAGGGGGCACATTTAAATCGAAAAGAGCGGCAGAATCAAAATGAATACCGCCTGAGGATACCTCAGGCGGTATTGAGTTACAGCTTTTCAGAGCATCAGAACTTGTAGGTTGCACCCACGTTCACGCTCTGCATGTTAGCATTCTCCACAAACTCTGCGGTATAGCTGGCATTGAGGCTCCACTGGTTGCTGAGAGCATAACTGCCACCTACGGTGATATTGACACCTGTGCGACCAGGGTTGAGACCACGGTAGAACTGGCCATCCGGGGTGCGCACCTCAGGGTTGTGACGAGCCACATCCTGCAGCAATGCTACTTCTGCATACACACTGTTCTTTTCGGTTTGGCGCACAATACCTACGCCTATCTCCGCGCGCAGATTCTGAACCTTACCGGTCTCGATACCATCCACCGTTGCGCTGTCGTGTCCGTAGTACTGGGCACCGGCAAAACCACGCAGCACTGTGTTATCGCTGAGTGAGTGGTTGTAGTTCAGGCGGGCATCCAGCTGAATGCTCTGCTGATTCCAGCTGCTGCCGTAGCTGCGGGAATCACTGCGGCCATAGGCGGCGCTCCAGTCTGCACTCAACACGCTCCAGCGGGTCTGCCCATAGAGTCCCACGTGAGTGGTATCCTGCTTGATAGTACCGAAACCGTGGGCACTTACACGTGTCCAGCTGTTGCCCAGAGCCATGCCCAGCAGACTGCTTTCGCCCAAGTGCGTTTCCATACCAATGGCACCACCGGCAATGGTGGTATCTGCACCGTAGTGGGCAGCGGAGCTGCTGCGGCGGCTGGCACCACCGATGGCGCTTGCCCACACAGCGCGCTCGCCATCACCCAGCTGCACCGCCATGCTGCGGTTGGCAATGGTGTTCACGAAAGCACGACTGGTTTCCACGAGTCCCCAGCTGGACTGCACCAGGGCATCAGCCACCGGACTATAGTCCGGCTGAGCCTGCAGATTCTCCGGAAGCGCCACGTACTCGGGTTCGTCGGCCTCGTTTTCTTCCTTCTTTTCCCGTACGTTGAGTTCAGCCGCGGTTGCAGATATGGCAGAAGAATCATCCCTTGTTTCAGCGAGAGCATAGCCCTGATCATCATTAACCGGGAGCGTGGGATTCCACTCTGCCCCCTTCTTTATAGTCAGCGTTATAGACTTTCCGTCACAGGTCAGGATACAGCCTTCTCCTTCCTCGATGCCGAACACCGCGTACAAGCCTGACTCTTGCACACCTGTATAATTCTTGAACGTGATAAGCTTGTAGCTCCTGCCCGCGACAAAATCACATGAGCTTAAATCAAAGAAGCTCTCTCCCCTGATGGTCAGCCTTTCACCCACCTTGATTGTCGACGGCGTGGCTGAATCCAACGTAATAATACCACCATCCAGCTCAAGATTCTTAGCGCTCAGCGCACCGGTCAGAGTAATCGAACTGCCACCGCGCACAACGAGATTACCTTTCACTGTAAGCCCCATAGCCTTCGGCTTTGTCTCGCTCGCATCACACAGCCAGATATGAGAGCCATCCATATGCAGACTACCGGCCACAGACATGCTTGCATTTGCGTCAATGTAGGAATTTGTGAACCGGTTCACCACATCTTTCTTGCTTGCGTCTTTGGCCTGGGTCAGAGCAATGCTCTGTGCCTTCTCATAGTTGTACAGCTCTATGTAGGCATCGGTCAGATCCATCCGTCCGGCGCTGAGCTTGCCACTCAGATAAAGAGAGGAACCCCATCCGTCGTCACTCATATTCATGACGAACGCATCCTTTACTGAAAGAGAGGTCGCAACCGGCATTTCATCACCGCCCTCGCCATTCAGATTAACCGTGGAATCAGTAACAGTCAGGCTACCGGACACGCTCATATTGGCATAAGCAGTAAGACCGGAGTTGCTGATTACATTCTCTACCGGGTTCTTATGTGCATCTTTCGCCTGAGTCAATGCAATGCTCTGAGGTTTAGGTGACCACATAAAGATGGATGCATCTTCCATCACCAGCTTACCGGCGCTCAACTTGCCGGAAAGAGAAAGGCTCGAATAATATTCCTGTTCGTCAGCGCCTAGGTAAAGAGTATTCTTCACCGTAAGAGACTGAGGATTAGCCCAATAATCCGCTCCCAGGTTGATTTCTGCTCCTCTCATGGTCATACTATCCGCCACTGTAACAGATCCTGTAGCATAGATATATGAGCTTTTCACCTCCAGTTTACCGACGCTCAGCTTGCCGTTCAGATTCAGAGAGGAAGAATAATAATCACTATACTCATCCTCATAAGCCTGAAGAACAAGGCTCCCCTTTACCGTAAGTGACTGAGGCTTGCTATATTCATCTTCAAAAACACCAACCGTAATCGAAGAACCTCCTACTGTCAGACTGTCGGCCACGTTCAGCGCGCCATCAATGTAAAGATAGGAATTCTCAATGCGGCTCGATACTCCCTTACCCGTCAGGTCGAGATTCTGCGGCTTCTCTCCGCCAACCCAGAGCTCACCGGACTCCATCCGTAAGCAATTAAGGCTCAGCTTACCATCAGAATACAATACACCCCAATCAGATATCGACAAACAGGATGACGCGCCTTTCATGGTGTAGCCCTTGGACCCAATCCAAAGCTCACCCCCTGCGACGGCAAGCTCATCCACAGCCAGTTTACCATCCGGGCCAAGGGAAACCACCCCATCCACCGTAATGGAGCCCTTACCGGAAAGAGTACCGTTGATAGTGCCTTCAGAAAGCGTCACCGTCTTGCCAGCCCCGATATTCACGACCGACCCCTTCATCAGCTCGGCAGCGCCGGACATAGAGAAATCACCCGTGTACTTGTCAGCCCCCTTGATGACAGCAGAACCTTCCAGTGAAATATCATTATCAATAAGCTTACCCTTTAAGTCAAGCGTGCCTCCGTTGAGCGTAATATCACCCGAACCAAAGGAATCTGCCCCTCCGGCATTCACAATACCACTGTCAATGATGGTGCCGCCGGTATAGGTATTACCGTCATTGAATGTTACAGAGGCCTGCGCCCCGGACTGCACCACCACCTGACCGGAACCGGTCAGGCGGCCGTTGTCTGCCGACAGCGACTTCAGAGTCACATTCTTATCAGCAGAAATAGTCAGCAGACTGGGAGCCAGATTCCCCTTCAAAGTGACCGTTGCATCAGAAGCAATAACTACTTCATCTCCCGCCACAAATCCATCCGTGGCATTTCCTTTCAGAGGATTTCCTGTAACGGTACCATTCTGCCATACGCCCGACTTGACTGAAGGACTCCAGTTCCAGATAGCCATACCCGTCACATTCAGGGTTATCGTCTTAGATGAAGCATCATGGGTCAGATTGTAGTCGTTAGTTCCGTTAGAGTAAGACAACGCCACTTCCCCAAGATTCCCGGTAAAGCTACCATACTTTATCAGCGTGAAGCTACCTCGCCCTTGGATACCAGATACATCCAGAACGGAGTCATCTGCCAGGGAAAGAGATGA
This sequence comes from Akkermansia sp., assembly GCA_045654325.1. Taxonomy (GTDB): domain Bacteria; phylum Verrucomicrobiota; class Verrucomicrobiia; order Verrucomicrobiales; family Akkermansiaceae; genus Akkermansia. The sequence goes on from JAZONE010000085.1 coordinate 5,133, forward strand.
CACCTGCAATACTGAGTGAGTATCAGTACCAGGCGCAGCACCCTCCGTGGGGGTGAGGAATGTAAGAGAGCCTCCCGCTTGCACTGAGAGAGAGGCATGTTTCTGCACACCGGATTCATTATCTACATGGAGAGTTCCACCGGCCCAGACAATGGCCGAATCAAAGGTTCCACTACCATATGCATCACCGTTGATAGCCAGAGTCCCCTGCTGCACCCCGTTGTTTACATATACAGCATCAGCAGCTACAGTTACGTACCCCTGCACAGTTCCCTCATTCAGCATAGTCGAGGAATCCCTCAGTACTACGTCTCCGGCAATTTTGCCAAAATTGGTTAAGCCAGCTTGTCCGTTTACTGAAACTGTCGAGGTAAGGCTACCCCTTCCCAGGGTTGTTTTCTCACCAACAGTCAGCAACCCACCGACAACTTCCACGATGTCAGTGTTATATTTCTCACCACTCAGCTTGATGCTGCCATTATCTGCATCCGCATTACCGACAAGCATGGCAGCGCCGGCTGTGGCCTGTCTTCCGCCCACAAGATTGTATTTTATCTCATCAGTTCCCAGGAAACTCATCGTCTGATTACTGTCTGTCATCAGATTACCAGAGTTGCCCAGGATATTGATATTATTCAGTGACTCATCATCCAGCGATCTGGCATCGGCCGTGCCGCCTATCAGATAGGCAGGTCGCTCCAGCGTCGGGGTGTTATTCCCTTTCAGAACTACCGTCTGACCTTCTGCTACCCGTATGGCGTTGCCGGGAACTCCATTGGCATCCCGCTTCCATCCAAGATACACGTGCACATAGCCATCTTCTCCGGCGCGTGCCAGAAACTCTCGGTCTGAAAGGTATGTCAGATACGAGCCATACTTACACGAACACTTACGCCAATTCCAATCACCATCTTCCCAATCAAAGTTCAGGCAATAACTACACTCTTCATCCACCTCATCCTCCAGGTAAGGAACAAGCAGAGAAAGCTGTTTCTCATTGACGCTGCCACACTTGAACACCACAAGCGATGTCTGAGGAACCAACCCGATCGACGAGTCATCATAAATATCACCACCATAAAACACAACCGCTGTTTTAGAGGTCACCGACAAATTACCCGTGATTGTCAGACACGCGCACGTTTCCGAAGAATCCGAGCCATACCACCCGTCCTCGGGATAATAAGTCCAGTTTACATGCACACAGCCAAACAAGGAATTGTAAATGTCGTATTCATCATAGTATTTCGTACCGGTGAAATTGTACGATTTTCCTGCAAAGACGAGATCCCCCTCCAGAACACTGTCGCCAACCAACTCCATATACGTTGATTCCGTATGCGTGTACTTATCTACAACAAGTTTACCACCTTGTATCATCATCCAGGTTTGTCCACTTACCTTGGCATCATTGATATCAAAAATGGAACCAGTTTCTATCATGAAATAACAGCTCTTGGCCACCGCATCAAAATCTACAGTAAAAACATCCGTATCATTCCAGTAGCCACCGGCATAGTATGTAGCGGCATAAATCTCTATATCAGAGAATGTCAGAGAACTTCCGATTTCAAATACTGTACCATATTCTGTTGCTCCAATATTGAGTTGTCCGAAAGAAAGGGTACCGCTACCAGTCAGAGCATAAACGTCGTTTTCTGAAGCCGTCCAATTTATAACCCCTTGATAATCGTCATCGCCCAGTTTCTTCGCACCGCTCAATTGCAGATTGACATTCTCGAAGTTATAAGTGTAACTTCCATAACCACCCCAATCCTCCACCTCGGGGGTCGCCTTATTGAGATTAATCGTCTCCTGAGCAGAAACAAACCCAGAGGATACAGACAGTCCCACCACCAGAAGAAGGTTACGCAGTAAATTTATCGGTAAATGCAGTTTCATATGTGTAGAAGGTTATAATTGCAAAGTCGATTCAATAAAAGAGATTCGTATACTCTACCACTGTACCACTACGTGGGCGTCTTGTACAGTCTAAACTCGGTAACTTTTGGCAAAATGCATATTTTGAGAAAAAAATTACACAACAACAATAATAATGGAAACTACCCTGAGAAAAAATTCCCATCATCCGCCTCCAGTAGTTCTTTTATACGGCAATTTGAAAAATATCCCGTCCCTCTATATTCCCAATGCCAGATTAAAATATTACCTTATACAATGAAACACAACCGATTAAAATAAAGAATAGCGAGTACACATGCAGTTTCCGGCACAACTGATAACAGCCTGAGCTTTCTCTGCTCATCACGTTTCATGAGCAAACAACCTCCACCCGGAATTTCCTGGGTGGAGGTTTCTCAAAACTTCTAGCGCCGTCGGGCTTACTTGCTGTGGATATTCAGCATTTCAGCGTAGGTGGGCACGGGCCAGAGGTCGGCATCCACCATGGTTTCGAGCTTATCGACCACCTCACGGGCGGCAACCATGGCGCTGCGCATGTGGGCGGGGTTGCCTTCGGCAATGGCGGCGGACAGGTCGTCGATAAGGTCAGGCAGCAGATCGTAGAGCGAGCCTATAGCCTCAGCCTTGCCGGTAGCAGCCTTGAGCCCGGCGGAAATGCCGGCAGCCTGAATGGCAGCCACGGTGTTGCAGATCTGGGTCATCTGCTCAGCCACGGCGGGCATGTAGATGGTCTGCAGCATGCTCAGGCAGGTCTTGGCCTCGATATCGATGAGCTTCTCGTAGTTCTCAATCTGGATTTCCTTGCGAGCCAGCAGCTCGGCATTGGAGAGCACACCGTACTTCTGCATGAGCTCCAGCGTATCCGGGCGGGAGAGAACCTCCAGCGCCTCGGGCGTGGACTTGATATTGGGCAGACCGCGGCGTTCGGCCTCTTCCACCCATTCGTCGGAGTAGCCGTTGCCGTTGAAGATGATGCGGCTGTGAGCGGTAATCATTTCCGCAATAAGCTTCTTCACCTCAGCCTTGAATCCAGGGGTTCCGGCCACAGGTTCCAGGCGGTTGGCCACTTCATCCAGAGATTCGGCCATGATGGTGTTGAGCACCGTCATGGGCCAGGCGCAGGTCTGGGAGGAGCCCACGCCGCGGAACTCAAACTTGTTACCGGTGAAGGCAAAGGGTGAGGTACGGTTGCGGTCGGTAGTATCCTTCGGCAGCTCCGGCAGAGTATCCACACCCAGCTCCATGGTGGTCTTGGCGCAGGAGGACTTGGCGCCGCCGTGCATAATCTGCTCCACGATATCGGTGAGCTCATCGCCCAGGAAGATGCTCATGATGGCGGGCGGAGCCTCGGCTGCCCCCAGGCGGTGGTCATTGCCGGCCTTGGAGATGGAGGCGCGCAGCAGGTCAGCGTGGCGGTCGATGCACTGGATGACGCTGGCCAGGAAGGTGAGGAAGAGTACGTTGCTGTGCGGAGTCTTGCCCGGGGAGAACAGGGAGCCCAGCTCCGGGGTGGAGAGCGACCAGTTGTTGTGCTTGCCGCTGCCGTTCACAGAGCTGTACGGCTTCTCGTGCAGCAGGCAGACCAGGTTGAACTTGAGAGCCTGGCGCTCCAGAATGTCCATAATGATGACATTGTGGTCCACGGCCACGTTGCAGGGTTCGAACAGCGGACAGATTTCGAACTGACCGGGAGCAGCCTCATTGTGGCGGGTCTTGGAGGGCACGCCGAGGGCCCACAGGGCGTGATCCACGGAAGTCATGAACTCCAGCACACGCTCCTTGATGGAACCGAAGTAGTGGTCTTCCATCTGCTGGTGCTTGGGCGGCAGGCAGCCGAAAAGCGTGCGGCCGGTCTCAATGAGGTCAGGACGCTGAATGTACAGGTCACGGTCGATGAGGAAGTACTCCTGTTCCGCACCCAGATTAGTATCCACCGTGCTGGGGGTGATGCCGAAGCAGGCCAGCACGCGCTTGGTCTGGTGAGCCACCGCCACCATGGAGCGCAGCAGCGGGGTCTTCTTATCCAGCGCCTCACCCGTGTAGGAGCAGAAGGCAGTGGGAATGCACAGCGTCACCGTGCTGGCGGTGCGCTTGATGAAAGCGGGGCTGGTGGGGTCCCAGGCGGTATAGCCGCGAGCCTCGAAGGTGGCACGAATACCGCCACTGGGGAAGGACGAAGCATCCGGCTCGGCCTGGATGAGGTTCTTTCCCGTGAACTCGAAAATCATACCGCCCTTGCCATCCGGCTCCACAAAGGAGTCGTGCTTCTCAGCAGTGGCGTCAGAGAGGGGCTGGAACCAGTGCGTGTAGTGCGTGGCACCCTTGGAAAGAGCCCATACCTTCATGGCCTGAGCCACTTCATCCGCAATGCTCATGTCGAGCTTACCACCCATCTGGATGGTTTGCATCATCTTCTTGAAAGCGCTCTTGGAGAGGTATTTCTCCATGGTCTTGATACCAAAGGTATCGCTTCCGTACAAAGCCTCAAGGGCTTCCATGGGGTTCTTGGTGCTTTCTTCAGCCATTGTGGTACACTGGTTGTATCGTTCGCACGGCAGTCTCTATACGCCGCGACGCGCTGATTTTACAAGTTTTCCACCCGTTTGTACAGCAAAATTTCCGGGAGTCTCCGCAGAATTACAAATAAAAACGCCGCACAACTATCAGGAAGTTGTGCGGCGGAAGATTCTCTTTATTCACTTCCCTGCGAGGTAGGCATTCATGGCTTCCATGATATCCAGCTCGGGGCGGAAAGCTGCATCGTGGTGGGAGGAGCGGATGAGCGGACCGCTGGCCACGTGGCGGAAGCCCTTGGCGAGGGCTACCTCGCGCAGCTCATCGAACACCTCGGGCCGGATATAGTCGATGACCGGCAGATGTCGGGGAGAGGGGCGCAGGTACTGGCCCATGGTGAGCACGGTCACGCCATGCTCACGGAGGTCATCCATGGTGCGTTCAATTTCCTCGCGGGTCTCACCCAGGCCGAGCATGATGCCGCTCTTGGTCACCACGCGGCCGGGCGCCATCTCCAGCGCACGCTTCAGCATGTGCAGGGAAAGGCGGTACTTGGCACGGAAGCGTACCATGGGCGAGAGCCGCTCCACCGTCTCCAGATTGTGATTGAAAATATGCGGGGCGGCATCCATGACCATGGCCAGAGCATCCTCGTTTCCGCGGAAGTCGGAGGTGAGTACCTCGAGCACGGTCTGCGGGCTCAGCTCACGGATGCGGCAGACGATTTCGGCAATGTGAGCAGCGCCGCCATCGGCCAGGTCATCGCGCGTCACCATGGTGACCACGGCGTGGTTCAGGTTCATGTGAGCCACGCTCTCGGCAATCTTACGGGGCTCCTCCGGGTCGAGAGGTTTGGGCTTGGCCGTGCGGGTGGCGCAGAAGCCGCAGGCGCGGGTGCACACATCACCGCATGCCATGAACGTGGCGGTGCCGTGGCTCCAGCATTCGCCACGGTTCGGACACATGGCTTCCTCGCACACGGTCACGAGGCCGTTATCCTTGATGAGGTGCTGCACCTCTTTGAACACCCTGCCCTTCGGCAACTTCACTTTCAGCCAGGATGGCTTGCGCGCGCTCTGATTCTGTTCCTCTGACATAGCAGTGAAAATCTATACTCAAACTTAACATCAACGCAACCCCTTGCTGCGATACCAGGCATCCAGCTCAGCGGCTTCCTTCGGGGTCAGTTGCACCGTCTTGGTCACCTCTTCTATGAAGCGAGTGAGCAGCTCAGACATGCTGTCGCCGCGATCCTTGACCAGGTGCGTGAATTTTGCGTGCAGCTCGGCGTTCAACCAGAAGGTTACCGGACGTTTGTTGGCATCTCTCTTTACAGGGGGCATAGCTTTTTATCTCGTGCGAATCCACCTTACCACAGCGCACACCATGCTTCAATCTTAAATACTTATGACTGACACACTTAATATTTAGGTGTTTTAACACCCACAATTCCAGCTACCTTCGCCTCAACACAAAATACCGCACTTTGGTGGCATTACACCCAAAGGCTAAAAACTTCTTATCCTCTTATTTATGAGCTTTTATAATTTTATCCACACCACAAACCAAAAGAAACAAACTCAGGTTTGCGAGGCTCACCTTTCGGGTGACTGTAAACAACACTTGAAGAAGAACTCTTCAAAAGCCCCATTTCTACCATCCCGAGCACAATTTTCCTCAAATTTTCCACTTTTTCCTATGTACTTACACCGCAATATTAAAACACCGTTATATATTTATCTATCAGTGTATTTTGTGTTTGCGTCATGAGTTTTCGAGCTTAAAATCACCATTTAACGCCTTCAACAGGCCATTTTATCCAACAGGTGTTTAATCACCCATAAAATTCCCCATTTTATAGCTTGCAGGGGCAAAAATCAGCGCACGAATACCCGAGCACGCCGCTACACAGGCGCCAGAATGGGCTTTTTATAGCCATTTTTAAACACAAAATGCTGCAAATAAATAATTTGCAGCATTTATAAAAAATAAGGCAAAAAGGCAATTTTACTCCAACAGGATTATTTCGCCATCATTGGGCACATGAATCGTGCCGGAGAAATGCTGAGCAGCCTCAGCAGAGTAGGCCGAGCGACGATTAGCCAGGGTAGCGTCTTCCGTGTGGTACAGCACAAGGTGCTTCACCCCGAGACCGGCAGCCAGCCGACCGGCATCAAGGGCGGTGCTGTGGTGTTTCTCGTATGGCTTGAAACGCTCCGCATCGGCATGCAGGCAGAAGGCCTCGCAGAGCAGCCAATCGGCAGCGCGGGTGAGAGCCTCGTTCTTTTCGTTGTAGGGTTCGTCCCCCAGACAGACGAAGCGTTGGCCGTCCGGCAGCATAAGACGGTAACCAAACTGGCGTGCCTTGGTGGAGCCGATATCGAACGCCACACCAGCCATGCCAGCGGCAGAAAAAGTCTGGCCATCCGCCAAGGGGGTGAAGAGGATATCCTCGCCGAAGTGGCGCGTCACTTTTCCCGGCAGCGTGCCGCAGCAAATGGCCTTGAGCGTATCGAGCACCTCCACGTGGCCATACACACGGAGCAGACCTTCGTACTTACCGCTGTTCATCGCCTGAGCAATCATACGAACCACCCAGACCACACCGAAGATGTGGTCGGTATGAGCATGGGTAAGAAAGATATCATGTATGCCCTGCAGGGGGATTTCGGCCTGTTCAAGACGCGCCAGAATGCCGTTACCGCCACCGCCATCCGTGAGCAGATACTGCGCCCCATTGCGGAGCGCAAAGCAGGTATTGTAGCAACGGGTCACCGCAGCATTGCCGGTACCCAGCATCATCAGGGAACATTTCATGCCGTCATCCTACACCAATCAAGGGGCGATTTCAATCACAAAGCTCGACCACCCTCCAGCATAACATAAAAATCAACGCAGCGGCTGCACGGCAGTGGAACCATCGCGGTGCAGAGTCAGGCCGAAATCACCCGCAAAACGCCGCTCATGCAGAGAAGCAGGATTCCCCGCGGCATCCCAGAAAAATTCGCGCCGCAGTTCTCCCACCGGAGAGTATTCGCACACATGCTCAGCATACCCAAGCACAGGATGATTCACCGGGAGACCATCTGCACCGCTGAAGCATTCCCACTCCAGATTTCCCTCCTTATTGCAGCGTTTCAGGTGCTCGGCACAGGTTCTTTGATGTGCTATCGGCTGACCATCGGCTGCCAGATATGAGCTGCGATGCACCCCCTGTGCGGCATGTTCGTTGCGCTGCACAGCCACCGCCCCTGTAGCATGATTTACTACCGGGCGACCGGCAGAATCCTGCCAACTGAGACGGAATCCACCACTTTCGGGCTGCATGATTTTACGTGCTACCCCGGAGTGATTATCCGCAGGCATGTCCCCCACGCGGTTCTCGCGAACCACTCTGCCGTCCTCACCATATGAATACAAGACAGTCTGCTCCCCAGCAGCATTCAGTACCGGATGACCGGCGGCATCCAGATACTCTACCCGAATCGGGCGTCCCTGTGCATCATAACTCAGTCGGCGCTCTGCGTAACCGGGAAAACGAGGCACAGTCAGGCGGCCCTCTGCATCGCGGAACCGCGTCCTCACCAGCCGCCCGGCAGCGTCATAATCAAACTCACGCACTGCCACCCCCTGAGCATCCTCGGCCGGGGCTCCTGCTGCATCGTAATTCCGGCGATTCAGCAGGCGGCCGTGCTCATCATAATGCAGCACCTGCTCAGCCACGCGACTGCCGGGGAGCGGGGTCAGTCCCCCCCGGGCGCTCAGATACCGCATGCGGGTCAGACGCTGGTTCGCGCCATATTCCAGCTGCACATGAGGCACCCCGGGCAGGCTTCCCTGCCCCAGAGGAATCACGCCGTGCGGCGGCTCCGCGCCGGCCGGGTTCACCACCCCGGCAAAACAGCGAAACTCTGGCTGCTCCCCATCATGCACCACCGAGTGGTAAATCCCCAGCCCGAGCACTGCTGCAAACAAACACACCGCAGCCAGGCTGCCCGTGTAGTGCCAGCTCTGCTCAAATAAACCTCTCAATGCGGCGCCCACACGCCCAGAAAAAACGCGCATGCAGAGCAGATACCCTGCACGCGCCTAACATTCGATACTATTTAGATAATACGGCGAGCCGGGACATTACCGCGGACTCTGCATGCGACGGTATGCCGTGCGCAGGCACAGAAAACTCACCAGCAGCATGAATCCCGTGCCCAGCAAGGCCGGTACCCAGTTCACCTGCTCACCAGCCTGCAACAGCTGCACCCACTGCGCCAGCGGCAATGCAGCCACTACCACTGCCAGCACAACCCAGGCTGTCGATATTGCAGCACGCCGGGCTGCGCGCTGCTGCGGCCGCGCATGTTTGCGCAGTGTCATCTCCACATCTTTCTTTTTACGGTATTTGCCACCCATAGTATTTTCTCACTTTACCACAGGAAATTACTTTGGCAAGCTAATTTCGCCTGATTTTCGCATCTTCTTGTGCATTTAGCCTTGAAAATCGGGTATTTTTCGATAAAATACGCCGCACGGCACGATTGTATCCCGCAATCCGCCAAAAAACTTCAACCACATAATAAATAGTAACTATGGCTAAACTCACTGTACGCGACCTCGATGTCGCCGGCAAGGAAGTGCTCATGCGCGTTGACTTCAACGTGCCCATGAAGGATGGCAAGATTACGAACGATGCCCGCATCGTGGCCGCTCTGCCCACCATCAAGTACCTGCTCGAGAACGGCGCCCGCCTCGTTCTCTGCTCCCACCTGGGCCGCCCCGAGGGTACCGGCTACCAGGCTGAGTTCTCCCTGGCTGCTGCCGCCGAGTGCCTTTCCGGTCACCTGGGCAAGCCCGTTGCTTTCGTTCCTGAGACCATCGGCGAGGCCGCTACCGCAGCCCGCAAGGCTCTGCAGGACGGCGACGTGATGCTGCTCGACAACGTGCGCTTCGACAAGAAGGAGAAGAAGAATGACCCCGAGTTCGCCAAGGCTCTGCTGGGCGACGCTACTCTGTATGTGAACGACGCTTTCGGTTCTGCCCACCGCGCCCACGCCTCCACCGAGGGTGTGACCCACTTCGCCGAGAAGTCCGCCATGGGCTTCCTCATCGAGCGCGAGCTTGAGTACCTCGAGGGCAAGCTGAGCTCCCCCGAGCAGCCCTTCGTGGTGATCATGGGTGGTGCCAAGGTTTCCGACAAGATTCTGGTGCTCTCCAAGCTCATGGAGAAGAGCCAGACCTTCATCATCGGTGGCGCCATGGCCAACACCTTCCTGGCTGCCCAGGGTTACGATGTAGGCAACTCCAAGATTGAGGCCGACAAGCTCGACCTTGCCAACCAGATTCTGGCCGACGCCAAGGCCAAGGGCGTGACCTTCGTACTGCCCGCCGACACCCGCTACTCCTTCAAGTTCGAAGAGGGCGCAGAAACCTTCTGCACCGCTCCCTGGGCTGAGGGTGGTTCCGTGCCTGCTGACGGCATGGGCATCGACATCGGCGACAAGGCCATCGAAGAGTTCTGCGGCATCATCAAGGGCGCCAAGACCGTACTCTGGAACGGTCCGCTGGGCGTGTTCGAGCTTGACTCCTTCTCCAAGGGCACCAAGGCTCTGGCCGAATGCCTCGCCGAGAGCGACTGCACCTCCATCGTGGGTGGTGGTGACTCCGTGACCGCCGCCAAGAAGTTCAAGGTGGCTGACAAGCTCTCCTTCTGCTCCACGGGTGGCGGCGCCTCCCTCGAGCTGCTGGAAGGCAAGGTGCTTCCCGGCATCGGCTCCCTGAGCGAGAAGTAAAGCCCCCCGCTTTACACACCATTTCCAACCGCCGGCCTGTGCATGCAGGCTGGCGGTTTCTTTATTTGGCTTGTCATCCGGTAGCCTCTATGCTACCCTCTCCCCACGAACCTATTCGGCAATTTTATGATTATTCAGAACGAGTTCATCAGCATCAATATCGAAACCGCAGGCCGCCGCCTGGCCAGCGTGCTCGTGCAGGACAAAATCAACGGCCGCTGCTATGACCTGGGCAAGGAGGTATTCACCATCCAGCTGCTGGAAGCAAAGACAGATGAGGCCTGCTCCAAGAAGGAATACACCGATATGTGCCTGCCGCTCACCACGCAGGACCTGATGTGCGGCGAGCTGAGCTGCACCGAAATTGCAGCAGATGCGACAGCCCGCCGCCTGGTGGAACGCCGTGGCGGTCAGCGTGCCACCCTTCCCTTTGCCGTGACGACAGATGGCTACAAAATCGAGTGGTGGGTGGAGCTGCGCGAGGGCCAGCCCTACTTCCGCACCGGACTGAATATCAACCCCATGCAGTTCGCCATGCCCGCCCGCAAGATTACCCTGCTGAACGTGACCGCCCCCGAGGCGCGCGTGGAAGGCAGCGTGAAGGGAGCCCCCATCGTGGCTGCGGGCAACCGCCTGTTCGCCGGCGTGGAAAGTCCGCTCTGCACCAGCGAAGTCACGCCCACCGGCTTCATGTGCTCGCTGGAGCGCACCACCCACCTGCCCAACCGCACTGTGAGCACCATCTCCGCCGTCATGGGCTTCTGCCAGCCCGGCCAGCTGCGCCGCACCTTCCAGCTCGCCTACCTGAACGAAGAACGCGCCCGCGCCTACTTCCCCCTGCTCAACTACAACACCTGGTACGATATCGGCTACTTCACCCGCTACAACGAGCAGGACGTGCTCGACACCGTGCGGCTCTTCGGCGAGGAGCTCGTCACCAAGCGAGGCGCCGTCATGGATTCCTTCCTTTTCGACGATGGCTGGGACGACACCGAAACCCTCTGGCAGTTCCACGCCGGCATGCCCAATGAGTTCCGCGAGGCCCGCAAGCTGGCCGAAAGCTACGGTGCCCAGCCGGGCGTGTGGTTCTCCCCCTGGGGTGGTTATGGTCAGCCCAAGCTGAACCGACTTGCCGCCGCCGGTGAAACCTACGAGACCAACGAGCGAGGCTTTGCCCTCTCCGGTCCGAAGTACTACGAGCTTTTCCGCGATATGTGCCTGCACATGATTCGTGAGAACGGCTGCAACCACTTCAAACTCGACGGCTGCTCCGGCATGGCTGAGCCCGCCCCCGGCTCCCGCTTCGGCTCCGATTTCGAGGCCGCCATCTCCCTCATCGAAGAACTGCGCTCTGAGCGCCCGGATATCTTCATCAACCTCACCACCGGCACCTGGGCCAGCCCGTTCTGGTTCGGCATTGCCGACTCCATATGGCGAGGCAACTGGGACCACGATTTCTGTGGCGAAGGCACTGCCCGCCAGCAGTGGATTACCTTCCGCGATGCGATGATTTACGCCCACAATGTGAAGATTTCCCCGCTCTTCCCCATCAACTCACTCATGACCCACGGCGTCATCTACAACAAGGGCGCACGCGGCCTCACCACCACTGAAGGTAACGACCTGGCTGATGAAATCTGGAGCGGTCTGGGTCTGGGCACCCAGATGCAGGAGCTCTACATCACCCCCGCCATGATGCAGCCGCACGAGTGGGATACCCTGGCCTCCGCTGCCAAGTGGACCCGAGCCAACGCTGCCACCATGGTCGACAGCCACTGGGTGGGTGGCGACCCCGCCGCCCTCGAAGCCTACGGATTTGCCAGCTGGAGTCCGGAAAAGGGCATCCTCGTGCTGCGCAACCCCGCCGCCACCGCACAGGACTTCAGCTTCGACCCCGCTGCCGTATTCGAACTGCCGCTGGGCGCACCGCTGAGCTATGCCCTGAGCTCCCCCAAGGGCGACACCCTGCCCGCCACAGCACAGGCAGGCAAGCCCGTCACCCTGCGTCTGGAGCCCTTCCAGGTGCTCGTCATCGAGGCTCTTCCGAGCTAAGCTTAGCAAGCCAAAGCAGCCGATGGCTGCGGCGGCTGGTCACGAAGTGATTTCGTCCGCCCCCGCACGGGGGCGGGTTTCGTTTTTTAAGTCCCTTACCGATTTTATTTTCGGGATTAAAGTCCCGTGCTCCGAATAGAATTACGAACAGTTAATCTAACCTCTTGTCTATCCGCGCGCACCGCGTAAGATAATGAGCGTTATGACTACTCTGCGTATTCTCATTCTCGCCGCCGTGGTGCTGGGGCTTTCCGCCTGCAGCTTCGATGCCAGCTTTTCCACCCCTGATTTCAACGCCAAAAGGACCAGCCATTAAAATACTCAAGCCCCCTGCAGTGCTGCGCATCGATTGCGATTTCTGACCGCTAATCCGCCTCACTCTGCCGGGGTTCCCTTCAGCCAGGCGCAGAAGCCCTGCGCCCACTTGAGCGAGATACCGGGGAGCTCTGCCAGCTCCTCGGGGCTGCGGGAGCGGATGCCGGGCACGGTGTGGAAGCGCGCCAGCAGCAGCTCCTTGCGGCGCGGAGTCATGGTAGGATACGCATCCAGCTTACTCTCGCGCACGCGCTTGCGCACCAGCAGCTCGTTATAGTTGTTGGCAAAGCGGTGCGCTTCATCGCGCAAGCGCTGCAGCAGGCGCAGTGCGCCGCACTCGTGGCTCAGCACCAGCGGCTCACTCTGCCCCGGCATGTATATCTCCTCATCGCGCTTCGCCAGACCCACCACCGGCATATTCTGCAGGCCGATTTCTGCCAGCACCTGCACCGCTATGGCCAGCTGCCCCTTACCGCCGTCCACCACCACCAGGTCGGGCACCTTGATAGGGGCCTTCCCTTCTGCCCCCAGCTCCTTCAACCAGGCATACAAGTCCACCCCTTCGGGCTTATCGAAAAGGGCGCTGCTCTCATTCACAATGCGCGAGTAGCGGCGGCGCACCACCTCCAGCATGGAGGCAAAGTCGTTCTGCCCGTCCACTCCCTTGATGCGGTAGCGGCGGTAAGCCGAATTATCCGGCCGGCCATTGGTAAAGCGCACCATACTGGCCACAATGTGGTTGCTGGAAAGGTTAGAGATATCGAAGCACTCCATCACCGCCGGTGGCTGGGCCATGCCCAGATACTCCGCCAGCTCCGCCAGATCGCGGTCCGGATCCACGGTGCCGGGCAGGTCAGGAGAGCGGCGGGTGAAGCGGCGGGTGGGTTCCAGCGTCTTGATGATGTTCTCGCGCACATCGCGCAGCCGCGCCGCCTGCTCGAAATCCATAGCCTCTGCAGCAGCCATCATCTCCTGCGTCAGAGCATCCAGATGCGCCTGACGTCCCCGCCCCTCCAGCAGGCCAAGGGCCGCTTCAAACTGCGCCCGGTATTCCTCCGGCGAAATGCGACCCACGCAGGGTGCTGAGCAGTGGCGAATCTCATCGTCGTGGCAGTGGCGGTACTGTTCCTCCCCCGGGTGGCGGCACGTGCAGGTGCGCAGCCGGAAGCGGTGATTCAGCCACTCCACCGTCTCCTTAAGCGCAGTGGCATGCACAAAGGGACCGATATAGCGGGCTCCGTCGTCCTTCCGCAGACGCACCAGAGAGAAACGGGGAAACGGCTCCTGCCGGCTCGCTCGCAGAAGATAATACCGTTTATCATCCCGCAGCTGCACATTGTAATGCGGGCGGTACTCCTTGATGAGCTTCTGCTCCAGAATGAGCGATTCCTGCTCATTGCGCACCTCGTAGTAATCAAAATCCACAATCGCGGCAATCAGTGCGCGCGTCTTGCCGTTCTCCAGCGTTGCCCGAGACGGCGAAAAATAATTTGCAAGCCGCCGGTGCAAATCCTTTGCCTTCCCCACATAAATCACGCCACCGCCCTCCCCCTTCATCAGATAAACCCCGGGGCAGTGCGGCGTCAACCTCCACTTCTCCTTGAGGTTCACCTTCGGCATGTGTGCATCTTAGCAAAGCAGGTCATGAAAAGCAACTGCTTTTCATGACCTGCGTCCTGGCTTGTTATTGCAATCAGAACTTGTAGGTGGCGCCTACGCTGGCGCTGTGAGCGTTGGCGTTCTCTACGATTTCTCCCGTGTAGCTTGCGTTCACACTCCACTGGTCGGTGAGGCTGTAGCTGGCACCCACGGTGAAGTTCAGGCCGGTGCGGCCCGGGTTCATGCCGCGGTAGCGGGCATCGGGCGTGGTTACGCTCGGGTTGTGGCGCACCAGGTCCTGGTGCACCGCCACTTCGCCGTATACGCCCAGCTTGCCGATGGTGTGGCTGGCGCCCACGCCGATTTCAGCGCGCAGGTTCTGGATGGAACCGGTCTTGATGCCGTCCACCGTGGCGCTGTCGGAGGCGTAGTACTGCATGCCGCCGAAGCCGCGCAGTACGGTGCTTTCACTCAGGGCGTGGTTGTAGCTCACGCGGCCGTCCAGCTGCAGGTGATTCTGCTTCCAGCTGCTGCCGTGGATTTCCGAATCGCTGCGGCCATAGGCGGCGCTCCAGTCAGCGCTCAGCTTGTTCCAGCTCGTCTGGCCGTAGACGCCCAAGTGCGTGGTATCCTGCTTGATGGTGCCGTAGTTATGGGCGCTCACTCGGGTGCGGCTGGCACCCAGCGCCACGCCCAGCAGGCTGCTTTCGCCCAGCTGGGTTTCCACACCCAGAGCGCCGCCCGTTACGTTGGTATCTGCACCATTGTGACCGCCGGCGGCGCTATGGCGGCTGCTGGCGCCGATGGCACCGGCCCACACGGCGCGCTCGCCGCTGCCCAGCTGCACCGCCATGCTGCGGCTGCCGATGGCGTTCACAAAGGCGCGGCTGGCCCCCACCTGTCCCCAGTTGGCCTGCACCAGCGCATCTGCCACCGGGCTGAGGTCCGGTGCCGCCACCAGCGCCGCGGAAGCTGCCGCTGTTTCCACAGGCTCTCCGGGCTCGTCGGATTCTTCGTCCTTGGCGAATACAGGATTCCAGGTTGCGCCCTTAGCCAGCGTCAG
>JAZONE010000086.1:0-34564 GCA_045654325.1 Akkermansia sp.
GCTGATTGAAGCGTTGAATTACATAGGCAGAGAATCGCAATAAGCACCTAAGTATTCTATATTATTGTTTATTTTTATTCCTCGGTCAGCGAAGCAGTCGCCCCGCTTTGCGGGGCTCAATGAATTGCACCTTCGGTGCACAAAATACCGCAGTTCCTGCGGTATGAAATGCGGCGAAGCCGCATGAAATACATCGGCGTTGCCGATGTAAGAAATCCCCATGCTGACGCATGGGGACATGGCGGCATTTCATGCCGCCAACTCCCAATTTGACTGGTTTGTACCGGATGAACAGCGGTGAAAGGGGGGCAAACGCGGGATTATACTCCCTTTTTATCGTCCCAGAGGGTAAGGTGGAGACGGTCACCCAGACGCACCCGGTGGCGCAGGCACATATCGACCACGGTGGGCCGTGCCTGTTCGAGTGTGGCACGGGTGGTGGCGCAGGGCATCAGGATGATGCGGTCCTGCGGCAGCTCCAGGGCTGCAATACCTGCCCAGTCATCTTCGCTCTGCACCACAAACTTGAACCAGGCTGCGGGGTGATTGCTGAAGAACTGCAGCGCCTCATGGTTGATGGCTTTATCGCGTGGATTGCCTGAGTGGTCAAGCTTGGGGGAGACATTCCATTGGTTGACGCGCCGGGCCAGGGCAGGGGTGGGAATGATCGAGCCGTTTGTTTCGACCTCGATGAAATTATCCGCAGGCAGAAGGCTGAGCAGCTTTTCCAGAGCTGGTTGCTGGAGCAGGGGTTCGCCTCCTGTTATGACAATGGACGAACAGCCTGATTCTGCGATGTGTGCCGCCGTTGCTGCCTCGCTGCAGAGAATGCCGTTTCCCCACGAATGCTTGGTATCACACCACTTACAGGACAGGTTGCAGCCGGCCAGTCGCAGAAATACAGCGGGGGTGCCGCAGCGGGTGCCTTCTCCCTGCAGGGAGTAAAATATCTCGGGGGCGGAATTCAGGCGTGCAATGTTGAGCATATTGTGGTAGGATGCGCGTTGACATGGATGTTCATACCAGAATTGGCGAGGATGGTCAACCGGAATCTGCAGCGCAGATTTTCCGCGTGCTTTTTGTGTGCCTGGGTAATATATGCCGCTCCGTTGCAGCTGAGATTATTTTCAACGCTGCGGTGAAAGAGGCTAATCTGGCCGATCATGTGGAGTCTGACTCCTGCGGCACGGCGGCATACCACGTGGGCGATAGGCCGGATTCCCGCATGCTGGCCGCGCTGGAGCGTGCCGGCTATGCCTACAATGGTCACCGTGGCCGCCAGTTCTCCCGCCGTGATTTTGCGGCATTCGACCTTATTGTGCCGCAGGACGACGATAATTATGAGAATGTCATTGCGCTGGCCGATTCTCCTGAAGAGATGGCTAAAGTAGTGCCGATGAGTGCCTGGTTTGCGGATGATTGTCCTCTGCACGCGGTGCCGGATCCATACTACGGTGGTCAGAAAGGCTTTGATCAGGTGGTGGAACTGCTGAAGACCGCTACCCGCCAGATGGCAAGCGATATTGCCCGTGCTGAATCATAACGTATCTGACCATTGGAGATGAAAAAGATTATCTGGAGCTTGTCTGTGGGGGCCGCATTTCTTTCTGCGTGCACGTATCAGAGTTATTCGGTGAGCACCGATGCGGTGCAGGAGATGCTGGCTGCTCCGGCTATGGCGGTGACTCCCTTTGAACCGGCCTGGCTGAATGAGGACGGTGAGCGCCGCTGGAAACTCAGCGAGCCCGACCGCGCAAAGGTCTGCACCATTCTGCAGTCCGGCGAGAATCGCCCGATTCCTGAGCTCATGTATCAGGTGGATGATGACAATGCCCCGCTGGCTCAGAACAGGTTCTACCTCTATGCCAGCAATGGCCAGTGCCTGGCTGCCACCGTGGCAAATGACCGTATCATCATGCACGATGTGGTACTGCAGGAAGCTCAGGAGAAAGAGCTTTACATCCTGCTGAAACCCTATCTCCGTAATCTGTTCCGAGGCCTGAAGTGAAACCCGCATACGCAGTTCTGAGTGCACTTTGCGCCCTGTTGGTGCTGGATTCCTGCAGCCAGCCGCAGTTTGCAGAAGGTATTGAGCCCACGCCGCGAACCGGATTCGTGGGGCGCCGGAAGCAGTTGCCTCTGCCTGCTGAAAAGGCGGATGTGGCGGTGATTTTCGTGGGCGGATTCACCGAACAGGTGCTGCTGCATTTCCGCTCTGTGTATGAAAAAATGCCGCTGTTGCCCTGCAAGGGTCGCCAGCTGCGCGCTTACTATGCCTGGGACAGCGGTACAGGAAACCTTCTCTTCCACAGTACCTGGAAATTGCAGCGCGATTTACGCCGCTTCCTGGCGGTGAATCCGCAGGCGGATGTCGTGCTGGTGGGGCATAGTTACGGCGGTTCTGCCATCATGGATGCGCTGCGCCATGTGAAGGATGTGCCTCACTCCGGTAAGGTGCTCGTGGCCACGATAGATCCTGTGAGCTGCCGAGAGCGTTCGAAGCCGCGTGAGCGCGCTCCGCAGGTTGATTACTGGGTGAATGCATACTGCTCCCCGTACCGCAACGTGCGCGATGTGGCGGCTATGGTGGGCGGTCCCTGGGGGAACTGCCCGCAGGCAGATGATAATCTGTGCTACTCGGGCAAACAGCGCGATGCCGATGGTGACCGCTTTGCGCATGTGTATCCCGAACCCATGTTTCTGGAGCCGGAACCCGGTGCGGGTAAGTCGACGCACCAATATCTGGTGGAGGCCTGTGAACGCCTGAACATAGGTGCAAAGGATTGATTTCTCATGGAACCTTGGAAAGAGCTTGAGCAGGAATGCGCTGCGCTGCAGCAGCTGCGACCCGATATCCGGGGACAGGTGCTTCCCGGGGCTCACGTGCTGGGAACGCTGCAGCTGGGTGAGGGCTCGGTTGTGCTGCCCGGCACTGTGATTGAAGGCCACGTGCGTATCGGCCGCGGGTGCCGGATTGGCCCGAATGCCTACCTGCGCGGCGAAACCAGCGTGGGCGATGACTGTGTTATCGGCAATGCGGTGGAAGTGAAAAGCAGCCTGCTGGGTAATAAGGTCTTTATCTCCCATCTCAGCTATGTGGGCGATTCCATTATCCGCGACGACGTGAACGTGGGCGGCGGTTGTATTTTCAGCAACTTCCGGCACGACGCCGGGGAAATCCGCATGCCCTGGCAGGGCGAGCTGCTGCCCACCGGCCGCAATAAGCTGGGCTGTGTGGTGGGCGAGGGATGCCGGATTGGCTGCAAATGCGTGATTCTCCCCGGCCGGGTTCTGCCCCCGGGAACCTGGACTGAGCCCGGCAGCGTGGTGCGCTGAATGGCTCATGGGACTTTTTCAAACGCCCTTTGCGCTCAGGGTTGTTCTACCCGGCGTTCGAGTACAAGTCGGAAGCCGATGGTGGGGCGTCTGGTATCGACAGGGTGGGGTGTGCGGCTGTAGGAACTGAGCTGGCCGGGGCGGAAGGAGGTGTAGTCGCCGCCGCGGGTGACTCCGTAACGCCGGAAATGGAAGTTTTCCGGGCCCCCGTATTCACCACTTACCCATTCCTGCACGTTGCCTGCCAGGTCACGTATGCCCAATGCATTGGGCGCAAATGAGCCGACAGGGGCGGTGTGGGAGAAATCATCGTGGTAATTCTGGATGATATGGTCCGCGCGGAGGGCAGGGATGGCGCTGGTATCGGCAAAGTTGCCGGTATTGTTGGTGGGTGGCCATTTACGCCCCCAGGGGTATTCGCTGGTGGCGGTGGCGCGGCGGCGCTGGCGCTCGTAAGGGCTGGTGCCATCGTTGTCCTTGCAGCCGACCATGTGGCTCCACTCCTCATCGGTAGGCAGACGATAGGTATCCGTTTCTTCGATGAGGTCGTTGGCGCGTTCCTGAGCGGTGAGCCAGGCCGCAAAGGCCTCGGCATCCTCGCGCGAAACATTGACCACGGGGTGGTGTTCGTTCTGTTCAAACCCGGCGGCGGGCGGTGTGGCGGCACCGGTGTGGCGGCAGTAGTTCTCGTAGTCTGATACGCGAACCTCGGTGGAACAGACCAGCAGGTTGGGCAGCAGCGGTTGCATTTTGAGCCCCAGACTGTTAATCCAGACCCCGGCGAAGTCAACTGAGTGGTTGGGCTGCAGGTGCAGGTTGAGCACCAGATCCTTGGGCGAAAGCCCGCTTCGGCGTACGGTGGAGTAGCCCGGGAGGCGTATTTCCAGATAGTACGGAGCCAGAGGAATGCTGACTGACTGCATGGGGGTGATACCAAGCGGCAGACCATTGAGCATGACGCTGGCGCCGGCCGGGTTGCTGTAAATGCTGACGGGTGTTTTCTGCACCAGGGTGGTGTACAGGCGGTAGCCGCAGAGATTAGGCCCGGCTTCTGTGCCGGGTTCCGGACGGGCAATGAGCGAGTGGTCCCGGCCTATGGTGCCGGCTTTTTCGCACTGGCGCGTGAGCCAGAGCGTGAACGCGCTGATGCTTTCCTGAGAGGTGAGCAGTCTGCCGGATTGCTCTACATGCTTGTGTTGCTCGGCAGCGCCCGTTTCAGAGCCCAGAAATTCGTAGAACTGCTCGGGAGAAACCGGCGTTGTTGCCACATGCACACCCCCTGCCGGGGTGTAGCGCGTGCCTTGCGCATCGGTCCAGTGTTCGCCGGTGCGCGGCGGCCTATAGGGCCGGAGCTCACCCCCCAGAGAGAGCAGCCCACCGGGCGGTACCATGCCGCTCACGTAGGAGTCGGCATATCCTTCCTTGCGCAGAATGAAGGCCATGCGTTTGCCTGCATCGGTCGTGATGGGACCGTAGGGCGTTTCGTCCACATAGATACCGTCCTCGGTATACACAGAGGCGCCGGAAGGCACACTGCCCACGAAATACTGTCCGTGCAGCGGTTGGGGTGGTGGTGGTGTCTCCGGTGCGGTGTCTGTCTCCACAGGGGACGCGGGAGTCTGGGGCTGCGGGGTGCCCATCAGGGTATCCGTGGCAAGTTTCAGTCGCTGCGGCATGTCCGGCGGTAGAAAATGTGCCGCAACGGCTATTACCAGCCCCATGATGAGGCCGCTCATGGCCAGCTGGCGACCGAGTTTTCTCCATGAGATACGGCGCTTTTTGCGGATGATGGCATCATCCCGCAGGGCTTCCAGCTTTTCCGCCAGAAGTTTGGCGTTCACGATGGTGTCGCGGTTCACCTGCGGGTCTGCAGCGGAGCAGAGAATGTTGTTGAATTGAATCCAGCGGCGGTGGGTGGCACCTTCCGGCAGCTCCGCGGGCAGGGTGGGGAAGTTCAGCCGGTCCATGCCGGTGGACATCTCGTACAGTACCTTGGCCAGGGCGTATACGTCTGCCCGCGGCGTACCCGGCCCTTCCGGGGGTATGTATCCTTCTGTGCCCACAAAGCTGCGCTGGTTGCTGTGTGCTACCAGCCCGGCGTCGGCCAGTTTCACCCGGCCGTTGATAAAGATGACATTCGTGGGCTTTACATCGCGGTGTGCCAGTTCCTGCGCATGCAGCCCGGCCAGCGCACGCGAAAGCTGGCAACCCACCTCCAGCACGTAGTCCAGCGGCATCGGGCGGTTTCCATATTGCTGCATGTCGCTGTACAGGGTGCGGGGCACATATGAATCCGGGTCCGTGTGAGTGCCCGTGTAGGCGTCATCTGCCAGCTCCATTACGTAGAAATAGTAAGGGAACTCGCCGCCGTGCTGCCCGATGTGCAGAATATGCACCAGCCCCGGTATGCCGCGTGCAATCGGTTCGTAGCTCAGCACGCCGTCGAACTCGCGGATGAATACCTGCTCATCCACAAAATCCTCGCGCCACACCACTTTCACCGCGCGGTAGGCACCGGTTACTGAGCGCGCCAGCCACACCTCGCCATAGGCACCTGTGCCTATCTTGCGCAGAATCTCGTGGTCCGGCACTATCGGCTGGGTGCCCTCGGGCCGCTTCGAGTGGCGGCGCGTCACTCCGCGCCGGCTGCGGGTCGAAGGGGTCACGGCTGAGCTGTCGGGCTTCATCTGGCCGCCATTATACCACGCTATTTCCTACACTGCAAGCGGCATTTACGGAAATTACGCCTGTTCAGCGTGGCTTTGGTTTCTTGAATGGTTCAGCGCTGGTATTTCTGTCAGCGAATGCCGTCTGACGGATTGGTTGTGTAGATGTGAAAAATGCAGATTACTAATGAATTATATGTTATATATGTGTTATGGCGAAATGAACGTTTTTTTTCTTATAAGCAAAGAGTCAGTAAAATATACCTTTACAATGCGTCGTGAAACTGCTAACATGTATCCGAGTGGCAGAAAATGTTATTCTGCACATTTCGCACAATTCACCCATATTGAGACAATGAAATTACGTTTACCATTAGGATTACTGGCTGCAGTTGTGTCTGCTGCAGGAGTTGTGTATGCCGGAGAAGCGAAAGTTGCTGAAGTGGCTGATACGGTTTATTGGGTTGGCATCGGCAAGGCGAAAGGCAATCCGACGGTAGTGACTCCCGAGTATGTGGGGGATAATGTGGACGAAATCAAGACTGAGCTGACAGATGCCGCAGTGCTTCAGAGTAAGTATAAACGCCCTGTTGTGTTTGATTCAACCAGCGAGGGTAGTGCCACCATTGAGAACTGGGGAACTTCCGAGAGCCCTGCAATTCTTACTTCCGGTCTTTTTGTCCGAGAGGGAGAGCTGACCCTGAAGGACAGCAATGTAGGTACCAATCTGGGGCAGTATCAGTCTTCCATCTGCGTATCGGGTAACAACGCGGTACTCGTGATGGATGGCACTACCATGAAGTCCGGTTCGGGTAGTCAGGATATCTGCTATATCGGTGGCCAGAGCGGTGCCGGTAAAATGGTGCTCAAGGGCGGGTCTGAAATAAATATTGATACCTGGGTTTTATTGGGTATCTCCAAATATTCTGGTCCTCAAGGGTATAGCGGGTATATTACCAGAGTTGACGCAGATGCCGCATCGGCCACATATACCGGCGGTGAATATACAGAGCCCCGCACCCCGAACACCGGTGATACCACTGATGAAAAGCGAGGTGCGTATAATGATTTCAATTCCAACCATGAGTATGGTAAAGGCGTCCTGGAGGTGATAGAGGGCTCCAAACTTACGATGGGCGGGGCGCTTGGTCTTCGCGAGGCGGATGTAACGGTTTCCGGGGAGGGAAGCTTGATTGAAACCTGCACGAAATACAAAAATGGTCCTAGCGGTAACCATGAGGAAAAGTCTGATTTGGTTGCCCGCGGTTCCGGTTCGGTTTCCCACATTAATATTCTGGATGGTGGCAAGTGGCATTCCCATGGCTGGTTCACGACGGCCTCGCTCACAGTGTTCGAGTCGAAGTCGTATATCACCGTTGATGGCGAAGGCTCTGAATTGCGCGCCGATGCGGGGCTGGGGCTTGGATATGGTGTGGGTAATGAACAGCATGATACCCCCAATGTGAGTTCCACAGAGATGTACGTCACAAATGGCGGTAAGGTTTCTGCTGCTGATATTTACGTGGGCCTTGGTGAGAAGAATCTCTCCGGCTCGGCTTATAACCGCCGCGGAGCCAACCCGGTATACTTGTATATTGATGCGGCTTCTTCGATGCTTGCAGATGGTAAGTTCAGAATCAATAAGGCAGTGAATGGCCTTAACTATAAAGTCGATACCGAAGGCTTTGACGTGAACGTGGTCAACGAGGGTACTATCAGCTGCACCGATTTTGTGATGGATGGTGGAAATCTCTACAGCTCTGGCGTGATTGAGGTGACGAATACCCTGACGCTGAATGGCGGTACCGTGACGCTGGGAATTTCCAGCAAGAATGAGCACACCGCGTCGATTTCTGTGGGCTCTCTGGTTGCAGGAGCGGCAGACGGTGCCGATTATGAGGTGCATCTGCAGGCATTGGAAAATATGAAAGCCGGGAAATACCTGATTATCGAGAATGCCGCTGGAAAGCAGCGGGCTGCCTTCCCGGGGATTACCTTTGTGCTGGATGGCGATTTTGCCGATATGACGGTGCAGACGGGTGAAGATGGAAATCTTTACCTGATGCTCGAGGAACAGATTGTTCTGGTTCATGATCCTTTGGCAGATGCTGTGCAGGCAGCCAATTGGGGGGTGCAGAAGAGCAGTCGGGCATTTACCGGTCTGCTGTGGCAGCCGCATGGAAATGCTGTGGTGCTGGGTGCGCCCTCTCTGGATGCCAAGGGTGCAGCCGTGCCTGTTTCTCCGACTGGAACCACGCTGGCCTGGGGGTCTGCTTACAGCGGTTTCTCGCGTCACAGTGCTTCAGGAGGATTCAGCGGGGCTGAGTATTCCCTGTGGGGGGGCGCTGTTGGTGTAGAGCGCCGCTGTGTCAGCGGCGGTAGTATTGGTTTTGCTGTGGGGTATGATTGGGGTAAGGTTTCGCCCCATAGTACTGCCCGGGTCGAGCAGGATAGCTGGCATGCTGCGCTTTATGGGCGTGCTGCCGACTGGAAGACCTCTGCTAAGGGGAGCGTGGCCATCGACTGGAGCGCTGCTGTGGGTAGTACTACCTCCGAACAGGAAAATCTGGGCGACTGGACGCAGAAGAATCTGCAGCTTGATGCCCGTGTCACTTACGGTTACTCCCTGAACGACCGCACCACTGCTACTGCTTTTGCCGGGGCTCAGTATTATGCTCAGGAGAATGCAGACTCTGCCCGTGTGCAGGCAGACAGCTTGCAGTATCTGCGCCTTATGCTGGGTGCCGGTCTCAGTCACAAGCTGACAGACAGCGCAACCGTATACGGCGAGGTGTCGGTGTACAATGATACCATGCGACACAACCCCGAGGCCGGGGTGGATGGCTTCTACTACGGTTCCGGTGCTAATCCCGGTCGCCTGGGTGGCAGTGTCACCGCCGGAGCTCAGTATCAGCTGAATGAAAACTGGAGCCTCTGGGGCAGCTACAGCTTCGAAGGAACAGATGATAATTCTGACCATCGCGTGAACGTCGGCGCCAGTTACTCGTTCTGATAATCAGAAATAGTATAGATATTATCGGCACCACTGGTTTTTCAGTGGTGCCGTTTGCTATGCCTCGCCAGAAAAATCATCCTTTTTGACCATTAAATCAACTTTTTTTCATTTTTTTGCAGAATTAGCTTGCAAAGGAGTTCGAGATGTGGTAAACTGCCCTCGCACCAATCAAAAGCGCACGTGGCGGAATTGGTAGACGCGCTAGTTTCAGGTTCTAGTGAGTAACATCGTGATGGTTCGAGTCCATTCGTGCGTATCTTAAGAAGCCCCTTGCTACACAAGGGGCTTCTTTGTTATAACAAGTAAGTCCGTTAAAAATATGAGTCTCCGTCTTGCTGTTCTGGGTTCCGGGTCTGGTTCCAATTGCCAGTCAATTTTCAATGCTATTGCCGATGGACGCCTTGATGCCGAGGTGGTTATCGTGCTTTCTGACCACGAGGATGCCTACATTCTGGAACGTGCGCGCCAGCATGGTGTGCGTGCCGAATACATGGACTGCGGTGGTTTCAAGAACAAGTTCCCGCTGGAAGTGCAGGAGGCTCTGGCAAAGAAGCTGCAGGAGCTCGACATCGACCTCATCTGCCTGGCCGGTTTCATGCGCCTGGTGAAAGCTCCGCTGCTGGAGGCATTCCCGCGCCGCATTCTGAACATCCACCCCGCGCTGCTGCCTGCATTCCCGGGCGTGGAAGCCTGGACCCAGGCCCTCAACGCCGGTGCCAAGCAGGCCGGCTGCACCGTGCACTACGTGGATGCCGGCATGGACACCGGTGAGATTCTCATGCAGGCCTACGTGCCCGTGCTGCCGGATGACACTCCGCAGACCCTGCATGCCCGCATCCAGGTGCAGGAACACATCCTCTACCCCGCGGCCATTCTCTCGGCCATATCCCGCCTGTAAGATTTTCACCAGAAAGGCCGCCCTCGGGCGGCCTTTCCGGTGTTTCGGGACTAAAGTCCCGCGCCCCGACAAGGTTGAGAGAGCGCCAGGGGCTTCAGTGACTGGCTTTCAGCCCATCGATGACGGCGGCGGAGAATCCGCTGCGCTCCATGGCGTTGAGGCCTTTGATGGTGATGCCGCCGGCAGTGGTCACTTTGTCGATGGCGACTTCCGGGTGCATGCCGCTCTGCAGTAGAAGACTGGCGGCACCGTGCACGGTGTGCTCTACGATGCGGGCGGCTTCCTCGGGGCGGAATCCCAGCTCCACGCCACCTTCCATGGCCGCGCGGATGTAGCGCATGGCAAAGGCGATGCCGCAGGAGGCAAGCGCCGTGCCGGCAGCGAGGTGCTGCTCATCGGTGACCATGGTGTATCCCAGGGCGGCAAACAAGTCGTGAACCTGGGTGGTCTGTTCGTCTGTGGCGTTTTTCCGGCAGATGAAGGTGACACCATCCAACACTTCCACCGCGGTGTTCGGTATGGCGCGGAAGAGTGCCGGGGGCTCTGGGGCGGCAAGAAGCAGTTCCATTTCCTGCAGGCTGATACCGGCCGCGACTGATACAATCAGCTGGCGATTGAAGTCGAGCACAGGGCGGATTCCCTCGATGACTTCGCCGATAAGCCACGGCTTGACGGCCAGAAGGATGATATCTGCCTCGCGTGCGGCCAGTTGGTTGTCCCTGGTGGCCAGTACGCCGGGCAGGGTAGCCTGTATGCGGGCGATGCCGGAATCTGTCTTTGCGGTGCAGATAAGGTCGGCGGCCTGCCAGGTGCCGGAGGCGATGAGGCCGCGGGCAATGGCACCGCCCATGTTGCCGGTTCCTATGATAGCGAGTTTCATCGGGATTGTTTGCGGAAATCGTAGGGATTGACGGGATTCTTATCCTTCCACAGGCCTTTGCGTGCCTTGCGGGCGGTTTTTTCGGCTGCGGCCAGGTCTTTGGCATCCGGGGCGTAGTAGGCATAGTGCCAGGCCAGACCTTCCTTCACCAGCTGGAGGTTGATGTTGGTTTTTCCCTTCCACACAATGGCAGTTTTCCGCCCGTAGCTGTCCGTATCTTTGATTTCAAGCCGCACTGCTTTCCCTTCGCAGAGTTCTTTCAGTCGGTCTCGGGCCTCGTCGGCATAGGCCTGGCCCTTTTCCGGAGCATCGATGCCCCACAGGCGCACCCGTGTTTCATTATCGGGCAGTTTGAAGGTGTCGCCATCCTGCACGTAGTGGCATATCACCTCGTCGCCCGCTGTTTCAGCTGCCGGTTCCGGCTGCTGCAGACCGCCCTTGCGGAAAATGTAGGGCTTCACCGGGTTCTTGTCCGCCCAGAGGCCTTTTTTTGCTTTGCGGGCCTTCTCCATTTCATCCGCCAGGCCGGCTTCAGGGGCGTGATAATCATCGAACCAGGCCATGCCGGCTTTGACCATCAGCGTGCCGACGTTGGAGTTGCGCCTCTGGTTACCCTGGATGTACACCAAGCCGAGGGTGCGGCCTTTGTCATCCGTTCCCTTGACCTTGATGCGGAGTTCAACCCCTTTCAGGCCGATGGTGTTCTGCAGCCAGGTGCGGGCCTCCTGTCCGTGAGGCTGTTTCAGCTCCGGGGCATCAATGCCCCATATCTGCACGGTTGTGTTGTCATTCAGGACGAAGGTATCGCCGTCCACCACGCGTTTGCAGGTGCCGGTGATGGTTTCTGCCAGCAGAGGGCTGCAGAGCAGGAGATAGAGTAGTATCTTTTTCATGGGTTGGGAAAATGTTTCAGCTTCCTATGAGCTCGGAGGTAGGTTGTAAGAACGTAGATGCCCGCTGAAAGGCTGAGCAGGAGGAACAGGATAGCCCACATGAACTCGTTGTACATTTCCCACGGCAGGGCTATTCTGGCAGAGGCGGGGTTATCAAGATAGACCAGGGGCAGGGCAGCGCCGGGGGTGAAGTAGCGCTCATCTGTGCCGTTGTAGCATGATTGCGTGAAGCGCAGCGTTTCATTGCCATAGCGCATCAGGATATCAACATCGATAGTCCTGCCCACCTTGATATCATGGATGTCTATTTCCTTGCCCGGCCGCGAATCAAGCACCATGCCGGTGGTGTGGGTGCCGTTCTGCAGGAGGTTGACGTTTGTAATGACTTCGCCAACGCTGATGGTGAGGAAAATGAACCCCAGGATACAGAAAGCAATCCCCGTAATCAGTTGGGATTTCCTGCCCTGTTTTTTCAGCTTTGTTTCCCGGATTCTGTTTTCCTCCTCAATGGCTTCCTGCCGGGGTTGCGTGGCGCCGGCGTGTTCCTCCAGAAGCCGGAGCAGGGTATCTGCCTGCGGGGTGTCGGCAAATCCTTTGCCGACAGCGCGGGGATGCTCCAGAAAGAGGGAAATCTTAGCCTCGATGAAAAAGAAAACAGAGGCGCAGTTGCTGCCCCAGTGCCGAACCTGAGCCAGCATATCGGGATCCAGCGGGTATTCTTCCAGCTGCGAGCCTCTGCTCACAATGGCGCGGTGGTTCGTGAGGGTGTAGTGGGTCTGCGCGGTGGTGAAGAGGTACCAGAGTGTGCCGATAAGCTCGCTGAGGGGGAGGGCCAGGAGAAGGAGATAACATAATACCCAGCCTTCCGGGCAACTGATTCCCGTGCTGTGATGCCCCATCCAGGCCAGCAGACAGGCGATGAGAGTGAGTACCACCAGGAGGCGGGCACGCCGCCGCAGTTGCCTGAACCGCGGTCTGGCGTGCCAGAGCACACGCTCCTCCGGGCTTAACTGCCGGAGTACCTCTTCCGGAGGGTTAGTCATTTCTTACGCGTGAGCGGGGCGAGAGCACGATGGGCACACCGGCTGCCTTGATGCGGGAGCGGATGGTGTTGCGCAGGTACTGGGCGTAGCTGTCGGCCAGCAGTCGCTTGTCGTTCACGAACAATACATAGGTGGGCACGGGAATCGTGGTGTACTTCTCGTTCACCGCCGTGGTGGCGTAGAAGAGCTTGAGACGCTTCTTGAGCACTCGGTGCTGGCCGGGAGGATTCATCTCCATGGCGCGCTGGAGCAGGCGGTTCAGCTCACCCGTGGTGGGCATATTAAGAGCTTCCTGCTGCACGCGGGCAATGCTCTTGAAGATGGAGTCGATACCCCAGGAATCCTTGGCGGAGACAATGGCCACGGGCGCGTAGTCCAGGAAGAAGAGGTTCTCTTTGATGTGTTCCTTCACGGCATCCTTGCGGGCGCTCATGGGGGCATCCGGGCAGTAGAGGTCGAACTTGTTGACGATGATGATGCAGGGCTTCTTCTCCTCGGCGATGATGGAGCCGATGCGGCGGTCCTGCTGAGTGACGCCGGCGGCCATGTCGATGACCAGCAGGCAGATATCCGCACGGCGGATGGCGCGTTCACTGCGCATGGCGGAGAAGACCTCCACCGAGGTGTCGCGCTTGCTGCGGGGGCGCATGCCGGCGGTATCGATGAGCACATAGCCCTGTTCTCCGCGCATGTAGGGGATATCGATGGCATCGCGCGTGGTGCCCGCCACATTGGAAACGATGGTGCGCTTGTCCTGCAGAATGGCATTCACCAGGGAGGATTTGCCGGCATTCGGGCGGCCTACGATAGCCACCTTGATGGGGGAATCCTCGGTGACTTCTTCCTTCTCGGGTTCGTCCTCGGGGGTGGCATCGGCAGCGGCCTCTGCCTTCTTGGGCGTGGCGCCCAGGGACTTGAGCATGGCATTCAGCTTATCGGCCAGACGGGGGAAACCACGGCCGTGCTCTGCAGAGGTGAACACGTAGTCGGAGAAGCCCAGGTCGGCAAACTCGCCGAGGTTGAGCTCCTGCTTCTCGGTGTCGGCCTTGTTGAGCACCAGCAGCACGGGTACCTTGCTCTTGTGCAGGTGGGCAGCGATGGTGCGGTCGATGGGGGTGAGGTGGTCACGGCAGTCGCACACGAACATGATGTAGTCCGCGGCGTTCATGGCGATATCCGCCTCCTGGGTCACCTGGGCGGCAAAACCGTCGTCCAGCGTGCTGCCGATACCGCCGGTATCCACCACCAGGGCATCGAAATCAGTGATGCGCACCGGGGCGCAGAGGCGGTCGCGGGTCACGCCGGGCTGGTCATGCACGATGGCAATGCGGCGGCCCACCATGCGGTTGAAGATGGCGGATTTGCCCACATTCGGGCGGCCTACGATAGCGATGGTAGGAGTAGACATGGCAGATCAGAAGGGGCGGTCGGAAGCTTTGCGGATATTTTCGGAGCCGGGCTTGGGAGCCACGTATTCCACAAGACCTACGGGGCGGATACCACGGCCGGTGCTGATGAGGTCTACCATGCCGCCGACACGTTTGTAGAGCTTGGCGGAGGAACGGCCGCCGTGGGTGTTCATGACGGAGTAGGTGAAGAACTCCGGCGACGACTGGCAGAGCACGTGCATATTCTGTGCGCTGTCAAGCAGCACGCTCGGCTTCATGAAGTTCAGGTACTCCGCTAGGAAACAGGCACCCAGCACCTGGTTGGTGTCCTTGCTGATAGCCTGGCCGAAGAGACATTCCTTGCCGTTGATGACGGCATTGCGCAGGCTGAGGGTGATGCGCTCGCCGCGGGCCTGAATGTTGAAATCGCGCATCTTGATGCCGTTGGTCAGCGTGAAGAGGGCTCGGTTGGAGCCGTAGGTGGAGTGCCCATCGGGCATGCGGATGGCGGCGGTCACGCCGTAGTTGCCGGAGCTGCCGAGACGGTAGATGGACTTGAGGTTGAACTCAAAGGAACGCGAGGAACCCGGGGTAAGTGTGATTTCCGGGAAACGGGCGTTGGCGATGGGGCTTATGGGAGCCTGTTCGCCGCGCTTGGTCACGCTGAAATTGAGCCAGGGGCGGCCGGGGGTGTTTTTCAGCGGAATGGAGGCGTCCGTCTGGTTGGTGATGGTGAGCTTGAGAGCCACGTTTTCACCCACGATGAAATCCTTGCGCACGGGCTGCAGTCGCAGCTCCACTTGGGCAAATGCCTGACTGCCCAGCAGCAGGCAGAACATGGTGAGCAGTATCTGGAATATGGTCTTCATGATTTTTCAGTTTGTTCGTCTTTTATTTGGTTTCTGGTTTAGAAATTCGGAATCCGCAGCTATCGCTTCGCCAGCTGCGTGTTGTCACGGGATAGGGTTGCGACTCCCCGGTTACCAGCAGCGGAGTGTTCCGGGTATAGATGCCGGGCAGAGGGGCGGGCTCAACAGTGCGGCTCCACTCCAGCGGCGCACTGTCTACTCCCGCTGCCTGCACGGCCTGAATCTGGGCGGCTGTGGGAATATCGCCGCCGTGGTAGCGGGCGTAGAGGCGGGCCTGCCAGAAACTGACTCCCGTCACCGCTTCATCCGGGGATTTGTTTTCCTGCTGGGTCTCCCAGTCTGCCGGGGTGGGGTCGGTGTCCTCCGCAGGAGTGTCTCCCAGCAGCTGTTCCTTTTGCTCCGGGCTCAGTGCGTCGTACGCCTGAAGAAATGCTGAGTATTCCGCTATGGAAACCGGGCGGCGGTAAATCTGTTCCTGGCTGTTGCCATCGCGGCAGAGGAAGGAAAGCTCATTTCCAGCAGGAATCTTACGCGTTTCCGCCAGACCATACAGCGTGCCCAGGCAGGACATGCCGATGATGATGGCGGCTGCGCCACCCAGGTAAAGTCCCCACTTTGCCGTGGTTTTGCGCAGTTTCTTGAGTTTTCGCTTGTTGTTCAGCAGGTCAGATATGGCGCTCTGCGGATTTTCCTGCGCCGTTTCCTGCTCGAGCTGCCCGAGGATGGTTTGCGCCGTGTTACCCAGTGCGCTCCAGTCCAGCAGCTCTCCTTCGTAACCATGTGTCAGCCATTGCAGCAGGGTGATGGCGCGCCCCAGCCCCGGCTCCCGTTCCTGCGGTACCAGCGGCCAGAGGGCAGCTGCCAGCGCACTCATCTGGGCTGCTGCGTCATTGCTTCTCCCCTCCACCAGGGGTGAGAGGAAATGCACATCTCCATCGGCTTCGATGAAGATGGAGCTCGGGGCCAGCGGCATGGCCCCCAGCTCAGCGTGGTAACAGGGGGTGTACATGTCTGCCGCTGCGGCAATGACACGGCAGATATGGGGCACACTGAGTGTGCTTCCGCGCGCGGCCAGCTCTGCCAGACTGGTTCCCTGCGGCAATTCCTGCGTCAGAAACCAGATGCCTTCGGCTCTCAGGGATTCGAACACGTGTGCTACGTGGGGAAGCTCAGATGAAGCAACGCGCAGGCGCGCCTGCGCGAGGAAGGCCACTTCCTCATCGTGAGATACACCGGGAATCAGAACTTCCAGTACGACATTGCGATCCACATGGTTCTGCTGTGCGACATACAATGCGCTGTTCTCACGCAGCTCAAGCAGGCGCGTGAGAGTGTAGATGCCCAGGGGGCGGGGCAGCTGTGGAAAGATGTCTGTCATTGGGGGAGGGGAAGCTCAGGCAGAAAATCGCTCGCAGGCAGGGCTTCTTCGTAGGTCGGTACGAGCCCGTCATCCGGCAGCAGAGAATTGGTGGGGGTGTGGTGCTGCTCGCGGTTGCGGGATTTGAGACGTTGCTCCTGCAGCACGAGCGCCGAAGGACTGCTCAGGCAATCCAGCGGTTCGCCTTTATAGTAAAGTTTAGCGGTGAATCCGTAGTATTTGATGTCGCCGTAAGCATCCAGTTCTTCCTGGGTGAGCGGCGGCACGGAGTAGGAGAAGACCAGGTGTTCCTCCCAGTCGCTCCAGTCCGGTTTCTCCTTCTGCCAGTTCCAGTTGACCTTGCCCCGGCTGAACTCGATGCGGCGCCCGTTTATCAGGTCGAAGAACTGCACGTGGATGTAGAGGTCTTCCAGCCGAACTTCCTCGCCCGGTGCCAGCAGAACCGGAAGCAGCATGTCTACTTGCTCACCAGTGTCCGGGGAGTACGTGTGCTTCACCTGGTGCGGCCCGAATGATAGCTTGCCCCGCATGGCGGCAGGCTGGTCGAAACCGTAGGTAAGCCGGTGCGCTGCCCGTTTGAAATAGTTGCCCGCCCGGTCGCGCATCTGGAATACCTTTGCGTAGTACTCACGGGCTTTTTTCGGGTTCAGCAGCTTGTCGTAGGCCATGCCGTAGTAGTAGAGCAGGGCGGGGTGTTCTGCGCAGAGCAGGCTGCCTTCTTCCAGACTCAGTATGCACTGGCGCATGTCACCTGCAGTCATGGCGGCCACACCCTGGCGGATAAGTCGGTCAACTTCCTCGCGGTCCTCGGGGGAGAGGTTGGCCGTGGCGCTGTCTTCTGCGGCCGGCGTGGCATCCTGCGCGGGAAGGTCGGGCTCAGTAGTGCCGAGCTCCATGAAATCCAGTTCCCCTTCCTGCGCCAGAATCGTATCGACATCCCGTGCTCGCAGTGGCGGCGGGGCATCCGGGTCATCTTCTTCCTGGGTGGCAGGTGCGGTGACTCCGGCAGAGCCCTTGGCATCTCCTGCCGACTGAAGCCGGGCGAGTTCCTGGGCTTCAATGACTGCCAGCTGAGCCTGCGAGACTTCCAGCGAACGTTCGTAAGCCATTTCGAGACGGCGGGTGACCCCGACTCCGAGTATGGCCAGTTCCACCGCTATGACGGCGGTGAGCCCGCCTGCAACAACTCGCCGGGAGATGAGAGCATGCAGCAGTTTCCTGCCGCAGCGGCTTGCGCGCAGCGGCAGAAGTGATACCAGACGTGCAATGCGCAGCCTAGTTTGCTGAATCTTCTTTTTGCTCATATTCGAGAACCTCGCCCCGGTATTGTGCGAGTAGTGCCTGCATGAATGTTTCAGCCGGTTGCCCGGCAGCGGGGTCAAATCCGCCGTAGGTCATGCCGTCCATGCGGATGCGTTTCCCGCCCGCGGTGGCGTAGGCTACGCCTTTGAATCCTTTTCCCCATTGGCGGAGGTCCAGCCGGGTGATATCCGCCACGCGGAACCGCTGCCCTGCCGCGGTTACCATATCTCCATCCAGCCCCATAATCCGGTTGCGGGTGCGGAGCATGAGCCAGATGATAACGCAGCTCACCAGCATGCAGACTCCGCCGGCCAGCCATTGTTCGCGGATGGCTGCTGCATCAAAGGGGTGTTCGCCCGGCTTTACGGGAAAATGCATGCGCGCGGTGTAGGCGGTCCAGCAGTCTGCCCAGCTTTTGCTCATGGCGGCGTGGTCGGCAGCTTCCGGGGGGGTGCAGCGTGTTGCGGCGCAGTCCGGGAGCAGCGGGTACTTGCCTTCTGCCATGAGTTCGTTCCCCACCTGTTCGGCGATAATGAGCGGCTGCCGGGCTTTTTCGGGCCCCCAGGAAATGCCTTTGCTGGCATCTGCCCCCATCTGCGCAAAGGCCTGGTAGGAGAAATACACCTCATTGGCTTTGCGGTAGCCCACGGAGCCATCGTAGAAAAAGTACAGACCGAATCCGAAAAAGGCAATCAGCACGATGGCGAAACGTACAAAGGTATCGCGAGTCGGCTTGCAGATTATGGGGGTGTTCGTCATCTGTGCGGTATTCTACCACAGCTGCGGCACGCTGCACAGCTTAAAATGCAGTCTCGCGCGCATGCTGACGCGCGAAAGAGTGACATAATAAAGGCTTGCCATGTGGCGGTGTTCCTGATAGGCTGACGGGCATGAAGGCTCTTTTCCGGTTACTCGTGTTGAGTGTAGGCCTGGTGGCCTATGCCCAGGAGTTTGACCCCAGGCCCATGGATCTGGACCCGCTTTCGCTGGAAGTGCAGCAGCCGGTGAAGCCGGCGCAGCCTGCTCCTGCGGCAGAAGAAGAGGATTATGCCGAGGAAGTGGAGCCGGATGTAGTGGCGCTGGCCGTGCCCCGTGATCAGACCCGTGTGGCGGTGCTGGGGTATCACAATTTCAGCAAGACGGCTCCTGTCACCCAGATGCTCATGCGTACCGCTGAGTTCCGGGAGCAGATGGAGTACCTGCGCCGTGCCGGTATCACGGTCATCAGCATGCAGGAGTTCCTGGAGTGGCGTCTTGGTAACCGCAATTTGCCTGCACGCTGCGTGCTCATCACACTGGACGATGGCTGGAAGAGCGTTTATACCGATGCGTATCCCATTCTCAAGGAATACGGCTACCCCTTTACCTTGTTCCTGTACACGAATTATCTGCATGGCCGGGGCGACAGCCTTTCGCAGGCTCAGGTCAGGGAGATGCAGGCCAATGGTGCCACTATCGGCAGCCACTCGGTGAGCCATCTTTACCCCCGCAGCTGGAAAAAGAAAGAAAAGGAGGGTCCCGAGGCCTATGCTGCGCTGGTGGATGCCGAACTGGGCGAATCTCAGAAGAAGCTCAGCGAGCTGTTCGGTCCGGTGAACACATATTGCTACCCCGGTGGGTATAACACGCCGGGCATGGTGGAGCGCATGCCCGGCTATGGTTATGTGGCCGCCTTTACGGTGATTCCCGGCAAGGTGACGTCCAATACGGATGCGTTGCAGATTCCCCGTTACATGGTGTTCGGTAACAAGGGTTCCATTTTCCGCAGTGCGGTGGATTTTCGTGTGGCTCAGCTGGGCTCCGATGTGACCAGTGGAGCCAGCCCCGGCTCTCTGCCTTCCAGCACGCCGCCTCCGCCCTTTGAAGTGCTGCCCAAGCCGCATGAAACCGTAGCGCCTGATTTCCCGAGCATTACCGCCTACATGGGCGATGTTGCCGGACTTGATATTTCCTCCGTTCAGATGAAAGTGAGCGGATTCGGTCGCGTGCCCGCCAAAATGGACGAAGCAACGCGAACCCTGCAGTGGGTGCTGCCCTGCCGCATCTACATGCCTGACCTCTCTGTGCACGTTACCTGGCGAGATACTCAGGGCACCAGCCACAAGGCTGAGTGGACCTTCAGCATCGACCCGAACGCGCCAATCCAAACCGTAAACACCATACCATAAGACATGGCCCCTGAAGAAACCACCCCGATCGAAGCTGAGGTGAAGCCCGCAGCCCCTGCCAAGAAGCAGCGCACCCCGCGCAAGAAGGCTGCCGCCACCAAGGCCACCGGAGATGCCGGCGCTCCCGCCGCCTCCGCTGAGTCCGCAGCTCCCGCCGCGCCTGCCAGGAAGCAGCGCGCTCCCCGCAAGAAAACCACCAAACCCGCTGCAGAGACTCCCGCCCCGGCTGAGAAACCTGCCGAGCAGCCTGCCGCTCCTGCTCCCGCCCCAGCTCCTGTGGAGAAGCCTGCTGAAGCTCCCGCTGCTCCTGCAGCTGAGCAGCCTAAGCAGGAAAAGCAGCCCCGCAAGGATCGCCCGAACCACCACAAGAAGGACCGCAAGCCCGAGAATCAGCAGCAGTCTCCCCAGCAGCCCGCTCCCGCACCCGTGGCTGAGAAGCCTGCCCAGCCGGAGCGCGCCTCCGATATCGAGAACCCGGATGCCGCACCGCAGCTGCCGCCGGCTCCCGGTTTCGCTGCTCCTGAGACCGTGGGTGGCAACGAGGGGGGCTCCAACAGCCGCCGCAAGCGCCGCCGCAACCGCAACCGCAACCGCGAGAACGGCCAGCAGCCCCAGCAGCCCCAGGCTACCCCGCAGGTGGACAAGGAGGAACTCGTGCGCCGCGCCTGGAAGATTTTCCTGGGCGAAGTGACCGAGGAAGGCCTGGCTCTCATGGACGACCGCACCGCCGCCGAGGCTTCCCGCCGCGCTTTCCGTGTGGCAGAGCTGTTCCTCATCGAGGCAGCCCGTCATCGTCCCTCTGCTCCCGTGGCGGAGGAGATGCCCGAGGAACCCGAGGCTGATTCTGCCGAGGAAATGGAGCAGGAATAAAGCCTGACCAATGATTTAAATGAAAAGCCCGCGGTGCCTGACATCGCGGGCTTTTCTGCTAACCTTTCAGTTGTTCGCGGAGCCTGGCGCATTCCTTCAGCTCCGTCTGAACCTCCGGCATATCCAGTGGGCTGGCGAGCAGGGATTCTGCGTAGCCGTACATGCGCGCTTCTTCAATGTTGTAGTTGAGGTAGGCGTCGGAGTGGTAGAAATCTTCGCAGAGCCCCAGCATGCGGTGCAGGGCTGCAATGGCTTCGGGTGTCTCCGTGTCCAGGCTGATGCAGCGTATGCCGATGATGCACTTGGTCCATTGCGCAATCACTTCGAGCTCTTCGACCTCCTCGAAGTGGGTGAAGAGCCGCTCCCATGCGGGGGCATAGTAGGCAAATCCCACCGGCCCCATGAAGGCCAGGCTTTCCTGCATGTGCTGGTAGCCATCGGTGAGCTCGTCGAAAATCTGCTCCCGGGTTTTACCGTAGAATTCCTTGACGGCATACCTCTCATCGAGCGAGTCGTAGACGTTGATATCTTCTTTGCGGGGCAGGGGAGTCATGCGGTGGGAATTGAGTTATAGCGAAACCAGCCGTACCAAAGGGAATTCTCAGATGCACATACAGTAGAATCAGAGAGGCTATAAGTCAAGCAAATTCAGGGGCTGTTTCAGATTTGCTGCTCCTCGCAATAAATGATGCGATGGCAGAATAAGTGAATCAACGATAAATTGGAATCTTTGGCGGCATGAACGTCGTCGGAGCACGGGACTTCAGTCCCGTAAATCACGGAGAGTTAAATCGGGAACTCGAATTTTTAAAACTCATCTTTGCCGTCTGCTTTTTCTGAGGGCGAGGCTGCCGCTCTGTCTCTTTCTGCGGATAAGGTACAGGAACCAGATCAGCGAGCCCAGGAACAGGAGGCAGGGCAACAAGGTGCAGGCTGCGCCGAAAGTGGTCAATTCATGGCAGACGGCGGCATTCCACGGGTGCTGTTTGTCTACACAGACAGGAATATACCCCAGCTCGTCATGGATGCTGCGCAGCTGACCCTTTGTCAGGAGCAGCCCGGCGCTGCGCAGTTCATGCTGCTCGCCCATGTAGTCGAAACTGACGCGAGGTCTTGATCCCCAGCTTGCGTTGCTGTTGAGCGTTCCTCTGACGATGGCGTATTCCGCAGAATCACGGTTCAGCGTGATATAAGCGGCGTTGCCATTTAAAAACGCCGCACCGCCGGAGAAGCCCATAAGCGCAACGCTCATGGCAACCGAGCTGCTTTTTTCCTCTTTGTATTGTTCTTTCCGGCTTATCATAGGGAAATCCGGTGTTAGTTTCAGGAGCGGGGGTAGTCCGCTGGCTTGGTGATTTTATGGAAAGAAAAATCCCCCGCCTGCATGATTGCGGGCGGGGGATTGGAAATAGTTTCTTAGTTGGCCACGATGTTCACGAGGCGGCCGGGAACGACGATGACCTTGCGGACAGTCTTGCCGGTGGTGAACTCGAGCACGCGGGGCAGGGTGAGGGCGGTGGCTTCCAGCTCCTCCTTGGAAGCATCGGCGGCCACAGTCATCTTGTCGCGCAGCTTGCCGTTCACCTGCACCACGATTTCCTTGGTGTTCTCCACCAGGTATTCGGGGTTGAAGGTGGGCCAGGGCTGCTCGCAGAGCTGGCAGGCGGGCAGGGTGGTGAACTTCTCGCGCAGGATGCTGTAGAGCTCCTCGGTGATGTGGGGAGCGTAGGGATTCAGCACCTGGAGCAGGTTCACATAGTCGGCCACGCACACGGCCTCCGCGCTGGTCATGGCGTTCACACATTCCATCATCTTGGAGATACCGGTGTTGAAGCTCATGGCCTCGATGTCCTCGGTCACCTTCTTGATGGTCTTGTGGGTCTCCTTGCGCACGGGGGTGACGGCGCCGGTGTCCTCACCGGTAATCTTGGAGCCAAGCTCCCACTCGCCTTCCTGGTTCTCAATCATGGCAAGACGCCACACGCGGGCCAGGAAGCGGCTGATGCCTTCCACACCCTTGGTCTGCCAGGGCTTCACTTCCTTGAGCGGGCCCATGAACATTTCGTACATGCGCAGGGAGTCTGCGCCGTAGGCCTTCACGATATCGTCGGGGTTCACCACGTTGCCGCGGCTCTTGGACATCTTCTGGCTGTCCTCACCAAGGATGAGACCCTGGTTCACGAGCTTGTTGAAGGGCTCGTTGGTGGTGACCAGACCGTAGTCGTACAGCACCTTGTGCCAGAAACGGGCATAGAGCAGGTGCAGCACGGCGTGCTCGGTGCCGCCCACGTAGAGGTCCACACCGCCGGGGTTGCCGCCGCCCAT
The DNA here is from genome assembly GCA_045654325.1 of Akkermansia sp. GTDB lineage: Bacteria > Verrucomicrobiota > Verrucomicrobiia > Verrucomicrobiales > Akkermansiaceae > Akkermansia. Next base: position 23,033 of record JAZONE010000086.1, read on the forward strand.
CCAGTACTGCTCCACAGCGGGGTCAACGAAGGCGTTGTCATTGGTGGGGTCGAGGTAGCGGAGGTAGTACCAGCAGGAGCCGGCCCACTGGGGCATGGTGTTGGTTTCGCGGGTGAAGGTGTCGGAGTACTGAATCCAGCTGGTGGCCTTCACGAGCGGACCGCGGGGGTCGCCACTGGGCTTGAAGTCTTCCATCTCGGGCTGCAGCAGGGGCAGCTCGCTCTCGGGGATGGCGTAGTGGTTGCCGTCCTCGCTGTTCCAGACGATGGGGAAGGGTTCGCCCCAGTAGCGCTGGCGGCTGAAGAGCCAGTCACGGAGCTTGTAGTTCACCTTGCCCTGGCCGTAGCCCTTTTCTTCGAGCCAGGCAGTCATCTGCTTCTTGGCTTCGGGCACGCTCAGGCCGTTGAAGTGTTCGGAGTTCACCATGGTGCCGTCATAGCCGCAGAAGTTCTGCCAGGGAGTGTCGGCAGTATCGGGCTGCACCACTTGGATGATGGGCAGTTCAAACTTGGTGGCGAACTCGAAGTCGCGGCTGTCGTGGGCGGGCACAGCCATGATGGCGCCCGTGCCGTAGCCGGTGAGCACGTAGTCTGCAATCCAGATGGGAATCTGCTTGCCGTTCACAGGGTTGGTGGCATAGGCACCGGTGAAGACGCCGGTCTTCTCCTTGCTCAGCTCGGTGCGCTCCAGATCGCTCTTGGCGGCGCACTCTGCCTGGTAGGCTTCCACGGCGGCCTTCTGCTCAGCGGTGGTGATGGAGGGTACGAGCTCGTGCTCCGGGGAAAGCACCATATAGGTGGCACCGAAAAGGGTATCGGGGCGGGTGGTGTACACGGTGATGGTGTTGCCCTGGCAGTCGAAGTTCACTTCGGCACCCGTGGACTTGCCAATCCAGTTGCGCTGCAGGAGCTTGATGCTCTCCGGCCAGTCGAGCGGCTCGAGCTCATCGATGAGACGTTCGGCATAGGCAGTGATGCGCAGCATCCACTGGCGGAGCTTGCGGCGCTCCACGGTGTGGCCCTTGCTCTTCCACTCCTCGGCCTCTTCGTTGGCGAGCACGGTGCCCATGTCCGGGCTCCAGTTCACCATGCCCTCAGCCACGTAGGCCAGACGCACGTTGTCAATCTGTTCGCGGGTCCAGCCCTTGGCTTCCAGTTCGCTCACGGGGCAGGCCTTCTTGAGCTCCTCGTTGTAGTAGGAGTTGTAGAGGCGCAGGAAAATCCACTGCGTCCAGCGCACATAGCGGGGGTCGGTGGTGGCTACCTCGCGATCCCAGTCGTAGGAGAAGCCCAGCATCTTGAGCTGGCGGCGGAAATTGTCGATGTTCTGGTAGGTCGTGATGCTCGGGTGCTGACCGGTTTTGATGGCGTACTGCTCAGCGGGCAGACCGAAGGAGTCCCAGCCCATGGGGTGCAGCACGTTGAAGCCGTTCATGCGCTTGTAGCGGCTCACGATATCGGTAGCGGTGTAGCCCTCCGGGTGACCCACATGCAGACCGGCACCACTCGGGTAGGGGAACATATCCAGGATATAGCACTTGGGCTTGCTGGCATCAAATCCCTCCTGGCCGGGGTTGAGCACCTTGAATGTTTTCTCTGCGTCCCAGGTGGCCTGCCACTTGGGTTCAAAGACGTCAAAAGGATACGGATTCTTACGTTCGGACATGTCGCGCGCGACTATAATGCACGCGTGTACGAAAAGCAAGCCTTTTTTAGGCGCGCTGTCAGGCTTTCCGGCTCTGGTGGATATTGGCACCGATGATGCCCAGCCCCACGAGGGTGCAGATGCCGCCCACGATGGACAGGATGAGGGTGCCGCTGGTGTGCTGCGGGTGTACCAGGTCCATTTTCTCCGGATTGCCTGGGGCGTAGACGATGCTCAGGGAATCTCCTTTCTTTAATCCGGGGCCTGCGCTGATGGTCATCTGGATAATTTGTTCCTGGCCGGCGGTATCGGTGAATCGGACCACCGGGTAGTAATGGGTGTGGCTCCTTCTGCGGCTACGGGAATCATCTTCAATGACTCTGACCACGGTGGCTTCTGTCTTGATTCCTGTGTCCAGCAGCTGCTGGTGCTGGCTCTGGTTGTAGAAATTCACTCCTATCAGCAGTAGTCCCACACAGATGAAGATGATACCCATGGCATGACCACCGAAAAGCGGGTCGTGGGTTTTCCTGCGGACGGGGCGTATGAGGGGATGGGACATGGTGCGGAAAATTATTTTCTGGCGCAGCGTATGGTGATTCCTCCGCCTACTGCGGCGAAGATGCCGCCTAAGAGCATCATCATGTAGTTTGAATCTTCTCGGGAATCGCCGGCGAGCAGCACTTCATCAGGATTTTCCGGCAGGTAGGTGATGGTGACATGGCTCCCGGGCTGCAGGTACTTGTGTTCCTTGCAGGCAAGGATACTGGCGCCTTCGTGCATTGTGCCCGCCGCATCCGTGAACCGGACAATGGGGCGGTAAACGGTGCTGGAACGTCTTCTTCCGCGTTTTGTTGATCGGGAGCTGGTTTCTGATTCCACGCGGATAATCTTTGCCTCTGTCGTGATGCCCCGTGTTTCGAGGGCTTCGTCCTGACGCATCAGATATACGCCGAAAATCACTATCCCCAGCCCGACGAGGGTGAAGAGAATGCCGAAAAACCATTCAGAAACCGGGTGTTTGCGCCGCCGTGCCATAACTGGTGATATGTTAGGGGGCGAAGGGTGAAAAGTCAAGCTGTTAGATGATCAATCGGAGCACGGGACTTCAGTCCCGTAAATCATGGTGAACCATGGTCACTTGACGAGGTGGCGGGTGTGAGAGTCCCGGCGCGAAGTTACACGAAAAAAGGCACTCCGATTGGAGTGCGGGGAAGGGGTGCATGTTTCACCCCTTTTCGGGGTGAAAAGAACCCGCGTCCGCCCCCCGGCCCCTTGCTGGCGCAAGGGGTAAACCTGCCCAGAGGTGTCTGGGCAGGCCGGGGGCTGGAAAGCACATTGTGCTTTCCAGCCTCATCCGTGCAGCATGGTGAACCATGGTCACTTGACGAGGTTGCGGGTATGAGAGCCCCGACGCGAAGTTACACGAAAAAAGGCACTCCGAATGGAGTGCGGGAAAGGGGGGCATGTTTCACCCCTTATCGGGGTGAAAAGAACCCGCGTCCGCCCCCCGGCCCCTTGCTGGCGCAAGGGGTAAACCTGCCCAGAGGTGTCTGGGCAGGCCGGGGGCTGGAAAGCACACTGTGCTTTCCAGCCTCATCCGTGCAGCATGGTGAACCATGGCCACTTGACGAGGTTGCGGGTGTGAGAGACCCGGCGCGAAGTTACACGAAAAAAGGCACTCCGATTGGAGTGCCTTTTTTCGTGTAAAACGAAGCGGACGGGGCTCGAACCCGCGACCTCAGCCGTGACAGGGCTGCGCTCTAACCAAACTGAGCTACCGCTCCGTCGGTTTTACCGTGTCGCTCCGGAAGGAGGACGGGCGCATTATACAGATAGAGCTGATGCATTGCAAGCCTTTTTTGAAAAAAATATTGCATCGGGTGCTCAAAATGCTAGAATGGTGGTGAAGATTATCACCAGATTTCTATGAAACGTAAAGATATTGAGCGATTGCAGACGGCCGGTCTGATATCGGCAGAGCAGGCGGTGGCGATTGCAGAGCATTTTCATCTGAATGGCAACCGGGGCCGGCAATGGATGGTGTGGAGCATGTCGTCGCTGGCTGGGCTTTTGATTTTGGGCGGCATCATCATGCTGGTATCGGCCAACTGGGAGATGATACCGGATTTGATGAAGATGGGGACGGCGATGGCGCTGCTGCTCGGTATCTGGATAGCGTGGGCGCGCACGCGGGAGACGCATCCGCTCATTGCCGAGGGGCTGGGTCTTGTTGGTGGCGGCATGTGGCTGGCCTGCATTTCCCTGCACGGGCAGATGTTCCAGCTGCAGAATCCTTTTGTGGAGGGCTGTGCGTTGTTTTTCGTGGGCGTGGTGGCGCTGCCGTTTCTGGTGCGGCTGCGTGTGCTGATGCTGGTGGTGGCAGTTGCGAGCGCCGTGCTGCTGGGGGCTATGGAAGATAACAGCGGCAGCTGGCTGAGCCTGCACTCCTGGCTGGAGGATGATTCGGAGATGATGGCTGCCTTTGCTCTGCTGGCTATGCTGTGGTGGGTGCTGGCGGAGCGCTGGCGCGGCGCGGCAGGCGTGTGCCGTAGTTATACCTGGCTGAGCATTCCGGCTATGCTCAGCTTCCTGTTCATGGTGCAGGTGCCATTGTTCTACCAGTGCATACGCCCGGATCTGGAAAACTGGCAGGATGCGCTGCCTGTGGTGACGATGCTGGTGGTGGTTCCGCTGCTGCTTTCGGTGCTGAAGCCGAAGGAATATTCCTGGAGCTGCTGGTGGTTCATGGTGCTGTTGCTTTCGGTTCCGCTGCCGCTGGGGCTCACTATGTACAGTGGAAGTGAACTGCTGGGCGTGCTCTGCGGTTTCGGTATGGGTGGCGGCCTGATGTATCTGGGGCACCGCGCCCGGCGGATAGCCTGGCTGAACTACGGTTCGCTTATTATACTGCTGGCCGGTATTGCGCTGGTGGCAAATGTGCTGGAATCGCTGACGGGGTCCGGTCTGGTGCTGATAATAGCCGGCCTGGTCATGCTGGGACTGGTGTGGCTGCTGGAGAAGCAGCGCCGCATGCTGGTCAAGGCCATCAAGGAGGAAAAATAATTAATCGATAGAACCATGAAGACAAAAAAGTGTTTGTACGGGGTGTTTGCCGTGGTGGCGGCTCAGCTGCTCTGGCTGGGGTGGAACTATGTGGACCGCACCCACGAGCTGGCTACCGCGCCTACGCTTCATATCGAATGCCGCGATGTGGACCCCCGGGATTTGTTCCGCGGCGATTATGTGAGCCTGAGTGCGCAGCAGCTGGTGACTCTGGAGCTGGCCGGTAAATCCATTCATTGGGGCGAGAGGTTGTGCCATGAACTGAATACTGGCTGGAGCCGGGATGAGAAAACCGGGGAACACATAAAAGTTCCGGTTGCTAATCCGTTGCCCGCGCGCGCCCCGGAGATGGAGGATTCACTGGAGATTAAACCGCACTCCGAGCCGGAGGTGGCCGTGTTCTGGCGCAAGGATGCCGACGGCATCAGCCGCGTGACACGCTTTGAGAAAATCGGCGCCGCTACCGATGTGGCCGGGGAAGGGGAGATGCGCAATACCATGTGGCTGTCGGTGATTGACAGGAGATCGATGCAGGAGGACGGCCGCTACTTGCGTGGTACGGATATTATGCTGAGTTTCTTCTCCCCGCGCTGGAAGGACTTCCGCTATTATGTGGAGGAGAAGACGGGTGACCCGCGCCGTATCTGGACTCAGGAGCTGGGTGAGAAATGGGAGGATTTCCCCGAATCACGCATCCGCCGCACGGTGGATGTAGCCATTCGCAAGGATGCTGCTCCGGTGCCCCGCATGCTGTATCTCAACGGGGTACCCTATGCCGAAGCCATTGAGATGATGCGCAACCGAACGTTCAAGTATCTGCCGTAAAAATGTGGCCGGGTGCATTTTTGTTATTGCAATGAGCCAATATACTGGTATAGTAGCGACATGTCCGCAAAACGCTTTATTCTGAATGAGACGAGCTACCACGGCCACGGCGCTGTGGAGGCTATCGTGACCGAAGTGAAGGGCCGTGGCTTTGCCAAGGCTCTGGTGGTGACCGACGCTGACCTGGTGAAGTTCGGCGTGGTGGCCAAGGTGACCACTCTGCTGGATGCCGCCGGTTGCGCTTACGAGATTTACGACAAGGTGAAGGCCAATCCCAGCGTGGATGTGGTGAACGGCGGTGTGGCTGCTTTCAAGGCTGCCGGCGCTGACTACATGATTGCCATCGGTGGTGGCTCCCCCCAGGATACCGCCAAGGCTATCGGCATCATCATCAACAACCCCGAGTTCTCCGACGTGGTGAGCCTGGAAGGTCTGGCCCCCACCAAGAACAAGTGCGTGCCCGTCATCGCTGTGGCTACCACCGCCGGCACCGCTGCTGAGACCACCATCAACTACGTGATTACTGATGAGGCCAAGCGCCGCAAGTTTGTGTGCGTTGACCCCCACGACATCCCCGTGGTGGCTGTAGTTGACCCCGACATGATGAGCTCCATGCCCAAGGGCCTGACCGCCGCTACCGGTATGGATGCCCTTACCCACGCCATCGAAGGTTACACCACCCTGGCTGCCTGGGAACTGGCTGATACGCTCAACATCAAGGCTGTGGAACTCATCGCCAAGAGCCTGCGCAAGGCTGTGGAGAATGACCCCGATGGCCGCGAGGGTATGGCTCTGGGCCAGTACATGACCGGTATGGCTTTCTCTAACGTGGGTCTCGGCGTGGTACACGGCATGGCTCACCCCCTGAGCGCTTTCTACAACACCCCCCACGGTGTGGCCAACGCTGTGCTGCTTCCCTATGTGATGGAGTACAATGCTCCCTACACCGGTGAGAAGTTCCGCGAAATCGCCCGCGCCATGGGTGTGCAGGGTGTGGATTCCATGACTCAGGAGGAATACCGCAAGGCCGCCATCGATGCTGTGAAGCAGCTCTCCATCGATGTGAACATTCCTCAGACTCTGTCCGAAATCGGCGTGAAGGAGGAAGACCTGGAGGCCCTCACCGATGCCGCTATGGCTGACGTCTGCACCGGCGGCAACCCCCGCCCCTGCACCTGGGACGAAGTGCTGGCCGTGTACAAGACGGCTTTCGGCAAGTAAAGTATGTCCTGAAAATCAATTTAAAAGCGGCGCAGCCTGTTGGCTGTGCCGCTTTTCACGTTCGAACGCAGTGAGGATATCGTCACGAAGTGATATCGTCCGAGTAAAAGAGGATATCGTCGCCGAAAGGCGATATCGTTTCCGATGAATCTGGGTAATATGGTTTTCCAATCATTGGGAAACCATATCCGCTGCGCGGACTAGAGAAATTCGCGCGGGGCGGTTGCGGGAAGAGCATACATGAACCTCGCCCCATAGAACTTGTTGGTAATACGCGAATCGAGCAGGGTGACGATGCCTGTATCGGTCTTGGAACGGATGAGACGCCCGACTCCCTGGCGGAACTTGAGTACGGCCTCGGGCAGGGAATAATCGCGGAATGCATTGCCGCCGCGGGCGGTGATGTCCTCGATGCGGGCTTCGACCAGCGGGTTGCCGGGGGATTCAAAGGGAATCTTGGTGACGATGACGTTGGAGAGGGCTTCGCCGGGAACGTCTACGCCTGTCCAGAAACTGTCGGTTCCGAAAAGCACGCTGCCCACATTTTCGCGGAAGCTCTGCACCATCTGGCTGCGGTTCAGCTCATCTCCCTGCACCAGCAGAGGCCAGCCGCGCTCCTGGCAGAAGGGTCGCAGTCGTACCGCCATAGCGCGCATGAGACTATAGCTGGTGAAGAGTACAAACGCGCGCCCCTGCGATTCATCCAGCGAGCGCATAATCCAGTCTGCCAGAGCGGGCTGGTATTCGTCATCCTCGCTGGCGGGTGGTGGTGGCGGCATGCTGCGCGCCACCACAATGCGCATCTGCTTTTCGAAATCGAAGGGGCTGCCGATCTGCAGGGGGAGGGCGCTTTCTGCCCCCACACGCCCGGCAAAATAAGACATGCCCCGCTCGCCGGTGGAGAGGGTGGCGCTGGTGCAGATGCAGCTGCGCCCGGCTTCGAAGAGCTTCTCTCGCAGCACGGGTGCCACATTGATGAGCGCCCCGCGCATGGTGGTATACTGCCCCTCCGGTCCGTGGCTCTCCACCCAGTACACCGTGGTGTCTGCCTTGCTGAGCTGCACCATTTCGGTGGCGGCTTCGTCGTAGGCCAGGATGCGGGCGGCGGTGTCGAGCAGTTCGGCCTTGGCCAGGTCGTTATCCTCAATCATGGCCGCCATGTCCTTGATTTCGGCAAAGAGCTGCCGTAGCACGGGGGAGAGCAGGTTTTCTGTCCACCCAGGCTGGCGCAGTCTCACTGTGCCGTGGTGGGCTTCCAGCTGGCAGTCGGCGCGGGCATTGGAGAAAAACTCGCCAGCGGCGGCCTGGGCTTCTTCGATAAGCTGCAGCACGGTGGGCGAGGCATTGTGGCGCAGGGTGCCCTTGTGGGTCACGGGGTTATAGAGACGCAGCAGTTCGTACTTCATTTCCGATTCGCTGAGCGAGAGTCCCAGCTGGTTGGCTGCCACATTCTCGATGGTATGCGCCTCATCGAGAATCACAAAATCATTCGGGAAGATGAATCCGGGAGGTCCCTCGGGTTCAATGGCCATCATCTCATCTGCCAGAGAAAGCAGACCGAAGAACAGCGTGTGGTTCAGCACCACCACCTGGGCTTCCTGCACGCGGCGGCGGGCGGCCTGGTAGGGGCAGTCGTAGCCACAGTTGCGCGGGGTGCACACGTGGTTCTCACTGCAGACCTGGGCCCACACCTTGGGAGAGATGCCCAGCTCCCGCGGCAGCTCTGCCAGCGAGCCTTCGCCGCAGTCCTTGGACCAGGCGAGCAGGTCGTACAGCTGCTTGGTTTCGGCCTGGTTGAAGAGGTCGGTGGACTGCTCGAGCGCGCGGCGCAGACGGGTGCGGCAGAGGTAGTTGGCGCGTCCTTTGAGCAGGGCTGCGTTGAAATGGCAGTTCAGCGCGCGCCCTACGGTGGGTATATCCTTATAGAAAAGCTGCTCCTGCAGGTTGATGGTGTGCGTGGAGATAACCGCTTTGCGGCCACGCTCCAGCGCAAAACGGATGGCCGGGATGAGGTAGGCAAGCGATTTGCCCACGCCCGTGCCGGCCTCTGCCAGCAGGGCACTTTCGCCCTCCAGCGTTTCCGCCACAGCCACGGCCATCTGCTGCTGCTCCGGGCGGTACTCGAAGCCGCGAGCCTGCGAAAGCAGCCCGGTTTCTGAGAAATCAAGCAGGGTCTGTTCGCTCAGAAAGCCCATGGGGGCAGGGGGAAATCAGGGAAGAATGCGGTCGCTGGTGGAGGGCAGGCGCAGGTAGAGCGGCAGGTTCGGGAAGAAGGAACGAAGCACGTTCACATCAGTATTGCCATCGATGAAGTACCACTTGTTGAGCACTGTACCGCGGGGTACGCTGGTGTCGGTGATGACTTCATCGCGCACGGCGAAAATGAAGCTGCGGCGTTCCATGCGGGTGCGGCGGCCGTTCTGCCCCGGGGCGCTGATGACCAGGGTGGTGGGAAGCACCACCACGCGGCTGCGTTCCTGGGTGTTGCCTATGTTTTCGGCACGCACGCGGCCGCTGGTGTCTTTCTGTACCTGGCTTCTGGCAGCCACGGGCGGGGTGACCACGTATTCGGCCGTGGCTTCACCCACGGTGTAGCTTTCCACCTCGAGACCGCGTTTCTTCATGTCTTCGCCCATGCGGGCATACTTGGCACGCAGCGCCTTATCGCTGGCGGCCATGCGGGCCTTGGCTTCTTTCTTTGTCTCTTTATCCAGACCCTGCACGCGGCGGGCGCGGGCAATCTCGGCCTCGCGTGTGCGGGAGGTGAGCTGGTCGGCGTAGGTGCGGCGCAGCGGGGGATACATGGAATCCACCGCCCAGGCCATATCGCAGTTGCGCACGGCGGCTCCATACTGGCGGGCGGCATCGCGTGCGGAGTTGGCGGCTTCACTGGCAGCCTGGCACACACCGGCCAGCACCACGGCGGCAGCAAACAAGGGGAAAATCTTCATGCCTCCCATGTTAGCACAGCCCGCACACCCTGCGCAAGCCGGAATGCTGTTCTAAATTGTGTGCTTTTTTCATAAAATGCCTTGACTGTGGGAGCGCTTGGCGTTACACTGCCGGTGCTTCCGGTGCAGACCAGGGGCGATTTTGTCATTGAACTACCCCTGCGGAGAAAATCGTTGCAGCTCCGCGAGATTAGATACAATGGTTCTTCTGTCGGGAGACAGATTACAGATAAACCAAAAAAACAAGAGAAATGTCATGAAACATAATCTGAAAATTTACACCGATGAGGTGGATGAACTGGCACAGAAACAGATTGCGAAATTGCTGGCTCAGCCCGCATTTGCAGACGCCAAGGTGCGTATCATGCCCGATGTGCACGCCGGCAAGGGCTGCGTTATCGGCTTCACCGCCGATCTGGGCGACAAGGTGATTCCCAACATTGTGGGCGTGGATATCGGTTGCGGTATGCTCACGGTGAATCTGGGTAAGCAGAAGCCGGATTTCGCTGCGCTGGATGATATCATGCACCGTAATATACCCAGCGGCATGTATGTGCACGGCGAGCCGGTGGAGCCATTCGAAGCTCTGGATGCGCTGCATTGTCTGCCTGACCTGGAGCGCGTGAAACGCCTTCTCTGCTCTCTGGGAACCCTGGGTGGTGGTAACCACTTTGTGGAGGTGGATGCCGATACGCAGGGTAACTACTACCTGGTGATTCATTCCGGCTCACGTAACCTGGGTAAGCAGGTCTGCGATATCTACCAGCAGGAGGCCATCGACCGCCATGCCGGCTGCGCCGACCGCGCCGAGCGCGAGGCTGCCATGATTGCCGAATTGAAAGCGCAGGGGCGCCAGAAGGAGATAGCTGCGGCTATCCAGGCCCAGCGTGCTGCGTGGAATGCGGCTCAGCCGGATGTGCCTGCCGATCTCTGCTACCTGGAGGGTGAGGCCCGCGACCGCTACCTTCACGATATGCGTATCTGCCAGCAGTTTGCCCTGCGAAACCGCGAGGTGATGGCCGATATCATTGTGCGCCGTCTCGGGCTGGAGGTGCAGGATATGTTCCATACCACGCATAACTACATCGACCACGACAGCAACATCGTGCGTAAGGGTGCCATTTCCGCCCGCGCGGGGGAGAAACTGCTTATTCCCATCAACATGCGCGATGGCTGCATCTTCGGTACGGGTAAGGGAAATGATGACTGGAACCAGTCCGCACCGCATGGTGCAGGACGCCTCATGAGCCGTGCGCAGGCGTTCAAGGCACTTTCGCTGGAGGATTTCCAGCAGCAGATGCAGGGTATCTACACCACCTCGGTGAATGCCCGCACCCTGGACGAAGCTCCCATGGCCTACAAGGGAATTGATGCCATCCTCAAACACATTGGCCCCACGGTCGATGTGGCCGATATCTTCAAGCCCCTGTACAATTTCAAGGCCGAGGAAGCTGAGCCTTCCTTTAAGCGAAAGAAATAGAGTTGATTAATCATTTTTGTGTAAAAAGCAGGATTCAATCTTGCTTTTTACATAAAGATTAATTTTGCCTCCAAGGTGACCCCGGGAGCATACTGAAGGCCACATGTGTCCCAAAGATTTTGCGGCGCGATAGATTGGAATTTGTAGAGTAGTTTGCGGTCGGTACGACCGCGGAACTTGAGTCCCGTCAGGGACGGTAGAGGTGAGGCAGGGGTAAGCCCGCGTCAGCGGGCGCAGCCCCTGCTAACAAACAAAAGATAAGGGAGCCCCGACGAAAGGAGTGGGCGGCAGCCAGTCACGGCGTAGGGCGAAAGCCCGGAGACGGAAGGCCACTGCTTCAATGTG
>JAZONE010000087.1:0-7273 GCA_045654325.1 Akkermansia sp.
TAGGTGTGCACAAACTCGCGGGCCTCGTAGCCGCAGACCTGTGCCACCATCATGAGCAGCAGCGCATAGCTGGCAATGTTGAAAGGCACGCCGAGGAACAAATCGCAGCTGCGCTGGTAGAGCTGCAGGCTCAGGCCATGCTTCTCGCCCTCCTTCTGCGCGGGTATCACGCAGAACTGGAACAGGCAGTGGCACGGGGGCAGCGCCATGCCGTCCACTTCGGCCACATTCCAGGCGCTCACCAGATGCCGGCGGCTCCAGGGATTATTCTTCAGTCCGTCAATCAGCCTGGCAATCTGGTCAATACTGCCGCCCTTGCCATCCGGCCAGGCGCGCCACTGGCTGCCGTACACGGGCCCCAGGTCGCCATTCTCATCGGCCCATTCATCCCAGATGCTCACGCCTCGCTCCTGCAGCCAGCGCACATTGGTGCTGCCTTTCAGAAACCAGAGAAGCTCGTAAATGATAGAGCGCAGATGCAGTTTCTTGGTCGTGAGGCAAGGGAAGCCCTCGCGCAGGTCACAGCGAATCTGCCGCCCGAACACGCCGATAGTGCCCGTGCCGGTCCGGTCTTCCCTGCCCACCCCGTTGGTGAGCACATCGTCAAGTAACGACAAATATTGATGCATAGCCGGTTTGGATTGACAATTGACTAATGACGATTGACAATTGAGCAATTCCCTGCGGCGCAGCCGCAGCTGACTTTTCTACTTCGTAAATCGTACTTCGTAACTCCTATTTAATCAGAGCGCGAGAGCGCTTCTGATTAAGCTGGCCCACTTCTCTGCCTTTTCGGCAAAACTCAGCTCGGGGTCCTTGTAGAGGATGCCGCGGGAAACATTGATGGTGGGGGGAGCCACGCGGGTGCCACCTGTGAGAGCAGAAAGGTCACCACCCTGAGCACCCAGACCGGGAACCAGCAGCGGGGCATCCGGCAGGTCGGTCAGAATCTGGCTGTTGGCATTGGTAAGGCCCACGACCATACCCACCTCAGTGGCGCTGTTTTCAGCAATGGAGCGGGTCACCATATCACCCACCAGCTGGTACACCTTGCGGCCATTGGCCAGCACCTGCTGCTCCACATCCACGGAGCCGGGGTTGGTGGTCACGGCAAGCAGATACACAGCCTTGCCGGGGCGGTCGAGGAAGGGCTCCAGAATATCATAGCCCATGAAGGGATTGAGCGTCACGGCGTCCACATCCATGCGGTCGAAGTAGGCCTGGGCGTAGTACTTCTGAGTCTCACCGATATCGCCACGCTTGGCATCAAGAATCACGGGGATATCCTTGGGCATATCGGGCAGCAGCTCCTCCAGCATCTTGAGACCGGGCAGCCCCATAGCCTCGAAATAGGCGATATTCGGCTTATAGGCAGCGGCATAGGGAGCAGTTTCCTCCACCACCTTGCGCAGCCAGTCGGCCAGCTCGGTCATGTTCTCAGTCTGCGGGCGGGGGTCCAGGCCCACGCAGAGGGCCGAACGCGTAGCAGCAATACGGGCAGCAAGTTTTTCCGTGTACTTCATGCGCGGCATTATAGCAGGCAACTGGTACAAAAGTCAAGCCGGTGTAAGCTTCCGCTCTCACCTTAGCGGGACTTTCGCTTAAAAACGGCATCTGCCAGGCGCTGAACCAGCTCCAGGAAACCGCACAACAGCACTATGACCGCCACAGTTATCCCCGCCTTTGCCCAGTAGAATGCGCCACACGCTTCACCCAGCCACCGGGTTGCCAGCACACCGGCGATGGTCAGACCCAGCATATGAGTCAGATACACGTGGAAACTATACTTAGAAGCAAACTTGAGCATTCCCAACCCCGCTTTACCCAGCGAAATCATGTGATTCTTGACCAGCAGGATGGCAAGGCAGGCGAGGGCCGCACCCATCATTTCCGAACGAGTGCTGATAGCAGCTATCACCAGCATGGCAATGACCGTGGGCTTGATTTTATTTTCGCGAATGGCAAAGAAAGCCCAGATACCCAGAGCAAAGTGCTGCATCTGCCCCAGGGGCGTCCATTTAATCAGCAAACGGATATCAGAGAAACAATCAGCCGGCACCTGCTTGGAAACAGCTTTGCACAGGTACGCCAAGGCAAAACAGATAATGAAAAACACCACCGCGCTCTTATATGTGCGCACAAATCTGAATATGAGCGGTGCCAGGGCGTAGAAGGCAATGAAATCTGTAATGGACCAGAACGCAAAGCAGTTATTCCATTCAGTGAATGAATTTGATGGCAGAATCGTGTTCAGGCCAAGGAAATAACGCACCCAGCCCAGATGAAAGATATCCGCCGTAAAACCACCGGTAAAGCATTCCACATATACCATGGCCGCCACAATGGCTGCATAATATGTGGGCAGGATACGCAATGCCCGGCGCTTGTAATAACTGGCTACCCCCGCATTCGGACGCATGAAATAACTGCATCCTAAAAACGCGCTCAACGCAAAAAAGGCCTGCACGCCGCGCTTTCCGAAAACAAATATGCTGTCCAGCCACTCCGGAAACGGGAAATTCGAGGTCGAATGCACCGCCAATACGCCAAGCATCGCCACAACACGCAAGCAATCAAGAACCACCGAATACTCTCCTCCTGCTTTCAAATAAGCGCCCTGTTCATTTTTCTGCATGTTTCTATTATACTATCTCCGGTGTTCGCGTCAATCTTATTCATACATGAATGCTCAACAAGACTGCGGATTCGGTGCCATCTCCGTCTAAATGAAGCCACCACGCCAATAATTCATCGCACAGCTTACACGCTGAGGGATTGACATATGAGCCGAAAGGTGGCATGATATCCCCATGAAACGAACCGTCGCGCTCCTGACATTTATGCTGATTCCCCTGCTCTGCGTGAGCTGCGGAGAATCGGACAAGGAGAAACGCGAACGTGCCGCGCAGTTCACCACCCCGACCAAACCTGCACCCAATCCTCAGCGCGAATCGCTGCAGGCACTCATCCGCACCGATCGCCAGGTGCCTACCACCCTGCAGGGCGCGCCTAAGTTTGAGATTTTCAGCGAATACCAGGGGCAGGACATGCGCCAGGTGACAGAAGTTTCGGGCCGCACGGTGCTGGTCTGTTTCACCGCCCCTTGGTGCCGCCACAGCACCGCCATGCGCCAGGCGCTGCGCGAGCTGGCCGAACAGGAAAAAGGCGGGGTACAGGTAGTGGAAATCAATGCCGATGCCTACCCGGCCATCGCCAATGACTACGGGCTCACCAAAGTGCCCACCACCGTTTTCTACACCGAAGGCGTGAAGCTGCGCAGCATCGAAGGTGCGTACACCGCCGAGAGTCTGGGACGTTACCTGCATGCCCTGCTCACTCAGGATGAGGAGAAGGAATCTCCCACGCCTTAAGATTTCAACACACACTCAGATAGATAATATGCGATTCCTCACAGGATTACAGCCCAGCGGCCAGCTCCACATCGGCAACTACTTCGGTGCCATCGACCCCGCCGTGCGGCTTCAGGAGAAAGGCGAGGCCTTCTATTTCATTGCCAACTACCACGCCATGACCACCATGGAAAGTGCCGAGAAGCTGCGGGAGAACACCCGCGGACTGGCCGTGGATTTCCTCGCCTGCGGTCTCGACCCGCAGAAAGCCGTGTTCTTTGCCCAATCTGCCGTGCCGGAGGTGAATGAACTGGCCTGGATTCTCTCCACCCTGTGCCCCATGGGCCTGCTGGAGCGCTGCCATTCCTACAAGGACAAGGTGGCCAAGGGCTTTGCCGCCAGCCACGCACTCTTTGCCTACCCCGCCCTCATGGCAGCTGATATCCTGCTCTACGATTCCGATGCAGTGCCCGTGGGCAAGGACCAGAAGCAGCACCTCGAGGTGACCCGCGACCTGGCTGGCAAGGTGAACGACGCTTTCGGCGAAGGTCTGCTCAAGATGCCCGAAGCCATCATCTCCGAAGCCACCGCCGTGGTGCCCGGGCTGGATGGCCAGAAGATGAGCAAGAGCTACGGCAACACCCTCCCCATCTTCGGTGAGGAAAAGCCCCTCCGCAAGCTCATCAACAAGAAGGTGGTGACCGATGCCACCCCGCTCGAAGACCCGAAGCCCACGGAGAACTCCATCATCCTGGCTCTCTATAAACTCTTCGCCACGCCGGAACAGTATCAGGCCATGGTCGATGCCCACCACGCCGGCGGCGTAGGCTACGGCCAGTTCAAGAAAGACCTCTTCGAGGCCTACTGGGAATACTTCCGCGCCGCCCGTGAAAAGCGCGAGTGGATTCTCGCCCACCCCGAATACGTGGACGACGTGCTCAACACAGGCGCCGCCCGCGCCCGCGAAGAGGCCGCCAAGGTGCTCACCCGCGTCCGCAAGGCCGTAGGCCTCGGCTGGATCTAAGTCCGAGCGAAGCGAGGATATCGTCGCGAAACGATTTCGTTCCCGGAACAACCATTCACCCACTTCAACAAAGCGCGCATTGGGAAGCAATCTCCCCATGCGCGCTTCATATATCAGATTACCGCTTGACGGAACACGGCCAGGGTGTTAGCATAGGGAGAGAATCCCCTATGCCGCCTATGCAGACACCGCAGATTACGCTGACTATCTCCACCTACCGCTATTCCTCCATCGTGTACCTGCGGAATAACCGCCCGGTGCTGTGGAATGTGGAGGTGCAATCCGACCAGGAACTGTTACACGCGAAACTGCGGGTGCGGCACGAGCCGGAGGGATTCACCACGCCACAGGAATGGGAACTACCCTATCTGGCCGCAGGGCAGCTCTACAGCAGACCGGGAGAGTGCCCGGAGTTTGACGATGCCGCCCTGCTGGCGCTCCAGGATAATGCGCCGGGGCGCATCATCGTGGAGCTGGTGGATGCCGGGGGAACAGTACTAGCTCGAAAAGAAGACGAATTCACCTGGCTGGCGTATAACACCTGGGCGGGGGGAAACGAATACCCGGAGCTTCTGGCTGCACTCACCCTGCCGCAGGATTCTGCGGTGGATTCCATCATCAACACCGTAGGCACCGGCAAAGGCTACGCCGCGGGGCCGGACGAAATCTGCGAGCATCTGCGCCGGCTCTGGGAACACGTGGCCGGTCTGGGAATCGAATACGCCTTGCCACCGGAAAGCTGGGTCGACATCGGGCTGGGGCAGCGGGTACGCACCCCCTCCTGTATCATGGAGAAGAAGTGCTCCACCTGCCTGGATTCCACACTGCTGCTGGCCGCCTGTGTCACCCGGCTGGGGCTCAATCCCTTCGTGATACTGATTGACGGTCATGCCTTCATGGGGGTTCAGCTGCAGAACCGCCACCTGCCCTCGCCGCAGCTCACGCCGGTTTCCACCGTGCGCAACCACCTGAAGCAGCAGAAACTCATTGTGCTGGAAACCACGGCGCTGAACACGCACGGCACGCGAGAACCCATCAGTTTCGACCACGCCGCAGCCGTAGGTAACAGCGAGCTGATGAATCTGGACGACCACGACTATTTCCAGGCGCTCGACATCAAAAGCCTGTGGTATCAGGTGGGGATTCACCCCATACTGGGCGGGCTGCCGGAAAACACCAACCCGGCTCCCAGCGCCGAGGAGGCCGACAATCTGGTGAGCCACATGCCGCGCAACCGCATGGACGTGTGGCAGCTCAAGCTGCTGGATTTATCTCTGCGTAACCCGCTGCTGAATACAGCCCCGGGCAGCAGACGTCACCTCTCCCTGCTGCTGCCGGATGTGGCGGAGCTGGAGGACAAACTGTCCACGGGCACGGTCTTCCGCATCAAGCCCATTCCCGAGACCTACTGGAGCCTCACCTCGCAGGTGCAGCATGGGAGCGATTCCTCTGCCAACAAACACCGCCTGGCAGAATGCGTGGAGTCCATGTTCCAGAACCGCGAACTGGCCTCCGGAGAACGCTCCAATGTGCTGCAGAAACAGCTTCAGACCATCTACCTGAGCACTCGCCGCGAAATGGAAGAAAGCGGCGCCAACACCCTCTACATCGCCTGCGGGTTCCTGAAATGGTACCGCAGCAATGTACGCGAACAGCGCGCCTTCCGCGCGCCGATTCTGCTGTTGCCGGTCCGGCTCAGCCGCCCCAGCGTGAAAGCCGGCTTCACCCTGCGCGGATCCGATGAGGAACCCCGCTTCAACATGACCCTGCTGGAGCTGCTCAAGACCGAGTTCGGCATCCGCATCCCTGAGCTGGAGGGTGACCTGCCCACCGATGACGCAGGGCTGGATGTGCCGCGCATCTTCAACATTCTGCGCCGTGCCATTGATTCCCTGCCCGGCTGGGAAGTGGAAGAAAGCTGCAGTCTGGGCACTTTCTCCTTCACCAAATACCTGATGTGGAAAGACCTGTGCGACAGGCGCGAGCACCTGATGCGCAACCCCATCGTGAGCCAGATAGCGGCCACCGAACGAGGCATCTTCCCCGCACAGGTAGACTTCCCCGACCCCGCCACGCTGGACAACGAGGTGGAAGCGCAGAAGGTATTCACCCCGCTTTCCTCGGATTCCTCGCAGCTCTCTGCTGTACTGGCAGCGGGACGCGGCAAGAATTTCGTGCTCATCGGGCCGCCCGGTACGGGTAAGAGTCAGACTATCACGAACATGATTGCCCACTGTCTGGCGCACGGTAAGACCGTGCTCTTCGTGGCCGAGAAAGCGGCGGCTCTGCAGGTGGTGCACAAACGACTCAAACGCGTGGGGCTCGAGGCCTTCTGCCTGGAGCTGCACTCGAACAAGGCAAACAAGAAGGACGTGCTGGCGCAGTATAAAGCCGCGGTGGAAGCCGTGAGCGGAGGTGCCGGCAAGCAGGACTGGGATAACCAAGTGTACGCCATGGCCACCCTGCGCCACCAGCTCAACCTGCTGCCCTGGGAGCTGCACCACCTCTACCCGGATGAGACCAGCCTGTTCAACGATATCGACCTGGTGGCCAGCCACCGGGAGTTGCCGGAGTTCAAGGTGTACGACGGCGATATCCAGGGCATCACGAGAGAAGAAAAATCCCGCATGCAGGAAGAAGCACGCGACCTGGCGCTGCACTACGAACTGGTACGCCAGCTCACCCCCGACCAGCGCCGCCTGCTGAACACCACCGAATACACCACCGAGTGGGAAGAATCGCTCACCCGCAGCCTGCACCACTATCTGGAGCAGCAGACCTTCTGGGAACAGACTGCAGAAGCCGCAGCAAGCAGTCTCCACCTGCCGGCGGAGCGCCTGCGGGAACTGCTTCCCGCGCTGGAGCTGGCCGCACAGCACCCCGGTGCCGGGCTGGAGCA
>JAZONE010000088.1:0-30641 GCA_045654325.1 Akkermansia sp.
GTAGCCACCGGCCAGAAACTTGAGGAACAAACCACCCTGCAACAGCAGCTCGCTGCCTTGCGACAAACTGCTGCCGCTCTGAAAACACTCACGGCACAGCTCCCGGCTGACCTGATAATAAAAGCATGCGAGAGTATTCCACCAGAACCTCAGCAGCGCAACCAGGCAATCGCCACCTTCGCAGCCGATACCGACATCACCCCCGAATCTCTGGCGGACGAGCACCTGCTTGCCCTGCTCGCCTGGACCGATGCGCTCTCCGCCGCACAGGCAGAAGCGGACCGCATAGCCAGAGAGAAAGCCGAACGTAAAGCCAGAGAGGAAGCAAAGCGGGCAGCCAGAGAAACAGCCCGCGACGAGCTAAAGAAACGAGGGATATCCCCGTCAGAATACGATAGCAAGATTATCGATGCAGCCGAGAATAACAAACCGGAAATACTGCGGCTTCTCATAGCCGCCGGCGCAGATGTGAATGCTACTGATGATTCATACGGCTGGACACCGCTCATCAAGGCAGCGTGGAAAGGACGCGAAGAGTGTATCCGCATTCTGCTGGAAGCGCCCGGAATTGATGTCCATAAAGGGTGCAAGGATTCATGGACGGCTCTCGGATACGCTGCGACATATGGTCGGCCGGAGAGCATAAAGGTCTTGTTGGAATCACCAGACCTCGACATCAACGCTCCCGTGAGAGACGGTAAGCCAGCGCTCTGCGTTGCCGCTCGCAATCGTTATCCCGACTGCGTCCGGGCTCTGCTGGGGGCGCCCGGAATCGATGTCAACAAAGAAAACCCGCTGTACGAAGCGGCATACCGAGGCTCCCCCGAGTGCGTACGTCTGCTGCTGGAAGCCCCGGGTATCAATCTGAATCAGGAAGAAGCTCTGCAGGCGGCAAAAGACATCGGGCACCTGGAATGCGCCGCGCTGATTGAAGCCGCCATGCAAGGGAAGCCCCTGCCTGCGGCATTCCCGAAGCTTTCGAAACAGGAAGCCCGCCGGCTCTTAAGCGACCAAGGAATCGAGCCGCAGAAATATACACGCGAAATGTATTCAGCCAGTAGCGACGGTCACGCCGAACCCCTCAAGCTGCTCATTGCCGCCGGAGCAGATGTGAATACTCCGTACGAGGGCTACCTTCCCCTGGTCAACGCTGCATATCACGGACGAACGGAATGCCTGAAAATACTGCTTTCCACCCCCGGCATCCAGGTGAATAAAGCAAACAAACATGGATGGACAGCGCTGTGGAGCGCAGCGTATGTTGGGCGCACAGGCTGCGTGAAACTTCTGCTGGCGGCTCCTGGGATAGATATCAACAAGGGAGATGAAAGCACCCCCCTGCAAGAGGCAGAAAAACAACATTACACCGAATGCGCGCGCCTGATCCGTGAAGCAGGAGGGCGCTGACCACCATCAACGCTTCAAAAAAACGCAAAAGAGCGGCAGTTAAAACACTGCCGCTCTTTTGCTATTCATTGACAGTTGAATCTGCTCAACAAGGAGGCGTTAACCCATCTGACTGGAACCACTGCACAATAAGAGAGGCAGGTTCTTCGTAGGCCTCCTCCACATAGTGAATATAATCATTATGCGGTTTTCCTTGCATTATACGGTTCAAATCCATAACAAGAGCCCCCTGTTCTCGAGCCACCTTAATCATACGGGCATTTAACTTATCAATCAGAGCATTATTCTCCACGTCCGGGCATGTGACATTACCATCCATGACCCAATGAGTAAGAGTAAGCACAAGAACCTTGCGATTATTCTGAAGAAGTCTTTTCAGAAAAGCCGAAAACCGATCTTCAAAATCATCTGAATCCCAACATTTAAGATAATGACCACCTATAGAAAAACAGACATGTGTTATCTGCGGAGTCAACATACTGCAAATAACTTCTTCATTCTCGACTGACACCATAGGAGCTGCTGTAGCGTACATGTTGACGTTTTCCGTCAGATAAGCGCTACCCCGGCAAAGGCGTCTGATGTTAGAATCGCCGATGATAAGCGACGTGGAGTCTTGATGTTCCCACTTGTTTTTCCACATGATTTCCGGGGTGGGCGCACCTTGTGCTATAATTTTCCTCACAGCAGCCCCCATCATCTGCGCAAGATAGACATTCGCCATACGCATGATATTGCGAGGCGATTGTTCAGCCCTCATCGTTTTACAAGCCTTAGAAACGCGAAACTGCTTCAAGTAACTTAAAGTCAATCTTAACCGCCACGCCCCCCCCTCCTTAGAGTCAAGCCCCTGCTCGTCTGCCCACCTCGCAACATCCAGACACGGGACTCCCAGTTCCTTAGCCAATTTTCTGCACCTCTCGTTATTAGTGAGCCGGCACTCATTATCGCCATGATATCGTTTCGGCAGCATCCAGTATGATGGGGTAGTAGCCAATACGAAACGAGTGTAGGGATAACGCAACTGGAGCCGTCTCACATATTCACAATTAGCATCATGACACCAACCAGCTCCCTCTCCCAACACCACAAGGCTGTAGGTGTACGCTGTAAGAAAATGATGCAAATCGGACTCCACCTCACGCAAAGGCTTATTCGTGTAAATCGCATCTGTAAGACAGCGACACGCCTTCATGACCGAATACCTTGCCTCATGCATAAAAAAATCCCCATACAGCAGAATGCGGTCATTACCCAGCAACCGCTTCCGCTTGCCTACTTCAACCCAATCAAAATAGTACGTGGTCATATGCATACATCAACAGTCTGACATATTTTCAATGATAAGCAAGCATTTTTTCTTCACAGGCAAGACTTTCTCCATTGGCACTCATTCCCAGCATCAAAATTTCTTGCATCGACATAAAAGTATGGTAGGATACGTTGTATAAGGACTTGTTCCGAGAACTATACACCTCAGCATACCATGACCAGCCGACAAATTGCCAATTTCATTGCGCTCTTCATTCCCTCTAAAAACCTGCGCCACCGGCTTCGCGCGTGGAAAGGATTTGAAACAAACTACGACAGAATAAAAAAAGACCTCGAATATATCAAATCTTTCCTGCAGTATTCCATGCAGACGACAGAAGCCCCACCCATACAGGGCATTGGCCGTGAAGTGCAGCTTATTATAGCCGAGGCACTGAAGAAAGTTGCTGACATATGTGATTGCAATAATATCGATTACTGGCTGGACTACGGCACCTTGCTCGGGGCTGTGCGCAATAAAGGGTTCCTGCCCTGGGATGACGATATTGATATCGCCATATGCTGGGAAGACCGCGAGCGCTTTATTCAGGCGATGAAGGATAACAACCTGGAGGTAGAGGTATCCCACGAAGGTAAAGGTGAAATACGAGTTCACGCGATAACCACCAACTGCGTTCCCATGCATATTGATGTTTTCGCCTACAAGGCCACAGCCCCCATCTCTGCAGAGGGCATCAAGGAACTGGACACCCAGGTCATGAAATGCTGGAACGCTCACAGTTATTTCAACTTGAAGTACCATAATCAACTTCTGGGTATCATGGACAACATCGCAACCCAGTACAAAGGAGACGAAACTGTTTATGTGCGAGCTCTGGATTCAAGGCTTCCCACATACCACAGTCCCAGCATCCCCAAGGAGGCTATCTTCCCGCTCACAACCATTACGTACGAAGGCGAAACGTACAAGGCGCCCAGATTCTATTATGAGTATCTGACCCTTGAGTATGGTGATTTCATGCAGTGGCCGCCGGATTTCAAGATTAATGATATTCATGAGCGATTGAGCATGCAGGATAAGTTGAGCATCATCTCCCGGATGTACAATCACAAATAAGTTCTGATACATAAGTCTCAGTATAACCGGAACACAGCACAACACCATTCAACGCGAGTGGTGTTGTGCTGTGTTCTGATTCACACGAATCAAGCACCTGACCTACCTGGATTCGGCGATGAAATTATATGCATATCTTCCCGCCATTTTTCCCTTAAAGTCCCCTATTCCATCGGTAAAAAAAAAGCTGTACATACTAAGCCGGGTATGCTAGAGTGAAATAGTACGAAGCGTGCCCGGTTATTTATGTCTGAAGCAGAGATCAAATGAAGCTCAGCTGAGAGAAAATAAGCGCAGCAATTTCTGTTGGCGCAGGGAGCGTCGCACTCGGATTAAATAGACAATCACTAAACGAAAGGACACAGTGGAATGCAAGCGTTGATACTCGCAGCAGGCATGGGTAAAAGACTGGGTGAATTAACTCAGAACAACACAAAGTGTATGGTCAAGGTGAATGATGTCACCTTGATTGAGCGCCTGCTCCACCAATTGGATGCCATCAAAACCCCTGAACCCTTGAGCCGGGTAGTAATTGTCACCGGTTACGAAGGTCAGAAGCTCCGTGACTTTATCAAGACATTGGACATTCAGCTTCCGGTTGAGTATGTTGACAACCCCATCTACGCCACTACCAACAATATCTTTTCACTTTATCTCGCCAAGGATTACCTTCTGAAGGAAGATACCCTTCTTTTCGAGTCAGATCTCATCTTTGAAGATGCCGTAATTGACAAATTGCTGCAGGCTCCCTACCCCAGCCTGGCATTGGTTTCCAAGTATGAAAGCTGGATGGATGGCACCGTAGTGAAGATTGGTGAGGATTGCGAAATCGAACAATTCATACCCGGAACCGATTTCCGCTATGACGAATCGCATTCCTACTACAAGACCGTCAACATCTACAAGTTCAGCAAAAAGTTCTCATCCTCGCACTACGTCCCATTCCTGGAAGCCTACAGCAAAGCACTGGGCAACAACGAGTACTACGAGCAAGTGCTTCGTGTGATCACCCTTCTGGACAAGCCTGAGATTAAGGCATTACCCTTGAACGGTGAGCTTTGGTATGAAATTGACGATGTACAGGATCTGGACATAGCCGAATCCATCTTCTGCCCGCCGAACGAAAAGCTGAAGCGCATGGAATCCCGCTACGGCGGTTATTGGCGGTATCCCCGGATTCTGGATTTCTGCTATCTGGTCAACCCGTATTTCCCCAATGCTCGTCTCATGACGGAATTGAAGGCAAACTTTGAGGCACTTGTCCGCAATTATCCCTCCGGCATGAGGGTAAACAGCCTGCTGGCCGGAAAATACTTCGGGATTCGCCAGGAATATGTATGTGTTGGCAATGGTGCAGCCGAACTCATCAAGGGTCTCATGGAAACACTTGAAGGCAAGCTCGGCGTCATCCTCCCTACCTTTGAGGAATACCCGAACCGCCTGAGCCCGGATCGTCTTGAGGCCATGTTAACCGTGGATAAGGACTTTGCCTACACAGCGAAGGATATCATGTCCTACTTTGCAGACAAGGACATCAGCAGCCTGCTGCTCGTGAATCCGGATAATCCCAGCGGCAACTTCATTCCGTTGGAAGACCTGCTTTGCCTGTGCCGCTGGGGCGCAGAAAAAGGTATTCGCCTGATTATTGACGAGTCGTTTGTTGATTTCTCCGAGGGAACACCCCACAATACCCTGCTGACCAATGCGATATTGGAAGCAAATCCGCACTTAACCGTAGTAAAATCCATCTCGAAGTCCTACGGCGTGCCCGGATTACGCCTCGGCATCATCGCCACTGTCGATACGGCATTCATAGCCAAACTGAAAAAGGATGTCGCCATCTGGAACATCAACTCTCTGGGTGAGTTCTACATGCAGATATTCGGCAAATATGAGAAGCAATACCAGTTCGCCTGCCGGCAGTTCATGAACGAAAGGGAGCGTTTTATCAAAAACCTCAAGACCATTCCGTACTTGCGTCCCCTCCCGAGCCAGGCAAATTACCTCATGTGCGAAGTTATGCCGCCCTATACCTCGCGTGAACTCACTGAGCAGCTGCTCGCAAACTACAGCATCCTGATTAAGGATTGCAGCGGAAAGAAAGCCGTCAAGGGGCGTAATTTCATACGACTTGCTGTCCGTGATACGAAGGATAATGATGCCTTGGTCGAAGCATTGCGACAGCTCAGCTGAATCAAGGTACAGCATCTATACTGAAACTGCCGCCCCGTTTACCGGGGCGGCAGTTCTGTTATAAGCTCAAGACAAACAGAGCGAACAAGAAAGCATCAGAGCGTCATCCACCCCGTGGGCAGCAAACCGGCGGTTTCACGCCCATCGGCAAACCAGGCCGCGGGCGACACCACCATGCGCGCAGGGTTGGAGATAAGCCAGGCGCCCCACCAGCTGAAGGTACTGTTGGCGGTGATGGCATGTGCACAGTGGCGCATCAGGTTGATATCCAGATGCGCATCATCGGGGCCATTTACTGACACCAGGGTGATTTGATTATCCGTCTTGTAGTTTTCACGCACCCAGGCCGGGTCATCGGAGAACACGAAGAGATGCAGCGGTTTTCCGAGTTTTTCCTGCAGCTGAGCCTCTGCCCTGCGGTAATACTCTGCCCCGCAGGTGCCATGTACGGCGTTTACATTGGGGTTGAGATAGTCCCCGCGGCGAATATGAACCATCACCGCACTATCCCCGGCAGCCCGGATGGCTGCCAGCATTTCAGCATTGGCGGCATTCAGAGTCGCATCATCCAGAGAATATTCACGCAGCAACTCCTCGCGTACACTTTCTGCATAGCAGGCCTGCTGATAAAAACCGCGCAGCACCACAGGCACAGGCAGCTCCGAAAGCTTATCAAGACTCAGATCAGCCTCGCGTTCCCGCAGGAAATGACGACGGCGGTGCAATTTTTCACGCAACCAACCGAGCAGTCCGGTGCCGTAAATTACCTGTTGAGCAGAGCCAGGAACAGCATAAGGCAGGCTCAGCTGATACACCCCCAGGCCGAAATGGCGCGGAGTAGCCTTGCGCAAGCGCCCACCGAACTCCGGGAACCAGGAAACATCCAGCAGCACCTTCTTACCAGTTTTCCGGCTCAGAGCCAGAGCAAATGCATATTGAAAAAGCTGATTACCCAGGCCATCGGACAGCTGTACCACAATACTCTCCGCATCAGGAGCAAGCGGTGTTCCCGGAACTGTAGACTGACTCATATTCACGTGTCGGTATGGTTAAAAAATAAGAAGATAAACACACTGGCTCTAAGGCCCATGTATGTACAGTTTGCCACAATTTCCGGGATATGCAAGTCTTTTTCACCGCAAATGCTGCACCACAGGAGCAAACACCAATAAATACGACAAGCAAATTGCTTGAAATGACCCCACCGCTGGGGTAGAATACCCGCAACGGTATGGCAGAAAAGCCCGCACTCAGCCCGATGATGGACCAGTACCTGCGCATGAAGCAGTCACTGCCGGGTGACGTGTGGCTGTTTTTCCGTCTGGGTGACTTTTACGAAATGTTCTTTGAGGACGCGGTGGAATGCTCCGCCGCGCTGGGGCTCACACTGACCAAGCGGCAGACCATCCCCATGTGCGGCGTGCCCTACCACGCGGCAGAGGGCTACATAGGCCAGGCGGTGAAGCTGGGCAAGCGCATCGCCATAGCTGAGCAGATGGCCACACCTGTACCGGGCAAGCTGGTGCCCCGCGAAATTACCCGCATCATCTCCGCCGGCACGCTGGCCGACATGAGCCTGCTG
Source organism: Akkermansia sp. (assembly GCA_045654325.1). Lineage (GTDB taxonomy): Bacteria > Verrucomicrobiota > Verrucomicrobiia > Verrucomicrobiales > Akkermansiaceae > Akkermansia. The sequence continues at coordinate 7,572 of JAZONE010000088.1, forward strand.
GACGCGAGCGAACACAACTACATAGCCGCCTGCTACCACGAGAAGAACACCTGGGGACTTGCCTGCGCTGACCACACCACAGGTGAGTTCACCGTGGCGGATTACCCGAGTTTTGAAGCCATGAGCGAAGAAGTGGCGCGCATTCACCCGCGCGAGCTGCTCATCAGCCAGGAGCAAGCAGAGGATTTCCCCGGGCTGCCGGTCACGCTCATGTACGACGGCTACACCTTCCTGCCCGGGCTGGCAGATACCTTCCTGAAATCGCACTTCCGGGTGCACTCGCTGGAAGGCTTCGGCTGCGCTCACCTGGGCCCGGCTCTGGGAGCTGCCACCGCCATTCTGCACTACCTGAAGCACCAGCTGCGCCGCCAGACCGACCACCTGCGCACCCTCTCGCTGCGCGCCACGGAAAACGCCGTGATGATTGACACCGCGAGCCGCCGCAATCTGGATCTGGTAGAAGCCCGCGGCGGCCACAAGAACACCCTGCTGGGCACGCTGGATAACACCAGCACCCCCATGGGTGCCCGCAAGCTGCGCGACTGGATTCTGCACCCGACCTGCTGCATGCAGGAACTGCTGCGCCGCCAGAACCTCATTGCGGGGTTTCTGAAAGAGCCCTTCCTCATGTCGGAGCTGCGCAATTCCTTCAAGGGAGTGCGCGATACGGAGCGTCTGGTCTCCCGCCTGTCGCAGGGGGCCGGCAACGCGCGCGACCTGCTGGCGCTGGGCACCTCGCTCACGCATCTGCCGGCCATTGCCAGTGACCTGGGGGCGCTGCAGAAGCATGATGTGCTCTTCGCACCGATTCTGGAACGCCTGGGAAATTTCGATGAGCTCACCGCCCTGCTCACCAGCGCGGTAGTGGACGAACCGCCCGTCACCATCAAGGAAGGCGGCATGATCCGCGACGGCTACGATGCCCAGCTGGATGAGCTGCGCGCCGCTTCCCGCGAAGGCAAGGACTGGCTGGCCGCACTGGAGGCACGCGAACGAGCCGCTACCGGTATCGATTCCCTCAAAATCCGCTACAACAACGTCTTCGGCTACTACATCGAAGTCACCAAGGCAAACTTCTCTAAAGTACCGCTGGACCGGTACGTGCGCAAGCAGACCCTGGCCAATGCCGAGCGCTTCGTAACCGATGAGCTCAAGAAGATGGAAGGCACCATTCTGGGGGCGGATGAACGCGCCCGCCAGCTGGAATATGAGCTCTTCTGCCGTCTGCGCGAACAAGTGGCAGAATACATAGACCGCATTCAGCAGACCTCCGAAGCACTGGCAGAGGTGGATGTGCTGCTGAGCCTGGCCGAAACGGCTCAGAAATACCGCTACTGCCGCCCGGAACTCGATATGAGCCGCGACCTGCACATCGTCAACGGCCGTCACCCGGTCATCGAGCAGGTGCAGACGGATATTTCCTTCGTACCCAATGACACGGAGATGCAGGCCGAGACGCAGCGCGTGCTCATCCTGACCGGCCCCAACATGGCCGGTAAGAGCACCTACATCCGCCAGGTGGCCCTCATCACCCTCATGGCACAGATTGGCTCCTACGTGCCGGCAGATTCAGCCCGCATCGGCCTCGTAGACCGCATTTTCTGCCGCGTGGGCGCCAGTGACGACATAGCCCGCGGGCAATCCACCTTCATGGTGGAAATGAGCGAAACCGCCCTCATTCTGAACAATGCAACCGACCGCTCGCTGGTCATTCTGGATGAAATCGGCCGCGGCACCGCTACGTTCGACGGACTCTCCATTGCCTGGGCGGTGGCCGAGCACCTGCATGATGAACTGGGCGCCCGCACCCTGTTTGCCACCCACTACCACGAAATGGTAGACCTGGAACACACCCACAGCGCTGTAAGCAACTGGCACGTGGAAGTACGCGAGTGGAAAGACGAAATCGTCTTCCTGCGCAAAGTGCTGCCCGGCCCTGCTGATAAATCCTACGGTATTCAGGTAGCCCGACTCGCAGGCCTGCCGGCACCCATCATCGACCGCGCCAAGCAGATTCTCACCCACCTGGAAATGAGTGCCAGCGCACGCGAACCCAAAGCCAGCCGCCGCAAACGCGCCCGGGAAAGCGGTCTGCCCTGCGCTGAAGAAGCCGATGTAACCCAGCTGGATATGTTCAGCATGCTCGATGATGGCATTTGAACCACACGCGGCAGCACAAAATTGGCAGCAGATGCAAAATTGAGCTTGACTTAGAGAAGCTCTGGCATATACTTGAATTGTCATTTAACGCAACGTATGAAAACTCTTCCCTTCCTTGCTCTCCTTGTCATGGCCGCCTCTATGGTTCAGGCCGCTCCCGTGCTGCAGCCCAAAGATCTCTCCGAAGAAACACTGACGGGCATTGCCACTGACCGCCAGAAGGCCAGCATTGAACGCTACAACAAGGCTAAGGCCCGCGCCGAAAAGGACCGCGAAGCTGCTATGCAGGAAGCCGCCAAGATTACCCGCAAGAACGACGCCGGCATGAAGAAGACCATCCAGCGCCGCCAGCTGAACACCATGCTGCCTCCCTGCGAGCGTACTCCCGAGACGCCCCGCAAGTCCGCGGACTACTCCATCCGCTATTAATTTTCCCAATTCCATTTCATCATCGGCAGGAAACGCATACCGTTTCCTGCCGCTTTTTGTTTCCATCTGCGCAGGGCATTTTTTTACACAGGGCGCCCCGTTTAAGCTTGAAAAATGCAGTCTTTGTGCGATAATGAGTCTGGAGAATATTCATTCTTATGGCAGACACAGAAGAGGACTTTTACAAAGAGCCGACCCCCAAGGAATGGGCCGGGTTCTGGACCTTGGTAGCCGTGCAGGCGCAGAACGCCTTTAATGAAAAGGCGGTACAGTTTCTTCTCATTCCCCTGGGTGTATGGCTCTGGGGTGCAGATGGCAGCACGCTGGAATACATACTGGGTGCAATATTCGTGTTGCCCTACATTCTGTTCTCGCCGCTGGTAGGGTGGCTGGCAGACTGTTTCTGCAAGACGCGGATTGTGCAGGTCATGAGCGTAGTGCAGATATTAATCATGAGCTGCATGCTGTTCTGTTTCTACCAGCGTGATATGTATGCCGCCATATTGTGGTTTGCCATATTTGCCACACAGGCCACCATTCTCTCCCCTGCCAAGAAGGGCATTGTGAAAGACCTGCTCGGTTCAAAATACATCGGGTTCGGTTCCGGCATCATTGAAATGAGCCTGGTATTTGTGCTGCTTGCCGCCCAGATTGGCGTATTCTTCTGGTTCTCCTACCTGCTGACTTCGTACGAAGCCCAGAACTCTGTCCATTACGATGCCGAGCAGCTTGCGGGCTGGAGCTCAGTCATTCTGCCCACCTGGGTATTCATCAGCCTGGCCTGCCTGGTATGCGCGGCCTCCTTCCTGGTTCCGCGGTATCCCGCCAAGCAGACACGGCCGTTCAGCTGGAGCCTGTTCTACGAGCACTTCGGGCAGATCAAGTACCTCTGGCAGGACCGTCTGCTGAGACTCAGTGAGCTGGGTATAGCCTACTTCTGGTGTCTGGCAGGCTCCCTGTTCCTGATTCTCATTCAGATAGCCAAGGGCATGCAGGCAGCAGACCCGAGTGTGGACTTCTCGCTGCAGTGCGGCATTCTCATGGCCTGGATGACGGGCGGCGTGGTACTGGGCGGCGTGGTGGCCTCTCAGCTGTGCAAGGGCAAGAACGAACTCGGGCTTATTCCTTTCGGCGCCATCGGCATCACCATCTGCACCCTGCTTCTGACCATTTTCGAGGTAAACACCTACACCAGCAACACCCTGCTGGCGCTCACGGGCGCCTTTGGCGCGGCGTATCTGGTACCGCTCAATGCATTCCTTCAAGACCACTGCGACCCCAACAACCGCGGCAATATCATTGCTGCCGGCAACCTGATTGATAACCTGATGGGTCTGGTAGCCGTAGCGCTCATGTGGGTAATGTATGAAATCTTCGGGGCCTCTCCGCAGCAGCAATTCTTCGTACTGTTTGTGATGAGCTTCTTCATCCTCATCTGCTCGCTGCGTCTCATTCCCCAGGAGTTCATCCGTATGATCGGCATCTGGTGCCTGCAGCTGGTCTACCGCCCGCGAGCCATCAATCTGGATCGTCTCCCCATGCGCGGTGGAGCTTTGCTGGTCGTGAACCACGTAACCTATGCTGATGCACTTTTCCTGACGATGGTGTGCCCGCGCCCGGTGCGCTTCATCGTGGCAGAGGAGTTCATGGCCATGCGTCTGCTGGGCTGGGCGCTGGAAATCTTCAACTCCCTGCCCATTTCCTCACGCAACCCGCGTGAGACTATTATGAAAGCCGCACGCGCCATTGAGGATGGTGATATCATCTGCATCTTCCCGGAGGGGCAGTTGACACGCAGCGGTTGTCTCACCCCCATCCGCCGCGGCATGGAAATGATAGCCCGACGGACGAAAGCCCCCATCATCCCGGTATATATGGACGGGCTGTGGGGCAGTATCTTCTCGTTCTCCCGCAACAGATTCTTCACCAAGCTCCCGAAGACTCTGAACTACAACTTCACCGTGGCCTTCGGCGCCCCCCTGAACTCAGAAACATTCTCCAGCCGCGCGGTGTTGCGGGCTTTCCGTGAGCTTTCTGCCACCTGCCTGGAGACCTCCGATGACATCAGCCGCGAAGGTCTCATCCGCATGCTGGAGCTGAGGGGCAACAAGCCGCAGGTATTCTTCCCCGGCGGCAATCTCACCGCCATCCAGATAGCAGCAGCACTCATCAGCCGGCAGGCTGACCCCCAGTTCCACCCGCTGGCTCAGAAGTGGCTGAAGCTGCTGATAGATGGCACGGAAGACCTGCTGGCATTCCACCGCAGCCTGCTCAATGTAAGCCAGGTGCGCCGCATTAACGCACTGAAGGAAGGCCGGCATCACCTGCTCACTACCGTGGGCCACGGCGAGCCGCAGGAGCTGGTACTTGGTGTGCTCTGGCCTCTTATCACCCGCACCCCGGTGCACCTCATCGAATCGCCCAAAGAAACGCTCAGCTCATCGATTTCTCAGATTGTGGGCGGCGCACACATGCGACGCATCCTGCTCACCACCATTCCCCCGCGGCAGATTCCGTTCTACGATTTCAGCGGTTCCCCGGCCATCTCCACGCCTAACATGCGCTGGCGTCCGTGTCTCTGCACGCCCATGGGCAATGTGATCTCCATGAGCATGTGCAGGAGCGTATTCAAGATGAGCGATGGCACCATACAGCTCGGTGTACGCCCGAGAACCCGCGGGCAGCTACTTCCCGGATACCGGGTCGATGCAGCAGATGAGGGCTCCAACGCTGTCATCAGCTCCCCCTCGCTGCGTTCGGAATACACTCTGCCTGAGCACATTTATCTGGATGAAAGCGGCTTCCTGGCCGAGCTCTCGTGAGTTTTCCTCCGTTGATTTACAAGCCCCTGCCCCAACAAGGCAGGGGCTGTTTTGTATAAGGGGGTGAATCAAAGCTCCCGCCCGAAAACACCGGAGGAGCGACCGCTGGCTTCCAGGGCTTCGAGGCGCGACTGGGGCAGCACCGTGCGGGGAAGCGGGGCATAGTGCATGCGGTCCCGGAAATAGGCCACGGCACTCTGCGAAATGGCAAAGATACGGGAGAAACCCAATGCACGGGCCTTTTCCTCTACAAAACGGCACATGGCCTTACCATAGCCCCGCCCCTCGTAATTTTTCTTGATAAACAGGCAGGCCAGCTCTGCACAGGAATCCTGCGGATAGGGATAGAGCGCCACGCAGCCCACAATCGTGGAGTCGAGCGTGTAGACGTAATAGCTCTGGAGATTTTCGCGGATACTCTCGTAGGTGCGGTGCACGAGCTTGGCATCAGCCATGCTGCGGGCAATCATGGAAAGCAACTCAGGGATATCATCCACGCGCAGCGAGCGGATTTCGCGGTAAGAGTCGGCGTGCACCATGGTGCCCACCCCTTCCTCTGAAAACAATTCATCAAGCAGCACCCCGCGGTGCATGCCATCCAGCAGATGAATACGGGGAATTCCCCTGCGGCACACAGCTGCAGCGCTCTTCAACAGCTCCGGATGGGTGCATTCAGCAAGCTGCTGCTCCACCTCGCTCTCAGGCACGGAATACATGGGAGCCCCTTCACGAGTGGGCACTTCGCCCACCTGCAGGCAGATGTATTTGGATGCACCCAGCTCCAGAGCAAGTGCTACGCTGGGTTCATCGAACCGGCCGGTTGAACCGGACGGCACAATGGCCACCTGGCGCCGCTCCACAATCTCGCGCACACGCGCCACGGCTGCAGAACCGGCAGTCAGAGGCTGCTCTGCCAGGGCGGCGTGCATCTCACATTCGCCGGCACGCCGTGCCAGCAGAGACGCATCCTCCCCCTCAGCCACCAGGACCAGCCGCACACCTACCTCATGCAGTGCGTCGGCGTCCAGCAAAGCATCCACCAGTTCGCCAGCCTGCTGCAGGGCGGCAGACACATGAACAACAAACAGGCGGCCACAGAAATAGGGCACATACTCCAGAACTGAACGCACATTCATAGCTGATTCTCTCTTCAGTTACCGGGGCATGTGCCCATTCAGATGCTTCAGGCCTTGTCTTCGGTCTTGTCGGCGAAGAACTGAGGAACGTAACCGGAATCCACAGAGCCGACAGTCAGACCATCCTCATCATCGGCCAGCGGCATATCACCGGTATTCTTCACCACGTACGCTTCCTTGTTGGCAGAGGGCTTGAGCTTGAAGCTCACCTTCTTCTTGGGCAGCGTGATTTTCTTCTCGCTGTAGGGCACAGCCTGAGCCATGGCACCGCTTACTGATTCGCCGTACATTTCAGGCTCAGCAGCTGCGGGCATGCCGGGTTCGGTAAGCGCAGGCATTTCCTCCTCAGGCTCCTCAAAAGTGGGCAGCGGAGCAGGCTCAAGACCGGCAGCACGCTGGCGCTCGTGGATGAGCTGCAGCTGCTCGCGCAGAGCGGAAAGCAGGTCACCATTGCCCAGAATATCCGTCACATCAGAGTCTTCCTCATCTGCGCTGCTGGTGGGCAGACTGGCCAGGAAGTCCTCAAAGGCAGAGAGATTGGTGGTGCTGCGGAACATACCGTTGAGAATCTCGTAGTCGATGTTTTCCATCAGGCTCTCGAAGATGGTATAGGCCTCGCGCTTGTATTCCACCAGCGGGTCACGCTGCCCCTGAGCACGCAAGCGCACGCCTTCGCGCAGAGCATCCATATCTGTGAGATGCTTCTGCCACAGTTTGTCGATGGCCTGCAGCATGATGGAGCGCTCCATCTGGTCGATGCGGTCGGGGCGTTCGCCGGCAACCTTCTTCTCGTACATCTCCCTGACGCGGGCAATGATGTGTTCGGCCACCTCTTCGGGGGTCTTGCCCTTCAGGTCGGATTCCTTCTCGCTCCAGCCCATGGGGAAAGTGGAGTTAATCCACTGCAGAAGGTCGGTGTAGCGGAAGGAACCGGTCTCATCTTCGTTGAGATACAGGCGGCACTTGCTGTTGGTACCGTCGACCAGGCACTGGTAAAGCATCTCGCGCGGGTCTTCGCACAGCAGAGCATCGTTGCGCATGGAGTACACAATCATACGCTGCTGGTTCATCACATCATCATAGTCCAGCACGTGCTTACGCCACATGTAATTGCGCTGCTCCACGCGCTTCTGGGCACCTTCGATAATGCGGTTCATAAGGGCATTTTCCACGGCCTCACCCTCCTGCATACCGAAACGGTCCATCATCTTGGTCATGCGCTCGCTGCCGCCGAAGTTGCGCATCAGGTCGTCCTCGAAAGACAGGAAGAACTGAGAGCCACCGGGGTCGCCCTGGCGGGAGCAGCGACCACGCAGCTGGCGGTCAATGCGGCGGGATTCATAACGCTCTGTGCCCAGAACAAAAAGACCGCCCAGGTCTGCCACGCCTTCGCCCAGCTTAATGTCGGTACCACGGCCGGCCATGTTGGTGGAAACCGTCACGGCGCCGCGCTGACCAGCACGGGCCACAATCTCGGCTTCGCGCTGGTGGTTCTTGGCATTCAGCACTTCGTGCGGCACCTTGGCAAAGCTCAGCATACGGGAAAGAGTCTCGGAAGCTTCCACGCTGGCAGTACCCACCAGCACAGGCTGCCCCTTCTCGTGAAGCTCCACAATCTTGCCCACCACAGCGTTGTACTTCTCACGGCGGCTGCGGAAAATGAGGTCGTTCTGATCCTCACGAATGCAGGGACGATTCGTGGGAATGGGCAGCACGTCAAGCTTGTAAATATCGTGGAACTCGGCAGCCTCGGTTTCAGCCGTACCGGTCATACCGGCCAGGCGGCTGTACAGGCGGAAGTAGTTCTGAATGGTGATGGTAGCGTAGGTCATGTTCTCGGCCTCCACTTCCACGCCTTCCTTGGCTTCCACGGCCTGGTGCAGGCCTTCGCTCCAGCGGCGGCCCGGCATTTCGCGGCCGGTGTTCTGGTCGATGATGACAATCTTGTTGTCCTTCACCACGTACTCCACGTCCTTTTCGTAGATGGTGTAGGCCTTCAGCAGCTGGCTGGTGGTGTGCAGGCGCACGCCGGTTTCATCCAGACGCTTCATCAGAGCCGTCTTGCGGGCTTCCTTCTCGCGCTCGCTGAGCTTCTCATCCTCATCAATATTCACGAACTCGGTGCCGATATCAGGCAGCACGAAATTCTCCGGATGCCCGGGGCTGATGATTTCGCGACCCATTTCCATGAGGTCGGCATCGTGAGTCTTCTCATCGATGGTGTAGTAAAGTTCCTCCTTGAGCTTGAAAAGCTCAATCTTACGCGGATCCTGGTAGAGGAAAAGCTCATACTTCTCCACCATGCGGCGGTACTCGGGGTCCTGCTGGGAACGCATGAATGCGCGGTTACGGGGCTGACCAAGCTTCACCTTGAACAGGCAGCGGCCGGCGCGGTCGGGGTCGCCCTCCTTGGCGTACTTGACCGCCTTCTCCATGAGGCTGTTGCAAAGTTCCACCTGCTTCTGCACCACCTTCTCAATGAGCGGCTTGAGCGTATCATACTGCTGTTCATGCTCAATCACGGCCGGACCGGAGATGATAAGCGGCGTGCGGGCTTCATCGATAAGGATGGAGTCGACCTCGTCGATGATGGCGAAGTAGTGACCACGCTGCACCTGGGCATCCTTGCTGGAAGCCATACCGTTGTCACGCAGGTAGTCGAAACCGAACTCGGAGTTGGTGCCGTAGGTGATATCCCTGGCATACTGCTGGCGGCGCAGGTCGCTAGGCATCATGCTCTGAATGCAACCAATCGTCAGACCGAGGAAGGAGAACAGAGCGCCCATCCACATGGAGTCACGGCGGGCCAGGTAGTCATTCACCGTCACCACGTGCACACCCATGCCAGTCAGGGCGTTCAGGTACACCGGCAGCGTAGCCACCAGGGTCTTACCTTCACCCGTGGCCATTTCCGCAATGAATCCGCGGTGCAGAGCGATACCACCGATAAGCTGCACATCAAAGTGCACCATATCCCACTTGATGGGCGTACTGCACACATCCACGGTCTGACCGCACAGCAGGCGGGCACCACACTTCACCGCAGCAAACGCCTCGGGAAGAATCGTTTCCAGATACTTGGCGCGCAGCTTGGCAAACTTCGGCTCCACCTCAGCCAGAGCCTTCTTACCAGCCTCGATGGACTCCACCGTAGCTTCCACCTTGGGCAGCTTCGGGAACTCGGGAGCCAGAGATTCAAAACGGGCATTCAGCTGAGCTGCGTATTGCTCAAGCTGAGCCGGGGAAGAAGCCAGAATCACACCACGCGTGGGCAGATCCATGGGCGTGAAGCGGTGCAGATGAGCCTGCCACTCGCGGGTCTTACCCACCAGGAACTCCTGGTCTTTATCAGCCCAGGACTGTTCCAGCTCCAGAATACGGCGCACCACCGGTTTCAGCTTACGCACCTCGCGCTGGTTCTTCGAACCCACGATTTTGTTCAGAATCCACTTAATCATATCGAGAAAATTAACAGAAAATATCAGATGACACTACAGCTCACCCGCGCACGCTTCGCGAGCGGTGCGCGATTGTAGCACAAGCCCTGCTCTTTTGCAAGCCTGCGTCTACTCGTCAAGAGAATATGACTCAATATTTATTCCACCTTATCGCGGTATGTCGACCAGATGTAGCGGGTGAAAATCACCTTGATGGAAGCAGTGAGCGGCACCGCCAGCAGTGCACCTACCACACCACCGATAACAAAGCTCCAGAAGAGCACCGAGAACATGATGGTGAGGTCATGCATCTTGACCCGGCTTCCCAGAATACGGGGCTGCAGCACCCAGCCGTCGAACTGGCTCACGCAGCCGAAGATTGCCGTCACAATGAGCACATGACTCACATCATGCCAGGTGAACCAGGCAATAAGCACGGCAGGAATCCAGGTACCAATCATGCCCAGGTAGGGAATCACACCCAGCAGAGCAGCCGCTGCAGCAATAGTCACTGCATACGGCAGGCCCATAATCTTAAGGGCAATAGCAAGAATCACAGCATCAATCACGCTGACCAGCATCTGACCGCGCACAAAGGAGATGATGTAGCTGTTGATTTCCTGCAGCGTACCCACCACTTCCTCCCGGAAAGCAGAGCGGCGGATAGGCAGCACCGTGTGCCAGTTCCTGGCAATGCTGGCGCTTTCCAGCAGGAAATAGAAAAGGAAAACCGGCACCATGATAGCACCGATAAACGCCATGGACAAACCGGAAAGCGCACGGGTACCTGCCGTGAGCCAGGACATCGCCTTTTCAGCAAGATAGGATGAATTAAAACTCAGAATGGCTGTCAGCTTGCCTTCGTATGTTTTCTCCTGAGACAAACTCTCATAATCCTCCACAGGCAACTCCGAAGCGCGGGCATCCTTGAGCATCTTACTGTAAAGCATATCCACCCCACGTTGCAGCAGACTGTTCTCCGCCAGCTGCGCCTTGCCGCCTTCCACAGCGCTCACCAGAATCTGTTCGCGTTTCGAAATCAGCTCGCCCGTCTGGCTCACCAGCGGCGGCACTATTGTGAGTCCCAGTCCCACCAGCAGCACACCGGCCGCAGCCATCACCGTAGTTACTGCCCAGATGCGTTTCGTAATCCGCTTCTGCACCAGAGCCACGCACGGAGAAAGAATGTAGGCAAAAAAGCCGGCAATCACTACAGGAAGAAGCACCGGCTCCAGCACCACAAACAAGGCACCCAGACCAAACAAAAGGCTGCAGACCAGCAGTATCACCACCGCCAGAGCAATCCCCGTAAGAGCCGCCCAGCAGATTTTGCGCTGAAACGCAGTAGGAACTTCCTTATCCTGAATCTTCATGCAGGAATTATACCCTCAGCAGCACTTACCGTCAACACCAAAAGTGCGCACAATACGCCCAATCTGCCACAGGGATACAAAAGCCAGTACGGCAGCTGCACCAAGCCACACAATATCCCCCACACCGCTGAAACAGAGGAAGGCAGCGCACACCAGCAACAGCATGAGCCAGATAGCCAGAGGAGCACTATTCCCACCCTTCTGCCAATACACCAGGCGAAATATTCCCAGCAACAAGGCTGGCACCATCAGGGGCACCAACAGACCGACACATGCATCATACCACTCACGTTCCCGCCAGGCCGCATCCATTGCGGCAAAGAAGTGCTCATCATGATACAGCCCATGAACCGGACGGATTTCCGAGCCACACTGCACGCCGCGAACCGTCACAACCGAACCATTGGCCGTCATGCTGCCATGCATTTTTCTTGAAGGCTCTCCTTCAAACTCCAGATTCAGGTAACAAGATGCCTCATAGAACTCATCCTGTACTACACGACAATGCGGCTTCCACTCCTCTGGCAGATTCAGCAGCTCCCAGGAAATCGCCTGAGTCCCCATGCGACTCGCCATATATTCATCTTTAACCTGCAGTGAAAACGCCCCCATCCGCACATTGCGTGCAAAGCTGCACCGACTGCGTAAGGGCAATCCCCTATACGATGACTCCTGCGTGTAGGCACTATTCCGCAACTCGAGCCGGAGCGCCTGACAGCGCACCCCGATATCCCGCAGTTCCAGCCATTCATCGGTATACACCGGGGCCGTCAGTTGCACCTTTCGTCCTTCATTGGAGGAATCCACGACATCCGGATTAATCTTCAGATACGGCTCCTCATGCAGCACCGCATACAAATCACCCAGACACCGGGCACAGTAATACGGCAGCGCCAACACCGGCACCATGAGCTGCAGCGCCAGAATTACCCGCAGGACAGCATACAGGTATTTCATACCCCCAACAACAGAGTTTCCAGTTCCTGCATCGTTTCACAGACCGGGGCAGGCCACGCCCGCAGCGCCGCCGGGTCAGCCGCGTAGCCCCAGCCGACCAGTACCAGGGACGTACCGGCATTCTCCGCACAGCGGGCATCAAAAAGCGAATCCCCCACGAGGGTGATTTCATCAGGCGAAACACCCCACTGCTCCGCAATATGATGCATGGAGGCGGGATTCGGCTTGCGGGGGAATGCCGGAGTGTAGCCCAGCACCACATCAAAAGGTACCGTGGGAAAAATATACCGCACCATCGGCTCGGTCACCTCGTGCGGCTTATTGGAAAGCACCGCCAGCTTGGCACCGGAGGCGGCGAGTTTCTCCAGGAGCTCCGTCATACCGGCATATGCCCGGGTAAACTCATCGCCACACCAGCAGTGCGGATACTCACGGCGGAACGCAGCATGCACCGCTTCCAGCTGAGCCGCAGGAGCATCAGCCGAGCTGGCATAACCGATTGCCTGCGCACACAGATTGGCCGCACCGCGACCAATCATGCCACGCACCTTCTCCGGCGCATGAGTCGGTAGCCCGCAGGCAGATAAAGCACGGTTGATTCCCGCCGCGATACCGGGCAGGGAATCAACCAGAGTGCCATCCAGGTCAAAAACCAGATATTGTTTCATCAGCGGGCAAATCCGCGCTGGGAAGCACGGAGGAAATCCACGATGTAAGCAATGCAGGAGTTGCTGCCATACTTTTCATCGCTCAGCACCTCGGCCAGCTTATCTTCCAGCTTTGTCTTATCTTCCTTGTAAAGGAACAACTTACGGTACGCAAAACGGATAGCGCGAATATCCTCATCAGAGAACCCGCGACGGGAAAGGCCCACCTGATTAACCGAACGCAGACAAGCAGGAGAGCCTTCGGCAATCATATACGGAGCGATATCCTGCACTACCTTGGCCATGCCGCCCACCATGGCGTGGTCACCCACTCGCACAAACTGGTGGAGAGCCGCGCAACCGGAAACGATTACCCAGTTACCGATTTCACAGTGACCGGCGCAGGCTGCATAACCGGAGAAAATGTTGTGATCACCCACAATACACTCATGCCCGCAGTGCGAATGAATGAGGAAATTGTTATAAGAACCGATGACCGTACGCAGGTCAGGTGCCGTGGAACGGTTAATATTGCAATATTCACGGAACACATTGTAATCACCGACTTCCAGCGTAGTCGGTTCACCGGCATACTTCAAGTCCTGAGTCTTGGTACCGATGGTGCAGAAAGGGAAGAACTCATTTCCCTTACCGAACTTGGAAGGGCCACCAATCACCACGTGACTGTGGAGCACGCAGCCGGAGCCCAGCTGCACATGAGGTCCCACCACACAATACGGCCCGATTTTCACGTCGTCAGCAATCTCGCAAGTCGGGTCAACAACAGCTGTTGGATGTATGTCTGCCATACCCCGTATTCTACACCCCGTAGCGCATGGCTTCAAGCACAAAATAATGATTCCCCCGCAAAAAAGCCTGTTAACACGCTTGCCCCGGCTGCCCGGCTGTGCTACAATGCCCGCACAAACCATGGCAGACCGCATTCCCGTACGCAATCCGAATGAAATCAGCAAGCTTCGCAAGGCCGGTGAGGTATCGGCCCGCATCCTCATGGAGCTTCAGACCATCATCCGCCCCGGCATCACCACCAAAGAGATTGATGACTACGCCAAAGAGCTTTTCCAACGGGAGAAGTGCGGCAACGCCTTCTTTGGCTACGGCGGCTACCCCGGCCAGCTCTGCATCTCGGTGAACGAGGAAATTGTACACGGCATAGGCGGCTCGCGAGTGCTGCGCGATGGAGATATCGTCAGTCTGGACGCCGGTGCCATTGTGGACGGCTGGTATGGCGACAACGCCATGACCGTGGGAGTAGGCTCCAATGTCAGTGAAGAAGCCCGCCGCCTGATGGCCGTGACCGAGGAATGCCTGTTCCGCGGCATTGAACAGGCCAAGCAGGGCAACTCGCTTATGGATGTGTGCGGCGCCATCGAGGACTTCGTGCGCCCCTTCGGTTTCGGCATTGTGCGTGATTATGTGGGCCACGGTGTGGGTCGGCACCTGCACGAAGAACCGCAGATTCCCAACTACCGCCCAAAATATCCCCTTCCCCGCCTCAAGCGCGGCATGATTCTGGCCATCGAGCCCATGATTACCCTCGGCTCCTACCGGGTACGCGTACTGGAAGATGACTGGACCGCTGTGACCACCGACGGCTCCTGGGCCGCTCACTTCGAGCACACGGTAGCCGTGGGCTCCCACGGTGGTGAGATCCTGACCGAGCGCCCGCGCATTGCGCTTCCCGAGCAGCTCGGCATCACCCTGTAATACATTTCCATGCGCAGGCGGCTTTTCCTGATATCTCTGATAGCAGCACTCATGCTGATACTGGCGGCTCTGCGCGCTGCGCACATGGCCACACCCTTCTCGGGCGGCAGCACACTAGGCGGCTTCAGCTTCTGGGAATTGCGCGGAGTACTTCCTCTGGGAGTCTTTATGGCGGGAGCCTTGCTGCTTATCTCCGCAGCGACAGCCCAATGCGCCCAGGCCGCCCTGCACATTGCCGGGCGGCACCAGAAACTAGCACTCACCTTGGGCAGCATTGCATCCGCCGGGCTATGGTGCGGCGTTCCCTGCCTGGCCTGCTGTTATAATTCCCTCCCCCATATATTTGCGTGGTTGTCCGATTATTATGAAACATCTCCCTGGCAAACAGCCCGGTATCTCGACTGGGTACTGTACGGCAGCTTTTTTGCCCTGATACTATGCCGAGCGCTAAGCTGCAGCAAAAAGCAGGTATGCGCCTGCATTACCCTGCCGATTTCCCTGCTGAGCCTGCTGGCATGCGGGCAGATGTGGTTTAACGCAGCCATGGTACTGTTCCCCCTCGGAATTCTAGGAGCCGCCGGTGGAGTCATGCTGATGCAGGGTCGGAAATCATCCATCATCCCCCTGGCTACTGTTTTCATTGCAAATCATATATTGTTTACCTTCTTCGGCGATGCTGACTACCAGTCGCCCCCAGTATCTCCCCTTGCTCTGGACCAGGCTGTGTGGATAACCTACACCTGTACACTGCTGATTCTTACCCCCTCTCTATACCTCAAAGCGACCTCCCTCTACCCTCAGGTTGAAAAAAAATCATAAAAAATGCCAACAGGGCGCTGAATGAATGATTGCATTCCGGCAGAAAATATGGTAAATGTGTGGTGTACGTAGTTCAATCTCTCACCATATCAGCATACTATGGCCACTCCTAAATTGAAACCCGCCAGCGCACCTGCCGCCTCTCCGCGTCTGCTGCGCCCCTCCGGCGCCGCACCGGCAGCAGCTCCCAAGCTGAAGAGCGCCAGCGGCAAGACCATCACCCCCAAGAGCACCGCTACTGCCCCTAAGACAGCAGCCCCTGCCAACCCCACCACTGCAGCACCCAAGGCTCCCAAAACCGCAGCTCCCGCACCGCAGGTAGATGAAGCTGCCCTCCAGGCCGCAGCCGAGGCTGAAGCCGCTGCAGCCGCCGAAGCTCAGGCTGCAGCCGAGGCTGAAGCCGCCCGCCTCGCACAGGAGGAATACGAGCGCCAGATGGAAGAATACAACCGCCAGATGGAGGAGTACAACCGCCAGATGGCTGCCCTGCAGGCCGCTGAGGAACAGGCCACGGCCGAACAAGCTACAGTGGAAGCCTCCGAAGCAGCCGCTGCTGCCCAGGCTATGGTGACCGAAGAGCACCCCGACACCCCAACCCCCACCGAAAAGCTCCGCGCAGCCAAGGGAAACAAGCCCAAGAGCAACATTTCCGTAGCCGGCACGAAGAAAAAGAAGAAAAAGCCCGCAGGCAACAGCGAAAGCACCGTGAGCGATGAGGAGGCAGCCCAGCGGGAAGCCTACATGCGCGCGCTGGCAGAGGAAAGCGAGAGACAGCCCATCTGGAAGAACAAGCTCTTCCTCGGCGGTGCCGGCGCACTCGTGGTCACTATCGGAGTCTGCACCACCCTGATAGTACAGAAGCAGGCAGAGGACGCACGTATTCAGGCCCATATTGATTACACTAACTCCCTGCTCAAACGCGCCCAGGAAATCAACCAGAAAGCAGTGGAAAACCTCTCCGATGCCAGCAAGAAGGGCGTGGACGTCACCTGCACCATGGCTGATGCAAAGGCTCTCATGGAAGTGGTGATTGACCCCTTCGTGAAAAACGAGAACGGCAAGCAGCGCTATGGAGCACGCGCCGAAGGTGTGGCACAGAACGCCTGTCTTCTGCTCGGTCTGGCCGCAGAAAAAGACCCGGCCATCCGCGACATGATTTTCGACTCCATGGGCAAGAACTGCAACAAGATCAAGCCCGTGCTCTTCAAGTGGCTGCTGCAGCGCATTGCCATCTCCGATGCCAAGGGTGTAAACGAAAGTCTCAAGAAACTGGCTGAGGTGGTCACCAACAAGCAGACCGCGAAGCCCTGGATGCAGAAGTCCGAGGTTCTGGCCGGCATCTGGGAATGCATCGGCCTGCGCGTAACCCCCGCTGATGCACCGGAGATTGTGGCTCTGCTCAAGTCCGACATCACTGACAACAAGCTGGCCGGCAACCTCTGCATCTGCCTCGACAACATCCTCACAATGATGGATGACGCCGCAGAAAAAGCCAGGCTGGGTGATGAAATCTTTACAGGCATCCCCGAGAAGCTCCGCAAGAACAACTCCATAGCCACTTCTCTGGCCCGTGCCTGCTCGCCCAAGGCGCTGGAGTTCTACAAGAGCCAGCTTGAACCCGAAAAGTGGAAGGGCGCGCCGGCCGTCTTCATCGGCGCCTGGGGCAACGATGAGATCCTCGACTACGTCCTGGAGCAGAAGGAAGCCCACAAGGACGACAAACTGGCCCAGGACCGCATCCAGAGCATTATCGGCACCATTCTCGCCCAGAACCGTGAGCGTTCCATTGAGGCCGCAGACAAGCTGCTGGGACTCTACTTCGATGAACCCTTCGGTGATACCTCCGGCATTCAGGACATCATCAACAAGACAGACCCCATGTCCACCCTCTACATTGGTGAAGGCGCTGAGCTTGACAGACTCAATGAAGAGCTCAAGAAGCTGGAGAATATGCGTAAGCAGAAGCGCCAGCTTATCCGCGTGCTGGCCACTCTGCACGACCACGAGTGGGTCATCGCCCTGCTCGATCGCTTTGTAGCCGACAAGGACGAAGATATCAAATACGAGGCTGAACAGGCCAAGGAAAAAGCGGCCAAGAATGCGGTAAACGATGCCCAGGTACGCGATTCCTTCAAAACCCGCAACAAGGATTAATCAACACTTCAACTCATCACAGGAAATCCGTCTCTCCCCTGTGGTCTTATTACCTGTGCACCGCGTGGTTTACCGCCACGCGGTGCATTTTTGTGGCATTTTTGCATAAAATATAGAATTTATGCTTGCAAATGAGCAAAACGCATGTATAATCACCCCGGCTAATTGAGCGAGCTGTAGCGCAGGCTGGTAGCGCGCTTCGTTCGGGACGAAGAGGTCGCAGGTTCGAATCCTGTCAGCTCGATTTTTCTTTTTCCGGCAATCGCCGGCAGCCGCTGAACGGCGGCGCGCGGCAGAGATTGGTCTCTGCTCTGGCGCAAACGGGAGGGTGGGTCTTGAGCCACCCGGCTTTCTACAAAAGCCCCTCTGCTCCCGACCGTGATTTTTTTCACCCCATACATATAGCATTTATGTCCGGTCATAACAAATGGTCCAAGATTAAGTTCACGAAGGCTGCAGCCGACGCGAAGAAGGGCAAGATATTCGCCCGTTTCTCCAAGGAAATCACCCTGGCTGCCAAGAGCGGCGGCGGCGATATCGACACCAACCCGCGCCTGCGCACCGCCATCGAAGGCGCCAAGGCTGCCTCCATGCCCAAGGATAACATCGACCGCGCAGTGAAGAAGGGCACGGGCGAACTGCAGGGCGAAGCCATTCAGGAAGTGACCTACGAAGGCTACGGCCCCGAGGGCACCGCTATCATCGTAGAGGTGGCTACCGACAACACAAACCGCTGCTCCTCCGAAATCCGCACCATTTTCTCCAAGAATGGCGGCAATATGGGCACCCCCGGCTCCGTTTCCTACCAATTCGACCGCAAGGGCGAGGTTCGCATCATTGATGCTGCGCTTGACGAAGACACCGCCATGGAACTGGCCATGGACTGCGGTGCCGATGAGTTTGAAGCCGGCGATGAAGAAGGCGAATGGATTTTCACCTGTGGCCCCACCGACCTGGGCACCGTGTCCGAAGCTCTGGGCGCAGCCGGCAAGAACGTAACCGGCATGAAGCTCATCTCTGTGCCCCAGAACCCCACCATGATTTCTGACGTAGCCGTAGCCCGCAAGGTCATGAAGCTTTACGACCTGCTTGACGACTACGACGACACGATGAACGTGTTCGCCAACTTTGAAATTGACGAAGCTGTCCTCGAGCAGCTCTGATAAATTGATTCTTCCATGGGCAGGCGGTGCCTTTTGAACCGCCTGCCCTCTTTTGCTACATCTCAGCTTTTTTGCGTTCTGAGGATATGAGCACCCCAGAGGAAAACCAGAACAGCCAGCGGCAGCAGCGCAACCCGCGCCGCCATTTCAACCGCAAGCCACGCCCGCAGGGGGAACAGAACAAAAACGCCCAGACCGAACGTCAGGGTGGCGGACAGGCGCGCCGCGAATCCGGCTACCGCAACAAACCCCTGAAAAACAAAAATAAGCAGCATCATAACAACCAGCAGCAAGCTCAAGGACGAGCCTTCGTCCCCGTAGGCGAGCCGGAATGCATCACCGGGCTGCTGGAAATCACCGCCAAGGGCTTCGGTTTCATCCGCACGGCAGACAATGACTGGGCTCCGTCTGATGCCGCCATCTACGTACCGGCCGACATCATATCCGAACTGAGGCTGCGGCCGTTCGTACAACTCACCGGCATGGCTCAGCGCTACGAGCGCGGCCACCAGCTCATATCGGTGCAGAAGGTTAATGGCATGGAACCCGCAGAAGCCGCAGCCTGCCCCCACTTCGAAGACCTGAAGGCCGTCAACCCGACCCACCGCCTTTCTTTTGAAACCCTTCCCTCACGGTTTACCACCCGCACCCTGGATCTGATGGCTCCCGTAGCCCGCGGGCAACGCGGGTTGATAGTAGCCCCTCCCCGAACCGGCAAAACCACCCTGCTGATGCACATTGCCGAGGGAGCCATGGAAAACTACGGCGAGGACCTGCACCTCATGGTTCTGCTCGTGGACGAACGCCCCGAAGAAGTGACCGAGTTCAAACGAGCCCTCCCCGGTGCTGAAATTTTTGCCTCCAGCAATGACAGTGGCGTGCGCGAACACTGCCGCATCGCGGAAATGGCTATAGAACGCGCCAAACGCCTCGTAGAAGCCGGCAAGCATGTGCTGATACTGCTGGACTCCATCACTAGGTTGGCACGTGCCTATAACAACGCAGAGCGTGGCAGCGGCCGCACTATGAGCGGCGGCATTGATGCCCGCGCGCTGGAGACACCCCGGCGCCTGTTTGCCGCAGCCCGTAATACTCGCGGCGCTGGTTCCCTCACCATTCTGGCTACGGCGCTGGTGGAAACCAACAGCCGCATGGATGAGCTGATTTTCCAGGAGTTCAAGGGGACGGGTAACATGGAGCTGGTGCTCAATCGCCGCATCGCGGAAATGTATATCTACCCTGCCGTGGATATCCTGAAGAGCGGTACCCGCCGCGAGGAGCTTATCCTGCCCGAATTGTGGCTGGAAAAGGTGCGACTCATCCGCCGAGGCCTGGCCAACCACAAACCGACCGAGGCCATGGAGCGCCTGCTTTTCTTCCTGAAGCGCTGCCACAGCAATGCGCAGCTCATGCAGGATCTGAAGTCGCAAAGGTAAAAAATAAACCTCAAAAAAAAGGCCGTGGTAAGAACCACGGCCTTTTCTTTTATCAGGGGAACTTTAATCTCCGCTCTTGAGCACATTGATGAAGGCTTCCTGCGGAATGCTCACCTTACCGATGGCCTTCATGCGCTTCTTACCCTCCTTCTGCTTTTCGAGCAGCTTGCGCTTTCGAGTCACGTCACCGCCGTAGCACTTGGCTGTCACGTTCTTACGCATGGGGGAAATACTCTCGCGGGCGATAATCTTGCCGCCGATGCAGGCCTGAATAGCCACGGTGAAGAGCTGGCGGGGAATCACATCCTTAAGCTTGGTAGCAAGCTCACGGCCCACGGCTTCTGCGCGGTCGCGGTGCACAATCATGGAGAAGGCATCCACCGGCTCACCGGCAATCATCATATCCATCTTCACCAGCTTGGCAGCCTGGTAGCCGTCGTACTCATAGTCCATGGAACCATAGCCGCGGGTGGCGCTCTTGAGTTTGTCGTTGAAGTCGACCAGGATTTCAGCCATGGGAATGCGGCAGGTAAGCATCACACGAGTATCATCAATAGTTTCAGTGTGGACCACCTCACCGCGCTTCTCCATGACAATGCTCATAATAGCGCCGATGTATTCGCTGGGAATCATGATGAACACCTTGACGATAGGTTCGCGGATTTCATCGATTTCCTGAGGCTCAGGAAGGATGCTGGGGTTATCCACGTTGATTTCCTCGCCGTCGGTCTTACGCACCTCGTAAATCACCGAGGGGTAGGTGGAAATCACATCCATGTTGAACTCACGGCGCAGGCGTTCCTGGATAATCTCCATGTGCAGCAGGCCCAGGAAGCCACAGCGGAAGCCAAAGCCCAGAGCCACGGAGCTCTCACCCATGTAGGTGAAAGCGGCATCGTTAATCTGCAGTTTGGCCATAGCGGCCTTCAGCGCTTCGTAATCTGCCGAATCCACCGGGTAAATGCCCGAGAACACCATGGGGCGGATTTCCTTGAAACCGGGCAAGGGTTCGCTGCAGGGATCAGCAAGATTGGTGTAAGTATCACCAATCTTCACGTCAGCCGCGCTCTTCATATTGGCAATGATGTAGCCCACATCGCCGGTATGCAGCTCATCTGTGGCCTGCATCTTGGGCGTGAAAATACCCACTTCCTTCACTTCGTAGGTTTCATCGGTCGCAAAAAGCTTCACTTTCATGCCACGGGAAACACTACCGCTCACCAGACGCACGTAGGATACAACGCCGCGGTATGCATCGTACACCGAGTCGAACACTAGTGCACGCAGGTGGTTATCATCCTCCAGCACCTTGGGGGCAGGTACGCGGGTCACAATGGCTTCCAGCACCTCCTCGATACCGATACCGGCCTTGGCCGAGCAGAGAATAGCCTCTTCTCTGGGGATACACACGATTTCCTCCAGCTGGCGATACACCTGGGGCAGATTGGTGCTGGGAAGGTCAATTTTATTCACCACAGGCACGATTTCGAGCTGCTGCTCCATGGCCAGGTGCATGTTAGCCAGAGTCTGGGCTTCCACCCCCTGTGCGGCATCCACGATAAGCACTGCGCCATCGCAGGCAGCCAGAGAGCGGCTCACTTCATAAGAGAAGTCAACGTGGCCGGGAGTATCGAGCAGATTAAGCTCATAAGTGTTACCATCCTTGGCCTTATAGCGCATGGTAACGGGGTGGGACTTGATGGTAATCCCCTTCTCTCGCTCCAGGTCCATGGCATCGAGAAGCTGGTCCTGCTTGTCTCGCTCGCCGATGGTATTAGTAAACTCCAGCAGACGATCCGAGAGGGTCGTCTTGCCGTGGTCAATGTGGGCAATAATGGAGAAATTGCGCTTGAACTTGATATCCGTTGCCATGCGCGCGTAAGGATACGCTACAAGCGCCGACAAGTCAAGCGAATTCGCTTATTCCCAGAGGTAGGACTGCAAAGAATCTACCAGCTTGCCATCACAATAGAGATTCACCTTCCAGGTCATGATATCGCCACGCTTGGCTCGCTCCGGCCCGGAGAAGTGGAACTTTTCCTTGCGTGAGCCGCTGGATTCTCGGGGCTCATTGTACTCCACCACTCGGGAAAGCACATCACCTCCGGTAAGAGCCTGGGTATAGAGCATCTCAATACGAACCGGCTTCTGTGGTTCTGCATCGTACCAGTTCAGGAAATAATAATCACCGACTCGCAGCTGACGTTCCTTACCGGAATTTGCTCCATAGAGCACATACTGGGCATTGGCACGCAGCGGTGCCTCCTGCCAGCGCTCATTGGGCAGCTCTGTTGTCTTGAGCGGCAAATCCACCATGCCGGAGATATATGGGGTCTGCACCTGCGAACAGGCAGCAAGAAGACAAGCAGCAACAGCGGAAAGAACAAGACGGGCTCGCATACCTCTATTCAATACCATTGCAGGCCTTTTGTCAATTCATTTTCTACTTTCGCACATAGCGATTTTTCTTGCAGCGCCAGCGATATAGCGATATATATAAGAATATGGCAGTTCCTCAGAATACGATTGCACTCATATTTGACTTTGACCAGACTCTCAGTCCCCACAACATGCAGGAAGATACCATCTTCCCGGAGTTCGGCATCAACCCCGAACAATTCTGGCAACGCTGTAATGACCGAAGCAAGGAAGAAGGCTGGGACGGCGAGCTGAGCTACCTGAAAGAGATTCTGGATGTGCTCAGGCTGGATGGTGTCACAAACGAACGGCTGCGGGAACTGGGGCAGAAGCTGACCTATTACCGGGGCATACCGGAGTTTTTTGAAACTTTCGCAGACCGGGCACTGAC
>JAZONE010000089.1:0-9259 GCA_045654325.1 Akkermansia sp.
CATTTACATAGTTTATCTCAGCAAAAGCATCTGCCGCTTCATCTGATACTATTCCAAACCGGAACATCACCAAGCCATATATCAGGCAATATACCACAAACATCAGAAAGCAATATAAGACATCGCTGTATCGCTGTTTCCATTCAATCATGCAAGGTGTGGAAAGATTTGTTTTCATGTTTTCAAATGTCTGAAAATGTATTTAGCTGTTCGGGATAAACAGTGTTACTTACCCCTGCACGGTAATCCGTGGGGTTAGGATGCAGCGGCGGTAGGTGCCGGGGGCTACATGGGTGCGAGGCCATACGATGCAGTCATCCATGACCACTCCGGCGGGAATCACAGCATCCTGCCCCACCACGCAGTCCTCGCCCAGGTCAGCTGCAGAGGAAATGGAGGCTGTAGAATGTATGCGCTCGCGACTGGTCAGTTCCATCATAGTGTCGATGTAGCCGGCAGGCGACCCGATTTCGTGCCAGTTGGCCCAGTCGAACACCACGCCTCCTACACGACCTTGTTTAATGAGCTCCAGCCAGATAAGCACGATGGAGAAGGTATCTTCCTCCGGGAATAATTCCGCCACTTCAGGTTCCATGAGATACACCCCGGCAAACTGGTGCGTACCGGGATTCACCCCCAGCGCATGGCGCATGTCGGTGATGGCGCCGTTTTCTTCATCGAAGCCCACATTCCGCTTACCATCCACACTGCGCAGCGCCAGCGTCACCAGATTGCCGCGTCGCTTGTGCTCTGCCAGCAAATCCGCCACCGGAATATCGGTCAGGATATCCCCGTTGTGCACCAGAAGCGGCTCATCAGGCCTCACCCAATGCATGATTTTCTTCACACCGCCACCGGAATCCAGCGGTGTTTCTTCCTCACTGAAACTTACAGGAACACCCCGATAAGTCGGCTCCGGGAAGGCGCGTTCCCACATGAGCGGCAGGCAGGAGATATTCACCATGAACTCCGTCACCCCACTGCGCAGATAGTGGTCCATGGTGTGCTGGATGAGCGGCTTCTGAAAAACCGGCATCAGCGGCTTGGGCAGGATATGGGTGAGAGGAGCCAGACGTGTGCCGAGCCCGGCACCAAGGATGAATGCTTGCATAAGAAGTTACCAGAGATGAGGAAGATTCAGTTTAATCGCACAGATACCCATGATGAGGTTGGCCACCGCATGCATAACCACCACGGAGGTCAGGCGTTTCGTATAAACCATCAGCGCATAGGCGATGCTGCCATAGACAAAAGCTCCGGCATAATCCACCGGACGGTGCACCAGCATGAAAGCCAGGGTCACCACGGCATATCCCAGCCAGCTCCCCTGCCCCAGCGGAACAGTCTGCGGAAAATCGCGGTTCACGCACCAACGCATCAGGTACCCGCGCCAGAAAAATTCCTCCACCAGCGCCACAATGATAACTGCCCGGGCAAAACGGAACGCGTACTCCACGCACACAGCTGCTGCATTATCACCAAAAACCACCTCCGGCTCGAAGCCGGGTTCGGCGGGAATCCACCCGGTCACATATGGCACCAGCCAGAACCCGATTCCGACCACTCCGGCTACTACACCCAGCAGACTCCCCCGCAGAGACCAATCCCACTCCACCCCGCGGCGCACATACCACAGATACCCGGCGCACACCAGCACCTGCAGCGGGTAAATCCACATTTCAGGAGCCCTCCTGTACCACGCCACACTGGGGTGATCCCACGCCCATGATGCATCCGCGCACCAAAGCAGCAGATTCATCGCCAGAAACAGCACAAACGGCACAACATAGGTACGAAACAGTTTTTGCTCAGACATGCAAAAGTACGAAGGACGAGGTGGGAAGTACGAAGTGTAAAGTTACGCGGACTGAAGTCCGCCGGATTTTTTCATATTCCGGCGCTTTGTAATACAAGACGCCGTGATGATAGCGGTGAGCTCACTTGCCTCTCGCATCAACGCCTCTATCTTATGCTTAGGGACCAGATCACAGGCTACCAGCATATCCATCCAGAACTCAGCTTCGTCCGATTCCTCTTCACATATTTTCAGTTTATTCAGGTAATCCTTGTCAGATTTCGCTCGACCAGATGCCCGATAATTCGCAGCAACAGACGAGGCGCAACGGAAAAGCTGGTCGCGTATGTGAAAAGCCTCAGGAGTATTCGGCAACGAAGTACAGAGCTTGAACACCCGCAACGCAAACGTCCGAGTGCGCTGCGTTAACGTCTCTCTGAAGTCCAAGCCATTATTCATCTTTCTATCACCTGCGGGCAAACGCCCGCGTAACTTTACACTTCGTACTTCCCACCTCGTACTTCGTACTTTCTGCGAATCACTTCAGTGATTCGCAGAAACGTGCCATTTTGTCGCACGCCTGCTCCAGGAGATTCTGAGCCGTAGCGTAGCAACAACGCAAATACCCCTCGCCGCAGGCACCGAAAGCAGTGCCGGGCACAGCAGCCACCTTGTGTTCCATCAGGAGACGCAGGGCAAACTCCTTGGAGGAAATACCGAATCGCTGGATGCTGGGGAAGGTGTAGAATGCACCGCCGGGCAGATGGCAATCCATGCCCATGTCATTGAAACGACCCACAATGTAGTCGCGGCGCTTGTGATAGCTCTCACGCATCTCCAGCATGGCTTCCACACCATTCTCCAGTGCCTCGATACCAGCCTCCTGCGAGGTAATGGTCGGGCAGATCATGGTGTAGGAATGCACCTTCATCATCTGCTCGATGAGTTCCTTCGGTCCACAGGCATAACCCAGTCGCAGACCGGTCATGGCAAAGGCCTTGGAGAAGCCATGCAGCAGCAGGGTACGTTCCTTCATACCCGGCAACGAGGCGATGGAGGTATGCTCCTCCTCATCATAACGGAGCTCGGAATAAATCTCATCCGTGAGCACAAACAAATCATGCTTGATGCAGATGGCGGCAATCTCTTCCAGCGTCTTGCGCGGAGCTATGGAGCCGGTGGGATTCGTGGGGAAGTTCAGCATCAGCACCTTGGTGCGCGGGGTGATGGCTGCTTCCAACTTCGCAGGATTCAGGGCGAAAAGGTCATCGATACTCGTTTCCACCGCTCTGGGTATGCCATAGGCCATCATCACCGTGGGGGCATAGCTCACGTAGCAGGGCTCGTGATACAGCACCTCATCCCCGGGGTTCAGCAGGCAGCGCAGCGCCAGATCGATAGCCTCGCTCACACCCACCGTGGGCAGAATTTCGCACAGCGGATCATACTCCACATGGAAAAAGCCCTGCACATAAGTGCTGATGGCGCGACGCAGAGATTCCAGACCGTAGTTACTGGTGTAGGTGGTGTGCCCACGCTCCAGCGAACGGATGGCGGCCTCGCGGATATTCCACGGGGTCACGAAATCGGGCTCGCCCACCCCCAGGGAGATGATATCCTTGCTGCCGGTAGCCAGGTCAAAGAACTCGCGGATACCCGAGCGGGGCATATCCGTGACCTGCTTGGAAAGCATTTTGCTCCAGTCCATAATCAGGGAATGATGTTAAGACGTTCAGCCTCCGGCTCCTCTGCGTAGATGAGACCGTTGTTCTTATAAGTCTTGAGGCGGAAATGCGTAGCGGTGGAAATCACATTCTGCATGCTGGCCAGGTTCTCGCTCACAAAGCGAGCCACCTCCAGCAGCGTGGGGGCCTCCACCATCACCAGCAGGTCATAACCACCGGAAATCAGATACAGGCTGCGCACCTCCTTGAAACGGGCAATGCGGGAGGCCAGTCGATCAAAACCGCCGCCGCGCTCGGGAGTGCAGCGCACTTCGATGAATGCGGAAACGCCCTCGCCGTCATCATTCACAATGGCCTGATAACCCACAATGCGGCCTGCCTTCTCAAGCGCAGCTCGCTTGGCGGCCACGGTTGCAACATCCACACCAAGGCGGTCTGCAATCTGCTGGTCGCTCAATCGCGCATCCGCCTCCAACAACTTAAGAAGGGCATCCTGTGTCATAGCTTAGCTCATCATACCACCCTGCCCCGTTAAGTCAACCTCAAATTACGCCAACTATAGCACGATACTTTCCGGAAAATCACAGTGGCGTAGGATGCCCCACATCTTGTCTATGTAGGCCAGGGTGTAGAAGTTCTCAAAATAGTGGAAGTAATATGCGCCCAGCGGGGTGAGGCGGTAGCCGTCGCCCTCGTGCACAATATACCCCAGCCACCGGGCCAGACGGAACTCCGCTCCGAACTCCTTCTCCAGTTCCGTGCCGAAGAAGTCCCGGAAATCCGTGCGGCTCACGCAGGTGGTATACGCCCGCCAGAAGAGGTAATAGAGCATCCGCTGCCGCCGGCTGAAACGCGTGGTAAGCGCGGTGGGCAACTGCCCGGCGCGGATGCGTTCTATATAAGCCTGGACTGAGAATGTGTTTATCTTGAAACTATCGCGCAGCAGAGTGGTAGCCGAGCAGCCGAAACCCAGGAAGGTGTCGCGGGTCATGCTGGAGTAGCGATGCCCGCCCGGGGTGGCAAAGGTCCAGATAGAGTCCCGCACCAGCCCCTTGGATTCGCAGTAGGCGGTCAGTTCATCCAGCAGGCGGTGTTTCTGTCTGCCGGGCATGGCATGCACCGGACTGCCGGTGAAGGAGAAATCAATGAAGGGATATACCGCCACGTGATTAGCCCCATGGGCAAAGGCCGTGTCCAGGTCCCGGCGGATATGCTCTATCTTCTGCCCGGGCAAGGCGAAGATGAAATCCATGCTTACCGTCTCAAATGGCACCGCCGCCAGCGCAGCGGCCAGTTTCTCCGGCTGAGGTGCGGGGCGTCCAAGACACCGGGCAAACTCCGGCAGAAAACTCTGGATGCCGATACTGATACGCGTCACCCCCGCATCACGGAGGAGGCTCAGCGTTTTCACATTCACATCTGCCGGGTGCAGCTCGGCTCCCACGCCGTCGGTAATATCAAAGTACTGCCGCAGCGCCTCGATAATACGCCCCAGCTCCGCAGCCAGCAGCGCGGGGGTACCACCGCCGAAGTACAGGCTGCTCACCCGGGTGCGCTCACCGCGCATGCGCCCCACCATCTCAATTTCCTGCAGCAGCGCTGCAGTATAGGCACTGGCTGCTTCGGGGGTATAGCGTTCCTTGCAATATGGGCAGAAATTACACAGCGTGCGGCAGAACGGGATGTGTACATACAGTCCCAACCCGGGGCAATCGTCGTAATCCAGCACCTCATCATTATCCGCCGTGAAGCGGAACGGCTCAGGGCTCCGGGTGAGCCAGGTGCGCGCAGCTGTGGTCAGAAGGTTCATGAATCAGACGTATCGGGTGTAGGTGCGCAGCATTTCGGTTATCACGCGCAGGTTCCCGCGGAAAACCAGCGCATATTCTGCAGCAAAGAAGTAGCCGCATTCATCGCAGAGACCGGGCACATGAATGCAGCGCCCGCAGGTGGAAAGCTCACCGTTTTCCATCACCACACACTGGTAACAGGGAGTGGGGAAATTATTATCGATGATATACGGGAAGGCGCTGCGCAGGTTGAAGATGGGGTATCCCTCATCCATCAGCTGCCCGATTTCCGCACAGCAGGCCACTTTATCCTCACGGGTAAGCACCAGGTCCCGGGTGTCTGGATAGGGCGTGTGGAAATTGAAAGAGACAGCCCGCACATTCGGCTGGGTGCGCGCTACATCGCACACACTGCGGATGCAGCCTTTGTTAATCTGGTTCACGGCCATGTACAGGCATATGTTATCCGACGTTGCCTGCTCGATATTCCGCATGATAAGGTCATAGGTATTGCCACGGATGATGTTGTGGTGCTCCTTATCGCCATCCAGGCTCAGCAGAATCAAATCCGCCTCCGGTAAATCCAGCCCCTGTGTACCATTGGTCACAATGTTCACGATTCGGAACCCCATTTCCTTTGCCTCGCGCACCAGGTCGCGTATCGTCTTGCCACTATCCTTCCACAGGAAAGTCTCACCGCCGCAGAAGAACAGAATCCGCACCCCCATGGAGTACAATTGCTCCATTTCGGCCTTCACCTGAGCATAGGGATGAATAATGGCGGTCAGATTATTCACTGAGCAATGCTTGCAGCGCAGGTTGCAGCGGTCCGTCACGATGATGGTGCCCAGTATCGGCTTTTTCCGCCGGAAAAGTACCGTCGTAAGACCGAAGAGAGAGAATTCGAGTAAGGTTGAGGCCTTCATTTGTTTTAAAATAGTAAATTTACCAGTTCAAGTAAAGGAAAAAAATTGACTTCCGTCTTCAGATTGTGGCATAGTGACTCCATGGGCATGAGGACATACACCATTCTGCTGGCGTGGCGGCTGCTCTGGCCGCGGCGCAGTTGCCAGCGACTGGTGGCGGGCATCTGTGTGCTGGGCATTGCCCTGGGGCTCATGCTGCAGATTGTGGTACGCGGGGTAATGGACGGCATGGTGCGCGAGATAGATGCCGGCACCCGCTTCTGCATGCCGGATTTGCTTGTTACCAACTGGCCGTACGAACCGGAACCGGCGCTCCGGGTACCGGGAGTCCGCTCGGCCACCGCGTGTCAGGCAGGCATGGGCACCGGGCCACATGGCTTATGTCGCTACAGCACCTGGTATGAGCCTGAGCAGCTCGCACCGCTGCTGGCGGATGGTGGGCTCGGGCAAGCGCTCATCTCCCGGAGCTATGCAGAGAAATCGGGACTCCGGGCGGGGGATTACCTGTTGATGCAACTGCCGGGCCATCAGCACAGGCTGGAAGTATCGGGTATTTTCCGCGTGCCGGGGCGCATGCTGGCGCCGGATATCCTCCTTCCCCACCCCATACAAGGCGGAACTCCGGCTCTGGCACTGCATCTTACCCCAGGTGCCGACGAAAACCTATGTATTCACCAGTTGCGGGAAATAGCTCCGGAGTCAGCGGTTCACCCGGCGCAATCTGACACTCGCGCATGGCTGGGCATCATCCGGCGGGCCAAACAGACCATGGGCTTCATCCTCTACCTTTGCACCGCACTGGCGGCATTTGCCTGCGGAGCGCTGCTCTGGGTGCTCTGCCTGCAGCGGCGGCAGGAGCTCAGCATCATGGCCGCCTACGGCATGCCGCCCTCGCAGCAGACTGTCGTCATCCTCTGCATGGCCACGTCCGTTGCCGCCGGTGGCATTGCACTCGGTCTGCCTCTGGCCTGGGCTACCCTGCACTGGCGTGAACCTATACGTCAACTGCTGGCAGAGCTCGGAGTTCAGGCATTCCCGGTGGAGGTGCTGGATATGTCCTTGCCCGCCCACACCACACCGGGGCTTTACCTGACGCACACGTTCTTTACCTTTGTCATGGTGCTTCTGAGCTCAGTACCAGCCCTGCGCCTTATCCTCCGCATGAGCTCACATGCTCCGCGGCAGTGATTACAATTGCAACCCGGCGGGTATACGTTTACGACCTTCCTCTATCGCGGCTTCCTTGAGTTGCATGCGCACCCCCAGCAGAATATAAGGTTGGGTGCCGGCCGGGGCTTCCGGTTTCAACTTCATCTCACACACCAGCAGAATCCGGTGCTCTGATTTTTCTTTCAGCGAAACCACCCATTCCTCACCAGAAGAAAGCTCCAGCCATTCCAGCCCTTGGGCTTCAGCCCACTCCCGGGGTGATAGTCCGCTCGGCGTATACGACATCGGGTCAGTGTCCATCTGTTTATCCCACGCAATAGCACCCACAATTCTGGTGTCGGGATTAATCCTCATCCGCACCTCGTGTTCATTTCCATAGCGCGGCATATCAAAGGTGAAACGGGTATCCACATCCTCTCCCCACCATGGTGTGAACCCATAACCAATCTCAACGCCATCCGACAATTCAAATGCCGAAGGCATAAAATCCACCTTACCAGCTGGGCCGGAGGGGCCATTATCATAGCCTATGAAATTAATGAGAACTCCCGGAGCATACCCATACACCACGGGTTTCCACAGGGGAGATAAGGCCCAGCTCAGCCATGTGACCAACAGCACAACAAGAGATATCTGGAAAAAACGCTTTTTCATTTCCATCTTCAGTTTGATTGCTTGATACGACTCACGTCAAAATAGACCGATGTATAAGGAGCCCGACGGTCGGCCACATCACTATACCAGGTAATGGGGTACACCACTTCAAAGGCAACCTCTCCATCCATAACGGGCAATTCGAGCGGTTTTCCGGCATGAACCGGCAGCCACAGGTATCCCTGAGATTCGCACCACTGCTGTGGCACATTACCACTCTTCCAGACAGCTTCAGCATCAGAGTTACCACGTTCGGGCTCCGGTCTCACCGCTATTCCCAGCGCGGGGGAGTCTTCAGCAAAGCAGATTTCCATACGGGAAGCATCCGAGGCATCCGGCAACTCAAGCGTAAACTCATCACTGAAATGCGCGTGTTCGCCATTTCCAGCATCAAAAGAAATCCGGCAGGAACCCTCCTCTACTACCGGGTAATGATTCTGATGAAATTCTACTTCACTAGCGACCAGGCACATACCAAAGCGGCCATTGCTCCAATCATCTGTCAGGCGCATGAAACATTTCTGCGCAAGAGACACATGCCAGGTCGGTTCTACAGAAACGGAGGAACAGGAACCCAGGCACAAGGCATATCGGACCGGGGTACCAATCCCCTTATACCCGCCGAGAAATATCAGAAGCGAAACCACCGCCAGCAGCTTTTCAATTCTCCATACCCTTCCCCGGAACGCGCACGCCAGCCAGTATACCCCGCACACCAGCCAGTATACCCCGCACGACACAAGCCACAGCACCAACATACAGGAAGCCCCCAGAACAAGTGGATTCATCAACCACCTAAGCTCCATATTCAGAGCCACTGGCAACACACAAAACACGCACAGCCAGCTCAACCCACATGCCCAGCACAAGCCTCGCATGAGGATTTTCCACACCCGCTGCAGTTTTTCAACCTCCATTCCAAAGCGAATCTAACACACTGCTATCTAACAATCAAGTAGAAATAAGAATAAAAGGTTTGATAATTGGCGGCAGCGGAGACGGAAGCATTATTATCGGGGCACGGGACTTTTGCTGGGGGCGGGGGCTACTTGCTTCCCTATGAATGGCTCTTTGTCCCATCACGGCTTTATAGGAAAACGAAATCCAGCCTGCGGCTGGTCGAAATCCCGCTTCGCGGGTCGAAATCCTCACTGCGTTCGGTCGAAATCTGCGGGCGCTGCCCGCAGACGGAAAAGGCCGCAGAACATTTCTTCTCCGGGGTGTGTTTTACCCCGCCGG
>JAZONE010000090.1:0-9308 GCA_045654325.1 Akkermansia sp.
AGCGGCAGCGGTGTTTCCGGCGCCGGTCGCAAGGCCGATGTGAGCCTGCTCTACTGCGAGTGCAACGAAAGCATGCGCGCCTACGGCGTGCCCCGCCACCGCCACCTCTCGGAAATCGAGCAGGAACTTTCCGCCGCTGCGGGCGAGAAGGTAACCATCACCTTCACCCCGCACCTCATGCCGGTGAACACGGGTATTCTGACCACCACGGTGGCCAAACTGAAGCCCGGCACCACGATTGAGCAGATTAATGCCTGCATGGAGGCCGCCTATGCCAATGCTCCCTTTGTGCGCCTGCAGGGACCGAACAAGCCCACGGACACCAAGAACGTGACCCGCACGAACTTCGTGGACATCGGCTGGGCTATCGACACCCGCACCAACCGCGTGGTGCTGATGAGCGCCGAGGACAACGTAATCAAAGGCGCAGGCGGCCAGGGTGTGCACGCCTTCAATATCATGTTCGGGTTCGATGAGACCGAGGGTCTCTGGCTGATTTAAAAAACGACATGAAACCGGTACTCCTCATCGTGGACGACGAAAAGTCCACACGCTCTGTTCTCTGCGCTGCGCTGGAGGACGATTACGAGGTGTACCCTGCCGCCAACGGCAAGGCCGCCCGGGCTATTCTGGAAACTGAGCCCGTGGACCTGCTGCTGACGGATCTGCGGCTGGGTGGCGAGAGCGGCATGGATCTGATTGATCATGCCGTCTCGCTGCCGCAGCCGCCGCTCTGTATCATGATGACCGCTTACGGCAGCGCTGATGTGGCTGCCGAAGCGAAACGCCATGGTGCGTATTATTTCCTGAACAAGCCTCTGAATCTGGATGAGGTGGAGCTGCTGCTGCGCCGCGCCTCGCAGACACGGCGGCTGGAAAAAGAGAACGAGGAGCTGACCACCCGGCTGGAACCCGCGGGCGGGCTTGACCGCATGCTGGGGGACAGCCCGCAGATGCAGGATATCTTTAACCGTATTCGCCGCGTGGCCCCTACCCAGGCCACAGTACTCATCGAAGGTGAAAGCGGCACGGGTAAGGAACTGGTTGCCCGCGCGCTGCACAGCCTCTCCCCCCGCAGTAATAAGAAGTTCGTGGCGGTGAACTGCGCAGCACTCTCGCCCCAGCTCATGGAAAGCGAGCTGTTCGGCCACGAAAAAGGGGCCTTCACCGGAGCCATGCAGCGCCGCATAGGCCGATTCGAAGAGGCGGACGGCGGCACGCTGTTCCTGGACGAAATAGGCGAGATTGACATACCCACCCAGGTGAAACTGCTGCGCGTGCTGGCCGAGCGCAGCATTGAGCGCGTGGGCAGCAATACGAGCATACCCGTGAATGTGCGCGTGGTGGCTGCCACTAACAGGAATCTGGAAGCCATGGTGCGCGAAGGTTCGTTCCGACTGGATTTGTACCAGCGACTGAACGTCATCTCGCTGCATCTGCCACCGCTGCGCGAGCGCCGGGGGGATATCGTGCTCATGGCGCATGCCTTTGCCCGCGAGCTGGGGCAGCAGAATGGCAGGGCCGATACCACCCTGAGCCGGTCAGCGCTGGAGCTGCTGCGCGGGTACAACTGGCCGGGTAACGTGCGCCAGCTGCGCACCGCGGTGGAACACGGCGTGGTCATGTGCAGCGACAGCGAAGTTCAGCCTGCCGATTTACCGGAATATCTGACCACAACAGAGACCGAAACCCGCACTGTACCAGCTAAGCGTGGCAGCACCGATTTTGAGCTTGAAAACGCCCCCTCACTTAATCTACAATATCTGGAGCGCAGAGCCATAAGGCTCGCGCTGCAACGCACAGGAGGCAACCGCACCGCAGCAGCCGAAATGCTGGGCATCAACCGCCGCACCCTGCAGCGTAAAATGAACGAATCCCCGACAGATTTCTCCGATTTCATCCTGACATAGCAATCCCCTGACCGACATGGCCAACACCGCGACACCTGAAAAGAAGCAGCGCAAGCTCCTGATGAGCATGCGCATCATTCTGGGCTTTGTTATCGTAAGTCTTTGCATATTCCAGCTCTTCCTCACATACCGAGGCATGGATCAACCCGCCGCCATGGACATGGCTCAGATTGGCCGACAGATAGCCCGGGGCGAGGGGTTCACCAGCAAATTCATACGCCCCATCGATGTGTGGGATCAGAATAAGGTAAACCGCAACAAACCGATTGATTTCGACCATTTTGCCGATACGAATCACGCCCCTCTCTACCCGTATATTCTTGCCGGGGCATTGAAAATCACGGGATTTGACCACTTCGACGACAAGCGAATGGACGAAAAAGCCTCCCAGGTATACGCCGGCGACCGAGTCATAGCCGGCACCAGTACCTTTTTCTTCATCATTGCCATGCTATTGGCCTATACCCTCATCACCCGCCTGTTCGATGAAGTGGTAGCAGCCACCACCGTAGCATTCATGGGCTTGAGTGAGCTCGTGTTGCAATATGCGCTGAGTGGGCTGCCTCAGATGCTGATGCTCTGTTTCGTGCTGGGGGCGGGGCATTGCCTTGTATCAGCGGTGAAGGCAAAGGAAGAAAAGAAAAATGCAGCAACGATTCTGTGGAGCGGCGCCATGTTTGTGATACTGGCACTGCTGTGTCTGACCTGCAATATGAGCATCTGGTGCGCCATTGGCATGCTGGTGTTTGCCGGGCTGTATTTCCGGCCTCATGGCATGCATACAGCCATTGGTGCCAGCATCCTGGCCGTGCTGGTTATCGTCCCCGCCGTGCTGATGTTATCGCCCACCGGCGGTCTGGAAAACAAATTGATGTATGGCATTTTCAATGGTTTCGGCAGCGATGGCGCAGAGACGCTCATGCGTTCGGCCAGCACGGCTGCCATCAGTTTCAACAGCGCCAACTTTTTCCTGCGCCTGCTGGGTTACACCTTTGCCCAGTTCAACAGCATGTATATCAACATGGGTGCCATCATCACCACGCCGTTTTTCCTGCTGGCTCTGTTCAATAAGTTCAGAAACCCCGCGGTAGAAGCCACTAAGTGGGCAGTATTTTCCATGTGGATCTGCGCCTGCCTTGGCATGGCTCTTTTCGGCGAAGCTGCAACCATCAGCGAAAGCCAGCTGGCTATTCTCTTCACGCCCTTCTTCGCTGCTTACGGCACAGCCCTGGTGTTCATTTTCCTGGCTCGCATGCAGCTGGGAACCGCATTCAACGGCATACGCGGGCTGGCCATTGGCACCATGCTCATCATCTCCTCGGGGCTTTTCCTCTTCCAGTTGCCCCGCCAGCTTTACATGGGCATCTGGACCAGTGCCCGCGGTATTCCCCATTTCCCGCCCTACTACCCGGCAGCCATGAATGGCAAACTGTATGATATGACCAACGAAAATGATATCGTGGTCACGGATCAGCCCTGGGGCGTAGCCTGGTATGCAGACCGCAAGGCTCTCTGGATTCCCCGTAGTCTGGAAGAACTGACCCGGAATCTGGAACCCATCATGAACCGCGCGGGGCAGGATATTCAGGGGTTCCTTGTTACCCCGTCATCCCACTCCATGCAGCAGGGTGGAGTGAGCGGAGTTATCCGCGAGGCCGGCGATTTTGCTCCTCTGGCGCTGGAAGGCAAGCTCCTGCTGATGACACCGAAGCACAACATGGCTTTTGTTGAGCTCTTCAACACCAATTCCAACCCGAAATCGAAAGCTCGCCCCCTGGCCAGTCTCATTTCTTCGAACGGTATCTACCGACACCGCAATTTCCTGCTCGGCGCAGAAATGATTTATTACAGCCGGACAGATGTCAGCAAGAACAACCAGTAATCACCTCCCCCCCCCATCATGCCTCCACGCAGCAAGAACAAAGCCCTGAACTTCGAGCAGGCTACTGCCAGGCTCGAAGAAATCGTGGCCAGAGTCAACGCCCCCGAAACCGGGCTTGAGGAAATGATTGAGCTGGCAGCCGAGGGGCTCGGGCTCATACGCAGCAGCGAAAAACTACTGGCTGAGGCTGAGCTGAAGATTCAGAAACTTGAACAGGCGGCCGACCCGGTTCCCGCCAACAAGCCCACGCAAGACGATGCCGAATTCACTCTCATCTAACCTGCCGGCTCTGCTGGCCGGTATTCATAGTCCGCAGGATGTCAAGGCACTGCCTGCAGACAAATTAACCCAGCTGGCTGATGAAGTACGGGCCACGCTCATCCACACCCTGTCAGAAACGGGCGGGCATCTGGCACCGAACCTTGGGCTGGTGGAGCTGAGTATCGCCCTGCACCGCGTCTTCAGCACGCCCCGCGACAAAATACTTTTCGATGTATCCCACCAGTGCTACGTGCACAAGCTGTTCACCGGCCGCGCCGGGCAATTCCACACTATCCGCCAGCACGGCGGTCTCTGCGGCTTCTGCAAGAGGAGCGAATCAGAGCACGATGCCTACGGCGCCGGGCACGCAGGCACTGCCCTTTCGGCAGCGCTGGGCATGGCTGCTGCGCGCGACCTGGCTGGGGATGATTACCACGTCATCGCCGTGGTGGGCGACGGAGCGTTCACCTGCGGTACCACACTGGAGGGGCTCAACAACATAGCCACCACCACGCGCAAGTTCATCCTCATTCTCAACGACAACGAGTGGAGTATAGACCGCAATGTGGGGGCGCTCTCCCAGTACTTCTCCTCACTGCAGGAGACTGACACCTACGCCTGGCTGCGGGCCCGCACCAAAACCATCATCGAAAAACTGGCAGGCGAAAATGCACGCAAGCAGGTATCCAAGCTGGTTCATGCAGCCCACAGCATCATCACCCCTCTGAGCTTCTTCCAGGAACTCGGGCTGAGTTACTACGGCCCCGTCGACGGGCATGATACCCAGCGACTCGAGAAGATTCTCCGCATTGCCGCCCGCCACGATGGTCCTGCTGTCATCCATGTCATCACCGAAAAGGGACGCGGCTATGCACCCGCCGCCACGAATCCCACCAAGTTCCATGGCATAGGCCAGTACAACGTGGAAGATGGCAGCACCAGCAAAGGCAAGATTATCACCTACTCAGAAGCTTTCGGCACGCACCTGAGCCAGCTGGCTGCGGACGACCCCGATATTACCGCCATCACCGCTGCTATGCCCACCGGCACGAGGCTGGATATTTTCCGAGCCCGCTTCCCGAAACGCTATTATGATGTAGGCATTGCCGAGGAACACGCCTCACTCTTTGCCTGTGGCCAGGCGACCCAGGGGCTCAAGCCGTACCTGGCCGTGTATTCGACCTTCATGCAGCGCTGCGTGGATATGATACAGCACGATGCCGCGCTGCAGCAACTACCCGTGCGCTTCTGCATGGACAGAGCCGGCCTCTCGCCGGATGACGGCCCCACACACCACGGGCTATTTGACATCGCCATGATGCGGTGCATCCCCGACATCATCATGATGCAGCCCAAGGATGAAGCAGAACTGGGGCACATGCTGGCCACGATGAACGGCATCAACACGCTTCCCAGCATTATCCGGTATCCCCGCGGTGCGGGTGAAGGTGTGGAAATGCCGACGGAACTGAAGCCGCTGCCCATAGGCAAGGCCGAAATGCTGCACCCCGGCACAGATATCACCCTGCTGGCTCTGGGCAACATGAACGGATACGCCGCCAAGGTGCGTGAGCTGCTGGAAAAACAAGGCATCTCCTGCGCCCATGTAAATGCCCGCTTTATCTGCCCTCTGGATGAGGAATGCATCATGAAGCAGGCATCCGAGACCAGGCTCATCGTCACTTTGGAAGACCATATCATCACCGGCGGCTTCGGCAGCGCGGTCATGGAACTTCTCAACGAACGCCGCTGCGGCACCCCGGTGCTGCGCCTGGGCTGGCCTCACCAGTTCATTGAACACGGCAGCGAAACCCAGCTTCGCGAGCGCTACGGGCTCACCCCGCAGGCCATGGCAGATACCATTCTCAAACGCCTTGCCGCTCAATGAAACGTTTCATCCTGCTACTGGGCGGACTGCTTCTCTTCCCCTGCGCTCCAGCTCAGGAAGCTCCGTTGCCATCCAACGAAAAAGAGCTGACCACTCTCGACATGCCGCAATGGCTTATTGAGTTTTCTAACCTGCCCGGTGACCAGCGTGAGAATTACCTGCGCAACTTTGCTCAGGCAAAAGTTGCTTTCCAGGAAGGAAAATGGACGCAATGCTATAGCCACCTGGCAAACTGTGAACTCATTTTCAACAAAAACCCGAATGTGTGGAACCTGCGTGCCAGCTGCCTGATGGAGCAGAAATTCTTTGATGAAGCAGCCGCTGAACTGCAGAAAGCAGAGCAGGCCATGCCGCACGATCCGGTCACAGTGTTGAATCTGGCCTCACTTCACATGGCTACCGGGCAGTACGAAAAGAGCATCGAGGTCATCGATGAACTCTGGCTCCGGCTGCCGGAGGACTCCCCCTCAGAGCTCACCGATGTGCTGACTTACCGCAAACTGCTGGCCACGATTCAACTCGGCCGACTCGATGAGGCGAAAAAACTCATCAGCCATGTCAACGCGCTTTCTGACACCCCGCTTTATTACTACAGCAGGGCCGCAATCAGTCTGGCAGAGGGTAACAAGCAGGAAGCTGCCAGATGCCTGCGCATTGTAAAGAGAATTTTCACCAAGGGGAATACTCTGGTTCCTTACCAGCGCGCTCTTGAGCTCTCTCGGTTGGGAACCACCTCCGAAACACCTCATTAATGGAGAAAGACACAGGTACCATTCTTCGCCTGCAGCCACTGGGTGAACACGGGCTCATCATCACCTGGTGTACTGTGGCTCATGGTATCGTGCGCACGGCAGCTCGACTGGCTCGCAAGCCGGGCAGCGAATTAAGCGGCCAGGTCGACCTCTTTCACGAGTGCGAATTGCTCTTCAAACCTGCCACGCAGGGAGATTTGCACACGCTCAGCTCAGTAAACCTGCTCTCGCCGCGTCTGGCGCTTCGCAGCCAGCTGCTGCGCCTGAGACTCGCCAGCTACCTCACCCGACTGCTGCTGGCCACGGTAGAGCCCGGAACACAGGATGCGGAGTGGCACAGGCTCATCTCCGGGGCGCTGGACTATGTGGCCACAAGCCCACCCCGCGCCGCCATTCTGCTGCATTTCGAAAAGCGGCTTGCCACCCTTCACGGGCTCTATTCCC
Organism: Akkermansia sp.; assembly: GCA_045654325.1. GTDB lineage: Bacteria > Verrucomicrobiota > Verrucomicrobiia > Verrucomicrobiales > Akkermansiaceae > Akkermansia. The sequence goes on from JAZONE010000090.1 coordinate 7,138, forward strand.
CCGCCATGGCACCACACAACGCCCTGCTCCGCCATTTCCAGAACCTGCCCGCCGGCCGCACCGACCTGCTCGAGGCGCTGCAAAGCTGACATCAGCGAGACAAATGGGAATTGGGCGAAGAACTTCATCGGAGCACGGGACTTTCCTGTCACGGCGTAGGCAAAGCCGAAGACGGAAGTCCCGATTAAACTCTCCGTGATTTACGGGACTGAAGTCCCGTGCTCCGAAAACAACTTCTAATCTATCTCGCCGGGCTATACTCGGCACAGTCCATCCCGCTACACACAAAAAACCTGCCGCGGTGCGGCAGGTTTTTCAGAAAAAAGGTGTATCGCGTAACCAGACTTACACCTTACTTGGTGCGGTAGTACTGGTAGTGAACGCGCTCATCGATGGCGAGAGCCTCGCGAGCCGTGCGAATCACGGAGGGCTCTGCGTCGAACTGGAAGAGCATGTACTGACCGTGCGTCAGGTGGTTAGACTCATAAGCGAATTCACGACGACCCACGTTCGTGGTGCCGGTCACCTTGGCGCCTGCGGCCTCAAGCTTCTCCGTCATGGCGGCGGTCAGCTCATCGAGGGTGGCAGAACCCTTCATGTTCAGAACGATCAGTGCTTCGTACTTTCTCATAGCTATTTTTTGTGTAAGATCTCTTGCTTTCGCAAATGCGGTGGCAGATGATGCACCTTTTTTGAGAAGAAATCAAGCCTAAAGTGTGATTCAGGCTAAAATTTCTGCATTTAGAGCCTTAAATCAGATGAGTTTGAGGCGTACGAGGTCCTGAGTATCGATAAGACCCACCGGTTTGTTATCAGCGTCGAGCACCACAAGGTCGTCAATCCGGCGGTCGCGCAGCGTCTTCACAGCCACGATGGCGAGTTTATCGGCCTCCACATACACGGGGTTCTGGGTCATGATACCACGCACCGGCTGCGTACCGCAGGAGGGATCCTTCTGGTAAGCGCGGGCAAAGTCACCGTGAGTGAACACACCGGCCAGAGAACCATCCTCATGCACCAGAATACAGGCACCCACGCGGGCGGTGGACATAGCGATGATGCAATCCATGATGGTGGAGGATTCCGGCAGCTTGGCAAACTCGGTACGCATGATATCGCCTATGCGGGTGAGAAGCGCACGACCCAGGGAGCCACCGGGGTGACTGCGGGCGAAATCTTCCTTGGTAAAGTTCTGAGCCTCGAGCAGAGCCATAGCCAGAGCATCACCCATGACCAGCATGGCGGTGGAGGATGAGGTGGGGGCCAGGTTCAGCGGGTCTGCCTCGCGCTCCACATAGGTGTTGAGCACCACATCGGAAAGCTGAGCCAGCGTGGAGTTCGGCTTACCGGTCATGCCGATGATGGAGATATCAAAACGCTTCAGGAAGGGCATGAGGGTAAGCAGCTCGGCGGTCTCACCGGAGTAGGACATGGCGATGCATGCGTCGCCGTCCTGCACGATACCGAGGTCACCATGCAGAGCGTTCATGGTATCAAGCACCACGGAGGGAGCACCGGTGGAAGTGAGGGTGGCAGCAATCTTATCGCCGATAAGGCCGCTCTTACCCACGCCCACGATGATAATCTTGTGGCCGGTGTTGATAGCCTTGCGCATGGCTTCCACTGCTTCATCAAACGAATTATCCAGCGCATTGCCGATGACCTTGAGCGCTTCGATTTCGTCCTCGAATACCTTTTTACCGCGAATGATATGGCTGATCATAATAATTGATAAAAGAGTTTTAGTGCTTTCACTCTACCACAGCTGTCTGCCAAGTGCAATAAAAACCCGCCGTGGAGCAGCTCCACGGCGGCAGAAAAACAGTTTTTTGTATACAGATTAGTTGTTCACGCGGCCCAGGTAGGTACCATCTTCCGTCTTCACGGAGATACGCTGACCAGCGGTGATGAACAGAGGCACCTGCACCACGAGGCCCGTGGTCATGGTGGCGCTCTTGTACACGTTGTTAGCGGAGTTACCCTTCACGCCCTCGGGAGCCTCGGCCACTTCCATGGTGATAGCGGCGGGAAGCTCGATGGAGCACACGATTTCATCGGTGAAGAGCAGCACGTACACGCCGCCTTCGATGAGGTAATCCTTAACGGGTTCCACGATATCCTCGCCCACGCACACGTCCTCGTAGGTCTCGGTGTTCAGGAAGTGGTAGCCC
>JAZONE010000091.1:0-24653 GCA_045654325.1 Akkermansia sp.
CCGCAAACCTTCACCATGTTGCCGCCCACCACATAGGTGAAGCCGGCGTCGAAGATGCAGGAGTGGGGGTTGGACACGATGTCCTGGAGAACGAGGTCCTCTTCGGAGTACTCGAGGATGCCCTTAAGCGGACCCTCAGCAGCCTCCTTCATGGCGGCGTTCACTTCCTCCACGGTCACGTCGCTCTTCAGCACGGCCACGAAGTCGGTCAGAGAACCGGTGGGGGTGGGTACGCGGAAGGAAGCACCGTTGAGCAGGCCCTTGAGCTGGGGAATCACCTCACCGATAGCCTTGGCAGCGCCAGTGGTGGTGGGGATGATGTTGATGGCAGCGGCGCGCATACGACGGGGGTCGCTGTGCGGCAGGTCAAGGATGCGCTGGTCGTTGGTGTAGGAGTGGATGGTGCTCATCATGCCCTTCTCGATGCCCCACTTATCGTTGAGCACCTTCACCATGGGGGAAAGGCAGTTCGTGGTGCAGGAAGCGTTGGACACGATGTTGTGCTTGGCAGCATCGTACTCGTCATCGTTGATGCCGATGCAGAAAGTCAGGTCGGGGTTCTTAGCGGGAGCGGAGATGAGAACCTTCTTGGCGCCAGCCTTGATGTGACCCTCAGCCTTCTCACGAGCGGTGAAGAGACCGGTGGATTCAAGCACTACGTCAACACCCAGCTCAGCCCAGGGGAGCTGATCCGGACCCAGCATACCGCCAACAATCTTGATGGGGTGGCCGTTCACAATCAGGTTGTCACCATCAACCTCGATGGTACCCTGGAACTTGCCCTGCGTGGAGTCATACTTAAGCAGGTGAGCAGTGGTAGCGATGGGGGTAAGGTCGTGAATAGCAACAACCTTCTCGAGCTCGGCCTGGGACATGGCGCGAAGCACATTGCGACCAATGCGACCGAAACCGTTAATAGCGTATTTAGCCATAGTAGTGTGTTATATGGTTTTTTAAGTTGAGACCCGCCGGCCACCAGGCCTGGCAAGGCAAGAGTAAGTATATAGATTCACTGCCGCTGAGTCAACACAAATTTCCTTCAATCTCTCAAAAAACCACGTATTTTCAACTTCCCCGCAAGCCTTTTGCCACGCACCTTCTGCGTCTTTTACGGCATGTCAGACTTAATCTCTTGACAACCCTCACCCCCTGTGGCATTATTCTGCGCATCAGCGGCCTCGTCGTTCAATGGATAGGACGAAGGTTTCCGGTACCTTTGATGTGGGTTCGATTCCCGCCGAGGCTATAACACCGCAGTAATCCTGATTCGCAGCAACACAAGGCGAATCAGGATTTTTGCATCCCGGCGCACACGGATTGGGCTTGAAGCGCGCGGGCGAGTGTGATAGAATGCGCCGCGTGAAGGTTATTGTAGTAACAGGAGGCATTGCCTCGGGCAAGTCCACCGTGGTGGAAATGCTGCGTGAAATGGGCGGTGCAGGTGTGGAACTTTTTGATTGTGACGCCGCTGTAGCAGAGTTGCAGCAGACGGGTAAGCTGTCCCGTGATCTGGTGACCACTTTCGGCACCGAGGCACTCTGCGATGACGGCAGCGTGAACAAGGATTTTCTGCGCGGCATTGTGCAGAATGACCCGGAAGGCCGCGATAAGCTCAATAACCTGGTGCACCCGAAGCTGGCACAGATGTGTCTGAATGCTCAGGCCGAAGCGCGCCGCAGCGGCAATGTGCACACCTTCCTGGTGGATATTCCTCTGTATTTTGAAAGCCCGGTGGAGTTCGGCGCCGACATCGTGTGCGTGGTGGCCGTAACCCCTGAGACCCAGATTGCCCGCATGGCCACGCGCGATGGTTTCGACCGAACACAGGCAGAAGCCATGCTGGCCGCGCAGATGCCCACACAGGCCAAGATTGACCGGGCCAACCTGGTATTCTGGAACGAAGGAAGCGAGGCCATGCTGCGCAGTCAGGTGGAGCTGTTCTATGCCACCGAGCTGGCAGCAGAGGCCAAGGCCATGCACGCCCGCTCCATCATCATCAATCTCAATGAACTGCGCGCCCTGCCGCTGAACGAGCTGCAGCGCATTGCCACGACGGTGGCCAAACGTGGCACCGATACCCTTCCCCGCCCGCAGCTGGTAGCAGAGCTGGCTCACACGTATCTGGCAGAAGGCAGCCAGGTCATCGTGAGCGGCGTACTCGAGTTCGGCAAGGACAACATGGTATTCCTGCGCGATGCCGCCCGTAGTTTCCGTCCCGGCGATGATGACCCTCGCCTCACTCAGGACCTCATCCGCAAGCACGAACTGCGCCCCGGCAACCAGGTGAAGGTGAAGCTTCGCCCCCCGCAGGGCAAGAATGAGAGGAACCTTATGGCCGCTGAAGTGCTGGAAATCGAAGGCACCCCCGTTGCCGATTATGCCCAGCCCAAGCCCTTCGATAAGCTCACCCCGCTCATTCCCCGCGAGCGTCTGATTCTGGAAAACCCGGATATCAAGTCTCCCGCTATGCGCGTACTCGACCTCATCACCCCTCTGGGGCTGGGGCAGCGTGCTCTGGTGGTAGCCCCGCCGCGCGGCGGCAAGACCGTACTGCTCAAGACCATGGCCAGAAGCCTGCGTGCAAACTATCCCAAGACAGATCTGCTCGTGCTGCTGCTGGATGAACGCCCGGAGGAAGTGACCGATTTTGAAGACACGGTAGATGTGCCCGTGTACGCCAGCACCTTCGATGAACCCTCCCGCCGCCATGCCCAGCTCAGCGACCTTATTCTGGAGCGCGCCCGCCGACTGGTGGAACAGGGGCACGATGTCATCATCATGCTCGATTCCCTCACCCGCCTGGCTCGCGGCTACAACGCCAACCAGAGCGGTGGCCGCACCATGTCCGGTGGTCTGGGCTCCAATGCACTGGAAAAGCCCCGCAAGTTCTTCGGTGCCGCCCGCAAGGTGGAGGAAGGAGGCAGTCTCACCATCATCGCCACCTGCCTCATCGAAACCGAATCCCGCATGGATGAAATCATCTTCGAGGAGTTCAAGGGCACGGGCAACATGGAAATCCGTCTCGACCGCGAGCTCTCCGAGCGCCGCGTCTACCCCGCCATCTCCATCCCGCAGAGCGGCACCCGCAACGATGACCGTCTCTACCACCCGGATGAACTGGTGCGTGTGCTGCAGGTGCGCCGCCAGCTGGCCGCCCTCCCCGGCTGGGAGGGGCTGCAGTGCCTGCTCAAGAATATCGAGCAGACTCAGAATAATCTGGAAATCCTCCTCAAGGGACTGACCGTCTCCACCCGCCGATGAACTTTCTGCACCAGCACCCGGCTCTCAGAGTTCTGCTGGCAATCGCTGCCTGGGCAACAGCCGTTTTCAGCAGTATCGCTTCCATGATTCTGCTGGTTATCGTAATTCATGCTCTCAGCAGCGAGCGCGTGTACGAGGTATCGCCCGGAGCGGTGAACCCGGAAATGGACGGGAAACTGGTCCGGATTCATGTTTCCGAAATCCGCGCCGCTACAATTGATGAAGGCGGCAGTCCTGCCGTGTCTCCCTCGTTCGGGCTTGCTGAGTTCAATGCGCTCTGGGTGAGGGCAGATTTCAGAGATCCGAAAGCTGCCACAGGAAGCATCAAAAGCGACACCTACCGCATCGGCCCCTACCGGGAAGGCGTCAGCGAAGCGCATCCCCTCTATGCCGGAGCTTACGAGTTGCAGCTGCCGGCTCACATCATGACCGGTCTCAGCGATGAGCGCGGCGATATCGCAATTTCACCTTCCAGCGTCCGCTTGCCTGATGATTTGAAAGCCAGAATCGTAAAAGTCACAGATACGCACCTGGTCATGGAAGGTAACGACCATGCCCCCGTGCATCTGTATTTCAGCTACCAGCCCTCGCCGCTCCGTGCAGACCTGTACATGCTGGGGCGCCAGAAAGGGAACTGCATCGAGGTGCAGACCCTGATACGCGGGCAGCAGGAATACGAAAAACACACCAGAGAATACCCCGTGGTCGGGAGCGATGTCAGGTGGGCTCTGGCATTTCTTATCTTCAGCAGCTGTGCGGCAGCTGCGGCATATTTCTTCACCCGTCTCTGCTCCAGGCGGAGTACCGGCATGGCATTCATCTGGGCCATGCTTATTCAGCTGTGCCTCGCTGCGCTGCTGGAACAGGGAATATAACGCCTCCGGACGCAGCGGCATAATCAGGGAATCATCGGAGCCAACTTTCAATTTACCGGGCGGGCGCGGGATGTCACCGTTTAATCTGCCTGTATTCATGGCTTACCGGCAAAGGGATGACCTGCCGGGCCGGCACTTCATCCGCCTGCTCACTACTGCCCACAACGGCAATGTCATAGACTTCTCCAGCATGGGGAGCATAGGTTGCATAAGCCGCATGGCCAATGTAGAGCACCCGCCCCGCAGAGTTTTCCCAGAGTACCAGAGGATGATAATCCGCCGCATTTTTGCGCTGTATTTCCACCGGTGGTGGATAAATGGTAAACTTTCCGGCCTGGGTTTCAAATGATTTACCCTCGGGCGGTAATTCGTGAGCCTGAATCACAGGGATCCCCGGCCACATGCGCTGCACCACCCCGGCACCGCCGCCGGAGCTGACACGTGGCGTAGTAACCAGCAAGGCCGCCGGCGTGTAGCCGGAATGAAACAGGGTGGGCACCGTCTTCATCTCTGCTGAAGTTTCATTGCCGCAGTCGATGAGCAGGCCGTGGTTGCCCAGCATGGTGAAGCTGCCGCCATAACCGGTTCCCTGCACCAGGAGCGAATGCAGCGGCGCGGGCTCCTGCGCAGGCAGATACGCGTACGGCAACTCGCCGAACCACGACACCACCGCCAGCAGCAGCGTCGCAGCTTTCTGGACAGCCCAGCCAGTAGCCTGCCCCACCCAGGGCAATCCACCCAGGCAGAGATGCAGCAGACCGCAGAACATGACCACCGGCAGAAGCGGGCTGATGGCAATGTTCGTCAGAAAACTGCTGGTGTTAGCCGTATGGAAGAAATAGAGCGTGACGGGCACAGAAACCAGCCAGGCACTCAGCGACACGATGATGGCACCGCGCACGCCAAGCTCAAAGTTGCTCCAGCGCATTTCCCACGGTGTTCGCAGAGAAACGGGTATGTAGTCGTCCGGGCCGAACCAGGGCTTTTCCTCAAGGCACAGCCGCACCGCCAGGCAGATGGTAGCGTACACCCCGAAAGACAGCAGGAATCCCGCATTGAACAGCTGGTGCGGCTCCACCAGCAGAATGAGCAGCGCCGCAAAGCTCCAGGTATTCAGCAGATTCACCCGGCGGCGCAGCATATAGCCCAGCAGCAGCACTGCCAGCATCAGATACGCACGAATAGCCGGCACCGCGCAACCGGTCATCAGCACATATACCCCCACCGCCGCCAGCAGCAACGGGCGAATCACCACCGGGCGCACACACAGCAGGCGCATCAGCAACCACAGAATACCTGACACCAACCCCACATGCAACCCGCTCACCGCAAAGGCATGCAGGCAGCCACCGTTGCGAAAATCCTCCATCGTGGCGGCTTCTGCGCCGCTCTTATCGCCCAGCACCAGCGCGCAGAGCACCTGCCGCGCCGGGGCATTCTCTGTGCCCGGAGGCATGAGCCGCGCAGCCAGCGCGGCACGCATGCGCAGCCCCCAGTACTGCACCGTGCGGAATGAAAGCGGCTTCCCCAGCTTCTCCCCCTTGATATATTCCAGTGAGCAGGCAATCCCCTGCCCCCGCATCCATGCCGCGGCATCAAATACGCCCGGCACCCCCGCGGGACGCGGCTCCTGCCACTGCGCCTGCACCTGAACCACATCACCGGGGGTATAGGGCAGTTCACCGCGCAGCACCACGCGCACGCCGTTCCACCCGGTGCTCAGCACACAACCGCGCTGCAGCGTGCGCTCCACCGTACCGCGCAGCTCCACTACTTCCTCCCACTCTGCCCGCTCGCAGAACTCCGCCGCCCGCCACTCCACCAGATGCGTGTGCAGCCCGGCCACCAGAGCACAAAGCAGCGTACACAGCCCGATGCGCCACAGTCGGCACACCAGAGCCACCCCCAGAGCCGCAAACGATACCACACACCACCATCCGCCAGGCACTGCACCACCCACCGCCACCAGTGGCAGAAACAAGGGTGCACCCTGCGCAAAGCAACGGAGCTGTTTCATGGCTGCGGAGTCATAATCTTGTCGAAAATTATCAGAATCAATCCCGGTAGTTCGTGTAATCGGGGCGGAGGGTGAGCACCGGGCGACCGGCTGAGCCGAGCGGTTCCACCTTTGCCACCAGCGAGAAATCGGGGGTGATGAAAGCGCGGTGATTGTGCTCCAGGCAGGTACCGTACTCCAGCATCATGGGCAGTATGCATTCCATCAACACCTGCACGCCTTTCTCTGCATTATTTTCAGCGTAGACAATTTCAAGAAGCCCCAGCTCCTCCATTCCTTCCGTCATCATCCCCTCCTCGTGACGTTTCGCCTGCACCAGGACAAAGGGAGCTACCTGCAGATTATCAGCCAGCATACCGGCAAGGTCCGGCGGCATCACCGTGTTCCCGAAATCCACACCCACGCAGCCCCTCACCTTCGACACCTGCGACATAAGCGTCAGATAACGCCGCCCGAGCTCCATCGGCACCGCGCCGGGTTCCTCCAGCGTGATTTCGATGTAACAGGTATGCGCCAGTGCCGCGCGCTTCTGCGCATCATCCATGGCGGCATCATCCACCAGAGCGCCGAGCCCCTCGCCCATCCATGCATGATTGACAGCCGCCACCTTCGCGCCGGGCTCACCCTGGCAGAGGTTGCGGAGCTGGCCGGCATCCGGCAGAGAACCATCAATAAGCACACGGCCGCAGAAGCGGGGCTTCGGGCAGCGCAGCTGGCTGCCACGCAGCGCACCATGCTCCCTGAGCAAAGCTATCAGGCTCTCATTCAGCGGCATGGCACCATTGGTAGCGTCCATGGGTTTCTCCTCATCCCCTTTCTGTTCCATCGCCACATCCAGCGGCGTGTGGCCGGCAGAAGTCAGCGCATTCACATCTGCCCCGGCTGCCAGCAGCGCCTTTACGCGGGCAAGAATATCTTCATTACGTTCCGAGCAAAGCGAATGGAGAGGCGTATTATGGCTGGGATTCGTCTGCGGGTCCATCACGTTCGGGTTGGCACCATGCTTCAGCAGCAGCTGCACCAGTTCCTCATTTCCCCAGGCCTGCGCATTTAACAAGGGCGGAAATGACAAACCGGCATCCGGGTTCGCCCCATGTTCCAGCAGAAAGCGGATGGCTGCCATATTCGCCTCCGAATCCATGCAGAAGGTCTGCAGCACGCTGGTCTCACTGAAAGCCGGGGAAAGAAAGGCATTCACATCCATCCCCAGTTCCAGCAGCAGCTCAGCTCCCTGCATATTTCCCTTCTGCAGAGTCAGGTACAGAAGCTCCGTGGATTTCTGGAACTCTGCCCGCGTATCGGGCTTCATACCGGCCACCAGCTGGCGTGCCTGTTCAGGCTGGTAGTCCTCCACCACGTACGCCAGCATCCTGCCGTATTCAGAATTGGCAGGCCTGTACCACCAGGCCAGCAACAGCCCCAGCAATACAGCTGCAAGAACAATAATACCGGTAAGATAATGTCCAGCTCTCATAAGTTGACAACAGATAATCAAGGCAATGGAAATCAGCCAGAGAGATTTTGTTTTCATGAGGAAATCTGATTAACGGTATACCATCACCGGACCGGTGATGGATGACTGCACAGAGCGAACCTTGCGAAGCGCTGTGATGAAAATCCCCGCCGCGGCATCCACCTCCTCCGCCGAGGTGTAGCGGGAAAGCGAGAAGCGCAGCGACTCGCGCACCTGCTTATCCGGCAGCCCCATGGCCAGCAGCACATGGCTGGGATGCGGCTCGGCGCTCGTGCAGGCCGACCCGGTGGAACACAGCAGCCCCGCGGGCTCCAGCAGCAGGAAAAGAGACTCGGCCGACACACCCGGCACGCGCATATTCAGCACATGCGGCAGTCGCGGTGCCGCCCCGCCATTGATGCAGACTTCAATTCCCTCCGTCTCCAGAGCCTGCACAAAACGCTCGCGCAGCACCGCCAGATGCGCGTACTGCTCCGACGCCTGCAGCGCCAGCTCGGCAGCCTTGCCGAAGCCGATGATACCGGCCACATTTTCGGTACCCGCGCGGCGGTAATCCTCCTGAGCACCACCGGTAAGGAACGGAGAGCACTCCGTACCCGTACGCACATAGAGAGCACCCACGCCCTTGGGACCATGCAGTTTATGGGCGGAAAGAGAGGCAAAATCAATGGGGTAATCATGCAGCGCTATAGGCAGTTTACCTGCAGCCTGCACCAGGTCCACATGCACCCGGGCACCGGTCTCCTTTGCTGCACGAGCCAGCGAGCGCACCGGCTGAATCACTCCGGTCTCGTGGTTCGCCCAGGCAAAGCTGGCACCATCGTGCCCGGGCAGCAGCTCGCGCCACTCCGGCACATCCGCCTGTCCATTAGCCAGCACCGGGGCGGCCTCACCCCGCGCCGTGCGCAGAGTGGCGGGATGCTCCGTGGCCAGCGTCAATACGCGGCGGAACTGAGCCAGCGCCGCGTTGCTCGCCTCTGTGCCGCCGGAAGTGAAGATGATTTCCGACGGCTCCGCCCCCACCAGCGCTGCCACCTGCTCGCGCGCAGTATCAATGGCCTTGCGCACTGCCTTACCCGCCCCATATGCGGCAGAGGGGTTGTAGAACTGTTCGCGCAGGTAGGGAAGCATGGCCTCCAGCACCTCGGGAGCCACGGGGGTAGTCGCATTATTATCCCAGTATATCATGATTACTTACGAAGCGATGCGATGATATTAAAGACATTGGCCGGCACACACTCCTGCACCCAGCGCTGCCAGTCCTGCACGCCGACGAAGCCGCGCACAAAGGACGAGGAAATCTCCTCCAGCTCCCGCGGCGGCAGCAGATACACCGTCTGCAAACCCGGCTCCATGCGGGCATTCATGCGCTCCATGGACTTCTCGTACTCAAAATCCACAGTATTGCGAATTCCCCGCAGCAGGTGCGTGGCCCCCAGGCGCTTCGCAAAATCCACCAGAAAACCGCCATTCATCTTTTCAATGCGCACATTGGCAGGCCCGCCCGCCAGCATACCGCGCAGCGCATCCATACGCTGCGCTTCGGTCAGGAAGCCCTTCTTATCCGGGTTCACCCCCAGTACCACCACCAGTTCATCGAACAAGGCAGCTCCCTGCTCAATCATCCACAAATGCCCCTTGGTGGGCGGGTCAAAACTCCCCGCGTATATACCGATGCGCTTCATGGCACCATGATACAATTCAACCCGCATACTGTCAAGCCTGCGCACCGCCAGGAAGACGTCTGCAGAGATGCACAATGGACAAATGGGAACTTTGGCGGCATGAACTTCATCGGAGCACGGGACTTCAGTCCCGATTAAACTCTCCGTGATTTACGGGACTGAAGTCCCGTGCTCCGAAAACAAATTCCAATTTCTCAGGCGGCATGGTAATTCCCGGACTTATTGGAGTTCCCAAATGAAAATTACCCTGCGGATTTGCCGCAGCTCATGCAGTCGCGCCGTAGGCGCGGGGCCTGCCTCGGCGTAGCAAGCACGGCGCCAGCCGTGACGCGAAGACGGGAACTTGCACATTCAAAATCCACAACCGTCGCGGTAACACATGGGCCCTGCGTGGTACAATTGCTCGAAACGCTGTACTTCCGCCTCGCTCAGGGCGGGTTTGCTGAGCAGCCAGAGGGGTACCTCCGGCTGACCGGCCTGGTAGGCCAGCTGCACATGCGGCTGCGGCAGGCGCACCAGTCCGCAGGATTCATAGAAGGCCAGACGGCGGGCGGTGGGGGCATCCACCACGGGCTCGATTTCCAGAATGAATGGCTGCGGCAGCAGCTCCAGCACCCGGTGTCCCAGCCCCTGCCCCCGGCGGGCTTCCACAATGGCCAGATGCTCCACAAAACACAGCCCCGACCACTGCCAGTAGCTCAGAATGCCCGCAAATCCCTCCTCATCGGCCAGATGCAGGCAGTGAAATGCTGCATCCTGCAGCGCCGCTGCATGCTGCACCCTGCTCCGCCGCTCCCTGGCGGGAAAGGCGGTTTCGTAAAGCTGCCACCATTCCCCGGCCTGCGGGAGCTGCGGACTCAGGATGCGGGTTATCAGCATGCTCAATGGGTTTCTTCCACCTTTTTCTCGCCGATGGGGCGCCCCAGGATATATTCTGCCGCGGGGCGGTCCCAGATAGAGCGCAGCGTGAACAGCGTCCACGATTTCTCACGCTTCTCCAGGTCCAGAGCGGCACGCTTCAGGCGCGATTCAAAGGATATCCGGCGGTTCTCATACACCTCGGACAACTCCACGTCCGCCAGGTCGGCATTGGTCTTCTTTTCCTGCGCGTACACGTAGGCAGCAAAGGCGAGATTATCATTCACATTGAAACAACCGCTGCGGAAGTCGGAAAGGCTGAACTTCCAATGCGGATGCGAACCCACGTAGCGCAGGTTCAGATCGCCGGACAAGGCGGCAGGCGGCGCAATTGTAAAAGCCAGCCCCAGCAGCCCCAGGCAACCGATGCAGAGGCGCGCATAGCGCAGGAACCCGCTCCGGCTGCGCATGTAGCACAGCAGAATAACCAGCCCGGCCACCCCCATGAGCATGAATTCACAGGCCAGAATGCGCGTGGGGGTGAAGGAATGCTCCGCTATCTGGTTGTAAAGGCGCACATACACGCTCACCGCCAGCAGGAAGGTCTGCAGCACCAGCACATAGCCCAGCCCGCGTGCCACCACGGTGCGGCGCACGCTGCCGCGGCGGCGGAAGAAATACACCAGCAGGGCTACTGCCAGCACCGAAGCCCAGATGATGGACGTGGCCCCCTCGTACAGGTAGTCAGTCTTGGTTACTCCCTCGGGCATGCGGCCGAACCAGAGGTAGATGATATCCGTACTCGTGGCCACCAGGAAAGCCAGGTTCACCCCCAGCAGCACCATGAGCGGCAGGTGCGGCAGCATGGAGCGCCCGGCAGCGGGAAGCTCGGATTCTACAGCGGGTACCGGCGGCACCGTGCGCGCCACACGCTGCACGGTGAACAGGCCGAACGTCAGGATACCTGCAACCCAGATAATGGCATGCACCCAGAAATCCCAGGAAATCTGCAGATACTCCATGATGCGGTTCCACCAGGTGGTAATCGTCTCCCACACCAGCTGCACCACCGGATTTCCGCTGGCAAAAATGCACAGGAAAGCCACAAAGCACACCACACCCACCAGCACGCTGATAAGCCCGGGCAGAATGCTGCGCCACCAGGCACCGCGGGCATTGCGGCGGCGGTCGCGCCAGAAGGACCACCAGCTGCGGTACTGCACCTCCGGCTCCACCGGCATGGGAACGCCCGGGTTAAAGACCAGCACAAAGAACGGCAGCGTCAGCGCGCAAATCCACCCGGCATGGCTGCCACTCACCAGGAGCCCGGCGGCCGCCACCAGCGCCAGACCTGCCAGGAACAACTGCTCACCCCGGTAAAAGTCACGACGCAACAGCAGAATCGCCCCCATGAACAGCAGCACCCCAAGTCCCGAGCCAACGCCCAGATAGGCCAGTCCCATGGATTGCAGCACCGGAAAACACAAATCCGCCGCAGCGGCCACCATCACCAGCACCACAAAGGGCACCCAGCCCAACCGCCACCAGACCGGATCGGAAATATTCTTTGTACTCATAACAGATGTTATGACAGCGCCATAACAGCTACTGTTCAATTTTTATGCTCGTCGCCCTGTGTAAAACAGCATAACAATGCAAGAATCCAGTGTATTATTACCCTGCTATTCAAACCTGACCAGCTTCTTTCGGCTATAAAGATAGATAATTCCTGCACTAACAACGTAAAGCACCACCTCGCTCAGCTCCTCAGCAAGGCAGTGATGCATCGAGTCGCACAACAGACTGATTAACAAACTCCCCCCCGCCAGCAGGGTTTCCGGCACAGGCAAACCATAATTCTTCAGTATACTCCACATCTCATACCACACCCTGCGCCAGAAAAAATACACCAACGTCCACAGCATGTACAACCCCACAATGATGTGCGCAAGCCAACCGTACTCTATATCTTTCCACTTCGGGTAAATACACGCATTCTGTGGATCTGCAAAAATGAATAAGGTCCGGCCAAAATTAACCTCTCTAGCCAGCACCAGAAACAAAACAAGCGAAATAAACACATATAATGGTGTCTGGGGGCGAGCTGTGCAGGTCAGATACAAGCAGAAACCGACAATAAGCATCTGCGCATTCTCCAGCATGCTGTTCTTGGCCCCACATGATTCCGGTAAAATAAAAGCACATCCCACACAGACCAGAGCTACCGCCAGCGAAAACCAGGTGGTAACCCGAAACCTCCAATCCAGATACAAGCTCATATCCTGCTACGTGTATTGCCGCAAGACTACTCCCCCTTTCCATTTTTTGCAAGCAAAATATACGTCATTCCCACAGGAATTACATGTGAGTCACTATCTCCCCCCCCCGACTGATATAGCGCGACAGCCGATAACTCCCGCTTGAATAAGTTCAAGCGGGAGTTATCACATTCCAAAAAATGCAGAGAGTCAGCTCACTTCCTGCGGCGACGTGCGCAAAGGGCAGTCAACGCCAGGAGACTGAGGGTGGCCGTGGTGGGTTCAGGTATGCGGAAGTACAGCATGTGCATGGAAACTTGTGCAGCACCTGTCTCCTGCTGAACGGTCACGCTGCTGATCCAGTAGCCGGCCAGTTGTTCACCATCGCGGTTAAGCAGCGTATACTCCGAATCCAGAAGAGCGTCGAAATGCTGTTCGCGTTCTTCGTAAAGGAACTTACCGCTACCACCATCCACCATGAAGGCCACGTAGTCAGCGTCATAGATACGAGCCAGCTCGAACGGGTCTTCATACAACTGGATGGTGAGACCGGTACCCGTAATATCCACGCCCTGGAACCGCTCTGCCTGCAGCACCAGAATCGTAGAGTCGCCCACCTCGTACGTCTGGTACTGGTCACTGAAAGTAAGCTGCACCGTGGTCTTGCCGGAAGTCGTCACCTCGAAGGTACGGTTTGTCGCATCGGAACCCGTTGCGGCAGACGGCCCTACCTCCGGAGATACCGTTCCGGCCGCACGGTCATGCACCACACCGGTAATCGTCGATTGGTAATCCAGCAGCACCGTCTCAGAGATGTTGACCGAGCAGTCTTCCTGCAGGTGAATGATGGAATGGTGGAAATCGGTATTATAAATACTGTGAGTCGAGGACTTATCCACCACGTCCACATGCACATTGGATGCCACGGACTGGTGACCATCGGCACCACCGATCTTAACCGCTGTACCGGTCATATCCACATGCACATGGCTCATTTCACCCTGCATGGAGTTGGCAGCCTGCTGACGCACCGTGCCATCCGCCTGGAGCAGATCCACCTGCATATCATCGTGTCGGGCAGAAATCACCACGCGCTCGCCAACTTTATCCGGTTCCGTCATGTAGTCGGATGAGTTCGGCACCAGAGTAGTCACTTCCTTGCCACCCAGCAGCAGCTGACCGTTGTTGACACGATGCAGGGGATCTTCCGAACTAATCCCTTCCGGCTGCGGCAGATTATTGGCTCCCAGAGTCAGGTGGTCCACATACTGCACCACCTTATCCACCACCTGCAGCGTGGCGTGGCGGCCATCCACCGTCACATCCACATCCGCCTCCACGCCGCCATTACCGGAAAGCAGCTGCAGCACCGTCATATCCTCCACATTCACCGTACTGCTGCCGGTGAAGTCGTTGATATCATTGAGCGCCACATAGCCCACGTAGCCGGACTGCACCTTGTTTCCCTGCGCATCCAGTTTATCAGCATCGCTGCGCGTCGGGTCAGTCAGCTGATTCTTCAGCGTCAGCGTCACATTCTGCCCCGTCACCTTACCCAGAAGCTGAATGATATGTGAATGCAGATACTTGCCGAACACATCATTCTCCGCGGAGATATAGGGATCAATGGCGAAGTTGTGCGTATTGATTGTCACGGCTGCCCCGGTGGCAATGTCCACCTGTTTGGCCGTGTACCAGTCTTCTCGAGCAGAGAGAGTGGCGCCGTTCTCCAGGCTCACCCAGCCCACCCAGGTATTACTGTCGCCCTGGGTAGTACCACCTTCCAGCTGGGCCCAGGCGTCCTGCTTCTTACCGGATTCAGCAAAGGTGGTATTCATGGCGAGCACACCGCCCTGCCCCACGGTCAGGGCATACAGCGACGATTCATCCTTGAAATCACCCACCATCACGCGTTTACCGCGACCGGCGGTGATATCGTGTGCCACCAGAGCTTCCTTGGCCAGGAAAATACCGCCCTGCACATCCAGACTGTTCAGCCAGGCGCGGCGCACCTTCTGGGTCGAGCCTTCACCCTTCTTGATCAGGTTCAGTGAGCCATGCCCCACTGCGCCATAATGGTGCTGGGTAGAGCCCTGCTGCTCCTCGGTGTAGCCGCCATAGTTCACAGCCACCTGGAAATCACCATAACCCAGCACACCATCATAATCACCGCTTCGCGTACCGGTCAGCACCAGGGTAGCGGCATTATGCTTGCTCATGTTCAGCACGCTGGAGGAACCTCCTTCGCACACGGTACCGGTGATACTGTTGAGCTCACAGATTTCACCATAGCTCATCACGTCCAGAGCCACCACAGTACGCTCGGTGCCTTCATTAACCGTCAGGTCAACCGTAGCATTGATCCAGTCGGCACCCTCGGCAGACTTGGCCGTACTCATGATATCCAGCTGCACCATGCCGCCTGCTGCGCTGGAATCATCGCCCCACACATGGCCGCTCATGGTCACCTTGCCGAAGAATTCGCTCGGGTCCAGCACCTTGAACACGCCGTAGTGGAACTTACCGTCCGTCGCAATACTTCCATCGGCAGCCAGATAGTTGCCGGCGGCATCGCGCAGGTAGTGACCGGAAGCATCCTTCGCGGCATTGCCCACAGATTTACCCACACCGGCCAGTTCCAGCACCGTATCGGTCTCACCCTGCAGTTTGCGCAGGATAAGTTTCTTATTGTAGCTGTTGATGATTCGGCCATCGACAATGGAATCGTAACCGGGATTTTCCGGGTCGGCGTACACATTCACCACCACCTTGTTACGGATAGTCGTGGTGGCCATGGCCTTGCCCAGTGCCGTTGACGACTCGGCATCAAAGTTACCGGGGAAATCATCATCATTGAAATCACCCTGCAATTCAGCGCCGTTCATCAGGGTGATAGTGCAGTCATTGCCCGGGAAAAGCGCAGCCGCATTATCCCCCGCGGAGGGATTATACACATAGCCCAGAGCATTCACATGCTTCATCACCATGCGCCCACCCTGCAGTACAGAGCCACCCGTGTAGCGGTTGTCCAGCTCCATCACCGTAGTGCCCGTGCCGCTCTTGTGCAGCATGGTCTTCCAGGTTGATTCAAAGCCGTAGTCATCCAGTTCATCCGGTCGGGCATCCCGGATTACGCCGCCTGCAGCATCTGCATAGAAATAATAGTTAGTGTCGTCCTCAAAGGTGCCTATTTGGATGTAATCTCCGTAGGCATCCTTTTCATAACCGTAGTAATCGGAGTTAATCACCAGCGTAAACGGAGCAACTTCACCCTTCACCTTCACGGCCTGGAACGCATCCTTGCCGGTGAGGTTTTCTACAGAGTAACCATCGATATTGAAATCATGAGTAGAAGCCTCAGCCGTATCCTGTACCAGTGTACCCTGGTGCTTCGTGTCAAGTTTCACCTGCACCGTCTGGTCGCTGGGCAGTCGCTCTGTTTCTCCCCATTCCAAAGGCTCATACAAGTTACCGAACAGCACCACCTGAGCATTGGAAAATGCCGTATTCTCTTTCCAGCGGTAATCATATGCATCCTCACTCACGTTCGGACGGAACTCCCAGGTATAGCTGCGCTCTGTCACATACGGTCTGGATTCATCTGCCACATTCTGGGTACTCATCATACCCGACCAGGTGCGGCGGGGATCACCCGAAACCGTCATTACCAGGTAATCCCGGTACTGAGCGTGGTCGGTATCCTTGTTGCCATACTTGTCTACAAGCGATGACCCGATATCACCCACGGTGTACAGCGTACCGAAATACCCGTAGCCCAGCGAAATTGTTCGCGGCAGGAACAGTGTCTCATTGCTGGTTGAGCCCACCACAATCTCATCTGCAGCGGCCAGATAATACTTCCTGTTGTAGAACCCGGTCGTAGAGAAATCTGCGCCGGTCAGACTGATCGAAACATCATTGGCATCGGCAAAGGTAAGCTTTCCGTTAACAGTCAGCAATGTAACAATCGGATTATTACTTTCAACCTGACCTTCAATAGACTTGGTTGTAACGATACTACCAAGCGAACCATTCGAATACTGTTTTCTGATATCAGCCGAATACGGCAGAATACCATTTGTTCGGAAGTTCAAGGTAGACCCTGCAGCCAGAGTCAGGTTACCATCCACCACAGCAGTGGTGGGGTTCCCATTTGCCTGTTTAGCGACGGTAATCACGGTCAGGGCCTTACCGGTATTCACCGTGGCGGTGTCTGTTGTCCTGGCTACCTTATACAGCTCACCCTTGGACATGCCGGAAGTTGCATTGGAGCCGATGTAATTCCAACCGGTACCGGCAACCACCTGCAGGTTCATGCTCTTGCCTTCGGTAGTAGTATCAGCCGCGCCTACCACGCCGAGTTTCAGGTTACTGCCGCCTACCAGGTTCATATTGCCGGTGAACTCCAGGCTATTGAAGCCCAGCACACCTTCATACACCGAAATATCCTGCAACTTAGCCGTGTGGATATACTGAGCAGAGCTGCTGCCCTTGGTCAGGTTCAGTGATTCAGAGGCCATGCTGTGCCCGCCGAAATACCAGCCATCGGCGGCATGTTCCTTGAAACCATCGCCATAGGGGACGTGAGCCTGAGAAACACCGGTGTAGGCCTGAGCAAAGCCCATGGCACCGGAATACACGTAGGTGGAGTTATCCACGTCCTTGTATTCGCCCAGCTGCAGCGTGTTCAGACCGTTGGTCAGCGTTCTCACGTGCCACACCTCATCGTTCTGCTTCATGTTAGCCACGTAGGTGCGCTCGCAACCGGGGTTATCACTTCCCCAGTGCTCCTTGAAATCCCAGCCACAGCCCTGGAACTCAGCCGAAAGGCCACGAAGCGTCGTATTACCGTTCAGCACCAGGATGTTATTATAAGTCTGGCGGGGATTCGAGTTCGAGCCATCCCACTGCGTCTGCCGCACACTTTCGCGGGTCATGTTGAGGTGAGCCTCAGAAAGCTTCTCGCCCTTGAGCACCAGCTGCACGGTACCGGCAATACGCTGAGAAAGCTCATTGGATGCCAGGGGAGAAGTATTCACCGTATTCTTCATCACAACCGTACCGTTGAAACGGTTGTAATCCTTAATCTGGGCACCATCCTTATACGCAGCACCGATGGTGTCCTCATTCATGGTGATGGAGGTCACATAGCTCTGGTCTCGAGCGTTATTCCAGGTAGAGCAATAGCCCACCAGTTCAAGAACGTCGCGGCTGTCGCCGGTACCCTCCAATGCACCACTGAGGGTGACATTGCGCCAGTGGCGGGGCACGTTGGCATGGTCATCATTGGTCGATTTCTCATTGAACGAAGCATGTGCGAAAGATATACGGAAATTACCACCCTGGGAATCATCCGAACTGGTCAGTACGAAATCATTGGTCAGCGTGGAACCGCGGAAACCGGAAAGGGCATCGTCACTGTGCGGATAGCAGATCATCAGCTCCGCGCCGGTGCGAGACATCTCATAACCAAGGCTTCCGTTATTATTCACCACATCGTAAGACCACTTCTCATCCGTGTGGAAAGTCAGTGTGCCGGTGCCGGCTGCGCCCACAGCGGCCAGATACAGGCCGCCATCCTTCACATCAATACCACCGGTAAACGAGTTGGTCGTATTGATAATCAGGATTGAATCACCCGTCTTGATGATTTCGGTCGGGGTGTTGCCAAAGTCTGTAATCGTGCCGGTACCGTCAGTCGAAACAAACGCGTAGCCGAACTCCATCTGAGCTTCAGAGGAACCGTTGCGCCCGGCATTGTTATCTGCCGTGACCAGAATCTTGCCGGGAGCGACTGCACCGCTTATATCGACCTTGCGCACCGTATCGGTATCGGTGGAATTCTTGTCCACATAGGCGTGTACGTTACCATCTGCAAAGGTCACGGTATTCCCGTTTTCATACACACCGATATCGTCATTGCTGCTGCCTTCGGCGCGCTGCTCATGCCAGCCGGTGTTGTGAGCAGAACCATCGGCCCGCCACACATTACCCATAGTCATGTTGAGGTAATGCACGTCATTATCCACCGTGTAGCCGTTATTCTCACCACTCCAGATGTAGCCCTCTATCCCGGTATAACCTGCCAGCGGCTCATTTTTTGCCACTATACCGTAATCGCGTTCGGTATCATGCAGGTGCAGGTACAAGACCCCGTTCTTCAGCTCATAGTGAGCGTCGTAGAACACACCGTCGGGGTCTTCCACCATGACCAGATTCTTACCCTCCAGGTTGCTGATGCCGCCCTTCCAATTGGAATACATGGCGATTTCCGCTCCGGCAGAAATACCCGCCATATTCGTGATGACGCGGGGCTTGGATAAATCAAGGCTGACGTTATCCAGCTCGAAAATAGCCCCCGAACCAGCCGTCCAGGTACCGGCGCCGGCCATGTTCAGATACTTGGTGGTCACCCAGGAATTGCCATTTGACCCAATGGTAATGGCATTCACCTCACCGCCGGGGCCGAATACATCCATCAGATACACCGGAGTTTCATAACTGTTGGACGCGACAGTAGTATACCAGGAGGCTCCGCCGTAAAGAGTCACGCTATCCGTCTTGACTCCGGCGGTCTGCAGCGTTGCTCCGGCACGCACCGTCACATCCGCAATCTGCGTAGTCGCATTACTGAAAATCAGCTTACCGCCCTGCACATCCAGCTGGTCAAGATACACAGCGCCAGAAAAACTCTGGGTATTGCTGCCCACCTTGGTCACACTGAGACCGGCAGTCCGGGAGGTGAGGAAGTTGTGCTCGGTGGTTGAGGTACTTGTGGTAGTCACAGTGCTGCCGCCTTCTCCCTCAGTGGTAATAGTCGTGGTGGTTGTGATGGCATGAGCCCGGCCACCGGTGTAGAAACGGCCGCTGCCGATAGTGCCGCCGAACTTGTACTCGTTGGCCGAATCATCACCCAGCGTCAGGGTATAGCTCGACACAGGGGAGCCGACCTTGTGATTGCTCACCACAGAACTGCCATCGCCACCGACCAGGCCGGCCACAGAGGCATCACCCATCACACCGAGCACCAGTTCAGAAGCAGTGCCGCTGGTGTTGCTGCCATACGCGTGGTCAGTATATTTCCCGCGGGTCAGATCAATCACCACATCATCCCAACGGGTATCCCCCTGGCCGCCGATCTTCACATTACCCACATTGAGCTGCACAATACCGCCGCCCGTATTAGCAAGACTTATTGTGCCGTTCAGCCAGGCCTGTGGATTCGTCACATTGGAGAACTCAAAAACACTGGCACTGCCATAGTCGGCCAGCGTGTATTTCACCGTAGCGGTATCAGTCGGCTTAGTTGCCGAACCGGAGGTATTGGAATGGTGCGCAATGAGCTTCAAGTCACCACTTCCACCCAGGTGACCATCCAGATACCACTTACCCCAGGTACCAATCTGCCCATGGAGCTGAGCCACATTGGAGCCGTTGTTCACCACCACGACATTACCACCGAAGTGGTGGTCTGCCAGGCTGGCGTCGGCATCTTCACCCAGATAGAGATGGGCACCTTCCGTGAGCTTCACGTTGTGGAAACGCATCACTTCCAGCGCAGATACCGGGTTGTCATCGGTTTCTGTCCACTGGCCATTCTGGTATCTTGCATCATCATACGCAAGGTAAGGCAGCGCCGGATTGGCGGCGTCGGCATGCATCTCAATATATACAATATCCGAATCACCCACCACAAACGGCTCCTGGCTCAGGTCAATCTTGTGCTCAATGGTGATGGTGACCAGACCGTTGGCATCGCTCAACACACCGTGGTAGAAATCAATACCGCTCTTTACGGTAACGTTAGGAGTGGAATCAGCCACCCAGCCATTGCCGGAGGCCAGCGTAAGCACGTCACCCTCGGTTACATTGAATCCCAGGTTCGTCAGCGTTACACCACGGTAGAAATCCAGGGTCACGCCATCGAGTGCTATCACGGCATTCTTGCCATCCCATCCGCTGCGGGAAAAATCCACCTCACCCGGCAGGGTCAGCACCACATTGCCCTCCTTGGCAGTTCCGGTTCCGGTCAGCAGCAGCGGATTTCCTGCGGCCGATTCCAGATACAGCACGCCGTCTATACTATTGCTCTTGCCGGTCATCTCCCAGCTGGCTCCGCCATGCAGGTGCGCATCCCCCTGCACCACTGCAGAGGCCTGAGTGGTCAGCACCGCATCGCTGCGCAGGCGCAGATCGTTCGTCACAAAAGCGCCGGTGCTCGTCAGGCTGGAATCAGCCGTTGCATTATCATAACCGACAGATACGCCGGACGTGGCAGTTACACTGCCATGCACCGAAATCTGGCCGCCATTAGTGACGTAGATATTCTGCGCCTTGAGAACACCGGCAGCAGAAGACGAACCCACTGTCAGTAAGCTGCCCGCTCCATCCACATGCACCGTACGCTCCACCTCCAGATTCCCGGTGGTAAACTGGCCACCGCTCGCCTGGCCTTCCGGCTTCAGCACGTTCACGTTGTATGCAGTAGTTGTACCGGCTACCTGAACCTTCGCGGGACCTTCAACCTGCATCGCCACTGTAGACGATCCCGTAGATTCACCACCGGTCACTTCCAGGTTTCCGCCTACCAGCAGCGTTCCCCCCAGAGCATGCAGTTTACTCGTCTCCAGCTCTCCTCTGAAATCGAGGGTACCGTCTTCAACGGTCAGCAGGTTCAAGGAGCCATCAAGCGCGCTGTTCCCCTCCACATCGGCCGTCACGTCCTGCGTAATCACCTGGGTATTGCTGCCCACCTTGGTGAGGTTCAAGGGCGCCGAGTCGCTCTGAGTGTTTGATTCCGAAACATAATAGGAACGATTGAAGGTACCACCGTATGTATAGGTGACATCTCCGTCAACACCCAGTGTCAGCGTTGGCGACAAGTCCTGAGTATTCGCCTGACTGGTCACCGTAGAGCCATCATCTCCTCCGCTAAGACCGCGGATATGGGTATCGCCCGTCAGGTTCAGCACAACGGCGCGTGCTTGGGCATTCGAGTTGGTGACATCGTAGCCGGGACCACCGCCTCGGGTCATGTCAAATTCGGTATTCTTCCAATGCTCGCCGGAGAGATTCAGCTGCACGCTGGCATCATTGCGCGACGAGGCAAAACGAAGAGTGCCGTAGAAGCCCTCGTCCTCTGCCGGGGTGCCGCTGAACGAATAAATGGTGGTGTAATACGTCGTTGTCTGGCTGCCCCACCAGCCACCGCTCGTAGTAGATGCTTTGTCCGCCATCAGCGTGAGTTCGCCCTGTCCCTGCAGCATATTGTAGGTGAACAGGCCGCTTCCCGCTACAGGCCGGCTGTTTGATTCGCCTTCTGCATGCAGGTAGTTACCTTCGCCATTAACAACAATCGATACGTTGTTTCCGGTACCAAGATACAGGTGATTATTATCAGAAAGGCCTATGGAGTCATAGTACCTGACGGTATTGCTGTTGATAGACGTGCCACCACTCCATTGATAAGAGCTGCTGCCCCAATTACTACTTGACCGACTCCAGCTGAGATTACCATAACGAGATGTAGGAGAACGATCCACATGGATGCTTGCTTCATCTCCATCGGTCAGTTTCAGGTCGGCAGCATTCCACAGCTCCGTCATGGTTGCCTGCGGCAGAGAGGGGACGGTTTCACCTGCAGCCGCCACGGGCGCGACCGCACGCATGGACATGCCCAACCTCGGAGCCGGCGCAGATAACGAAGCGGCAGGAGCAGCCCCCGCTGCAGAGGTACCCTGCTGCACGAGTTCATCCTCCTGCTCCTCCTCTTCTTCCTTTTCCTCCTGCTCACCAGACTCCGGTGACTTGGCCAGGAAATCCTTCAGTATGTCACCTCCTGCAACATTAGCCAGCCCGGTGCCTGTTCCCAGGGTATTAGTCACCTTCAGAGGAGCCTGCCGATAAACGGGAGCCTCACCGCCATGCAGCCCCCAGGGCGCCTGGTATCCCCAGTCCGTGTGGGTCATGATGC
Source organism: Akkermansia sp. (assembly GCA_045654325.1). GTDB lineage: Bacteria > Verrucomicrobiota > Verrucomicrobiia > Verrucomicrobiales > Akkermansiaceae > Akkermansia. Next base: position 22,402 of record JAZONE010000091.1, read on the forward strand.
TGTCACGGTACGTCTTGAACATTGCATCACGATAGGCAGCGCGGCTGTCCATACCCTGTGCCAGGGCATCAGCAAAACGCTGCATTACCTGATTATTCTTGGCCTGGCGCGATGACTTGAGCTGACCGTAACCCAGAGCACGGAGCCGCGCAGCCAGGCGGCGGAGCAACTCGCGCCCCTCCTTGCTCTCCAGCCGGTCATCGGCCTCCAGCAGAGCCTCCAGCACAACCTGCTGCTCCTCCGGGGTCAATTCCAGGTTCTCGCCCTTTTCCGCCAGAAGGTCCAGCATGTGCTCCAGCTTGCTGCTCCCGGCCATCCAGTTCGCGTCCAGCCAGCGGCGGGAATACACCTGCGTCCACGCTTCCTCGTAGGCTACGTTGGCGTGCTTGCCCTGCTGGCGCAAGCTGCGTACAAGTGCCATCGCTTCACGGCGCAGTGCCTCCTGCCGGGCCAGTCTGGCCTCTGCCACGGCCGGGTCATTCATCAGCCGGGCCAGTTCTGCAGCATCAGAAGTCTCGCCATTTGCACGATATACCAGCGGCACCTTCGCCTGATCTTCCTCCGGCAATACCCACCAGTATCTCAGCTGGTACTGCACATTGGCCTGAGCCACCCCCATGCCGAGGGCTGCCAGGAAAAATGACATCCACCCCCGGCTGCCGGCCGGGCGGTGCGGGGAAAAACGAAAATGGACACTTGTATTGTTACTCATACGCGCGGAAGCTCGCCATTCTACACCCATCACCTTGTCAAAATCAAGATATCCTTTATTCCTACCATTTTGATAGTTACCCCCCCCTATGATACAATTCGCGCATCTTCCATCACTATTATCACAATATATTGTATTACTCATTTCTGCCACATTTCTGTACCAACATGTTATCCAATACCATATAGATATGAAAATTAGTAACTAATACATTATAGGGATATCAAGTGTCAGCATAATCTACGTCAGGCCGGGATTATATGTCATACCGGGAGCAAATGCAGTATGACTCTGCAGCAGCTTGCAAGAATTGGGGCCGGGGTGTAGAGTAGGTGCATGTCTAATGAACAGATGATAAAAGTGATGTCGTACCTCATCGGGTACCGCGTGGGCAGCCAGGTGATGCCGCAGATGCTGCCCGGTCTGCAGGGTGATGACGTGCTGGCTGAGATGCTGGGCAAGGGTTTCCGGGATGGTCTGGAAGGCAACATGGATATGAGCCTCATCGACGAGAAGGTGAACGAATACCAGCAGACCTTCCTGAGCATGCTCCAGAAGCGCGGTGATGAGAAGGCTCAGAAGAACCTTGAAACCGGCCGTAAGTACATGGAGGAAAACGGCAAGCGTGAAGGCGTGACCACCACCGGAAGCGGCCTGCAGTATGAAGTTATCACCGCTGGCAGCGGCGAGAGTTACGATGCAGCCAAGCATGGTGACGCCCCCACCGCCGAGGTGATGTACAAGGGCACGCTGGTGGACGGCACCGTGTTCGACCAGAGCCAGGCTCCTGTGAAGTTCAACATTCGCCAGGTGATTCCCGGTTTTACCGAAGCGCTGAAGCTCATGCCCGTAGGTTCCAAGTGGCGCGTCACCATTCCCGCCGATCTGGCCTACGGCGCCAACGGCCCCGGCAGCATCGGCCCGAACAGCACCCTCATCTTCGAGATGGAGCTGCTCGGCCTCACCAAGTAACGCAGAAAGGACTCGCCCCATGGCAAGCAACTACAACTCGCCCCGCACCACCAGGCTCCGCGTGGCAGGCTTTGCCCTGCTGGGCGCTGTGCTGCTGGGTTACGGCCTCACCTTGGAGGGCAAGGAGCAGATGCTCTTCATCGGTATCGGTATCTTTGATTTCATCTACGCCGGTATCATCTCCTCCCCGCTCTGGAGAAAGAAGAACTGAGCGACCGCCCCATTCCGAATATCTCTGCGCCGCTGTGGCTCCCCCACAGCGGCGTATTTTTTGGAATTTGACGGGAACTTCGTCGGCGCACGGGACTTTCCTGTCACGGCGTAGGCAAAGCCGTAGACGGAAGTCCCGATTATTGATGAGGCAATTAAAGATTGATGTGTTATCCGCATTGGTGGTGACGGACAAATTGGAAGTTGGCGAGCCAACGGCGAGCGGAACTTTGAGCCCGTAGGGCGGCATATCAATAGCGAGGGGTAGAGCCCGACACGCGTAGCGTTGGCGGGCGGAACCCCTCGTATGCAAAAAATAATCCGGAACCCGTGAAACGGGTGACAGCCTGCCACGGCG
>JAZONE010000092.1:0-60342 GCA_045654325.1 Akkermansia sp.
TTGAATGCCAAAGCCCTATGTCACCCATTTCACGGGTTTTATTTGTTTATTTATCAAACGAGGGGTTGCGAGGGGCACGCTTACGCGCGCCCCTCTTCACCCCTCGCTATTGATATGTCGCCCGCTGACGCGGGCTTTTAAGTTTGTTCGCTTCGCTCACCTCAACAAATTCCAATTTGACTAACAGAATGAGTCAGCAAATCTGAAACTGGCCCACTTTTCAGGAGCTCACCGGAATCGTTTTTTTGCCGATATCAGGGCAGCTTGAAATAGAATGCGGCCGGGTCGGCGGGATTGTAGTAGCCGGGGATGGCCCCCTGGGCGGTAATAGCGTTGATTCGCATGGATTCAGGCTTCTCGAGCTTCACCTCCTTGCCGAGGCGCACGCGTATCATGCCGCGGGACTTCTTCTTCATACCGCGGAAATCCAGCGTGAGTTCCCGGCAGGTGAGCTGCAGCCCGCCCTGCACTGTCTCCGGGCGAAGCTCTACCGCAGAGGTCAGGCCGGTGCGCAGCGACTTGCCATCGGCACCTCTCAAGCGCAGGTGGGCAGGAATCTTCACATTGCAGCCGGGAGCAGAATCCACCGCCAGCGTAAGCTTCTCCACCGCCAGCGCGGCGCCCGCAGACTGCACCCGACTGCCAGACGCCAGCTCCAGACTGCAGAGCTGAGCCTTGCTACCGGGCTGCAGCTGCAGTGTAGCGCCGGCCGCCAGTTTCACTCCACCCTTGTGGCCGTAGAAATCGGCAATCCCGGACGTACTTTCCCGGTGCTCGCCACCCTCGATGTATTCTTTCTCGGCATGCACGCCGGGGTGCATTACATAGCGTCCGCCGGGCTCCACAGTCACCGTGCCGGTGAGGCGGGCGTGGCTCTCCAGCTCGAAAGCCGCCCCTTTCTGCACGCGCACGTTCATGGCAGCATCGGCGTAGTGCCAGTCATCCTTCCGCACCAGAGATGAAGCCGTATCCCGTGTATGCACCGTGCCCACACCGTGTCTGGTGAGAGTACCACTGAGTTTCACCGTGCCGCTCTGCACCGTGAAGTGGCTGTCCGGGTGGGTAAGCTGCGTACGGATGCTGTTGAGCACCCAGGTTTTCCCGGCCGCGTAGGTGATACCCAGCGAAGCTTCCTTTGTATCGCGGAATGAACCGGCGAAGGTGTGATTTCCGGGCTCCCTGAAAGTCAGTTCTGCGTGACTGGCGGTATTGGTGATAACGGCTTCCTCCGTAAGCGCACGTATAGTGAATCCCTCCCGCTTCTCGCCCTGGGTGAGGTACCAGTCCATCTTGTTGCCCATCAGGTCAAGCGCACCACCACCATGACCGAAGGTGAGGTCGCGGTAAATCTGCTCCGTGTTCCTGATAGAGACGGTGGAACCCATATTCACCAGCACGTTGTAGGCCGCGTAGCCGTCCTGCTGGTCGAGCAGCGTACTGCCCGGTCCGCCCACATTGAGAAGCACCTCGTTCTTGCCCTTGCCGCAGATACGCAGCGTGCCACTGCCTACCTTGCGCCACTCACGCGTGGCAGCGGCATCTTCATTGCAAAGCTGCAGATTGAGCGTCGCCCCTGCATCCACCACCAGACCGGCGGAATCCAGCTGCTGCTTTCCGGCAGCCACCACGCTGAACTCCACCCCCTTGTACCCCATGGAAGCAAAGTGCAGATAGCCCACCCCCAGGTCAGTATCCTCATCCACACGCAAGGTGTAGGCTGCACCATCCTTACCCGCCTCGAACACCAGATTCTGGGTCAGGAAGAGCCGGGAATAGGTCAGCCCCCCGGCTGCCTTCGCCTCCTTGTCTACCACTACCACACTGTCGGTAGCGTTCAAAAACTCCTCACCGTAGGCATACCAGGCATCCTGATTCCGGAGCGGCGCCAGCGTTTTCCAGGTGCGCTGACCACTCTCCACGGCGTTGAAAGCGGCGTTCCAGTTCTTATCGTACAGATTGCCGGAATCATCGCGCAGGTAACCACGGGCGGGGGCGGCAGTGAACCTGACGCCATTCACCTCGTCCGCAGCATCGCCTTTGCCGGGCTCCGATTTTGCACCAGCGATGACGACCTCACCTTTTACCTTGCCCATATCCACGCAGAATGAGTTCTCCGCCATCACCCGGCGTGTCCACTCCAGAGCCTCGCAGCCCTGAGTCTGACGGTTGCCGGAGGTGCTGCCGCGATGTGCCATCAGGAACTTGAACTGCCCGTCTGCAGCATCCCACACGAAGTAAGGGCTGCCGGAGTCTCCCTGAGTCGAGCCGAAGGGCAACGGCGAGGAATCGCTCACCCCTTTCACCGCCCAGGAGTCAGTGCCTGTCACCATACCCAGCTGTACATTCTTGTCATCGTGAGAGGTCACCCAGTCCACCAGCTTCGCTATACCGCCCACCAGGTACGTATCCTGAATACTCTCGTCGTAGTTCTTCTCATCTGCCCCGCGGCGCTGCTGCAGGCCACCGCCCACGCGGTACAGCAGCTCGCCTTTCACCTGCGCATTGGCACCGCCGGTCATGGGCGCAATGGGGGCATCCGTCACCACCTTGCTCAGGCGTGAAAGCTTGTAGTCATTCATGGCACCATGAAAAATATGGTTCACGAAACGTTTTTTCGCACCATATTCCTCGATGGTCACGTAGCGAGGCGCATGTGATTTGCCCACCTCATTGCCAGAAAACACGGGATAAAGCCGCGATGCATTGTGCGCCACGGTCACCACATAGTTCGGACCCACGCAGGTGATGTGGCCGCCATCCACCACGGAATCGAAATCTATCATCCCGTGCGGCAGAGTAAAGGGGAGTAAGCCGTCGCGGTAGTGAATCTGTACCCCGCCGTCGCGCTGGCGGATGTGGTCGAGCAGCGCATTAGTGCTGCCGGTGACAAAGCGGCCACAGTTGGTCGCAAAATCCACATAGGTGAGGTCCGATACCTGCTCATGCCGCACCGCAGCCTGAGCAGTCAGCAAACCGGACAACAATACCAGAGAACGGAAAAGACAAACGGGAAGATGCAGTTTCATATGCGCACAAATCGGAACTTCATCTATAACATAATAATACTCCGGTATCAACCTTAATTTACAGATTGACTTCTCTGCCGGACAGTGTAGAATAACAAGAGCACATAGAACTGTTATGTTACAGATTAAACCTTTTCTCACTTGTTTCCTGCTGGGACTCACCACCATAAGCCTGACCAGCTGCGATGACCAGACCGGCGGCACCCGGCCTGATGCTGTGGCTCAGAACACTTCAGAAATCCACACCCTGGCCGACCTGGTGGGCAAACGCGCCGGCTCGCTGACGGGCAGCCTGTTCCAGGGAGTGCTGGAGAAAGTGCAGCCCGGCGTGGCTGAGTACAAGACTTTCAACTACAACCAGCCCATGGTGCAGGCTCTGCGCACGGGTAAGATTGACGCCGCACTGGCCGATGAACCCATCGCCCAGCTCTGGGCTGCCTACTACCCCGAGGAGCTGTATGTGGCCTTCAACTTTGCCGATGATTACTACTCCTTTGCCACGCGCAAGGGCGACCCGCTGAACGCAAAAATCAGCGCCGTTATCCAGCAGCTGGAGCAAAGCGGCGAGCTGGAAAAGTTCAAGGAAAAATGGTGCAAGAACACCGACCCGGAACGCAGCGTGACCAAATGGACCCACAAGAAAGATTTCGATGGCAGCGCCGGCACCATCCGTTACGCCACCGATCCCTCTCAGGTACCCATGTCCTATCAGTCTAACAATGAGCTCAAAGGCATGGATATCGAGGTTCTCAACCGTGTGGCCTACGAGCTGAACATGAAGGTGGAATACACCAAAATGACCTTCTCCGAACTCATCGACACCCTGAACAAAGGAAAGGCGGACCTTGTGGGCGGCTCCATGTCCGTGACCCCCGAGCGCCAGGAAGTGGTGGAGTTCGTTCACCCCTACTACAAAGGCGGCATGGCCGTCCTCGCCCGCCGCGCCAAGAAGAAAGGCAAATAAAGCCCGCTTCAACCTCACCCTTCAGCCCCGGTTCGCCATACAGAACCGGGGCATTTCTGTGACCAATGGAAAAACTTCACCCCACCTGCCGGGATGACAGGTGGGGTGATACTTATGAGGCATCTATGAATCGGATGAGGCTTTACTCCTGGGGAGACTTTCGAGCAACATCAGCTAGTTCTTGCATGTAAGAAAGATAGGCCTCCTCAACGGGAGAAAGATTCTTTACCTGGTATTTTCTATATTCACATTCGGCCTTTTCCATGGCCTGTTCGTGGCTGATGTGCCCTTTGTGATCAAGAACCTGTTCACCAATAGTGTTCAGCAGATTATCCAGCTGCTTCAGGTAATCAGCCATGTGCATCACACGGCGCCGGCGGGCGGCCAGCTCAGCTAAGTCAAAATAACCGGATACCCGATTCAAAACTTCCCCGGCTTCCACTAAGCAAACCTGCCGCACTCCGGAGAGCGCGGCAGTATATTCTTTCCTTGCGACCCTGGCACGCCGGAGCGCCTGTCGGGCGCGGCGGAGAGGACCTTTGATAAATCCTCGGTCTCTCGAGTCTCACTTGCGTCTGCGACGCATGGCCATGCCAGCGAGGGCCAGCAGGCTAAGCGTAGCTGTGGTGGGCTCGGGGATGGCCACAGTATAGATATTTGTCACCGTGATGGAACCACCGCTGCCAGCGGTGATAGTGCCGCTCTTCGCCTCAGTGCCACCCGCATTGGTGAAGGTGAACTTGACGCCGGTAAGGTCGATATCGTTCTCTTCTTCGCCGACAATGCTGAAAAGGTTGATTGCTGTATTGTCCAGATTTTCGAAGACTTCATCGCTCAGCTCAACAACAAAGCTGACACTCTCCCCAACAGTCAGGGAACCGATTTCCAACGGTTGTTCACCACTCAGAGTCAGAGTCACATTGTCACTCAGAACAAGTCCCGCATTTGCGTCTGTCGAAGTGCGGTTAGTAAAAGAGACATTTTCCAGCGTCAGTTTAGCGCCCTCCTTCACATTCACCAGACCAGAAGAAAGGTGCACGTCGGCCAGCGTTGTTTCACCACTAATCAGAATCTGCCCCGATGATTCAATACCATCCAAGGCGTGATAGTGGATTCCCATTGCAACACCTGAAATGCTGGCCCCATCAAGAATAATATTTCCACTTGCATTTTCATCCTGGAGGGCAATATCAATTGTGCTACCCGGATTTGTTGCATTGATTTCGCCTGTAAGTTTTATATCGCCACTTTGTGTGCCAACCTGGATATAATCAGCCTTAACATCACCCAGAGCAATATTGCCGATGTAGGTGGTGACTTGAACATCGCCCTCGCCAGCATCAATGCTGCCAACTTCAATGTTGCACGTTTTATTCTGACGAACAGCCGTAAGGTGAACATTGGGGCTCTTGATGCTTCCGTATTTGTAGGTTGCGTCTGGGCTCGTCAATCGCTCCGTATAATCCGAAACCTGCTCGATGCTTCCCTTTTCATACGTTTCTGCAACCGCTACAGAGCACATCGACAGCAGAAGCGTGGTAAATAGTGCCTTTGGTAATTTGAACTTCATTTTATGAGCTTGAATTAGAGTCAGAGCTAAGCGAAGGAATACGTGTAGATACACACCTCCACCCAGGAGTCTATAACATTTTAGATGCGATGTACAGAAAAAAGTGTGTAATTTACCACACAACACTTTACATTCTGGATACACTCACCCCACCTGCCGGGGGAGGCAGGTGGGGTGATACTTATGAGGTTCTGTTAATCTTCAGATGAGTCTTTACTCCTGGGGAGCGTCGGCTTCATCGGTGGTGGCGGCATCGGCGTCCACCACTTCGGGGGCATCCTCGGGGGATTCATCTTCATCATCGTCGGGGATGACGAGGGTGATTTCCTGGATGGTTTCCTTGCCGTCGAGGGTGATGAGCTTCACGCCCTGGGTGGCGCGGCCGGTTTCGCGGATGGTGTTCACCTTCATGCGGACGGACTGGCCGCCGGTGGTCATGATCATGAGTTCATCGGCATCGGTCACGGTGGTGGCGGACACCACACGACCGGTCTTATCCGTGCAGTTCATGGTCTTGATACCGATACCACCGCGGCTCTGCGGTCGGTACTCATCGAAGGGAGTGCGCTTGCCGAGACCGTTCTCGGACACCACGAGGAGGTTGGCATCCTGCTGCACCACGGCGAGAGCCACCACGTAGTCGCCCTCGCGCAGCTTGATACCGCGCACACCGATGGTGTTGCGGCCCTGGGCACGCATATCGCTTTCGGCAAAGCGGATGCTCATACCATCGTGCGTGACGAGCACCACTTCATCCTCGCCGGAGGTAAGGGCAGCATTCACAAGAGTATTACCTTCCTCCAGGTTGATGGCGATGATACCGGCCTTGCGGTAGTTCACGAAGTCGTTGAGGGCGGTCTTCTTCACCGTGCCGTCCTTGGTGGCGAATACCACGTTGCCGGAGTCCTCAGCGAAGGTGATATCCTTGCCGTCCTCGCTCACGCGGCGCTCGAGACGCAGAATGGCGGCGATGCGCTCATCGGCCTGCATATCGAGCAGGTTCTTGATGGATCGGCCCTGGGCGCTGCGGGCGGCCTCGTCGATTTCGTACACGCGCTCCACATACACACGGCCGGTGTTCGTGAAGAACATGATGTAGTCGTGGTTCTGAGCAGCGAAGAGGTGCTCCACGAAGTCGTTGGCATCCTTCTTGCTCTTGGTCGTGGCGGCCTTGATACCCTTGCCACCGCGGGCCTGCAGGCGGTACTCATCGGAGTTGGTGCGCTTGATGTAACCGCTGTGGGAGATGGTCACAATCATGGAGTCATTGGGGATGAGATCCTCAATGGCCATATCGCCCTCGAAGGGAATGATGTGGGTCATACGCGGGGTAGCGTACTTCTCCTTGATGGTGCGCAGCTCGTCCTTCACGATGCCGAGCACGCGGCTCTCGTTGGCCAGGATGTCCAGATAATCCTCGATGAGCTCAAGCAGCTTCTTATACTCGTCGGAAATCTTGTCGTTTTCCAGAGCAGTGAGCTGGTAGAGACGGAGTTCGAGGATGGCATTCACCTGGCGTTCGGTGAAGATGTACTTGTCACCCTGCACGGAGGGCTGGCTGTGAATGAGGATGCCGAGTCCCTTTGCCAGCTCCACGGGGAAGCTGAACTGCATCAATCGGTTGCGGGCGTCCTCGCGGTTCTTGGAGTCGCGGATGATGCGGATGAACTCATCCATGTTTGCCAGGGCGATGAGGTAAGCCTCCAACACCTCGGCGCGGTCCTCAGCCTTGCGGAGCAGGAACTTCGTGCGGCGCACCACCACCTCGCGGCGGTGTTCGACGTAGAAGTTGATGGCATCCTTCATGGTGAGCACCTTCGGGCGCCCCTCGTGAATGGCCAGCATGTTCACGGAGAAGGAAGTCTCCATGCTGGTGAGCTTGTAAAGCTGGTTGATGACCACCTGCGGGCGGGCATCGCGCTTCAGCTCGATTTCGATGTAGTCGGTAAGGTCGCGCATGCCGGCGATATCGGTGATAATCTTATCACGCACCAGCTCAGCGATACGCTCCTGCAGCACAGCACGGTTCACACCGTAGGGCACATCGGAGATGTGGATGAACTCGCGGCCGTTCTCATTGGTGACCACCTCCATCTTACCGCGCATACGCACGCTGCCGCGGCCTGTGCGGAAGTAGCTGTCGATACCCTTGTAGCCCAGCACATAGCCGCCCGTGGGGAAGTCCGGGCCCTTGATGTAGGCACGAAGCGCCTCACTGGTGATGAGGGGATTATCGATGTAGGCGCAGATGCCGTCCACCACTTCGCCGAGGTTATGCGGGGCCATGTTTGTGGCCATACCCACGGCAATACCCGTACCGCCGTTCACCAGCAGGTTCGGGAAAGCAGAGGGGAACACCACGGGTTCCGTGAGGCGGTTGTCGTAGTTCGGCTGGAAATCCACTGTATCCTTGTCCAGGTCGTCCATGAGGGCCACGCCCAGATGGCTGAGCTTGGCTTCGGTGTATCGCATGGCGGCGGGGGGGTCACCTTCAGGCGTACCGAAGTTACCCTGCCCCTGCACCAGGATGTCGCGCATGTTCCAGGGCTGGGCCATGGTCACCAGGGTACCGTAGGCGGACTGGTCACCGTGCGGGTGGTAGTTACCGATGGTGTCACCCACGATTTTACCACACTTGATTGTGCCCTTGCTGGGCACCAGACCGAGCTCGTGCATGGCGTAGAGCACGCGGCGCTGGGAGGGCTTGAGACCGTCGCGGGCGTCCGGCAGGGCGCGGGAGATAATCACCGACATGGAGTAATCCAGGAAGCTGCGGGATACCTCCTCAGCCACGTCGACGGGACGAATTCTTGTTTCGCTCATAATCAGAATGAATGGTCAGGGGTTACACGTCGAGGTTGCGGACGTTGAGGGCGTTGTCCTCGATGAAGCGGCGGCGGGGTTCCACCAGGTCGCCCATGAGAATGGTGAACATCTTGTCGGCCTGCACGGCGTTGTCATCATCCAGGCGCACGCGAAGCAGCTCACGTTTCTCCGGATCCATGGTGGTGGCATACAGGTCCTTGGCGTCCATTTCACCAAGACCCTTGAATCGGGTGATGGTGACGCTGCGACCGCCGATTTCCAGCACCTTGGCAAGGATATCACCCACGAAGTTGATGGGGGTCACCGTGTTGCGGGAGTTCTCCACCAGTTCGAATACGGGGGCATCATCACTCAGCAGGTGGGCAGCATCGATGCCGAGCTCCTCCAGGCGGGTGAGCACGCGGGAAATGGCCTTGGCCTCATGCAGCTCGTGCAGCAGAGCGCGGCGGCTGGGGCCTTCGCGCACCGGCAGCGGATTGGCAGCCAGTTCTTCCTCACTGGGCTCACCGAAGAGGAAGAGGTCGCGGTTCTCCTCGGAGAATGCGCTCAGGCTGTCCATATCGGCGAAGTACTGCACCTCCTCATCATTGCCGCAGCGCACCTTCACAAGGTACTGCGGGAAAGCGCCGCTCACGGAGCGGTGGCGGAGCAGGTCCTTGAAATCGCCACCGTGCTGGGCCACACTACCCTCGTACTTCTGCAGGTTGATGAGCGTTTCGAGGATGGCCATGAGGGAATCGGCATCGAACTCGCGGCTCTTGTCGGGAGTGCGCAGCGTCACATCGCCGGCGCCCAGGGAGATGAGCTTGCGGTTCAGGGATACTTCGTCCTGCACATACTGCTCCACCTTGCGGTGAATCACGCGGTACAGCGGCGGCTGGGCAATGTAGAGATACCCGGCGCGCACCAGCTGCGGCATGTGGCGGCAGAACAGAGTGAGCAGCAGCGTGCAGATGTGGGAGCCGTCCACGTCGGCATCAGCCATGAGAATAATCTTGTGGTAGCGCACCTTATTCAGGTCGAAGGAGCCTTCACCCTCGCCATCGCCGATACCGGCACCGATGGCGGTGATGATGTTCTGAATCGTCTCGCTGCCCAGGGCCTTGTCCAGGCGGGCCTTCTCCACGTTCAGGATCTTACCACGCAGCGGCAGAATAGCCTGGGTGCGGCGGTCGCGGCCCATCTTGGCGGAGCCACCTGCGGAGTCACCCTCCACAATGAACAGCTCACTGAGCTTCGGGTCGCGGCAGGAGCAGTCGGCCAGCTTGCCGGGCAGACCACCGCCCACCGTCATAGCGCTCTTGCGCACGCTTTCGCGGGCCTTGCGGGCGGCCTCGCGGGCGCGGGAAGCGATAAGGCAGCGGTCGATGATGGTCTTGGCCACCTGGGGATTCTCCTCGAAGTATTCCTTGAGCTCCTCGTACACCACGCTGCTCACCACACCTTCGATTTCGGTGTTCACGAGCTTGTCCTTCGTCTGGGAGGAGAAGCGCGGGTTGGGCATTTTCACCGAGATAACAGCCACCAGGCCTTCGCGCACGTCATCGCCGTTCAGACTGGGATCCTTATCCTTGAGCAGGTTGTTCGTCTTGGCGTAGTTGTTAATGGCGCGGGTCAGCGAGCTGCGGAAACCGGAAAGGTGCGTACCGCCGTCGGCATTGAAAATGGAGTTGGCGTAGCACTGAATCTGGTAGCGATCGCTGTCGTTGTACTGCATCACCACGTCCACAATCACGTCGTCTTCCATGGTCTTGCCGTCGTACTCCACCTCAATGTGGCGCACGCCGCTCATGGCGATGGGCTCGGCAGTGATAAGCGTCTTGTTCTCGCCCAGCTGCTTCACGAACTCGCGGATACCGTCGGCATAGTAGAATGTCTCGCTGCGCTCCTGGCCGGTGCGCTCGTCCACCAGTTCGATGACGAGTCCGGGGTTCAGGAAAGCGAGCTCGCGCAGGCGGCGGGCCAGCAGGTCAAACTTGAACTCCACCGTATCGGTGAAGATGGTCGGGTCAGGCAGGAAGGTGATGGCGGTGCCGGTCTGACCTTCCGGGCAGGAACCCACCACGTGCAGCTTCTCGGTGGTGCGGCCACGCTCGAAGGTAATCACATGGCGCTTGCCGTCGCGACGCACCTCTGCCTTGAAGAAGTCAGAAAGCGCGTTCACGCACTTGGCGCCCACGCCGTGCAGACCGCCGGAGTACTTGTAGGCACCCTGGCCGAACTTACCACCGGCGTGCAGATTCGTGAGCACGAGTTCCACGGCGGGAATCCCGAACTTCGGGTGTATATCCACCGGAATACCACGGCCGTTGTCAATCACGGAAATAGTGCCACCTTCGTGAATCTGGATGATAATCTTGCTGCAGTATCCGGCCAGATGCTCGTCAATCGAGTTATCCAGCACTTCGAACACACAGTGATGCAAACCACGTTCATCCGGGTCACCAATGTACATACCCGGACGCTTACGCACGGCTTCGAGACCTTCCAGCTTGTCAATCTGGGCGGCGCCGTACTCCTGCTGAGCCCCGGTCGAAAGCTTTTCAGCATCCTCCGGGGGCGTTACGTTATCACTCATAAGTGCCGACCATTATACGCGCGTACGCGCGCGCCTCAATTATATAGTGCGTCATTTCTCAAGAAATCGCGTCACAATACCCCTAATTTTCGCTTACCCCCTATTCTGGGCTCACCATCCAGCAAGCACAGAAAACGACTTACAGCACATTTAAACCCCAGATTCCAGCATATCAATTATTTGCTTTACTTGGCGGTATACTCTATGCTATTTTGACAGTTGTAACTTACACCATCATATGCCACCAAAACCATTCTACAACCACATAGCAGGCTTGAGAGGTCTCGCTTTCATCCTCATTTTTCTCTTTCACATTAATTCCACCTGTTTCCCCCATGGTTTCTATGGTGTGGACATGTTTCTGGTTATTTCCGGGTATCTGCTGTTTCTCTCATTCTGCAGGAACGACTACCAGCTGAATTTGAAGGAGTTTGCCTCCAAAAAGCTTCTTCGTATCTTTCCGCCCATGATTATTCTCGTAGTAGCCACTATTCTGGCTGCTATGTATTTCCAGGACTACGATGATCTGGTAGACACCGCCCGAGGTGGTCGCTACACACTGTTCGGTTTTGCAAACAGATTCCTGAAAAGCTTCCAAAGCGACTACTTTGCAGCAGATGCAGTGGAGTTCCCCCTCCTTCACATGTGGTATCTTTCAGTTACCATCCATCTGTATGTCATGTTTGCCATAGGGTGTGTCGTATATCGCTTTATTCCCCGAAAGCTTTCTTTCATCATTCTCTGGGTCATCGGCATTGCCTCTTTCTGCTATGCGTATTCCTTCCAGTTCCACAACATACTGCAAGCGCTGGGCGTGCCCGTCTGGGAACAGAAATTGCCGGTTTCTCACTATCATACCATGCCCCGCGTGTGGACAGTACTGGCCGGCGGCGCCATTCTTCTTCTCCCCTCGGCCGGCAACAAGGTAACTGGCACCATTCTTACCCTGATTGGTTTGCTGGGAGCCCTCTTACCCGCACTGGCGCCCAATTCACTGGCAGATTACGGTTCTCCGGCAGTAGTGCTCGGCACCATGCTCATCATCCGCTACATGCCTGACAGCATACTCATGCCTGTGCTGAGCAATAAACCGCTTCTCTGGATAGGAGGCATCTCATTCTCCCTCTACCTGGTGCACATGCCTGTCATCTCCTTCTACCACATCTGGTACTACAACATTTCCAGCTGGAGTGATTATGCCATCATTATCGCACTTTCCCTTCTGCTGGGCTGGCTTCTCTGGTTCCTCATCGAAAAAAGGCGCATCAACCTTTACTGGACAGCCGGCATATGGGCAACAACCATGGTTCTTTGCGTGCTGGGCAAAGAAACAGAAGGATTCAAAGACTACCTGCGTCCGGAGCTGAACACCATCAATGTGACCCCCTACGATGAATGGAAGGCCTGCGAGCCCGGCACGCTGGAGAATGAGTTCAACCAGAAAGAACTCCGAAAGAACAAATCGTTCCTCGACTTAGCGAACACAACCCGTCCCCTGCCCCCGACAGAAGCGATGCTCCTGCAGATGGGGCCTGCATCCAAGACTCCGAAGGTACTGCTGCTTGGCGACAGCTTCGGCCAGGCCATGTATTTCGGGCTCAACAAGCTGTGCGGAGACCTGAATACTCCGGGTGCCTTCCTTTGCACAACTCTTGTCACCTTATGGGACTACCACATGTATGTCAACTCTGAATATTGCAGTCTCCGTGGCAGGAACGAGGCCGTCATGAAGTGGATTGAAGCCAACCCCTGCATTACCCATGTTGTACTTTCACAATACTGGCGCTCGAGATACAGAGATACCTTTGTCCATTGGGACGGCTCAGTAGAACCCATGACTCCGGATTTATACTACAACGCCCTGCGCGAATATGCCAAACGCATCCACGACATGGGTCGCCACGTCATCGTCATCGGCCCCGGCCCCGAAATCGAAATGCAGAAACCGACTCGCTATTCTCGCATAACAAAGCGCAAAGGCATCACTGATATTGATTTAGGCCCCCTCAGCTGCACCCGGGAAGACGTGGACAAATTAAACACCACCATTACCCCTATCCTGAAGAAACTTGAAGCCGAGGGCCTTTGCACACTTATTGATGCACGCGCCATCATTCCTGAGGACAAACCGTTTATTTCCTACGAAAACGGCATATTCTACATGTTTGATCGTAACCATTTAAGCAGCGAGGGCTCCATCCGTCTGTTCAACATTTTGAAGCCCGAATTCGAAAAAGTGTTCCAGCAGTCTCGCCCCGGAGTCCCTGCAGGTCAATAATACCCACCCTGAGGAGGCGTCCTCAATTTCTCCCCCACCGTGAGTCATCCGGTGGGGGATTTTTTCTTTATTATACCTCGTGCAGGTTTTTCCATGCTTTTCCAATTAACACTTTACAATCCATAGAAAACTCCGTAAAATACGGAAAATCTTCCTACCAATATGTCAAAAGTTTTTTTCAATCACATTGCAGGATTGAGAGGCATAGCCATATTACTGGTTATCCTCTTCCATCTGAACTCGGCATTCCTCCCATACGGGTTTTATGGAGTAGATATTTTCCTGGTTATTTCGGGATATCTCCTCTTCCTTTCACTCCAGAAAAGCAATTACAATCTGAACGTACGAGAATTTGCGACCAAAAAGCTGTTCCGCATCCTCCCGCCGCTGGTCATCATAACGCTGTGCATTCTGTTATCTGCCCTGTACTTTCAAGACTGTGAAGATATCATCGGCACGTCCCGGGCTGGTCGATACACACTTTTCTTTAAGGTAAATGACTTCCTGAGGCGCACGCAGGAGGACTATTTTGCGGCAGACGCCTTGGAATGTCCATTTTTGCACATGTGGTACCTGGCCGTCACCATTCATCTTTATCTCATGTTTGCAGTCGGGTGCATTGTCTGCAAATACATACCTCGAAAACTCAGCATCTCGCTGGTGTGGGTTATCGGGCTTGCCTCTTTCTTCTATGGATATTCATACCAGATTCATAACATCCTGCAGTCCATAGGCATCCCTGTATGGGAACAATCCGCAGCGGTATCACACTACCTCACCCTGCCCCGTGTATGGGAAATGCTGGCAGGCGGACTCATTTTCCTGCTGCCGCACACCGACAACAGAGTAAAAGCCACGCTCTGCACCCTCGCCGGTCTTATCGCCATTTTCATACCGGCACTGAGCCATGATTCCCTTGCTGCATACGGAGGTCCTTGTGTTGTGCTTGGCACCATGCTCATCATCCGGTACATGCCTGCCAGCATTCTCATGCCGGTACTCAGCAATAAGCCACTGCTTTGGATAGGCGGCATCTCATTCTCCCTCTATCTTGTGCACATGCCCGTCATCGCCTTCTTCCACATCTGGTATCAATCAGTCTCCGGTTGGGGTGATTACGCCATCATCGTGGGACTTTCTTTTGTGTTGGGGTATTTATTCTGGTTTCTTGTGGAAAAGCGCCGCATTCACATTGGGATTACACTTACGGTGTGGGGCGTTGGCATGTTAATCTGCGTATTCGGCAAATCAACAGAGGGATTCCGAGATTACCTGCGCCCTGAGATTAATCGAATCCAGGTAGCACCATACGATGACTGGAAATTCTGCTCCCCCGAAACACTTTCGAACAAACTCGACAAGAAGAAGCTTGTATACAGCGAACATTTGTTGCTGGACCTGGCAAACACAACCCTCCCCATACCGAGGCCCATCACTCCCCTCATGCAGCTGGGACCGGCCTCGGCCACACCGTCAGTGGTACTGATCGGTGATAGCCATGCTCACTCTTCCTACTTTGGTTTAAATCGTTTACTCCATGACATTAACATCCCTGGTGCATATCTCTGCACGACCACGATGCCATTCTGGGATAAGGAGTACCCGAGCAACACATCTTATTTTTTCAATAAGGACAAAGCGGAAGCACTAATGGCCTGGCTCGAAGCCAACCCATGCATCACCCATGTTATCATCGCCCAATACTGGCGTCTGCGACTGAAAGAGCCTCAATTTATGCACTGGGATCTGAGCACGGAACCCATGACTCAAAAGATATTCTACGATACGCTCCGAGAGTTTGTAAAGCGGATTCACGACATGAACAAGCATGTAATACTGCTCTCCCCATGTCCGGAAATACCGATTAATAGTCCGACCCGGTTTATCCGAATCGCCACCCGAAAAAACCAGGATAATCCTGACTTGTCCCCCATTAGCTGTACAAGAGAAAAGATTCTCGAACTGAATAAAGATGTTTTGCCTCTGCTTGCAAAGTTGCAACAAGAAGGTCTTTGCAGCATTGTTGATACCATTCCATTCATTCCTGAAGACCGGCCATATGTTAGTTACCGTGACGGCAAGTTCCTGCTCTGTGACAACAATCACCTCAGCGGCGATGGTTCTACCGAATTATTCCAATTCCTGAAGCCGCAATTGGAAAAGCTCCTCCGGCAAAGCAAACATCAGCCCAACCGGAACGATTAAGAGGAATCAAGCAAATCCAGACAATCTCAGGGCATGCATATGCATGCCCTAAAAAATACTTGCAAAGAGAGTACGGATGTTATAACCTCATCAGCACTTCTACGCACAGTCAGGAACAACATGAAACACGTTCACTTTCTCGGAATATGTGGCACCGCCATGGGTGCAGTAGCATCAGCCATGGCACGTCAGGGCTACGTGGTAACCGGCACAGACGCCAATGTTTACCCGCCCATGTCCACTTTCCTTGAAAACGAAGGCATTCAGATTTTCCAGGGATACAACCCCGCCAATATTCCTGACGACACCGATCTGGTGGTTATCGGCAATGCCATGAGCCGTGGCAATATTGAAGTAGAGGCAGTACTGGAGCGCCGCCTGCGCTACATGAGCCTGCCGGAGACCATGAAAGAGTTCTTCCTGTGGGGCAAGCGCAATCTGGTGGTGACCGGCACCCATGGCAAGACCACAACCTCATCCATGCTGGCCTGGATGCTGGAGGCCAACGACCGGAACCCCAGCTTCATGATTGGCGGCATTGCCCGCAATCTGGGGCGCGGTGGCCGCTTCACCGATTCTGAGTTCTGCGTACTCGAAGGTGATGAATACGACACCTCTTTCTTCGACAAACGCTCCAAGTTCCTCCACTACCTGCCCGAGGTGGTCATCATCAACAACATTGAGATGGATCACGCCGACATCTACGCCAATGTGGAAGAAATCAAGCTCTCCTTCAAGCGTCTGCTGCGCGCCGTGCCCCGCAACGGCATCGTATTCATCAACGCCGACTGCCCGAACTGCGCCGATGTGCGCGCCTGCGCAGCCACCGAACTGCGCATGGTGAAACTCGTGAGCGTGGGCATGGCCGAGGATGCAGACATCCGCATCACTAACCTGGAGCACCGCACAGACGGCTGCAGCTTCTCCCTCATCTGCAAACCGGCAGAGGAAGAGAACTCCACCCCCTTCCCTCTCTGCGGCGAACGCTTTGACGTTCCCATGATTGGTGATTTCAACGTACGCAACGCCGCCATGGCAGCCTGCGCAGCAGCATTCGCCGGACTCACCGCCGACGAGATTCGAGCCGCACTGAGCAGCTTCGAAGGCGTGGCGCGCCGTCAGGAGGTTCGCGGCACTGTAAATGGCGTGACTGTGGTAGATGACTTCGCTCACCACCCCACAGCCATCCGCCAGGCCATAGCCGGTCTGCGCCAGCGTTTCCCGAAAAGCCGTCTCTGGGTGCTCTTCGAACCGCGCAGCAACACCACCATCCGCAACCTTTTCCAGACCGAACTGGCCGAAGCCCTGGCCGAGGCTGACTACACGGTCATCTCCCCCGTCGAGAACAACAAACGACTGGCCCCCGAACAGCGGCTTGACCAGGAAAAACTACTGGCTGATATTCAGGCCGCCGGCACCGATTGCTACGTGGGTAAAAACGTGGATGACATCGTGGCCTACGTGGTCACCCATGTGCACCCGAACGATGTGCTGCTCGTCATGAGCAACGGCGGGTTCGGCGGCATCCACAACAAGCTCCTCATCGGTCTTGCGCAATAAGCTCACAGCCGCTGCAGCAGCAGTTCTGCTGTGTACCTCCTGCACCGTAGTCAATACTGGCGGCTTTTCAGACTCTATCGGCCATGAGTGCCCGGAGGTGGTGCTGCCTCCCGGCCAGACAATCCCATTGCATATGGAGAACAGCCGGTTTGAAACCTGGCGCAAGGGCAATTTCTACTACGTCAAGCTCCCGGTAGTCTACGCCCGGGAACACGAGTTCCTGCTTCTGGATTTCAATATCATGCCCTGGATGAGCCACCGGGAATGGGAATACCCGGAATACGACCGGCAGAAGCACCTGGAATGGCTCCGCAACCAGCAGCCTGAAATATTCTATGCGGAACTGACTGCAGCGCAGGTCTACGATTGCGGGGTTGCCTACAAGTTCGCACCAGAAGAACGGCCGCTCTATCAGCCATTCCGCCTGTTGCGGGCGGATGAAGTGGATTTGACCGGAGCCTTCCGCGAAAAAGACACCTACATTTTCCACCCCGATTCTCTGGTGCGCCGACACCTGGACGACCGACGCAGCTTGAGCAATCAAATTCGCAGGCCTCTCACCTGGATGCTGCAGGTGGCTGATATTCCTCTTTCCCTCGGCGCCTCCACTATCGGGCTGTGCGGCGAACTCCTCTGGCTGCCCATTTCGGCGCTTTCCGATTGATTTCCAGTGCAAGCTGTGCTAGAATGCCAGTATGAAGCATGTTCTTTTCATACTCATAGCGCTGGTTAGCCTGCTGCCGGCACAAGCTAAAACAGACGTGGGGCAGGTACTGGGAGGCTTACTGCAGCTGGGCGGCCAGATACTGGAGGAACAGACCTCCCCTCAAGAGACAGGAAAAAGCCCTGATGAACAGGCAGCACTCAGCATCCGCGGGGTCACTGACAAACTGCTCGTAATCTATAAGGAAGAAGGGCGTCAATACGCCAGAGAAGTGGGCGACATCATCACCCAGCGCATTCTTGAGGCTGAAAAGATTAACAAGACTCTTGATTCAGTGCATATGCTTTGCTGGATTGTGATTACCTACCTGACAATCGTCACCATCATTGTGTTATTCATGCTGCTGCGGCTTCGTGTACTCTACGCAAGGCTCTCTGAAAAAATTGACACCATTAAAAAAGATGAGTAACAACACAGCCCCCGCATATGGTAACAAAAACAGGTTCGCGGCTTGACAAGACATGCCCCCTCAATTAGACTATTTTCCGGTAACATCTCTCCACATGTCAACAAAGCCCTTCTATAATCACATTGCCGGCTTGCGAGGCATAGCCATTATTCTGGTCATTCTGTTTCACCTCAACTCCACCTGTTTTCCCCATGGATTCTTTGGCGTTGATGTTTTCCTTGTCATCTCCGGCTATCTTCTTTTTCACTCATTCTCCCGGCAGAATTATCAATTGAACATCAAGGAGTTTGCAACAAAGAAACTCTTCCGTATCTTCCCACCCATGATTATCTTGCTCCTGGTAACGATGCTGGGGGCTATCTTCTTTCTGGATGGAGATAATCTGGTCAATGCTGCACGCACCGGTCGCTATGCGCTGGTCTGCTATGCTAATCGTTTCCTGGAACGTATCCTGGCGGACTATTTTGCTCCAAATGCCCTGGAAAATCCATTCCTGCACATGTGGTATCTCTCGGTAACCATCCAGTTATACCTCATGTTCGCCATCGGCTGTGTGGTATACCGATATATTCCTAAAAAGCTCAGCCTGGTTCTCCTCTGGAGCATCGGCATCGCATCGTTCTGTTATGGGTACTCGTACCAGCTTCGGGATATACTTCAGAGTCTGGGGATTCAGGCATGGCAACAGGTTGCCCCCATATCTCATTATCACACCCTCCCCAGAGTATGGGAGCTTCTTGCAGGTGGGGCCATCATGCTTCTGCCGGGAAGCAACAAAAAAAGCATAGCAAGCATGCTGACACTGCTGGGACTTGGGTTGATTCTGTGTATTTCCTTATCTTCCGGACTCATCGCAAGTTACGGAGCCCCGGCGGTCGTAGTCGGCACCATGCTCATTGTACGCTATATGCCAGATAGTGCACTAATGCCAGTTCTGAGCAACAAGGCATTACTCTGGGTGGGGGGTGTTTCCTTCTCTCTGTACCTGGTTCATATGCCCATTATAGCCTTCTACCTTATTTCGTTCCAGCAGATTTCAAGCTGGAGCGATTATGCTATCATCATCACCCTGTCGCTGATTCTCGGGTGGCTTTTCTGGCATTTTGTGGAAAAAAGAAAATTCAAGGCTTACCCCACGCTTGCACTATGGGCCATATGCATGATTATCTGCGTATTAGGAAAAACGCTTGATGAGATTAAAAACAAAATGCATCCGGAAGTACAGGCTATTCAACACACTCACTATGATGACTGGAAATTCTGCGATGCAAGCACACTTGCCAATGAGCTCGACATCGAGAACATGCCCTATAATGACAATGTTTTCGATTTGGACAGAACCTCGCGGAAACGCCCCATTCCGGCTACACCGCTCATGGTGATGGGACCTGAGTCCCCTACCCCGAGCCTGCTGCTGATTGGCGACAGCCACGCAAACAGCGCCTATTTCGGACTCAACCGCCTGTGTCAGGAAATGAACCTCCCGGGCGTGTATCATACAGCCACATTCATTCCTATGTGGGACTATGAAGCTCATGTGTCCAAAACTTATTTCATCAATAAAGACAAGGCGGAGGCTTTCGTTAAATGGTTGAAGGCCAACCCCTGCATTACCCATGTCATCATCGCTCAATTCTGGCGCACCCGACTCAACAATCCCAGATTTGCCCATTGGAACGGCAAAGTTGACCGGATGAGCAAAGAACTCATGCACCATGCTTTGCGAGACTTTATCAAGCAGATTCATGACCTGGGTCGCCACGTGATTCTTCTGGGGCCCACTCCGGAAACCAAGTGCAGCAACCCGCTCCGCCACGTGCGCACAGCCGTACGCAAGGGTCAGAATCCGTTGGATCTCTCCCTGATGACCGACACTCATCAGGAAATAGCCGAGCGCAACAAAGACGTTCTGAACATACTGCACGCGCTGCAAGCCGAAGGGCTCTGCTCCCTGCTGGATGTTCTGGCCGTCATTCCTGAAGATGAACCTTTTGTTGCCTATCAAAATGGTAAAATTCTGCTTTCAGATGATGACCATCTCAGTGGCGATGGTGCGACCGAAATATTCCGACGTCTGAGGCCCCAGCTAGAAGCGTTACTGAAACAGCCCATGCCGGCAAAATAAAACACATTTCATCAAAAAAAGGGAGACGCAAGTCTCCCTTTTTTTTCACGCTTTCTGCGTCTGCTTCGGAAGCGTTTAAAATGAATCTTATCCGACAGTTCCTCAAGCAACATATGTATCACGCTCTAAATAATCACTGCGCTGAACTCTCAGCTTGACAATCACTTCTCCAGCAAGTAGACTGAGCATACTTACATCTCCCCACATGTCAACAAAGCCATTCTATAACCATATTGCAGGATTACGCGGAATTGCCATTATTCTGGTTATCCTGTTCCACCTCTGTTCTAACTATTTTCCTCACGGGTTCTACGGGGTCGACGTTTTCCTGGTCATCTCCGGCTATTTGCTCTTCCTTTCCGCCTCGCGAGACAATTTCCAATTGAGCATCAAGGATTTCGCCTCAAAAAAGCTCTTCCGTATTTTCCCACCGATGGTTATTCTGGTCCTGATAACCATTGTTGCGGCAATATTCCTCCTGGACGGAGACAGCCTCATAAGCACCTCGCGAACCGGGCGGTACACCATGTTCTGTTACGCCAATGATTTCCTGCGGCGTACACAGTCTGACTATTTTGCAGCAAACGCTTTGGAAAATCCCTTGCTACACATGTGGTATCTGTCTGTCACCATCCACCTGTACCTCATGTTCGCCATCGGCTGCGTTGTGTATAAGTATATACCTAAAAAGCTCTCGGTTGTTCTGCTCTGGCTTATCGGTATTGCATCTTTTGTCTATGGTTATTCATACCAGCTGAGTCACATTCTCCAGAACATAGGCTTGCCTTCATGGAATCAGTATGTTGCAGTATCTCACTATCTTACCCTTCCCCGCATATGGGAACTTCTTGCAGGCGGAGCCATCCTTCTCCTTCCCGCTACCAACAAGAAGCCCTTAGCAAGCGTTCTGACAGCAGTGGGACTTGCTGCTGTATTGCTCCCGGCACTATCATCCGATTTTATCGCAAGCTACGGCGCACCGGCTGTTGTGGTTGGAACCATGTTAATCATACGTTACATGCCCGCCAGTATCCTCACCCCAGTACTGAGTAACAAAGTAATGCTCTGGGTCGGAGGTATTTCCTTCTCCCTGTATCTGGTGCACATGCCCATCATCGCCTTTTACACTATCATGTTCCAGAAAGTGTCCACATGGGGCGATTATACCATCATCGTCAGCCTCTCGTTGCTTCTCGGCTGGCTTTTCTGGTACTTAGTGGAAAAACGAAAATTCAAGGCATACACCGCTCTGGCACTCTGGGTTGTCTGCCTCGTTCTTTGCGTATTGGGCAAGAAGCTCGATGACATCAAAAACAAGATGCACCCGGAAGTACAGGCCATCAACCATACCGCTTATGATGACTGGCAGGTATGCGAAGAAAACGTACTTGCAGATGGCCGGGATCCAGCCTATCTGAAATACACCGATGCGATGTTCAACATGGCTCGCAGCACGCGCAAAAAGCCCCAGGTATCTACACCGCTGATGCAAATGGGGCCAGCCTCCACATCCCCGTGTATCGTCCTGCTGGGCGACAGCCACGCGCACAGCGCCTATTTCGGTCTCAACCGCCTGTGTCGGGAAATGAACGTCCCCGGTGCCTTTCTTACCACCACCGTTATCCCCATGTGGGATTATGAGTTTCACCGCTCCGATGAATACGCCGATATATATTACATCGATGAAGCCAAGGTTAATTCTCTGCTCAACTGGTTGAAAGCAAATCCCTGCGTCACACACGTGGTTATTGCCCAGTTCTGGCGCTCGAGACTTGACAGAGTTGAATATACCCATTGGGACAAAACGACCGAACGCATGACCACAGAACTCATGCACAAGTCTGTGAGAGAGTTTGTCAAACGCATCCATGATATGGGACGCCACGTAGTTCTTCTGGGGCCGACTCCTGAACCGGCATGCGATAATCCGCTACGCTACGTTCGCCTCGCCACACGAAAGGGACAGAACCCTATCGACCTTGCCCCCTTGACCTGCACACGACAGGACATGGAAGAGCGCAACAAGGACATTATCGCCATGCTTAAGTCGATTCAGGCAGAGGGGCTTTGCTCCATACTGGATACTATCTCCATCATGGAGGAAGATAAACCATTTATTGTCTATAAAGATGGTACTTTCATGATGTACGACGACGACCACCTCAGCGGCGAAGGCTCAACCGCTCTGTTCCGTCAGCTGAAACCGCAATTTGAAACTATACTGAACCAGCGGATGCCTGAAAAATAAACCTTTCATATAGCAGGCCGCAGAAAAAGCCCCCGAGGGTAAATCCCTCGGGGGCTTTTTCTGCATTTTTCTACGCATCACTCCACCCCCATGAGGCGGCGGCGGTTTGCTTCTTCTTCGCGAGCCACATGTTCCTCTGTGGCTCCGAGAGAACGCAGCATATGGCTGCTCATGGCCAGTGCCACCTCAGCCTCACCGGCAAAGGCGTGAGCATCACCGGCTTTGGCCACAGCCTGAGCCACGCGGATGTAACTGGTGTGCGCCACCACGCGGATACCCGGATTCAGGCTGCGGGCAGCTGCAGCAATCTGCACTGTGGGAGCAGCCGGTGCGGAAATGATGATAGCCTTGGCCTTTTCCACTCCGGCCATGCGCAGGATGGTGCGGTTTGAGGCATCGCCATGCAGCGCAGCGTGACCCTGCTTATTGAGGCGGTTGACGGTATCGATATTCATTTCCAGCACCACCACATCCATATCATGCTGGCGCAGCACGTGGTCCACCAGTTCACCGCAGGGGCCGTAACCCACCAGAATGATGCGATAGCGGTCATCCGCAACCTCGGGCACCGCATCTGCATTCGCCGAAGGAACCCCGATGCCACGGTCTTCCAGGCGACGGATAAACACAGGTACAAAACGGTACAACGCCGCATTCAGAGTAATGGAAACGATTGCCACACCGGTAATCACATTGACCGCTTCAACAGGCAGCAGATGGTACGTCCCGGCAATAAGCGATGCCAGAATAAACGAGAACTCACCAATCTGCGAAAGCGAACCACCTACCATGAGACACAGTCGCATGGGCTTACCCAGCAGACGCACCATGACAGCCGCCATCATGGGCTTGGCCAGCATGCAGATACCCAGCGTAGCCAGAGCCAACGGCCAGTACTCCAGCAAGCCGCCAATGTGGAATCCCATGCCCACCGATACGAAGAAAAGCACTGCGAAGGCATCGCGCATCGGCAAAGCGTCGCTCGCGGCACGGCTGGCAAACCTGCTCTGCCCCACCACCATACCGGAAAGGAACGCACCGAACTCCATGGATGCATTGAACACCGTGGCCGAAAGAACCGCAATGCCCAGCGCACACACCAGCACAGCTAGCGTAAATAATTCATCTGAACAGTGGCGCGAAATGTAGGTAAGCACCTGCTTGATAACCTTGCGCCCGAATAGCGCCACCACCACTACCAGCAGGGTCAGTTTCACCGCCATCATTCCAAGCGCGGGTCCCAGTTCCTGACCGCCGAATATAGCCGGCATGAGCACCAGCAGCACGATGGTGAACATATCTTCCACCACCAGCCACCCCAGAGCAGTATGCCCCGTCGGTGTCTGCAGCACCCGGTTATCATCCAGCACACGGGTCAGCACCACCGTACTGGACACGCATACGCAGAGACCGAACATGAGGCTGTTCTCCCATGCAAGATTACCCATACCCAGGAAATGGAACGCCACCATCCCCAGAGCTGAAACCGTAAGCATACACACCAGGGCCCCCGGCACAGCCACCTTCTGCACCGCCAGCAAGTCCTTGATGTGAAACTGCAGTCCCACACCAAAAAGCAGCAGGACTACGCCAATATGCGAAAAATCCTCCACTACATGCGCGTCCACCGGCTCACCCCACCAGGGCTGCGCCGCCAGCATGCCGGCCACCAGATAACCCACCAGGGGCGATAACTTCAACTTCTGCGCCAGCATACCCAGGACCAGCGCAAGTGTAAGACCGATAACAAGCGTGAAAATCATAAAAGAGAAAAGCGGATGTGTACCTTACTGATACTACACCCGCTCCCTCGTTTTGACAAGACTACTCTGCCGGCTCCTGAAAAAAATCAGGCATCGGCCAATTCTTCCGGAGGCAGGCCGGCCAGGCGGCGGCGCGTGGCGAGGCGTTCGCGGTATACCTGCTCATCCGTTGCGCCCAGATTTCGCAGCAGGGTGGACGACATGGAAAGCGCCACTTCCTCCTCACCGGAGAAGATGGAGTGGCCGCTGGAGCGCAGCTCCTGCGCCTGGCGCATGTAGGTTGTGTAGGCCATCACCTCAATCTTCTTATTCAGGCTGCGGGCTGCAGCAGCAATTTCCTTGGACGGAGCAGCAGCCGCCGTCACCATGATGGCTTTTGCCTTTTCCACCCCGGCCAGCTTCAGGATATGACGCAGGCGTGCATCGCCATGCAGGGCGGGAATCCCCTGGCTGTTCAGGCTGGTCACGGTATCGATATTCATTTCCAGCACCACCACATCCACATCATACTTGAGCAGCAACTCGGTCATAATCTGCCCGCTGGGGCCATAGCCCACTACGACGACCCGGTCCCGGTTTTCTGTTACTTCCGGCACGTGTCGCCCTGCATCTGCCGCCACCGGCGCATTCTTCTCCAGCACCGTAATCAGCTTCGGCACATAGCGGAACAGCGCCGCATTCACCGTGATGGAAATAATGGCTGCGCCCGTAATCACATTGGCCGCATACAAAGGCAGCACATTGTAGGTAACCGCCGCCAGCGTAGCCAGAATGAAGGAGAATTCACCAATCTGCGCCAGTGCTCCACCCACCACCACACCAAGACGCGGCGGACGCCCCAGCAGACGGATGACTACATACCCGGTCACCGGTTTGATGAGCAGCACATAGGCTGTGGTGCCCAGCGCCAGCGGCCAGTATTCCAGCAGTCCGCTCAGGTTGAACCCCATGCCCACCGACACAAAGAAAAGCACAGCGAAAGCATCTCGCATCGGCAAGGCATCGCTCGCGGCGCGGCTGGCAAACTTACTCTGCCCCACCACCATGCCGGAGAGGAACGCCCCGAATTCCATGGAAGCATTGAACACGTAGGATGACAACACAGCAATGCCCAGGGCAATGACCAGCACCCCCAGGGTGAAAAGCTCATCCGACCCCTTGCGGGCCACAAAGGTAAGCACCTTTGTGATAACGCGCTTGCCAAGCAATGCCACGATAACCACCAGCAGCGTAAGCTTCACTGCCATGCCGCCCAGCGCAGGCAGCAGCGCATCATCCCCGAACATCACCGGCATGAGCACCAGCAGAATGATGGTGAAGAGGTCTTCCACCACCAGCCAGCCCAGCGCAGTGTGACCGGCCGGGGTCTGCAGCATCTTGTTATCCTCCAGCACGCGGGTGAGCACCACCGTGCTGGAAACACACACGCACATGCCGAAAATAGCCGCAGCCACCCAGCCACCGGAGCCACCACACAGGTAGTATACCAGGCCACCTATGCCCGTCCACAGCAGACTGCAGGTCACCGCCCCGGGCACCGCCACCTTGCGCACGGCCAGCAAATCCTTGAAGTGGAAATGCAGGCCCACGCCGAAAAGCAGCAGCACCACGCCTATGTGCGAGAACTCCTCCACCACATGGTGGTCCACAGGGTGTCCCCACCAGTCCTGCGCGGCCAGCATACCGGCTACCAGATACCCCACCAGGGGCGACAGCTTCAGCTGCTGAGCTACCATCCCCAGCACAAAGGCCAGAGCCAGACCGATAACGAGTGTAAAAATCATACCAGCACGCGTGCCCAGAGCACTTTAAGATAACGACCTTCGGGATAGGTGGAAAGGAAGGGATGATCCCAGCCGGGGCCGGTCATATCCAGAATCTGCAGGCGGCGGCCAAGTCGCTGAGCGGCCTTGATAACCACCTTCTCGAACTCCGCCGGGCTCACCAGACCGCTGCAGGAACAGGTCACAAACAAGCCACCGCGGCGCACGCACTGCAGCCCGAGCATATTCAGGTCATTGTACTTCTTGAGGCCCTCTTCCTTCTCCTCATCGCGCCCCAGCACAAACTTGGGCGGATCGAGCAGCACCACATCAAACAACTTACCGTTGCGCACCATCTGGCGCGCATACACAAAGGCATCCGCATGCACGAAATCGATGCGCAGCGGGCCGTTCTGAGCATTGATATTGGCGTTACGCTTCGCCATCAGAATAGCTTTTTCATCCAGGTCCACCGCTGTCACCTCGGCAGCACCGCCGTGCAGCTTGGAGTAAATGGAGAAGCCGCCGGAATAGCAGCAAAGGTCGAGCATGGTCTTGCCCGCCACCAGCCCGGAAAGCTTCAGACGGTTATCTCGCTGGTCGCAGAAGAATCCGGTCTTGTGCCCCTGGGCAAAATCCACCTCGAAGTTCACGCCGTTTTCCACGATACGCACCTTGTGCACCGGCTCGCTGGCAGGAGCTTTGCTCACATCAATTCCTTCCATGCGGGCAATTCCTTCATCCACCGTAATCACATGGCGCTTTGTGCCGCACAGCTCGTGCAGCAGCGGCAGCCACTGCGGCAGTCGCAGCCACACTCCCAGCGTGGTCACCTCCAGGCTCAGCACATCGGCGTAGCGGTCAACAATCAGGCCGCCAAGCCCATCGGAATCACCATGAATCACGCGGTAGGCATTAGTCGTTTCCTCCAGCCGGCAATCCTGGCGGCGCCAGGCCACCGCCTTGCGGATAGCCGCCTCCAGATCCTTTTCCTTGAGCACATCCGGTCCATGCACCAGCATGCGGAGAGGTGTGCGGCTCTGCGGATTCCAGAAGCCACCGCCGAACAGGTCACCATTCTTATCGTATACATTGATAAGACCACCCTGCACCGCATCCGGGCTCGCAGCTCCCAGCATACGCGGGAACACGGCGGGGTTGTAGGTAAAATACTTCAGCTGCACCCACGGGCGCACCCAGTTCTCGCTCCCCTCCGGGGCATCGGCTGTCTTGAACGCCCTCACGCGCGGTGCGGAAGCACTGCCCTGCGGACGCTTCTTATCCTTGTATTTCGGCTTAAAATCGCGGTTTTTCTGCTGGTAATCGCTCACGCGCGAGATTATACGCGCAAGGCGCAGAAATGTCAACAACGGGCTTGATTCCACAGACAAATGTCACTAAAATACCCCCGTGAACGTTTTTTCCACCTGCTGGAACAGCCGCCGCCACAAGGACGGCGGCGCCATGTGCGATGAAATCCGCGAGCTGGGCTTCGAATACATCGAAGCCTCGCACGGGTTGAGCCTCTCCATGATGCCCGGGCTGCTCAAAGCGGTGGATGAAGGGCGCATCAAGGTGGCGGGCGTCCACAACTTCTGCCCCGCCCCGATTGAGGTTCAGGGAGATGTGCCGGACGCCTACCCCTTCACCTCACACCGCCCGGAGACCCGCGAGCGAGCCATGCGGCTCACCCAGGAAACGCTCATGGTTGCAGCCCGCCTTGGTGCGCAGTACGTAGTGCTGCACATGGGCAACGTGGAGCTCATGAAAGGCATACACCCCACCCGTGAGCTGGAACGCAAACTGCGCAACGAGTGGGTAGGCAACAAGGAATACGCCCTGCGCAAAGGGGAACTGGTGCGCCGCCGCGCCAGACAGGCCCCGCTTTACTACGAACGCGCCCGCGAAGCTCTGCACACCCTGGCAGAGAAAGCAAAAGAACTGAATCTCGTGCTGGGTGTTGAAGGCCGCAGCCACTTTGAACAAGTGCCCGGAGAATGGGAAATGCCCCGGCTCATGGCAGAGTTTGCCGAGAATCCGCACGTGCGCTACTGGCACGATTTCGGCCACATCCAGCGCAAGCACAATCTTCTGCTGCTCAATCACGACCAATACCTCCGCGAGCTGAAGCCGCACCTCTACGGTGCACACGTAAACGACGTGCAATGGCCCAGCCGCGACCACCGGGCGCCATTCCAGGGCGGCTGTGTGGATTTCGACCACCTGCTCCCTGCCTATTTCACGCAGAGCATGCCCCTCACCTGGGAACTCTCCTCCTCTGTCACCCGGGAAAACATCCTGGAAGCCAAACAGCGCTGGGATGCACTGGTCGCCCGATTACCGGAGTAAATGATAAGCTTCAAGAGGTTCTATTGTCTTTATTCAATTGCTGTCTGAAGCGGTCACCTGCACCACCGGGCAGCAAAAACCGCCTGCCGGAGCCGAAGCCCCGACAAGCGGCCGCGTTTATCACACACAAACAAGATCAGAATGAGTAACGCACGCCGACGTTACCGGAAACACTTGTGTGCTCGCTACCCAGTTCCACGGCAGCACCGGCGGTGGCTGTCCAGGCGGGGGAAAGCGGCACTACCACACCGGCACCGAGCTCAAAGTAAACAGTATCGCGCTTCATGCTCCTGGATTCCCATGCCGCATTGCCGAATCTGCCGGTCACGGACGACTGGTCGTTGAGCAGCTCCAAATGCACGGCGGCATTGGCATAGAACAAGGCCGAGTTCTGATGCGGCACAGCAGCGAAGGAGCGGTTGTAGCTCACGCCCAGCGCCACGTCGGCCTGCCATTCCTTATCGTACTCCGTTGAGGTACCGAGCCCGGCAATACCGCTTTCTTTCGAGTCATCCACCTTGTGCCAGGCGAGGTTGACTGCCAGGTAACGCGCAAGGTAGCTGCGTTCGTCAATACGGTAGTCGGAGCTGATTTCATAGCCCATATTGAGGCTGATGGCATCCGTCTCACTATTCACCTTGCCAGAGAAGCTGTGGTAACCGGCATCCACGTACACGCTGCGGGCTGATTCGAAGGTGGTGAAGCCCATACCTATGGAGGCGCGGTGCTTGAAGTTACCCGTCACACCGGCTGCATAGGCGTCCACGAAGATGGTATCGGCATCCACCTCGGTGGCATTGATCTCACCGGTGCTGGTCTCATAGCCCAGGCTCATACCCAGACGCCAGTTACAGCTCACCGAAGTATCAATACCCATGAGGGCACCATTCGCGGAACGGGTGTAATCCCCCAGGTTGCCGTCACCGGCCAGGGTATCGTGCGCCCCGGTGTAGGTGACCCAGGCATTGGAATTGCGGTTTTGGGCCCCCTTGCCGGACCACTTGCACAGCGGCATCTCCATCTGCCGGCGCAGCTGGTTCAGATGGTGGCGGCTGGCATCGTAGAGCATGAGCATGGGCAGCACCTGTGCCTGCCCGGCGAGGCTCTTCAGACCGGCCTGCGCAGCGGCCTCGCTGCGTGTGTAGTCAAACGCATCAACCAGACGCTCCAACGTGTTGCTGCTGGCAGCCAGCGTACCTTCAGAGTGGTGGAAATTGTCCGAAAGGTCAGCTATCACCTCCGACACGCGCTGCGAGGCGGCATCCTTGGAGCAGCTGCGGTAGTTCTTGCTGATAACCAGCTCCACCCCTTCGTCCGAATTTTCCAGATGCATGTTGCGGTCCTGCAGCGTGCGCTGGTACGTGCCATTGGCCGATTTCTTCACCTCGTAAAGCACATCTTCGTTGATATCACGAACCATGGTGCCGGTCATAATCGTGGTTCGGGCACCTTCCGCAGCACCGCTCAGGCTGGCCTGCCCCTCAACATAGAGTCGGGCCGTGCTGGGTGCTGTAGCGGGGCTCACACGGTTCAGACCACGTGCGGCGGCTACGTCAACCGAACCACTGGCGTTGATGACATCGGAGCTGAGCTGCCCGGCATCATCCACCACTGCATCCAGCTTGATAAGCGTGGCATCGCTGAGCTGCAGATTCGTAGCTTTCACCACATCCCCGACTACGCCCTTGTTCACCTCCAGCACAGAACCAACCAGCGTGAAGTCCCGGCGAGAGCTGTCATCGGTCGTGTAAGAGCCATTGGTAAGCAGGGTTTTGCCTGTATCAGCCTCATTGGCATCAGAATCCTGCGTTGTATCCAGGGTACCAATCTGAGTTTTATCAGTGCTGATGACCAGATCGGTATTCTTCAGGACGATGGAGGCTTCTGCCCCGAGACCAGGACCGTTGATTTCAATCCACGAGCCGGCATTTGCTGCGGGATCATCCACCAGGCTGCCATCACCACCACCAAGGGCGCCGTTGGCATAAATGGAACCG
Organism: Akkermansia sp.; assembly: GCA_045654325.1. Taxonomy (GTDB): domain Bacteria; phylum Verrucomicrobiota; class Verrucomicrobiia; order Verrucomicrobiales; family Akkermansiaceae; genus Akkermansia. The sequence goes on from JAZONE010000092.1 coordinate 30,386, forward strand.
GTGAATTCCGTGTGGTCATAATCAAGCAGCAGCGCATCACCGCCGGACTTGTTAATATCGCCCGCGCCCATCAGGCGACCTTCGAGGCCGGATTCCGTGCGAACATTCAGTACATTGCCGGCGTCCACCACGATGCGGCCATCGCCGGCTGCACCGTTATTGATGGTCAGTGTACCGTTCTGCACATCCACTCGGTTGAGGATGGAGATATTTCCCTGCTCCATGGCAATGATATTGGAGGCCTCCTTCACCGTATTGTACACAAACACGTTGTTAAGAGTCAGACCGACGCCATTATCCTCGCCTCCTGACGCAATGCTGGTAGCGCCACCGGTCACCACGGCCAGATTGGCATCGCTGCGGTCGGTGGTATCGCCGGCGATGGTCACGGTCTCGCCGGTGATGGCAGAGTCCTCAATCACGGTAGCCTTTTCCCCCGTGCCGGTCGTGATGGCAACATCACCTTCAGCCCCCTGGGCATCAATCTCGGCATTGATGATTGTGTTATCATCACTCAGGGCTATATTACCCTGAACTGCTACAATGCTCACGTCTCCGACATTACCACCCTGGATAACATTCTCACCCGAAATGCGCACGTTCTGACCAGCAGTAATAGTCGTTTTTATACCGCCGACGGACACAATACCATTTGTCACCGTCTCCGTGCTGCCGCCCTCATCGCCGATAATGACATCGCCTTGTTCGGCGTTCAACTCAGAATTGATGACAGCGTTATACTCATTTGAGGTCAAAGCCACATCGCCGGCAGCCGTCTGAATCACGGAGTCTGAGACCTGATTACCATCCTTGGAATCAGATCCGCTGGAAGAGATGCTCACGCCGGAGGCAGCATTCACAGTATTGCCATCGAGCAAGATGTTGGAGTCACCCTTCAGAACTACCTTTCCTTCAGATGCGGTGACATCGGCTCCTGCCATCTCATTGATATTGCCTGCAGTAATCTGCACATCACCCCCTGTTGCCTTAAGCTCAGAGTCAATAATGACGTTGCCATCCCTCGCATCCTTTCCGGTGGAATTGATGCTCAGCCCCAGGCCAGCCGTCACCTGAGAATCCTCATGAATGACATTGGAATCTGCAGCAAGGTTTACATTCCCTTTTTCTGCAGTCACCTGGGCATCGCCCAGCGCATTCAGTGCCACAGCCGTAATGGTCACATTTCCTTCCTCCGACGTTATCTCAGAGGAATAAATCTGATTACCATCATAGTCTCCATTCGTGGCATCAGCATCAGAGCCGACGGACTTGATTACCACGTCTCTTTCAGCCAGTAACTCGGCATCTGCCCCAATGATGTTGTCCTTACTCGTGATGGTAATGAAACCCTCCGTGCCGCTTGCCTTCAAGGTGGCATATTCCACCATGTTCGTTCCGGCTACGCCACCGGCCATGGTCACTGCCCCATCTTTGGCCGTGAGCTGCACGGTATTCACAGCTACAAGGTCATCATTATCATCCCTGACGGCGCCGGATACGAGGTTGCCGTAACCATTGTCTGATGTAATGGAAAGGCTCACTCCACCGGATTCTGCTGTGATTGAAGTTCCACTGTCCACATAGTTGACAGCACCAGCGCTCAGGGAGACGGCTCCATCCTTTGCTTTAATTTCTGCATTGTTGTTGACGTGCACCGATGAGCCATTCACCTTCACGCCTGCGGCGCCATCAACCGTGCCACCGACTATGGAGGTTCCACTATTGGCTCCACCAATCTCAACAGTATTACCATCCACGTCTACTCCATTCACCACGGTGCTGTCCGTGCCGGCGATAGTGACAGAGCCCGTACCCGTCACATTCTTTCCGCTAACCTGAACATCGGCTCCAGTAATAGCAACCGACGCGCCATCCGCATCCGTTCCGGTGGAGTCTACAGAAATATCCGTCAGGCTCACTGTCGTACCTGTAACAGCTATCTTTCCTGCAGCATCCAGTGTCGTGTCCTTATCATCGGTATTGGTAATGGTCGTAGTGCCGGTTTCGCTTCCCAATGAAATGCCCGCACCGGATACTGCCACGCCATTCACTTCGGTGCTGGTCGTGCCGCCGATGCTGACTGATCCTGCTCCCGTCACATTCTCTCCGCTGACCTTCACTGCATTTCCGGTAATGGCAACAGATACCCCATCCGCATCCGTTCCGGTGGAGTCTACAGAAATATCCGTCAGGCTCACCGTCGTACCTGTAACAGCTATCTTTCCTGCAGCATCCAGTGTCGTGTCCTTATCATCGGTATTGGTAATGGTCGTAGTGCCGGTTTCGCTTCCCAATGAAATGCCCGCACCGGATATCGCCACGCCATTCACCTCGGTGCTGGTCGTGCCGCCGATGCTGACTGATCCTGCGCCCGTCACATTCTCTCCGCTGACAGTCACCTCGTTGCCGATAATAGCAACCGACGCGCCATCCGCATCCGTTCCGGTGGAATCTACAGAAACATCAGTCAGACTCACCGTTGTGCCAGTGACCGCTATCCTGCCCGTAGCATCAAGCGTGGTCTGGTTTGTTACAGCACCGGCATCAGTAGACGAACCGAGAGTTGTAGTCCCTGTTGAAGCCCCGATAGACAGGCTTCCACCATCAACATCCGCTCCCTTCAGAGAAGTCTCTACACTACCGGCAATGGTATTTTCACCTCCAGAGACAGCAGAAGCATCTGTCATGATAACGGCAGCGCCTGTTATACTGATATCTTCCTGAGCTTCGACCTCTGACTCTCGGATATTGACACTTCCGAATGGTCTGAGCGTTGAGAGGTCCTCCGCATATTCTCCGTAAGCACCAATACTGACAGAGCCGTCCTGTGAGCGTATCGTCGTGTCATCCGAAATATTCACCCTGCTCCCCTTAATCTCGATATTATCCGTTGCTGTAAGTGAGCTATTTTCATCCCCCAATTCGGATTCACTGGAGATATTGGTATCACCCGTGTCAGTGCCCACATTAATAGTGGCGGCGGTTGCTGTCACATCTGCCAGGCCTGTATTTGAGGTGCCGGCCAGCGTCAGATTCTCTTCGGCAGAAAATCTGGATTGTGCAGCATCCACCTTCACACCGGTCATGCTCACACTACCTGTCTCACTGATAACCTCCGAAGAAATCATGTAGGCTCGGCCTTTATCGCTGTCTATCAGCACATCCCCGTCACTGGCAGTCACCTTGGCCTGATAAATATAGTTGCTATACCCTCCTCCATGAGATACCAGTTCCACATCACCCTCTTCAGCAAGCAACTCAGCACTGGAAACGGTATTCAATGCACTCGTGTACACGCTTATACCAGTGCCGGCAGTGATAGACGGCACCGTATCCCTGGGATCCATTGCCGTAAAATTCGCACCGATAAAGGAGAACTTCCCCTCCGCATCCACCTTCCCGGAGAACATGCCATTGCCATAAGGGAGCTGAACATCAATATCCCCCCCTGCCAGAACCTCTGAATATCTGGTCCAGGCAAGTTCGCTGGAGCCGGCATCCTTTACTGTAATATCCCCGCCGGCAGACATAAGCGCTTTGTCATTCTTTGTATTACCGCCAGCCAGACGAATCGTGGAAACATTGGTATCCTGAACGCCGATGCTGTCAAACGTGATATCACCCTCTGCTATAATACTTAACGCACCGGTGTATGTCATGTCAGTACCCGTTCCGTTACCGGATGAAGCATCCTGGCCCACAGCGGCATCGACCCGATGATTAAACACGATATCTCCGCCGGACTCGATAACACTGCTCCCGCTGCCTCGAATAATCAGGTTCTGATATTCATTCACATTCCCTTCCGAATCCACACCGATTGTAATGTCTCCTTCCGCGAGGATTTCCGGGTTGTATAATGTTGTTGCGGCGGATTCAATGGTTATATTTCCAGGGGCGTCATCAGCCCCGTTACCTGCATGAAGCTTCAGGCCATCATATCCGGACGCAGAATCCATAGGGGATACCTTGATGTCCCCGTCATGCTCATAGGTCTGATTGTTGCCACCTACGGTTACCTCAAGAGAGGTGCCCGAGGGCGTTACCTCGGCGTATGCCGTGTTATACACGAATGCTGAAACCGCAAAAAGCGCTGCAATAAGTGCCTTGCGGAGGGCTACAGGAAGGTGTGTCTTCATATGCGTGTGTTTGTGTGGGTGTTTGTGTGCTTGTGGTGGCGCCAAGGGGAATATTCACCCGAAACGCTGGCTATAAGATATAATTTTGATAGGAGTTGTAAAGAGAAAAAATTCGCAGCTTCTTATTTAGTTGCATTACTCAATTATACAAGACTTCAACACCAGCGGAAATAAATACGTTTGTTATTGGTTTCGTGCTTGTTAGCTAATATTACAACCAACATCACCGCAGATATATTCAGTAAAAAAAATTGATAGTTCCCCCTGTACCGATGGACGTAAAAAGAGGAGATTCGGGCATAATTCCTACAACTTTAGGGTGTGTTTAGATTGCTACCTCTTATTTTCCAATCATTTTACTGGATTTTTCAGAAAAAGGCCAAATGACCGCCAAATACTATCTGTTTACAAGTATTTCCCTAACATACATTGTCTGTTTCCTCAAAAATTGATATGAGAATACCACAAAAGAATTTACGAGGTCAGGAGAATCAATAATTATTAAGAGAACTTAACATCATTGACATTTCTTTCTTGCAACATATTGATTTCCTTACATCGGATTAATGATTCAGAAAATCGATACAACGGCGAAATCCGGGCATCAGGTAATGGGACAGCCCATAAAAACTATTCTCAATTCCTCCTGAAAAAGTCCGAAATCCAGCACTGAAAAATTATCCCAAAGCGGTGATTTTCAGCAGCGCCACAGCATCTGCCGCGAGGCGGCGAATAGCGGCCTCGCGGTTGGAAATGGCGGGGAGCCCCCAGAGGGTAAAATCGTCGTGAGCGACGATATTAAAGTACATACCGCGGAGCGATGTCAGGAACCAGAGCCAGTCTCCGCGCTGCATAGCGGGGAAATGCGCGCGGACGGCATCCTGCCACTCCTGAAGGGCGTAGGAGTAGTGGGATTCGTACACATCGCGCGTGAGCTCCGGGTTTTCATAACCCATTTTATTAAGAAAACAGAGCACCTCCACCCCGGAGGCCACAGTATCATCCTTCCAGGAAGTGATGGGGGCGAGCAACCAGGAGCCTATGATGGTTTCAGGGTCACCGGAGTCGCGGGCTTCCTCCAGAGCGGCGAGGCACACTTCATTGTACTGAGCGGAAATATAGGCAAGCGTATCACGGTACAAATCTGCCTTGTGGCCGAAGTGATAACGAATGAGACCGATATTCACCTCCGCCGCGTTGGCGATATCGCGCACGGCAGCACCTTCATAGCCCAGACGGGTGAATTGCTGCACAGCGGCGCGCATAATCTGCGCCTTGGTGTCATCGGACTTGCTCATGCGTGAATGGTGCTGCGGCGCTTCTTCTTTTTCTTCTTAGCAGCCTTCTCCTCCTGTTTTTTCCGGATGTAGTCGCGGTCCTCCTTGCAGAAACGGTGCAGCTTGGTGCGCGACACCTTGCCGCCGTATTCTTTCAGGTAAACCATCTGGTGTTCCTCATCGAAACGCTGCAGGCGAGCAAAGATGGTCATATTGCCGGTGGCTGAGCTCCAGGTGCGGTAGCCACGCGGTGCGAGGCTGGCGCGGTACTCATCCATCTCCTTCTCAGCGTTGATGACACCCTCCTTGAGCAGCGTATCGACCTGCTGCACAAAACCGTTATAATCCTCCACACCCATGACCAGCTTTCCGCGCGGCGTCAGCACCGCAAGCGCCGGTCGGCGGGTCAGGCCATAGCGACGGGCCAGGCGCTCAATAGCCTGACGACTGTATTTGGCGCTGCTGCGGGTGCGGTCATCGATGGAGGCACCGGAATCCAGCTTGAGACGCACCACGCGGTCGCGACACCAGGCATTGAACTCCGGCGTTTCGAGCAGGTCCTCACCCAGCTGGGAACTTTTAGGCGCGATTACCGAATCGTGAAACCATATCATGAGAGGTCGGCACTCACGGTGGGCAAAACGCGTGGCAGTTGCATAGCTGTCGAGCCAGCCGTTGCCGTTGCGCTTAGCCTCGAATGCCGCGGTAATACCCTCAATCTCCGCATCCGGATTATCGGGATCAGTGAAATAAACCTCGCCCTCTGCGCCGTTGTCAATTTTCTCCAGCTCTTCAGAGGTGGTCACATTGTAGCTCTGCGCATTCGGGTCGGTGGCGCCACCGGTGAGCAGCGGATTCACGCCGGACATGGCGGCATCCTCAAAGCCCATACGGGGCTTGTTCATATCCTCCGGCCGGGGCACGTCCTCGTCCTGCTTTTTCTGGGGCTGCGAAAGGCTGCACGATGCAAGCAACGCTGCCCCGAGACAGAACACCACTGTACGAAAGCGCCTCATGCCCGCTCGCTGCGTTTCACCATCTGCCAGGCGGCTTCCATTTCTTCCACTCCGGCGGTTGCCAGATTCATTCCACGCTCCTTCAGCGCGGCCTCCACCGCATTGAAACGTCGCTCAAACTTGCGGTTTGCATTGAAAAGCGCCAGCTCCGGATCCACCTTGCGGCGGCGGCACAGATTCACCACCACAAAGAGCAGATCCCCCAGCTCCTCGGCCACATGCGGGTCATCATCCGGCAGGTCAAGTGTCTCGGCCACCTCCGCCGTTTCCTCGCGGATTTTCTCCACCACCCCGGCGTGGTCAGGCCAGTCGAATCCGACCTTAGCCACTTTCTTTGTAATCTTGTATGCCTGCAGCAACGCGGGCAACCCCTTGCCACAGTCCTGCAGATAGGGTTTATCCTCAATATCATGCTCCTTGCGCTTGATGGCATCCCACTGCGAAACCACCCCCTCAGCGTTCTCTACAACAGAAGTACCGAACACGTGCGGATGGCGGCGCACCAGCTTATCTGCCAGTTCACAGGCAATATCATTGAGCCCGAACCCGGCTTCGGGGTTCTCCTGTGCCATTTCGGCGTGGAAAATCACCTGCAGCAGCACATCACCCAGCTCCTCGCGCAGGTGAGCCCAGTCGCGCTCACGAATAGCATCGATGCACTCGTAGCACTCCTCTATAAGACTGCTGATGATGGAATCGTGTGTCTGCTCGGCGTCCCATGGGCAGCCGCCGGGCTGGCGCAGGCGGTGCATGATAGCCACAGCGCGCTCCACCTGCCGGGCGGAATCCCGGCAGTGAATCATTTCTTCATCAGTCATTTCGACTTACCGTTGCGGCGGTCACGGCGCTCATTGGTAGCCTTGCCCGCCAGAATATCGTCAATATGCTGCACCATGTCCCAGGCCACACGGCGGCGCTGATACTTGCGCCACAGGAGGTCACGCAGCGTCTGCCAGTGTTCCTCCGTGAAATCCGCCGGGGTGAACACCACCTCATCGCGCTGGGAGCGTCCCAGCTTAGGTGCCACCATGAGCTGCCACCAGCCGCCAAAGTGCTGAGCTTCGTAAATGACCTTGTTACCATCGGCATCACGGTCCTGCCAGGAGAATGTTTCCATCTGTTCGGTTAATCGGGGGTTAGGGTTAGCGGCGATTGTTACGCCCCTGCTGCTTCATCTGGCGGTTAATGGCGTTCACGTCATCCTGCATGGTGGGAGCAATTTCCGTGACCGGGCCCGCAGTGTTCAGCGAAATAATGAGGGGTTTGGAGCGGTTGCCTCGCTTGTCGTACTTATAGATGACTCGCTGCACCAGCTTGCCCTGCGGGTGGGAATACATGCGCTCCTCCACCAGGCGGGCGCGGCTGTCGTAGCCATAGGCCACCTTGTAGATGATATTCTTCTTGGTGTGGTCGTAGATGATGCAACCCACCAGCTGGCCGTACTTACCTTCGGTGTAATCATTCACTGCCGCCAGGCGGCCACTGGCTGTGTACGACGAGCAGCGCATGCCGCGCCAGCCCTTCTGGCGCTGGTAGATAGCGCGTGTGCCGTCCGGGTGGCGCATCACGCGCACCATGTCGCCGGTTTCATTCATGACCTCAGCACTCTGCGCCTGCACGGCAGGCACAACCGAAGCCACAGAAACGGCCATCATCAGCATCCAGCGGTGAATCATCTTCCTCATGACCACATTCTACCTATTCACACACGCCTTGGCAAGCGGAAAGTCAGTCTTTAGCCACACGTAAGGCGCGCTGCATAGCAGCTACTGTGGCATCAATATCGGCCTCAGTATGGGCGGTGGAGATAAAGCCGGTCTCATAGGGAGAAGGCGCCACATACACCCCCTGCTCCAGCATGGCGTGGAAATAGCGGCGGAACATATCGAAATTGCCGCTCATGGCGGTGTCCAGATCATAGACCGCCTGCGTGGTGAAATGCAGGCAGAACATGGAGCCATCGCGGATGAAGGTGAGCGGCAGCTGCTCATCGCGCAGAATGCGGCGCACGCCTTCCTCCAGGCGGGCACCCAGCTGCTCCAGACGGGTGTAGGAATCGTTCTGCTCCAGGTAATTCAACTGAGCCAGGCCCGCCGCCATGGCCACAGGGTTACCGCTCAGCGTACCGGCCTGGTATACCGGCCCCAGCGGGGAGACGCAGTCCATAATCTCACGGCGACCACCGAAGGCGCCCACCGGCAGGCCACCGCCGATAATCTTGCCCAGTGTCGTGATATCGGGCGTGATACCCAGCTTACCCTGCACGCCTGCGGCCGAAATACGGAACCCAGTCATCACTTCGTCAAAAATCAGCAGAGCGCCGTTCTTCTCCGTAATCTCACGCAGGAACTCGAGATAGCCCGGCTTCGGCAGATAAAAACCCGCATTTCCCGGGAACGGCTCTACGATGATGCCGGCAATCTCGCCCGGATGCTGAGCAAAAGCCCGCTCTACCGCGGCGCGGTCATTGTACGGCAGCACAATGGTCAGGTTTGCAAACTCGGCAGGCACACCGGCACTATCGGGCTCGCCATGCGTCAGCGCACCACTGCCTGCAGCCACCAGCAGACTGTCCACATGCCCGTGGTAGCAGCCCGCAAACTTGATTATATACTTACGCCCCGTATAGCCGCGCGCCAGGCGCACTGCGCTCATCGTGGCCTCGGTGCCGCTGTTCGTCATGCGCACCTTTTCAATACTGGGCAGCCAGCGGCACACGGTCTCGGCCATATCCACCTCAATGCGGGTGGGAATACCATAGCCCAGCCCCTGCGGCACAGCGGCCTGCACAGCGGAAATCACGCACTCCGGAGCATGCCCCAAAATGGCAGGCCCCCAGGTACCCACGTAATCGATATACTGCTTACCGTCCTCATCTGTCAGATGCGCCCCCGCGGCCTTTGCCACAAAAAACGGCGCACGCTCCAGCCGCCGGAACGCACGCACCGGCGAATTCACCCCACCGGGAATCACCCGGCACGCCCGCTCAAAAAGCTCCTCAGAAATCGACATGCCCGCAGTATACCCCACATTTCCCCGCCACTCAAGCCCAAAGGCAAAAGAGCCGGTGGGATTTCCACCGGCTCTTGATGAGGAATTGTATGGGAAGAGTTTACTTCGTCTTCCAGCCGCCGCCGAGCTGGGTGTAGAGCGTGGGCACGCAGGCTGCGTACTGGTAGCGGTAGGCGGCCAGCTGAGTCTGGGCGGGGAAGAGGCCCTGCTGGGCGGTAAGCACTTCGTAGTAGCTGGCCAGACCCTGGGCGTAGCGAGCCTTGGAGAGGGTCACACTCTCCTGGTAGGCGGCCACGGCCTGCTCCTGCTTCTTCATGATATCGCGCAGCTTGGAGCGCTGCACCAGGGTGGTGGAAATCTCAGCCAGAGCGGAAAGCACGGCCTGCTCGTAGTCAGCCTTGGCGGCCAGGAAAGCATCGCGCTTCATCTGTTCATTGGCACGCAGCGAGCCCGCATTGAAAATCGGGCCGGTGAGGTTAGCGCCAATACCCCAGCCGTCTTCGCCCTTGGCAAAGCCGTGGCGAAGGTCGGGAGTGGCAACACCCGCCAGACCGGTCAGGCTGATGCTCGGGAAATAGCTGGCGATGGCCACACCAATCTGCGCATTGGCAGAGCGGAGGTTCTGCTCAGCCGCGCGGATATCGGGGCGGCGGGCAATCACATCTGCCGGAATGCCGGCAGCCACACCGCTGGCATTGGCAAAGGCCATCAGGTTACCACCGCGGGCAATGGCTCCGGGAGCACGACCGGCCAGCACGGAAAGCGTATTCTCCAGCTCGGCTATCTGCATCTCCAGGTTCGGAATCTGTGCCTCGGCGGAGGAAAGAGCAGCCTGGGCAGAGGCGGTCTGCAGACGGTCAGCCACACCGCTGTCGAGCTGATTTTCGAAAAGTTTCAGGGATTCGCGGTAGGATTCCACGGCATTCCGGGCAATCTTGAGCTGCTCGTCCAGCATGATGAGGCGGAGATAGCCTGTGGCCACCTGCTTCATGAGCGAAATACGAAGATTGTTGAGACCTTCTTCAGCAGAGAGAGCCTGGGCCTCGGCGCTTTCCACACCCTTGCGAATCTTGCCCCAGATATCAAGCTCCCAGGAAGCACTCAGACCGGCGGAACCGGGAATCTTAGTCTCGCTGGCTGTGGCCACGGTAGCGGGAGAGCTGGCGCCCTGGCTGCCCTGAGCCAGATAGCCCAGGGAGGGGAACATCGGCGCGCGGGCCACGGTGATATAGCGGCGGGCAGAATCCACATTGTGCATCATGGCCGCCAGACTGCGGTTGTTGGCAAAGACATCATCCAGCAGTTTCTGAAGATTCGCATCATTCAGCACCTGCTGCCAGGGCAAATCCGCCATGGTGCTGCCAGCCAGGCCATTCCCGCGGAACTCAGCGGGCACAGGCATCTCGGGCGTGGTCCACATGGGGCCGAACGTGCAGGAGGCCACAAATCCGGCCACACCTGCGAGGCTGAGAATAAAAGCTCGTTTCATGTTGATGTTATAATAGTGAATTGGTTGATTTTGTCAAGTGCTTTTTCAGATGTTAGTCATCATTCTTGTGGGCGGCAAGATACTTGCGGGCACCCACTTCATCGGGATCCTCATCAAGCGTGGCAAGCTTGAATCTGATACGGAAGAGACGCATGATGAACACATACGAACAAGGGATGAGGAAAACGCCCACCACAGTAGCTACGGTCATACCGATAACCACCACAGTACCAATGGAGCAGCGTGCCAGCGCACCGGAGCCGTTTGCCAGCATGAGCGGCACACAACCCAGGATGAAGGCCAGCGAGGTCATGAGAATGGGGCGCAGACGCAGTCTGGCGGCGGTAAGCGTGGCGGTCATCAGGTCCTTGCCTCGCTCCATTTCCAGATTGGCGAATTCCACAATGAGGATGGCGTTCTTAGCCGCCAGGCCCACGAGCATTACGAGACCCACCTGAGCATACAGGTTAAGTTCCAGCCCCATCCAGTACAGACCGGCATAGGCACCGAGCACTGCGATGGGCACAGTGAGGAACACCGAGATAGGCAGGGTCCACTTCTCATACAGCGCCACCAGAATAAGGAAGGCAAACACCGAGGACATGGCGAAAATGGTAGCCAGACCGGTACCGTTGCGAACCTTGTTTTCCTGGAATGACATATCTTGGTAATCCATGCCGATCTTGGCCGGGTCCATGGTTTCGGCATACACCTGCTCCATGGCCTCCATGAGCTGCTGGGTAGAGATACCGGGACACGGCATAACATTCAGCTTGGCGGAGTTGTAGATATTGTGGTGCATCACGAACTCGGTATCGGCAATATCCTTGATATTCACCAGAGCAGAGAGCGGCACGCGATCCCCGTCCATATTATTCACGAAGAAGCCGTCCATCTTGTCCAGGCTCACGCGGTCTGCCCCCTGAGCCTGCATGTAGACCTGCCACTGCTGACCGAAGGCGTTGAAGAAGTTCACGAAAGAAGAGCCGTTGTAGGTAGCCAGCAGGTTGTTGGCTGCGGCGATATCCACCCGGTGGAACTGGCATTTCTCCTTATCCAGCTCCACAAACTTCTGCGGGGTATCGGCCATCATCATGTCCATGCATACCGCCACCTCCGGGCGCTGGCGTGCGGCTTCCTCAAAGCGCAGCACCTGCTCACGCAGGAATGGCACACCCTGGCCTTCCAGGTCATTGAGCACCATAGTCACGCCGTTTGCCGTACCCACACCGGGAATGGCCGGCGGCATCAGCACCATGGCCATGCCATCCAGCGCAGCGGCATGCAGGCGGCCTTCGATGCGCTTCTGAATCTCGCGGGCTGTTTCGGGGCGGTCGGCCCAGTCCTTAAGCTCGATGAATGCGATACAGGCACCGGGGGTCTGCACGCTGTTCAGGATGTTGATACCCACCACCGTGGTCAGGTTCTTCACCGCAGGGTCAGAAAGTGCATCCTCAAACTTCTTGTTTTCGGAATAAGCCACCTGCATCGAGGTATCGGGCTTCATCACCAGCGCAGCCAGCAGGAAGCCCTGGTCTTCATCCGGCAGGAATGCCTTGGGCACCATCTTGCTCACGGGCAGAATGGCCGCCCACAGCAGCACCAGCAGCGGCATAGAGAGAATGAGCTTGCGGCACAAGCCGCCACATATCTTCACGTACATATTGGCCGTGTGGTCATAGGCCCAGTTGAAAAGCCGGTAGAACGGCTTGAAGATACTGCGGTTCTGATTCGTAGGCTTGAGCATGAGGGCGCACAAGGCCGGCGACAGAGTCAGAGCGTTGAATGCCGAAATCAGCATAGACACAGCAATGGTGATTGCGAACTGCTTGAACAGCGTGCCGGTGATACCCTCGAGCATGAGCGAGGGCAGGAACACCGCAGCGAGCACCAGTGCAATGGCAATAACCGGGCCACTCACTTCCTGCATGGCGGCAAAGGAGGCCATGCGCGGGTTGAGCCCCTTGTCGATATGGTGCTGCACCGCTTCCACCACCACAATGGCGTCGTCCACCACCAGACCAATGGCAAGCACCATGCCCAGCAGCGAAATCGTATTCAGCGAGAAGCCCAGCAGCGGGAATACGCAGAAGGTCGAAATCAGCGATACCGGCACGGCGATGAGCGGAATGAGCGTGGCACGGAAGTTCTGCAGGAACATGAACACCACCAGAGCTACCAGTATGATAGCCTCAATGAAGGTGCGCTTGATTTCGTCAATCGAATAGCGCACGGCGGTAGTCGTATCCAGCGAGACCTCACCCGCAATACCCTGGGGCATGATAGCGCCCTGTTTCTCAAAGGTCTTGCGCAGGCGGTCCACCGTGGCAATGGCGTTTGACCCGGGGGTCTGGAAAATCACCACTGCGGCCGATACGCGGCGGTTCAGACGACCGGTGGCCGAGTAGTTAGACGAACCAAGTTCCACTTTGGCAATATCGCGCAGGTAGATGATTTCGTCCCCCCGCTGGCGCACGATGATATCCTCGAACTCAGCAGGATCGCTCAGGCGGCCCTGAGTGCGGATGGAAATGGTCTTTTCCTGACCATCGGGCACCGGGTCAGCACCCACCTTACCACCGGGGTTAGTGGCATTCTGGGCAGCGATGGCGGCACGCACCTCGGCAATAGAGAGGTTGTAGTGAGTCATGATATTCGTATCCAGCCAGATACGGATAGCATAGCGTCCCGCACCGTACACCATCACTTCACCCACGCCTTCCACGCGCTTCAGCTCATCCACCATCTTCACCTGGGCATAGTTGGCCAGGTCCACGGAGTTGTAGCTGTTGTCAGTCGAGTAAAGGGAGTAAATGAGAATGGGCAGACCGGGCTGCTGGCGGATAGTCACACCGGAGTTAATCACCTCGGTCGGCACCTGGGACTGAGCCTGACCGTAGCGCATGTTGGTAAGCACCTGGTCGATATCCGGGTCGGTATCCGGGTTGAATACCACCTGCAGGGAATACACACCGTTATTCGAGGAAACGGAGGTCATATAGTCCATGCCCTGCACACCGGAGATTTCTCGCTCCAGAGGCGTGCCCACAGAGTCTGCCACGGCCTGTGCATCCGCACCGGGGAACATGGCCATGAGCTGGATGGTGCGCGGCGTAATTTCCGGATACTGAGAAATCGGAAGATTCACCAGGCACACCATGCCCAGCAGAGTCGTCACCACGGCAATCACCGTGGCAATGACAGGGTGTTTGATGAAAAACGGACTCATGGTTGCTTATTCTGCCTTGTTCTGAGAGGTAACAGAGCTCACCGTGGATGTGGGCTGCTCATAGATGAAGGGGCGCGGCACCACCGTGCCGAAACCGCCCTGTGCACCGGCCTTGCGCATAGCGGCATTGGCCAGGGCGTACTGGGCAGCCATCTGCCCGCCACCCACGATGACCTGAGCATCTTCCACATGTTCAATTCCATGCTCCCGGAGCGTCTCGTCAATGGGTTTCACCGTGCCGGTCACCACCTGCATGAGCATGGGCACCGTGGTGCCATCGCCATTCGGCATATCCAGCACCAGCTCCTTGCCCAGCTGCACATCGATGCACAGCGGCGTATTATCCGGCGCAACCACATAGATAAAGCGATGATTCATGGACGAAACGAGCGCGCGCGAGGGTACCAGCAGGGCATCCTTCAGCTCGCCGGTGCGGGCACTTACTCGCACCGCTGCACCCGTGCGCAGCTTGAGCTGCGGGTTCGGCACATAGCCCACAAACTTCACCGTGCCCGTTGACTGGCTGATTTCGCTATCCACGGCATGCACCGTACCCTTGTGCTCAAACACAGTGCCATCCTCCAGAATCAGGTCAAACTCCGTCACCGGGCTCATCTTGTTCGGCAGGTCGTAGTATTCCTCTGTGCCGGTCTGACCGGTCAGCTGGCGGGCAGGTACAGAGAAATCCACGCGAATGGGGTCAACCGACGACATGCGGGTCATCACCACCTGACCGGCAGCCACAAAGTCACCTACACTCACGTTAGAGTGCGTGGCCAGTCCCTTGAACGGTGCGCGTATCGTGCAGCGATCCAGGTTCAGCTTAGCCATCTCAGTAGCCGCCTTGGCCTGCGCCAGCTGGGCACGGGCTATGGCCAGCGCGGCCTCACTGCGCCGCTTGGCGTGACGCGCGTCGGTATACTGCTTTTCAGAAACGGAACCGCTCTCTACCAGTGTGGCAAAACGCTCCACATCCTTCTGGTTCTGCTCGTCTGCCACCTCTGACTGCAGCACAAAAGCCTCTGCGGCTGCCACATTGGCCACCGCCTGATCATACGCAGCCTGATACGTGGCAGGATCTATGCGGAAAAGCACCTCGTCTTTCTCACACAGGGAACCATGCCAGTACACCTGCTCCAGCAGCTTGCCCGATACCTCAGGGCGGATATCCGCCTGCTCCACACCGCGCAAATGACCGAACCAGGTGGAGGAAAGCTCCACCGTGCGCTTCTGCAGCGGCATCACAGTCACGTTTATGGGCGTCATGGGGCGCTGCGCTGCCTGGGCTGCACCTTGATCCTTACAGGCTACCAGAGTGGTGCCTGCCACCAGCCCGCCGAGGGCTATTGCCAATATATTCGTTGCTTTCATTGATATTCTTTGTACAGAGTCGAGGACTCTGTGGTTAAAGTGTTGTGGTATATTCGCTCCAGCATGCTCTGCAGCTGCTTCAGCTCTGCGTCGGAAAAACCGGATACCAGCTGATTCTCAAAAGCTCTCAATGCTCCCTCAGTCTGTGCTTTCATGCGCTGGAATTCATCGGTCAGATACGCATGCTTCACCCGGCCGTCTTCGCTGTCGAAGGCAGTGCGTACGTAGCCCTTATCTTCCAGCCGCTGCAGCAGTCCTTTCACCGTGGTGTGGCTCACCCCCAGATGCTGCTCCAGTTCACGCTGCGATACGGGCTCTCCGTCGCGGCTGTCCAGATACATCAGCAGCTGGCATTGCGGTGCTGTAATCCGCAATGCCCCCACTCTCTCGTTGAACACGGCCTCCGCCCGGTCTGTCACCACCTTCATGGCGAACACCGGATGCTTGTCTCTGGGAAATCTCGGGTGCATTTATTATTTATGAAGCATGCTTCATATCTGGCGCGAGTCACTATAGCAGAACCGCGTTCCAAGTCAAGCCGGATGTTCCAGTAAAACCGGGAATCCGGCCTATTTTTTACGGTATCTCCGGAAGACAACCGAAGATTTGACACCGTCCTCCATTTCCTTCAGCATGGTATCGCGCATCTCCAGAGCAGCATTCAACGCAGCTTCCGGGGAACCGTACTCGCGATCCGTGAAATAGCGGACAAAAACTACTTTTCTGCGGGTGATACAGAGACGCCAACCACAAAAAGATTTGCGCGTCCCCTTCTCACCGTTGTAACGGGTGATATAGCGACGATTATCCATAGAAACGTACACATATACTAGCACAGCAGGCCCCCCGGAGTCAAGCCCTTTAATTGAACGATTCAATCTTTCTTATTTTCAATAAGCAAATAGTTGACAAGTGGGGATACAGCATGCTAGTATGAACGCATGCCGGGAATGCACGAGGATATTCAGCCTATTGACAAGATGCGCAGCGTCACCGAATACATCAACCGCAGCGGGTTCGTTGCCATGAATGAATCGCTGCGCAAGAAAGTATTGAAACTCAGCGTGCGCCAATGTACCGTGCTGGCTAACATACGCAGATATGTTCTGCGTCATCCGGAAGGTATACCGATGAGTACCCTGGCAGAGCGCACCGGCATGTCGCCATCGGCCGCATCACACATGATAGATAACCTGATGAGTCAGGGCATGGTGGAGCGCCACCCGAGCAAGACAGACCGCCGCGCCGTACTGGTAACCATAGCCAAGGCATCACAGGAGACTTCGGCCACCATCGAATGCGCCCAGCAGAAAGCCATTGAGGAATTACTCTCAGTGCTGACAGCGGAAGAAAAAGCCGTCTACTACGCCGTGCTGGATAAGCTCTACACTGCGGTGATTGAGCGGGACGGCATCTGACCCGGCGCGGGCCTCAGCAAGTGAGCGCATTAGTAGCCAGCCCGGCGAGGGCTGTTTCGCGGTAACCGGCAGCCAGAGCGCGGCCGGTTTCGTTCATGGTGGCAATCACGCTGTCCAGGCTCACAAAGTGAGTACCATCGCCCCGCAAAGCCAGGCGGGCGGCATTCACCGCTTTCACCGCGCCGATGGCATTGCGCTCGATGCAAGGCACCTGCACAAGACCGCACACCGGGTCACAGGTGAGTCCCAGATTATGCTCCATGGCAATTTCCGCCGCATTGGCCACCTGCTCATTGGTACCGCCCATAGCCGCCGTAAGCCCGGCAGCCGCCATGGAACAGGCCACGCCCACCTCACCCTGGCAGCCCACCTCGGCGCCGGAAATAGAAGCTTTGGCGCGATAGAGCGAGCAGATAGCCGAAGCCGTGAGCAGGAAGATTTCTATACCATGTTCGCGTCCCACCGTGGCATCCTTGCGACCGAAGCGCTCGAAATAGCGCAACACCGCAGGCAGCACACCGGCACTGCCCATGGTCGGGGCGGTCACCACGCGGCCACCCGCTGCGTTTTCTTCGGATACGGCAAAGGCCCACAGGTTAATCCAGTCGATGATGGTGAGGGCATCCTGCGTATTCTCGCGGAACATTTCCGCCAGACGGCGGTAAATGCGCGGGGCACGGCGGGGCAGCTTGAGCCCACCGGGCAGCACGCCCATGGTCTTCACACCGCGCTCAATTGCCTTATCCATGGTGTCGTAAATCTTGCGGATACGCGTGCGAAGCTCCATACCGGTAGGCAGAGCCATCTCGTTACAGCGCACCACGGCGGCTATGGTCATATTCTCGCGCTTGCAATGCTGCAGCAACTCCGCACAGGAATCAAAGGGATACGGCACCACCGGCGGAGGCTCAGGCAGCTCCTCCATTTCATCGATTCGGCGAATGGCGCCTCCACCGATGGAAAAATACACCTCATTGGCCAGCTCCTGCCCTTCCCGGTCATATGCACAGCAGCGCATACCGTTCGCATGCTCCGGCAGGGTGATTTCCTTCTCAAGCACCACATCGTGCATGGCGCTGAAGGTGATAGGATGCGTGCCATTCAGCAGCAGCTTACCCTCCGTAGCCAGCGTGGCAATGGCATTCGTGGCAGACATTTCCATCTTCTCCGCATCCAACCCCAGCAGGCCATACACCACCGCACCGGGAGTACCGTGCCCCACCCCCGTAAGCGCCAGCGAACCATACAGGTACACCTTCACCTTCTCCACCTTCTCCAGCGCCCCCTGCTCTGCAAGTTCGCGAGCAAATCGGGCGGCTGCACGCATGGGGCCCATAGTATGTGAACTCGACGGACCGATACCGATGGAAAACACATCAAAAAAGCTGGTGTACATGCCTGCAAATTACACCTACCAAAACAGCAAGTCAAGCCGGCAACACGGCAATGCAAACAAAAAAGATACCCTGATGTCATTATACGACACCAGGGTATCCGTGTTTAAGAGTTCAGATGGAGGTTACATCGCCTTGAGCTCGGCCACGGCGGCTTCAAGCGAGGCGACATCCTGAATGGAAATCACCTTGGCTTCCTTGCAGATGCGGCTCATCATGCCGGCCAGGGTGTTGCCCGGTCCCATTTCGATGAAGAGGCGCTCGCCCTTCTCGATGAGATCCTGCATGCAGGCAGCCCAGCGCACAGAACCGCACACCTGCTCACCGAGCATAGCGCGCACGTCCTCCGGCCCGGTCACCGGGCGGGCTTCGAAATTGCAGTATACCGGCACTGCGGGAGCAACCATGGGAGTAGACTCCAGCTCCGGGCGCAGAGCGGTCTGGGCGCTCTTCATGAAGCGGCTGTGGTAGGCACCGGCCACATTCAGCTTCTTGGCAATCTTGATACCGGCAGCCTTGGCACCGGCCACGGCCTTATCCACACCCTCCACAGAGCCGGAAACCACGGTCTGACCAGGGCAGTTGTAGTTGGCCACGTCAATATCGCACTCAGCAGCCAGAGCCGCCACGGCCTCGTTAGTGCCGCCAATCATGGCAGCCATGGTGCTGGGAGCAGCCTGGCAGGCTTCCTCCATGAGCGCACCGCGCTTCTGCACCAGCTTCAGACCGTCCTCCATGCTGAAGGTACCGGCGGCGGCATGTGCCGTGAACTCACCCAGGGACAGGCCGGCAGCAGCCACGGGCTCAATATCCACCAGGGAGCTGAGCACCTTGTAGATAGCAAGGCCGTGCAGATAAAGTGCCGGCTGGCAGTTGCAGGTGCGGGTCAGCTCATCATCCGGGCCTTCAAACATGACCTTGGTAAGAGAATAGCCCAGCGCGGCATCCGCGGCGTCCATCATCTCGCGCGCTGCGGGATACGCATCATAGAAATCCTTGCCCATGCCCACCTTCTGGGCACCCTGACCGGGGAAAAGTAATACTGCTTTCATAACGATATGGTAAGATAGGAAGCGCAATCTTTGCTGCTTTGCTGTCAGACTAACCGAAAGCTGGAGTAAAGTCAAGCAAATTCTACCGGAACCATAGGTTTCTCCCATACGAACGTGTCCCAAAGTTTGAGTGAGCTGCCCGATAAAGTGAATTGGTTATTTTCGGAGCACAGGCCTTCAATCCCGAAATCACGGTGCACATAATCAGGGCTGAAGTCCCGAGCACCGAAAAGTTCCCCCACAAACATCTATTTATCGAACTGCTTTCTCAATCTTTGGGACACTTGGGAAGTTTCTTATTCTGCTTATTGTTCTTTAGACATTTCCGCAACAAATTCTGCATAGCGTTCTATGCCACATTTGCGGGAGTCATTACTTTCCTTGCTGTATTGGCGATAAGAAGGCATATTCAACAAAGTCCTCACCTTTTCCGCCACTTCATCGACATCCGTCATGGAATAGAAATCAACATCCATACCCAATTTTGTGCGTGCAAAATCGGAACTGGTATTGACACCAGATGTGTAGGAATTGGCAGTATTAGGGGCAATTCCTCGTGCTATCATCCATTCCTTGAAAGCCATACGCTGAGATTTCTTCGCGGATACAGAAACATCGCCGCATTTTGCAGCAATTGTACGGCGCACAACCTTGCAGTCATCTTGTTTCACACCGACTTTTTCAAACTCTGTACAGGCAAGCCGCGGCAACTTCTCACCCAAGGCAATCAATTGAATAGCTCTCACAAACAACTCAGAACCATCGGCGGCGCCATGTCGCTCAACAGACTGGAAGAGAGGAATGATCAGTTCTGTCTTAAAATCGTCATTAAACAAAACAGAAACGGAAAAGCCTGTGAGATTTTCCTTTGCAAGAAAAGCATTCAATTCATCCATCATTTGGTTCACCTGCTGCAATGTGGCCTTTTTAACATGGGGTGAAGCAAAAATTAATTCTGCTTCTTCAACTCCGAAACAGGCGCGCAGTGCAATGATGGTGCGCAAAAATTTAGATGCTATTTTTTTTGCACTTTCCTTACGACCTCCGCTATAGTTAAGTCCGCCTTCATGGAACGCAACTTCCACTGCTATGGCCTTGAACTTACCTTCTTCGAAATTAAGGCCTAACACATCACACTCAGTCTGAGCGATTAATTGCTGTAGATTTGCCGTTCGCTTGAAGACACTCGAAGACGCAGCTGAAGTATCAGTGACTGTATCTCCAGATTCATAAGGGATAGCATCTGCATCTGCATTTCTGACGTCTTCCATATTCTTGAGAACATCAGCAAAGTAAGTCTCAGAAGCCGCTTTCAACCGCTCCAACTCATCAACGTGTACGAGGGGCCATTCCGGTGCGGGTTTCCAATTTGTCTGAACCAGACGACAACCCCTGACCTTACGAAGCCAGGAATAAACCATAGACTCAGCAATTTCAATTTTCATAAACAGAATAATATAACGTTACACAAAGAAAATCATCCCCGTTCCATCAGTAATTTCCTTGCTAAATTACGATCCTTCAGGGGAACTCTACCAGAGTTTATAATAATTCGAAGCGCATCGGCCTCCCGCCCGGCTTTGAAAATGCGGCTGGAATATGACATTCTGATAGCCACGCCTGCTGGGTTATACTCTCCATACAAAAGGGCATCGTGTCCTTGGCGAAGTTCATGGAAATAGCGCACAAAGGCAGATTTACCTATCTGATTCAAACTAGTTATAAGTTCATCGTCAGTCATAGCATTTCTCATGCTAACAAATCATATAAAAAAGTCAAGCATCAAAACAAGTTTGGAATTACGAGGTCTGCAGCAAAAAGGTCACGCTGTCCGGATCTGATTTAACCTCAGCGATAACGACAAAAATACAGGTAACGGTTTACTACCGTCCGAGGCTGAATTTGAAGGAAAGCAGAAAAGTAATTAAAATATGGATGAGCATACATCTGTACAGCAAGCTTTGCCAAAATGGCAGCATCATCCATTTTGTAAAAATCCAAGTCCAGCTTCATGACGCTCTGAACATATCCCGAGCAGGCGCTCACTATCTCAACATAGGCCACGATTGTCCGGATGCTCAACGCGCCCCGCACGCCCCCATTCTTCTGCAGCCACTCGCAGAAATCTCTCTTTTTACCAGTAAGATTCTGCAGCCACAACTCATTATTCTGCCAACCCTGATGCACGGCCGCATCATATTGTTCAAAAAGGGAGGCGAAAGTATACATATCAGGAGATTTTTCGTTCATACAGATTTGGAGTTCAGGTGTATTTTAGCATAGTTCAGTACATGCATATATAACAAATGGGAAATTCCACATAAATGGAGAGTGTCAAAATTAATTGCAGCTCACTCACAACTACGTTCAATCTTCGGGCACCGCCCCCCCACCGCCGGGCATCGGCGGTGGGGCGGAGCGGGAACTTAAGCCTCCAGTTCATCAAGGAAGCGGCTCACCGGGGCCGCAACCATGCTGACATCATACCCCGTGACTCTGGTCGGTTCGTAACAGCTCCACGCAATCCTGGTGACCTTCAGAGTCTGCGAGCATCAGAGCGTTCCTTCCATCCTTATCAATGGCTTGTACATCCGCGCCGGCGGCCAGCAACAACTTCACGCAGTCCACATGTCCGGACCACGCCGCATACATCAGACTTGTCCAGCCATCCTTACCTACAGCGTGCACATCCGAACCGGCGGCCAGCAACAGCTTCACGCAGGCCTCATGTCCGTTATCTGCCGCATACATCAGGCTGGTTTTACCGTTTTTATCAGCAGCGTGTGCATCCGCGCCGGCGGTCAGCAACAGCTTCACGCAGTCCGCTTGACCTTGCATTGCTGCGCGCATCAGACTTGTCCAGCCGAACTCATCTACGGCGTTCACATCCGCTCCGGCCGCAAGAGCCTCACGGAGTGCATCTGTATCACCTTTTAGAGCAGCTTCCAACAATTTTTCCACATCAACTAGTAAATTGTCCATATCTGTTTTTCTTTTGTATTATCTGTTTAATCGTCGGGAGCACTCCCGATCAACCGTGGCCTCATGCCACGGTAATTTTCATCATTATTTTTAGTTTTCTCCTGGTGATTCCGGAATCCTCTATGACTTTCGTGATTCGGCCGGTATTACATTGCAATCCAAATGGGTTTGATTCTACTCAGAGCTGCTCTATGAATTTGGCAAATGCTTTTAATGCACAAATAACCGTGTTATTCCCCTTCTTACCCTCGGCTTCCTTGCGGCCGCCCGGGCCATACAGAGCTACCAGATTCTCTATTTGCTCAATAAGCTCATTCCACTCGAGCACCTCGCTTTGTCTGACATTTTCAACAGCATTGCTATAATTATACACAGTGCTCGGTTTTCCGGACGGAGTCGTTACTCTCTTTCCTTCCAGAATGAGATACTTTTCATACAACGAGCGAATATCGTGCACCACATGACGCGGGTTCGTCACAACAATCTCATTCGATGGGGTAGCGACAGCGGCAACGGAAGCAGGTCGATTCAAGAAATTGGCAAACTGCTTTAATGCGCAAATGACTGTGTTATTTCCCTTCTTACCCTCGGCTTCCTTACGGCCGCCCGGGCCATACTCTGCAACGATGTTCATTATGCGAGAGCCCAATTCAAGCCAGCTGAGTTTCTCCATCTTTCTGACTTTTTCAACAGCATTACTATAGCTATACACGGTACTGGGGTTCCCTGTTGGCGTATACTGTTGATACCCCTGCTGAATAAGATATTCCTTATAGGCGAGCCGCATATTCTCCCGGTAAAGCGGGGAGTTGGTCACTTCGTCATGCAAAGCAGGCTCGATATCGCCAAGCTCAGCCAAAAGAGCCTCTGGTTCATTGATTCCAGGCTCTTGAATGGGCTGCAGAATCAACCACCCCTGAGGAGAGAACCCCTTTACTTCCATATCAATGCTATCACCAACCTTGGTAGTACCAGCAGCTGTGACCGGGTATCGATGAATCGCCCCCAGCAGCTCATCCACAACGTAGATAAACGTACGATTGCCGGCAAGTATCTTCATTGAAAGCACCTCAAAGGGATAAACCTTACCGATGTCAAAATGCCTGGGCAGCATTTCCAGATGAGGAGGCTCGAATATCAGATTCCTGTTTTTTATCTCTTTCACCCGCAGACTGATCTGCTGACCATCAAGAAAATCGACTCCGTATGTAAAAAGGAAATGTTCAAATCCAAACCTATCCCGCACATAGTATTTCCTCGTGTCTTCACTATTTTTTCTGATGACGGTAAAATCATCGTACATGTACCCTTCTGTGTAATAGCTCCTAAGGATGTGATTTATATCCTGAACCAGGATAGGGAACTGAGTATTACCGCCACCAACCATTGTATTGAAACCGGCAACCATGCAGGGCATAACCCGACCTTCCAGTTCTGCTTGCCCCCATGTTTCCTGAAATGGAAATGCCTTTACACGAAATAGCCATCCGTCATTCTCGTATCCCAACATAGTTTCAGAACCGTTATATTTCAGCACATAGTATTTTTCACCGTTAAATACCATTGTGCGGCTATATGCAAAATTATATATCTGTTCGATTTCAAACATACTCATAATGATTGTTGTTATACTATTGTCAATCTACTACAATTGGAGATAGTCTGCAATTTTATTTTAACTTTTTCTTGCAGGATTCCTTCATCAATGAGCCAGTTCTTCGGCGAACTGGCTGACAGGAGCGGCCTCCATGCTCACATCGAAGCCGGACGAGGTAAAAATCTCGCTCAGCTGGTAGAACAGGCTACGGATGATACGCTGCTGGCCGGGGGTGAGCCCATCCGGCAGGCAGTGAACCATCTTCACCGGGCAGGTGAAACCTCCGGCAAGCAGTGACATGGCCTGCAGAGCCGAGGTCACAATATCTTCCGGATAAACGCGGATATTGCGGAAGGGGCGCTCATTCAGCGGCAGCACATTGAGTGAGACCACCGAGGTGACCTGCTCGTCCTTGAGCTGAAGCCCCAGCATCTGCGCCGGAGCCATGGCGACGGACTGCTGGAGCGAAGCCTGGTGCAGCAGGTAGGTATACCCCTCCGGCACGCGGAAGTTCTGCTTCTGCGTAAACTGCTGCAGCTTTTCCCACACCTCGCTGAGCGGGTTCAGGTAGACGAAACGCTCAGCGGTGTTGCGCAGAATCCAGCCGTTCACCACCTGATTACAGGCGGCTACCTGGCGGAGCCACTTCTCGCAGCTGGCAGGATTCATCGAGATGATGAATCGAGGCGCACGAGCGGATTTGATGCCATGGGCACCCAGCAGGCTCTCGAAACTCTGGTTCTTCCTGGTGGATTTTTCCTTCTTCGTGGTGTGGAGTGTGGTTGTAATCATGGTGTGATAAATGCGTTGCTTGTTGTATCATCATTGTAATACTTACACAATTCCTCCTCCGCTACAAACTATAGGGCGTTGTCTTTTCATGGCTTGCAGCTTTTTTCATCAAGAAATGCAACGGAGACACCCCCTGCTGGTCGAGGGCATACAGGCAGGCCCCGGCCTGCACCAGCAATTCTGCACAGCGGGTGTGTTCCAATTGCAGGGCCACGATGAGAGGCGTCGAAAAATCCTCAGACAGTGGTTTGTCGGGATTAGCTCCATTCTCAAGCATACGGCACAGAGCAGACACATCATTCCGCCGCACCGCAGCAAGGACGCTGAGTGGTTCACCCTTGATATCAAAGATTCCGGGGAACAGAAACTCTGCCTCCTCTGCTTCATAAAAGGTCATAGCATTGACATCTGCCCCGGCAGCAACCAGGAGAGAGGCTAATTCCGGATCAGTTCCATTGCCCGCAGCTTGCTCCACGGCCTCCCCCAAGGTGCTATCGCTCCATATATACCTGACGGAAGGATTTGCACCGGATACAAGCATGCGCACCAAAGCGGTTTTATCATTCCGGGCAATCGCCTGCCTGACAGTCCCCGGAGGAGGAGCAGACTGAATCAGCGAACGAACCTGCTCTGAATACGCGAACTCCAACAATTCCTCATCCTGCACCTCCTGCTCGACAAACTCATAAAAATCCTCAATATCCTGAGTGCACTTCCACATCTCTGCAGACAGGAGAGAAACGCAGTCGTTATGCCCCTGGGAAAGCGCTTTATGAAGCGACTCCAGAATCATCTCAAACTCATTGCCCATCTCCAATAAAACCCGCACACAATCCGTGTGCCCTGCCCGCGCCGCAATAATCATGGCATTCCCCGTGCTGATAGGTTCCAGGTTCACCCCACCAGCCAGCAGGTATTCCATAATATCTGCATGCCCATGCAGAGCCGCAAGGCCCAAAGGCCGAAGCCCACGGCGAGAGTAATTTGCATCGGCCCCCTTGAACAACAACAGACGGACGCAGTTTCCTGCACCTTTTTCCGACGCATACTGAAGAAGAGTCTGCCCGTTTTCCAGGCAGGAATCCGGCGAGTAAGTTTCGGGTATAAGCAGACTCAAGGTCGTTGCATCATCTCTGGCGATAACAGATTGAAGCGGCATCATCATTTTTCCTTTCTACGGGGCAACAACCGGGTGTAACGAGCTTCATTCACCGCGCGCACACTCACAAGCCAGGGACGGGGAATACTATCTCCTCCGTACAAGATGGCCAGCAAGGCGCCTGCTATAGCAGCATTGGTATCCGTATCGCCACCGGCTGATACAATATCCACCAGCGCCGAGCGGAAATCTGCAGCATGCAGCAGCTGGTAGAAGGCACTCTGCAGAGCCACGAGCACCCAGCCGATGAACTCGCCATCGTAATCAGGTCGCTCCGACGCGGCACGCTGCACGGCATCCAGAACCGATGGGGCTACCCCCTGCTCCACAGCAAAGCGCAAGGCTGATTCATAAACACCACGGGCAGAAGCCCCGGGCTGCATGGCCTGCAGCAAGGCGTGCACATATACCACATTGGCATCACCGCACACCGGGTGCGGATGCGTAATGGAGGCATCTTCCCGCGCAGCTCGCTGCCAGTCGAAATACGGATGCTCCGCCGCCCACAGAGCTATGGGCAACACGCGCATCAACGCCCCATTTCCCTGGCTATCGGCCAGAGGTTCGCCTTCCAGCGCAGCCGAAACTGCTTCCCCCACGTCCGGCGGATCAGTTTCGAACCAGTCCATATAGCGATTATGCGCCGCATACTTATCCCACCCATCGGCATCCAGCAGGGCCTGGTGCAGACACCAGGCCATCTGGGTATCATCCGTCACCTCGCCGGCTTTACGGTCTACGCAGATACCGAACCCCTGCAACATGCGGTCCACGCCCTCCGGGTACGCACGGCGGATTTCATATTCATGGCAGAACTCTACAGGAGCCCCTAGGGCATCCCCCACCATGAGGCCGGCCCAGGCGGTCCTTGCCATTTGCTTAGTCATACTGATAGACGAATCAGATTTTTCCTTTTTGCCGAATTCCATTTGTTCAGGTGTCATCAGAAATAAAGTCTCTCTATATATAGGGGATAGTGATTACATGGTCTCGCAATACGATGCAGCAATGTCGGCATAGCTCTCAGCCCGGGGAAACTGAAATGCATCCTCTCCGGAAATACGGCGACCGTACACATCCAGGGAGAAACTACATTGGTTCGTCTTCCGCACATTGAACACACTGAATGTGTGGGCCAGCCTTATGACACAAGGCGGCTCAGATTCCGCCCACCGATACCCGGAAAGAACCAGTCGCATCATTCTGGGCGCCTCCACCTGAACAACCGGCTGTTCCTGCCCGGCGGGTCTCACCCAGCGGCGATGTCCGGCACTCAAGTAGGAACAGATGCGGGATTCCTTCCTATATGCCATGCCTCGTGGTGCTACGATTTCCTTCACGCTATGAAAAGCCTCATTCCCAACTACACGGAGAAGCACATCATCCCCCAGCCAGAGGGAACGACAGGCCGGATTCCACCCCGGCTTCAGCCACTCTCCTTCTGCAGCAGCCGCCGCAAAAGGAGCCTCGCCCTCTGCGGGCAGAGGTGCCAGCAGATACGCCCCCTCCGTGCCAGCCACCTCTTCACAGCTGAGAATGTCTACAGCATCTGCTCCCCCCACTCCCGGGCACAAACGCAGGCTGTAAACCTGAGTCAGAATCGCCGGGATATCCCCCACGCGAATCCAGCTTCCCTGCAGATTGTCCTGGTATCGGCTTTCCTTCACATAAGCCCGCACCATCCAGTCAACCCCAAGGGTGATAACGGCATAGTCACATTCCGGGTCATCAAAAGCATCTATATCAATATCGAGTGTCATATCTCTTGTATTTGTTGTGTTCGTTTCAGAAAAGAGCCTGCTCCATAAAGAGAGCATCATATCGGTGCCCTTTTCTCTACAAATACTGGAAAAAAGAACAAAATCGCAACCAACTATAGAGCGCTGTATTTCTTACGCATAGAACTTTTTGCATAAGAAATAAAATCGTCAAGCGCATTTTCCATACCGTTATGTTGCCGGAGATTCAGCAGCTGAAACTGCTCCATCTGCCGCAACGCAAGCTGCATTTTCTGCAGCATCTCCACATCCATATTGCGGAAAAGAAAAACTCGTTGAGACACGAAAAGCGAGCGTAGCAGATTCTCGCACCGCTGAATCTGCGCCACCCGCGTATCAACTGTTGAAAGGGAAGCACCGTGGACCTTGTGCAGGAACAAGCGAAATACTTTCTTATCCAGGTCTGCGCCTTTTCCGGTCCAGAAGGCAGCCAGACAGCGGAGTTTCTGCTCACATTCAGACTCTGACTCCTCTGGTATAAATCGGGCGCAGAAATCGAGAGGTGTGCCGCTCAATTGCGGCAGTGGACCTTCGACCCGAGCACGGGGATCTGCCCCATTACAGACGAGCGCCCGTATACTTTCAGCATCTGCACTCAACGCTGCCAGATGAAGAGGAGTAAGAAAAAAAGGAGTGTCACACGGTATATCAGTTGCACCCTGCAGGCCCAGATGCTCATTGATGCGGTAGGTTGCTCTGTGTTTCAGCACTTGAAGCGTCACCATGGCAGCCTGATTCACCTCTGCTCCATATTCAGCAAGAGCCAGAACATTATCCGACGCCCGGGCCATGACCGCCCGGATAAGGGGCGACAGCCCTACATCATCCGCAACATGTATATCCCCGCCCTGAGCCAGACAGGACAAAAGCTTCCGCGAACTGCGGAGCGTGGCGCATTCAAGAAGCGAGCCGGGCACACTCCCGGTACTCAGTTCATTCCGAGAGCGGCATCTTCCCCTCCGCTTTAGTCTTCTTCTTTGCATCCTGTTGAATCCTCAGCAACAGCTGGTAGTCAGTTATATCACGCCGTTCTGTTCAGAGTCAATGCATATTCAGTATATTTCACAACTTAACATGGCAAAAACAGCCTTTTTTCTGTCAGGATATGAAATTCGGGTTGCCAAGGGGGCACTTTTAGTGTAGACTGTGGCGCTTTTTTGTGCCTGCAGAAAAGCTGTCTAAAAACAAACAAAAAACAAACGAACATGAACCCCGAGATATTATTCTGGATAGTGCCGTTTGCATCCGTCGTCGCGCTGGCATTTGCCGCTAAGTTCTTCTTCGACATGAAGAAGGCCGACGAGGGCAACGACCGCATGAAGGAGATTGCGGGCTATGTGCGCGAAGGCGCCATGGCTTACCTGAAACAGCAGTACAAGATTGTTTCCATCTTCTTCGTCATCATCGCCGTAGTATTCGGCATCATGGCCTTCTATGGCCTTCAGAACAACATCGTGCCCGTAGCCTTCCTTACCGGTGGTATCTTCTCCGGTCTGGCTGGTTTCATCGGCATGAAAACGGCTACCTACGCCTCCGGTCGCGTGGCTCAGGCCTGCCGCGATGAGAAGGACGGCCTGAACAAGGGCCTTCAGCTTGCTTTCCGTTCCGGCGCTGTGCTGGGTCTCACGGTGGTGGGCTTCGGCCTGCTCGATATCTCGGCCTGGTACCTGATTCTGGACAACACCGGTCTGGTGGAGGCCGAAGGCATCAGCCGCCTGACCCAGATTACCACCATCATGCTGACCTTCGGTATGGGTGCCTCTCTGCAGGCTCTGTTCGCCCGTGTGGGCGGCGGCATCTACACCAAGGCTGCTGACGTAGGCGCCGACCTGGTGGGTAAGACTGAATACCACTTCAACGAAGACGATCCCCGCAACCCCGCCACCATCGCCGACAACGTGGGCGACAACGTGGGTGACGTGGCCGGCATGGGCGCCGACCTTTACGAGTCCTACGCTGGTTCCATTCTTGCTTCTGCCGCTCTGGGTGCAGCCGCTGCTGCCACCGCCGGCTGGGCCTACGAGACCGGCCTTCAGCTGGTCATGGCTCCCATGATCATCGGCGCTATCGGCGCTCTGCTTTCCGTCATCGGTATTTTCCTGGTGCGCACGAAGCCCGAGGCTAACCAGACCCAGCTCATGGCTGCTCTGAACTTCGGCATCAACGTTTCCGGCGTGCTTATCGCTCTGGCTTCCGCCGGCATCCTGTACGCTCTCGGCATCGAGAACTGGCTGGGCCTCTGGGGCTCCATC